>NZ_JBDGON010000002.1:0-600437 GCF_057751355.1 Salmonella sp. FC25216 | reverse complement strand
CGCACGGTCAGTCCGCGGTTGTCGAGGACCGTGACCGTCGGGGTGTTACTGAACAACGAAGTGCTCATGGTATTTTCCTGTTTAGGTTATGCTGCCAGTCAGACTGACTGGACTGGGAATCATACAGTAACGAGGAAGATGCCGCCAGGATGGGCAACTTCAGGGCGGGATAGCGAAAGGCCGGATGTATATAAATTTCCTTTGCAGTTAATGTGAGCCAAAACTAGCGCTGATTGCGAGTCGCTACAGCTACCGGTATGACGGTGGCAGCCCGCGATGCCTGAAGGTGAGTGTGCAGAACACCGGCAGCAGCACGCAGACGCAGCATGCGCTGTACCTGCCGGGACTGGAGTTGAGGAGCATAAAAGCGGTTGATAAGGAAACGGAAAATCTGGAGGTAATTTCTGCGACTATACCAACAAACATTCGCAGCAGTTCAAAAAACAAAACCTGCTGGCGCTTATGGAATTATAAGCGACATTATTTTTTCTATAATGAAAAACAGAGGTGAACCACAACTCTCATTCACGAAATAAATTAATTGAATCATTTTGTTGCAATTTTCACACCATGCAATCAATATTATTTTTAGGAATTTTGCGTGATTTTTTTTAATTCGTAAAACTCATCTCAATTTTTTCAAAACAGCATATTCTCTTCACTCCGAGTAATAGCGGCGTAATAAAATAACATTGACGCAGATCAATTTAATTTTATTTATGTCACGTTTGTCTATATGTTTGTTTACTGGTAGTTAAAACCACTGATGAACAAGCCAAAACTAGCTTATATGTAGGTTTTATACGCAGTTCCCGGTAGTGTAAGTTGTCAATACGCAGAATAATATTCTTAAGATTATTCTAATGTCAGATCTTTGATCTGAAAATTTGATTAATATCGGTCTTTTGCTCTATCATGATTTTGTAAAGAAACCCCACAGGATCTGTCACAACTGTAAAGTATTAAGGGAATGATATGGCTGAATCGACCTTCCAAAGCGAGATACCTAAAGCTCGTGTTAACATCCAGCTTGACCTGCATACAGGGTCTGCTCAGAAGAAAGTAGAACTCCCACTGAAAATACTGGCCCTGGGTGATTTCAGTAATGGAAAAGAAAACCGCCCAGTATCAGAGAGAAGCCCAATCAATATAAATAAGAATAATTTCGATAGCGTCCTTTCAGAGCTTAACCCAAATGTCACTTACGCTGTTCAGAACACGCTATTACAAGATGGTTCAGAAGAGAATGTGAAACTTAATTTCTCTGGTATTAAAGATTTCGAGCCTGAAGCCGTAGCAAGGCAGATTCCTCAATTACGTGCAATGTTGGCAATGCGTAATTTATTACGAGATTTAAAATCCAACCTGTTAGACAACGCTGACTTCCGCAAATCTCTTGAATCTATTCTAAAAGATCCCGCACTGTCTCAGGAACTGAGAGATGAATTGAACGCCCTCGCACCAGCGGAATAATTTTCGCATGATTTTATTAATGGATTAACAGAGAGAATGCTGATGTCTGTAAATACTGAAACTCAATCAGTACAGGGTAAGACAACTGTACTGAAGGATGCACCCGCAGGTGGTGTTTATGCTTCACTGTTTGAAAAAATTAATTTGAATCCGGTATCTCGCCTGGGTGACATAACTGAATATCAGGATGACAGTATCATGGCCGATGCCTCGGCAGATGAGCGAGTAACCGCTGCCATTCAGGTTTTCATGCAGGTCATTTCTAAATCAGGTCAGAAGGTTGAGAAGCTGGATAAATCCTTACTTGACCAGCATATTGCAGAACTTGACCACCAAATTAGCCGCCAGTTGGATGAGGTCATGCATCACCCGGAATTTCAGCGTGTAGAATCACTCTGGCGGGGACTAAAGCATACAGTAGATCGCACTGATTTCCGCCAAAATGTGAAAATCGAGATCCTTGACGTTTCTAAGGACGATCTCAGACAAGATTTTGAAGATGCGCCAGAAATTATCCAGACAGGCTTGTACCATCACACGTATTCGATGGAGTACGACCAGCCTGGTGGCGAACCCATTGCTGCAGTCATCTCGTCGTATGAATTTGACTCTTCCGCTCAGGATGTAGCGCTGCTGCGCAATATATCAAAAGTTTCTGCCGCCGCACATATGCCGTTTATCGGTTCTGTCGGCCCTAAATTTTTCCATAAAAACAGTATGGAAGAAGTAGCAGCAATCAAAGACATCGGAAACTATTTTGATCGCGCCGAGTATATTAAATGGAAGGCCTTCCGTGAGTCTGAGGACTCCCGCTATATAGGGCTTACTATGCCGCGTGTGTTGGGACGTTTGCCTTACGGTCCGGACACCGTGCCAGTCAGAAGCTTCAACTATGTTGAAGAAGTGAAGGGGCCAGACCACGAGAAGTATTTGTGGACCAATGCGTCATTTGCGTTTGCGGCTAACATGGTGAAGAGCTTCATTAATAATGGCTGGTGTGTGCAAATTCGTGGGCCTCAGGCGGGCGGGGCGGTTCAGGACTTACCCATCCACCTGTATGACCTTGGCACCGGTAATCAGGTGAAAATCCCTTCAGAGGTCATGATCCCGGAAACCCGTGAGTTTGAATTTGCTAATCTGGGATTCATTCCCCTTAGCTACTACAAAAACCGCGACTACGCCTGTTTCTTCAGTGCCAACTCAACCCAGAAACCAGCGCTGTACGACACGGCGGACGCCACCGCCAACAGCCGCATCAATGCTCGTCTGCCGTATATCTTCCTGCTGTCACGTATCGCGCACTACCTGAAGCTCATCCAGCGTGAAAATATTGGTACCACTAAGGACCGTCGCCTGCTGGAGTTGGAGCTCAATACCTGGGTTAAAGGGCTGGTGACTGAAATGACCGACCCGAGCGATGACCTCCAGGCCTCTCATCCGCTACGCGATGCCAAAGTCATCGTTGAAGACATCGAGGATAACCCGGGTTTCTTCCGCGTGAAACTCTTTGCCGTCCCACACTTCCAGGTCGAAGGCATGGACGTCAATCTTTCTCTTGTATCTCAGATGCCGAAAGCAAAAGCATAAGGCAGGGGCAGGGATGAAAATTTATCGTCCACTGTGGAACGAGGGGGCTTTACTGTCTCCTCAGCAGTTCCAGCAGCAGGCTGAGTGGGAGTCTTTTCGCAATGCTGGTGTTTCAGCACTGGCATCTCCTTTCCCATGGGGAGTGGAAAAAATCGGGTTTAATGAGAGCCTTCTTTCATCGGGTCTGATCCAGATATCCCAACTGCGTCTCTGGCTGGAAGATGGTTCGCTGATTGATGCGCAAAGAAGCGACTTGCCTCCACCTCCTCGTGAGTTAGATCCGGTTCTGCTGGCTGGCATGGATGCAGTAACGGTCGTTATCGCACTCCCTCATATGCAGCCTGGTGTTGTTAATGTTGAACAGGAAGGCATTGCCGCTGACCGTCCGCTTCGTTACCGGGAGGAATGGATAACCATACCGGATGCCTTTGGTTCTGAAGAAGAGTCCATGGCCGTGGCTCGTTTCAATTACACCATCCGGTTTGCCCATGAAAGTAATGACGCCTGGAACGTCTGCCCGGTAGCAAGACTGATCCGGGATGGACAAAATGCGTGGCGACTGGATCCGTCTTTTATTCCTCCTGTTGCGTCATTTGCGACAAGCCCGGTTCTTCGCGAACGTCTGGTGCTGCTCAATCGCCAGTTACGTTCCCGACGCCAGCGTCTGATGGCGATGCGCCGTGAAAGTAACGAAAGACTTGCCGATTTTGCCGTCGCCGATGTTTCCCTTTTCTGGTTGCTGAATGCGCTGAATTCTCACGCCAGAGTCCTGGCGGAATACGAACGTTTCCCGGCACGACCACCTGAACAGGTATGGGTTGAACTCGCTCGTCTGGCAGGTAGCATGCTGACCTTCTCACTGGATTACGATCTGGACGCTATCCCTGGTTATGACCATGCTGAACCAGTCAACGCTTTTCCTCCGCTCTTTGACCTGGTTACAGAACTACTGGAAACAAGTCTGCCATCCCGCGTTATTGCACTGGAGATGTCCCGACCGGACAGACAGAGCTGGAGGGCAAATCTTCACGATATCCGTTTGCGTGAAGAGGCCGACCTTTATCTCTCTGTACGCTCAGATATCCCGGCCTGGCAGATTGCCGACCAATTCCCTTCACTCTGTCAGGCCGGGTCCCCTGATGACGTCAATACCATTTATGGTGCGGCGCTCAGGGGTATTCCGCTGATCCCGGTAAGCAGGATACCTGCAGCATTGCCGGTACGTATGGAAAACCAGTATTTCGCCCTTGATATGGAAAGCGCTGCTGCGCATGAAATGCAGGAGCAGGGGGTGTGTATGTTCTATGTCCCCGAGTTACTTGGTGCCCTGGAGCTTGAACTGTTTGCGGTGTTGCGCTCATGAAACAGGAAGTCGATATCGACCAGTTGATGGCGGAGACGTGGCTCATCGTCACCATGCTGAAGAAAGGCGCCGTTACCCATAATGGCAGCGCACTTTACGACAAATGTGTTAAGCAGGTTGAACGTGTGCGTGAGGCACTGGCTTGCGCTGGATACGACGATGCTAGTGTGGAGCATATCTCCTACGCACAGTGTGCATTACTGGACGAGACGGTAATGAGCCGCAAGCCTGAAAAAACCGAAGACGGTGGAGAAATTATCGTTGATGAAGGACAGGTGGCATGGCGCAAGGCACCGTTACAGGCCCGCTTCTTTGGTTCACTTCAGGCAGGCGAGGCGCTCTGGGATCTCATTGCAGAAGTCCTGTGTCAGCCTGCACCTAATATGGCCGTTCTGACCTGCTATCACCGCGTGATTGCCCTGGGTTTTCAGGGGCTTTTCAGCCTTAACGCTGTCAGCCAGACGCAGCGGGATGAGGTGGTCAAAGCGCTTTCCGAGCGAGTTGCGCCCCCTGATGCAAATCTGTCTCTGGTTGTTCACCGCCTGGGTAAACACCGCTGGAGTCTGATGCGTTCTGTCTGGTTCTGGGTTGCACTGGCAGTGATCACCACGGGCGTGCTCTGGTGGGGAGGCCACCTGTGGCTTCAGTCGCTGCTGTCAGCGCAAATACTGGAGCTGCATGGTTAATGCGTAAATCTGCCATTTTCCCGGTTGCCCTGCATACGCTTGTGGGGGGGGTCACATTGCTGTGGTTGCTCTGGTTTTTCATCCAGGCCGGAAATGTGTTTAAGAGCCTGGCCACACTACTGATTGCGACCCTGGCGTGCTGGTATGTTTTGAAAAGCTGCCGACGCGGGAAGACTGAACCCGACGCTACCGCTGCAACGGTTGATCTGCCATTACTGGACAACCTGGGTCCCGTGGTCCTTGTGTGCGGTGATCATCTGGATGCGCTGTTTCAAGAATACCCGCTGCGTAAAACAGCGCAGGGCTGGTGGCTGAATGCAGGTGACGTCAGTCAGTTGACCGAGGTTGTCCACAGTATCCAGGCTCAGTTCCCACGGCAGGTCGGTCAGCTCTCGGTGATGTTCATCTGTCGGCCTGACAGTCATCAGGATGAAGCGGTCCTGCGCTCTACGCTAAAAATGCTGCGTCAGCAGAGTAAACAGCTAAATTCGCTGGTGGGTTTTGCGTTGCCGGTTGTGGTGAGTACAGCATTTTCCGGGCCGGAAACGCCATGGGTGATCGTTCGCGGTGACAAACCGATAGTGTGTCCGGAAAATGGCTCGCCGCAGGCAGGCATCGACTGGCAGCAGGAAAGTCAGAATATCATGGCGCTTCCGGCACTCAGCCAGGCATTTTCATTTATCCGCACGACCCTGCTCGATGAGCTGGAGAAAACCGACCGGCTAACGCCTCCTGTGAGCGTTTTTGCCGTGGCATTGCGTCTTGGTACCGTTAATCCTGAAGCGCACTCCGTCTGGGCCAATTGGCTATGTTCCCGCACCTGTTTGCAGTTTTCCCGGCAGAACGTACAGTCTGCTCCTGCCAGCCATTTTCCGGATGCTGTTTTGCCGCTACTGGCACCTTTTGCCTTCCCCGTACAGGGGGGGCAGCGAACCCGTCGTCTTGTTCTGCTGATGTGGCTTTGTGCCCTGGCGGCACTGGGCATGTCTGTACTCAACAACCGGGATCTGATCCGTCAGGTGGGTGCCGATTTACAGCGCTGGAACGCGATCCCAATGAACCATTACGGGCCTAAAGCAGAAGCACTGACTGCACTGAAACAGGATGCGCTCCTGCTGGAGCGCTGGCAGCGGCAGGGGGAACCCTTCCGCTACAGCCTGGGCTATTATCCGGGACAACGTTTGTGGCTGGCACTGCAACAGGCCATTGATACATACATTCCACCACCACCGCCAAAAATCAAACCGAAGGCCACGAAGCCGGAGCCGAAAATCGTCCGACTCGACAGCATGTCACTATTCGATACAGGTCGTTGGACGCTGAAATCCGGCTCGACGAAGCTGCTTGTTAACGCTCTGGTAGGGATTAAAGCCAGACCGGGCTGGCTTATCGTGGTCAGCGGCCACACCGACAATACCGGCAGTGTACAACTCAATCAGATCCTGTCTTTACAAAGGGCTGAGGCCGTCCGTAACTGGATGCGCGATACCGGAGACGTCCCGGAAAGTTGTTTCGCCGTTCAGGGTTACGGCGACAGCCGACCGATTGCTTCAAACGATACGCCTGATGGCCGTGCGCATAACCGGCGTGTCGAGATCAGTCTGGTACCGCAGGCTGATGCCTGTCGTCTGCCAGGCACAAAACCAGCGTTACAGGATAAACGTGACGTTTTAACTCAAGAAATGGAGAAGTAAACATGGCAATCCCAGTATATCTGTGGCTGAAAGACGATGGCGACCTTTATATTAAAGGTTCCGTAGATGTGAAAGATCGTGAAGGAAGCATCGAAGTTGTCGCTCAGGAACACACCCTGTACATCCCGACCGATAACAACACTGGCAAGCTGACCGGTACGCGTATCCACACGCCCTTCGTGTTTACCAAGGAAATCGACGTATCCAGCCCGTACCTCTACAAGGCGGTGACCACCGGGCAGACCCTGAAGTCAGCGGAGTTCAAGTGGTACAAGATCAACGATGCAGGCCAGGAGGTTGAGTATTTCAACACCACACTGGAAAACGTCAAGCTGGTGAAGGTCGCGCCGAGAATGCACGACATCAAGGATTCGTCCTTTGAGAAGCATAACCATCTTGAGCAGATCGAACTGCGCTACGAAAAAATCACCTGGACCTATAAAGACGGCAACATCATTCATTCAGACTCCTGGAACGAACGTACCACTGCGTAATGCCCAAACGGGCTGGCACATGCCAGCCCGTCAGGTAATTTTTGCGGTCATCTGTCTGGTGACCGCAAAAGTTACTTTCAAACCAGCCCTCTGACCTTGTGCGCTTTGGTCACCTTATTACAGGGAAACAGCGAGTGGCGGTAGCGTGTCCTGAACCTGAATACAACCGTAAAGAGAGATCCGATATGGAAAGTCAGTCCTCCATTCTGCTACGTCGCTTAAATCACTATTGTGCGAAAGCCCTTGAAGGTGCGGCGTCGCTGTGCCAGACGCGGGCGCATGCAGAGATAACCCCTGAACACTGGCTGTTAAAGTTACTGGAGCAAGGCCAGGGGGACCTAACCGTGCTTGCCCGCCGGTATGAGTGGGATATGGATGCTGTCTGGCAGTCACTCCTGAGCTGGCTTGACGCTCAGCCCCGTTCAGTGCGTAGCAGACCCGAACTGTCCGCCGCTCTCCAGTCCCTGCTGAAACAGGCCTGGCTTGCGGCTACACTTGCCGGTGATGAGCAGATCCGAAGCGTTCATCTGCTCACTGCCATGGTTGAAACGTCCGGACTGACGCACTGTGAGGGGATCTGGCCCTTAATGACCCTGACCGCCAGCCAACTTGAGAAGTTGCGCCCCCTGCTGGAAGTCCAGTCAGACGAGCGCCATGACATTGCGTCCAGTAGCACTGTAAGTAATGTGACAGTTATTGGCAGGGCAGCACCGTTGCAGGGGGAAATGCCAAAGACCGAAAATCCCGGTGCAGTGCAGGGTGACACCGTACTAAACCGCTTTACGGTCAATGTCACGGCTCGGGCCAGTGAAGGAAAGATTGATCCGGTCTTTGGACGTGATAACGAGATCCGTCAGATGGTGGACATTCTCTCAAGACGCCGTAAGAATAATCCGATCCTCGTGGGCGAGCCAGGTGTCGGCAAAACGGCATTAGTTGAAGGCCTGGCTTTACGTATTGCAGAGGGAAATGTCCCTGAAAGCCTCAGGCCGGTCATTGTCAGAACACTGGATCTCGGTCTGCTACAGGCAGGTGCTGGGGTGAAAGGTGAATTTGAACAGCGACTGAAAAATATCATCGACGCGGTACAGCACTCTCCGGTACCGGTACTGTTGTTTATTGATGAAGCGCACACCATTATCGGGGCGGGTAATCAGGCGGGGGGCGCGGATGCGGCTAACTTGTTGAAACCGGCTCTGGCCCGTGGCGAACTGCGCACCATCGCCGCCACCACCTGGAGTGAATATAAGCAGTATTTCGAGCGTGACGCTGCCCTGGAGCGCCGCTTCCAGATGGTCAAGGTTGATGAGCCTGATGATGACACAGCCTGCCTGATGTTGCGTGGACTTAAATCCCGCTATGCTGAACATCATGGCGTGCATATTACCGGCGATGCCGTCCGCGCAGCGGTGACACTCTCCCGCCGTTACCTGACCGGACGCCAGTTGCCTGACAAAGCGGTAGACTTGCTGGATACCGCAGCAGCCCGGGTGCGCATGAGCCTGGACACGCTGCCGGAACAACTTACCCGGTTACAGGCCGAACTGACATCACTGGCTATGGAACAGCAGGAATTGCTGGAAGATATTGCTCTGGGCAACGCCGTTGATGCCAGCCGTCTGCCGAAGATCGAACAGTTCACTCTGGAACTCAACCAGCAAAAAGTAGCCCTTCAATCCCAATATGAGAAAGAAAAGCTGCTTACCGACTCGCTGAAAGCCTGCCGGGCAGACATCAGCCGCCAGGAGGAGCTCTCCGCTTTTCAGCAGGAGCTGTTATGGGTTCAGAATAACAGCCCATTACTGGGTCTGGATGTCGATGTTCGCACCATTGCGACCGTTATCGCCGACTGGACAGGGGTTCCCCTCTCGTCGCTGATGAAAGATGAGCAAACCGAATTGCTGACGCTGGAAAAGCAACTGGCAACCCGTGTAGTCGGCCAGAGTCCTGCCCTTAATGCCATTGCCCAGCGCCTGAGGGCGTCAAAAACCGGCCTGACGCCGGAAAACGGACCGCAGGGGGTGTTTTTACTGGTGGGCCCAAGCGGAGTGGGCAAAACAGAAACTGCGCTGGCGCTTGCTGACGTCATGTATGGTGGTGAGAAATCACTCATTACCATTAACTTATCTGAATACCAGGAACCGCACACGGTCTCGCAGTTGAAAGGCTCCCCTCCAGGCTATGTGGGATATGGTCAGGGCGGCATTCTCACCGAGGCAGTCCGTAAGCGTCCTTACAGCGTGGTGCTGCTCGATGAAGTGGAGAAGGCCCATCGGGATGTAATGAACCTGTTTTATCAGGTTTATGACCGGGGCTTTATGCGGGACGGGGAAGGGCGTGAAATTGATTTTCGCAATACCGTGATCCTGATGACGTCCAACCTGGGTAGTGACCCGCTGATGCAGTTGCTGGAAGAGCAACCAGAAGCCACTGAGAGCGATCTACATGAGTTGTTACGCCCGATCCTGCGCGATCATTTCCAGCCAGCGCTGCTGGCTCGCTTCCAGACGGTGATATACCGCCCGCTGGCAATGGATGCCATGCGCACCATCGTCGGCATGAAGCTCGCACAGGTGAGCACGCGTCTGCAACGCCACTATGGCATTTCCACTCACACTGGCGAGAGTCTTATCGACACGCTGACGAAGGCGTGTTTGCTGCCGGATACTGGTGCCCGCAATGTGGACAGCCTGCTTAATCAGCAGATCCTGCCGGTTCTGAGCCAGCAGCTATTAAGCCATATGGCGGCAAAACAAAAGCCGTCCTCGCTACAGTTGACCTGGGATGATGAAGAGGGCATTGTGCTGGCGTTTGATGCACAGGCAGAAGGAGAGCCGTCATGAGCAGTTCCCTCTCCAACAAGACTACCAGCCTGGTACATCAGCTTTTAGGGCAATCACGCTACCGGGTTGATGTGCATGAATGCGACCATTTCCTGGATGTGTTACGTTACAGCGCGGTTGAGTCCCTCAGCCAGCCCTGGCGGTATGACGTGGCGGTCACCTGCTCCTCTGCGGATATTGCCTGCGACACGCTACTGCTGAAACCCGCGTCATTCACCTTCCAGACCCCGATGTTTGACGGGACGCCGGCATTACCGGTCCGGACGGTATTTGGTGTAGTGGAGTCGTTTCGCCGCGTGTCCACCTCGAATGATGATACCCGTTACGCACTGACGATCGCTCCCCGAATCGCCCTTCTGGGCTATACGAAAGGGAGCGGGATCTACCTCAATCAGTCAGTCACTGAAGTGGTTGAACAGGTACTGCGTAAACACGGTCTGGAAGGGCCTGATTTTGCGTTCCGGCTCTCCCGCGAATACCCCTCCCGGGAGCTCATCACCCAGTGGCGGGAAACTGACCTTGAGTTTATCCAGCGCCTGCTGGCGGAGGTGGGCATTTACTGGCGCTATGAAATGGACAGCCGCCCTGAACAGGACGTGGTGATATTCCAGGACAGCCAGCAGCAGTATGAATTTGGCGTCACGCTGCCATTACGTAACCAGGCCGGGATGAGTGACAGCGGTCAGGAGAGTATCTGGGATATTCAGACCGCATACAACGTGGTGAGCGGGAGTGTGGCCACCCGGGACTACAATTACCGTGAAGCGCTGACGCCTCAGGACAGCGCTGAAAGCCTTCCCGGTAAGGAAGGGATCACCACCGGGGAAATATATCACTATGCGGAGCCCTTCCTGACAGCAGGTGACACAGAAAGTCCCGGAACCGGCGCCTGGTTCGCCCGTCTGCGCCACGAACGCATTCTGAACGCGCAATACCACGTCAGCGGACACTCCTCCAGCCCTCTTCTGGCCCCGGGCCAGGTACTGGAAACGGACGGCCCGTTACCTGATGCCATAAAAGAAGGCATCGTCATCACCACGGTGCGCACCAGCGGTTCACGCAAAAGTAGCTTTACTCTGAAGTTTGAAGGCATCCCCTATAGCGAAACCGTCTGTTATCGTCCGGCGTTGCTCAGTCGTCCGGTGATATCCGGATCGCTGCCTGCCCGGGTGGAAAGCACGCAGAAAGGCGACATCTATTCCTGGCTCGACCCGGAGGGACGCTACCGGGTGAAACTGGACTTTGACCGCAGCAGTCCTGAACAGGGTTATGCCTGTGTGTGGCTGCGGCTGGCGACACCGTATGCCGGTGATACCTGCGGATTTCACTCGCCGCTTCTTGAGGGAACTGAAGTGGCCGTCGTATTCGACGGCGGAGATCCGGATCGTCCCTACATCGCTTATGCCCTGCATGACTCAGAACATCCGGACCCTGTCACCAGTGACAATCACACGCGGAACGTGTGGCGCACGCCGGCGAACAATAAACTGCGGATGGAGGATAAGCGCCAGGAAGAGCATATCAAGCTCGCGACGGAATATGGCAAAACACAGCTGAACATGGGGCATCTGGTCAACGGCCAGCGTGAAAAACGCGGGGCCGGTTTTGAACTGCGTACTGACGAGTTTGGCGCAGTACGTGCGGCAAAAGGGCTGTTCCTGACGGCGGATGCCCAGGCCAAAGCGCAGGGCCCGGTGCTGGAAATGGCCCCTGCGCTTAACCAGATGAACCAGGCCAACAGCCAGATGCAGGCGCTGAACAGCGCCGCGGAAGCCGCCGGAGCCCTGGTCTGCGACATCAATACCCGGATGAGTCTGGTGACCGACAAAATCAGGGATCTCCAGTCTGCGGTGCTGCTGGGGAGTGCCCCGCAGGGGGTGGCATTGACCTCAGGTGAACACCTTCAGCTCAGCAGCACCCGCAATACCATGATCAATGCCGGTCAGCATCTTGATATCGGGGCGATGAAGAATCTGTCCGTATCGGTAGAAAAAGCCCTGGGGATGTTTGTGCACAAAGAAGGGGCGAAGCTGATTGCCAGCCAGGGAGACATCGACATTCAGGCTCAGCACAACACGATGGCCCTGTTTTCCGAAAAGCAGCTGACGGTGACCAGCAGTGAAGACGAAATTATTATCAGTACCCCAGAAACGCTGACGCTGAACGGTGGCGGGTCTTACCTGCGGCTGAGTAAGAACGGCATTGAACATGGCTCAACCGGTGAGTTCATTATGAAGACGTCTGACTATCTGGTACCGGGCACCGGCGCAAATCTCCCCAACGAAACGCCAAATTTCAGCCTGACAGATATCACTCAGGAAAACAAAATCAGCAGCAAGTCTTTTAACGACTGACGAGGAGAGTGAATCGTGTCTGTGTTACCCAAAATTGTCTGGCCGATCTCCTCCAACAGCCGGGGAACTGAATTTAAAAATCAGGAAGAGATCCTCTCACATCTGGGGGGAGAATCCACCGGGCTGTATATGATAGGCCGCAGCGGGATGTGGCATGGAGGGATCCATATCACCGAAGCCACGACCCCATGGTGCGCCCTGAGTGGTAAGGCTCCTCTTGAAGCGATGGATTTCCCGGTTCCCTTTAAAGGTGAGCAGGCAATTCGATGCATGGCTGACGGCGAAGTGGTTGCTTATCGTATCTGCAAGGATTATCAGACGGTTGCATGGGAATCTGGTCCGCTGAACTTTTCCGGCTCGTTTGTTCTGGTTAAACACTTTATTCAACCGGGGGAGAAGGAATCCAGCGGGTTACATTTCTATACCCTGTACATGCACCTGGCCCCCTATTCAGCCTATAGTGTCAATCCGGCAGAAACAAAGTGGACCCTACAGGACTCACTTTCAGCCTACGATCCAGAGTGGGTGATGTCTGCCAGCACAAAGAACAAAGATGTCAGCGACAGCTATTCAAAAGGCACGATGCCTAAAGGTGCAATTGTAGAATGGAATAAGTCTGACGGAAGTCTTCATACCGTTGCGTTCAATAACCGTGAGTACGGCCTGGTTACCTTTGTCAGTTTGTCAGAGGATGCACTGAAAAAAGGCAAAAAAACATCCTTTAAGCCCGGTCAGCAATACTGGATATTGGTTGATAAGAACAATATTTCCCCGGGAACTAGCGGTGTCTCTCAGCCTTCCTGGTGGCAAAAGCTTATGCCACCAGCGAAGGAGGCAATGAAGTTCGATGAGGTAGTGTGCCCAACACCCTATGCCATTAGCGCCGGTGACCCTGTTGGTCACATGGGGTATTATCAGGCACCAAAAGATGGTGGGTATGAGGCGCGTTATCAGGTGCATATCGAATGCACGAGCATGGACGACAATCTGGAAAAGTTCCTGACAAATCCTGAACAGGTAGGTGAAAAGAACCCACTCTGGCTGAAGTACACTCCGGACCTTACGCTGTACAAAAAAGAGGTTGTAATTGGTACATTCACAAAGGATACCAGAGTGACCACCAGGACCGTGATCCTGCCACTGAGTCAGGTGCAAACTGATATCGATAAGACGACCAGGCAGGAATACTGGCAGTTGCGTCCAGAAAATGCTTATGCACTCAAAGGGCAGGCTGAACCACAGCTTTTGTCACAGTATGATCTGGGCAAACTGGGTTTCAGAACTGAAACCGCAGAACCGACCAGCTTTGATTACCTGGATGGAAAGAACCAGCCCACTGGATTCTTCCGTAACCTCATCGATTCACTCTACCAGGCCGCAACCGATGATACGCGAACCAGTCATGCTCTCGTGAAGCATAATTATCAGCGCCTGCTGGATAAAATTGACAGCGGAAGCGACCGCTATTCCCCAATGGAGTACTGGAGAGCGCTGCATAACCCCGACTATCGAGACGTCATACAGAAAGCTATCGTAAAGCATCCCAGCGACTGGTACTTCAAAAAGGGCGATGCTATCTGGCAACCGTTCCTTAATGCTCTCAAGAAAGATGCCCCTGAATGGAAGAAGTACAGCGAAGATTTTCTCGATAAAATGGCCTGGATGCAGGATGTCACCACGGAGAAGATGGGCCCCTCGTTATGGCATATGCACCCGATTATGTTTCTTGGCGCTCTAAAACTACAGCATGATATAGACTGGAGCAAGCTGACCAAACAACAGTTTACTGATGCTGTTTACGAAGCCGCTCTAAAAGAACAAGAAAAATCAGGTATTCCAGCGGCAATAACAACTGCTCAGGCCATTGATGAATCGGGGTATGGGCGTAAGGTTCCAGTTGATTTAAACAATAAGACATATAGTTTCAATCTCTTTGGAATAAAGGCTAAAAGTGGTCAGAAATTTGTTGAGATATGGACCACTGAACATATCAATGGAGGTAACATTAAAATCAAGGATAAATTTGCGGCATATGACTCTTTTGAAGAAAGTATAGCCGACAGAACTAGATTCTTAACTGAAAACAAGAGATACACCTCACTATTTGAAAGTGATGATCCTGAAAAATGGTCTCATGGCCTTCAGAATAAAGGGTATGCCACAGACCCTAATTATGCTTCGAAGTTGATTTCTATAATGAAAGGTAGTTATATGAAAAGCAGAGGTTTGAAATGATTAAAATCATTCTATCCATCTTATTATATAGTTTTTGTTGCTATTCCTTTGCTAACGATTTTTGTTCGGATCTGTCCAAAAAAGCTGAGAAGGAGCAAGCATATATAGATCATTCTATGAATATATTTAAGGTTGTATCGAAAACAAGACTTTACTTCAATAGCGCACCAAGTGAACAATGTAAGATTAATAATTTATTTTTAGTTAATGGTGATGTTGTTTCAGGATACACAACACTTAATGGATATTTGTTTGCATCATATTTCAAGAAAAATGGCGATTCAGTCGATGGGTGGCTCAAATTATCAGATTTAAAAAATACTGGATATACAAGTGGCCCATCAAGTGACGAACAAACGGTTTTTGATATTATTCCAGATATCATTAAGAAGAATAAACTGACTACAGCGCCTGAAGAATGTATCAACATCAGCGGAGATGACACTGACAATAAATATTATAAATTCGCTATAAGCAAAAAAATTCTTGAAAAATGTAAAGACGTTCAGTTCACACCTTTTAGCATCTTGGTAAAAAAGGGAAATCAAGAAATTTACACAAACCAAGGGGATGAAATCGATAAATTTCACCCTATTGAATAGAATTTAAAAGACTTAATCAGCTAAATTACGATAGGTTATTTAGGTAATCGGGCAAACTGGCACTCACGAAACTCGATGTGGCATGAACTGATTTTTGATGTTCCAGTTTATAAAGAGACTAGTTAATGAAGCCTCTCAATTTAAGTCTGTGTTTATCATTGTTGTTATTTGCAGGCAATTCACTCGCTGCAAATACCTGTACATATTCGGATGATGGTGTAAATAAAGCTCATGTCAAGCCTGATGATATGGTTAGAGTACTTGATGAATCAAAAAATGAAGGCTGCTAAATTTATTTCTAATCTTATTATTGCTGTATGTTTTTCTACTATAGCTAACGAAGGGGATGTCCCTGAGTTTAAAGATTATAATATATCTTTAAGTGATGGACCATTTGCAACAAAGATAAATTTAACCAATGAGCAGCTCAAAAAATCCGAAGAATGGAAAAGAATAATACAAAAGCAGCTCAATGAGCAAATAAATTTCGCAGGGCATTATCGTCTTTATATCAGTGAGAAAGGTCAACTGTAAAACGTGAAACAGGAGACACCTTCCAACCAGTTAGAGAAGGTAATTACAAAATCTGGCAAGGAGTATTCAATTGATATGGCGTTTTATAATAGCCAGAAGAAGTCTATTTCAGAACGATGTGGATTATATTATTCAATGGAAGGTCAACGAACAGATTTGATAGAAAATCAATGCGAATATGATGGTGTAAAACAACTAAATAATTTTATTAAAACCTATATGAAGACGGTTGATAATTATTAAACGATAGAGGTCTTTATTAATGCTTCAGATAATCCGCAAAGGTGATAAAACCACCCACGGTGGTTCGGTAATGACCGCTTCCGAAACGATGAAATTCGGTGGGATCGGCGTCGCCCGTAAAGGCGACAAAGTGTCCTGTCCGGTTCCGGGGCATGGCCCTACAACTATCGTAGAAGGCAATCCTGATTATCTTGATCATGGTATCCCGGTTGCATTTCATGGTCACAAATGCGCCTGTGGTTGCATGTTGATCAGTTCATTTGCCGCTGCAAAGGTTGCCTGATTATGCCCGTCTGGCTGGATGCCATCCCTGAAAAGGCTCCTAAGGTAGCGCGTCCCGGCACCGGCCGTTGGCTGCTATTCCTCGCGTTTGTCATGCTGGGGGGCATAGCGCTCACGCTATGGTGCTGGGCGTCAGAGCGAACCGGATTTGTCTTCTGGTTCACCGCTCTGGGTCTTCCATTTTGTACCTGGGGGCTTATTTTTGGCTTACGCCGTTTTGTCTACAAAGCCGAACAGGTGGCGACCGAGTCCCGAAATGTCGAGCGAGAAGCGCTCATTGACAGTGAAATTCTGCGCGGTCAGCGCTGCGCCTGGATCCTCGGTACTTATATTAAGAGTCCGGCCGGAAACAAAGCCGATGACCTACTGAAGGCAATGAAAGTCGCGGCTCCCGCTATCGACTTCTCTCGCCCAAGAGGATGTGACAAACCGGTCAGATACGCGGCATTACCAGAATATCAGACAGATTTAACGAAGGCCCTGAAAGCTGCGGTTAATAAACTGACCACGCGTGTAGAGGGGATAGTTAAGCCGCTTCCGCCCGCGCTGCCATGCTGGCTGGTGCTGGATTGTGATAACGATCTGTATCCCCTGATTGAAGAGCAGCTTAAAGCCGATCTATCACTCAAGACGGGCAGGATTTTTCGCCTGATGCCCGGAAAAGGGCTGGGGGCGTTTGATGCCTGGCTGGACAAGCGATGGGACAACCCGGGCATTCTGGTTGCCATCACGCTGTCGTTACCGGCGTCTCCCCGGGAAGAAGATGCTGATGCTGTCTCAATGGTGGTATTCAGCAATCGCAAAACCCATGCCTGGCCGGATGCACTTCGCCTTCATCGCCCCGAAAGGGGAGCAGAAACAACGCTCACAAAGACGCTCAACCGGGCGCTGCTCTGGGCGAAGACCAGGCCTAATGAACTCAAAGGAAGCTGGATCTCCGGTCCCACATTGACGTCGGGCAGCGGCTGGAATAATGCCTGCGAAGAGAGCGGAGTGGAATTTAGCCTTTCAGAAGACAATTCCAGTATCGATCCCGTGCTGGGCTATACCGGCCATGCTGCTCCATGGCTGGCCATCACGCTTGCCAATACTGACGTTGAACAACGAGGCCCGCAGGTTATCGCCGCACAACCTGCCGCTGACAAAGACGACGTCTGGGTCACCGTCATCACCAAAGAAGAAGTTTGCAAGGGAACGTCCAGGAATGTCTAAGGTAAAAATCAAAACACTCATCGGCTCCGTTGTGACTGTCGCGTTTTTTCTGACGGTCATCGTGGCATTTCTGTTTTATGCCTTTCCGGAAAACGTGGCCTCGGCCACCGGATTTGGACCGTATGACGACCAGCGCATACTCACATTCTGCGCCATACTGGTTGCCGCGCTGTTTTTACTCGGCTGGCTGATAGAGAAGTCTTTCGACTTCGCGGGTAAATCGGGATTGTATTTACACTGGGGGCAGAAAAAGGCTCTGATTGTTGCGCCGGTGACGGATACCATTGCCAGTGAAGAAGAGGACGATGAACCCGTCTTCAGTGAAGAGGCCGTGTCCGAACGCCTGTGCTTTCGCTATGGACGCCGCTGGCAGAGTAAGGTGCGACTCCTTTTGGTGATGGGTAACCAGGACGACGTCCATAAAGCGGCCCCGGGCCTGTGTCATGATCTATGGCAGGAAGGCGACGGCAACGTGCTGATTTATGGCGGTGACGCCCAGTCACTTCCGGATGAGATCTTCCTTGCAAAACTGAAACGCCTGCGTTCCGGTCAACCGGTTGATGGCATCATTCAGGTGATGCGTACCTCAGCCCTCCCGACGGATATCGAACGGGATGCCTTTTTGCGGTGTCGCCAGAAAGCAGACCACCAGTTGGGCTTGCAGGCGCCTGTCTGGCTGTGGCTGACTGACAAAGCCACGGGTGCTCAGCAGGAAGCGGAAACAGCTGCAATAGGGGTTATTTTCGGACCGGGAGGCACAGTAAAAGAGGTGGATGAGGCGTTTACCATACTGACGCAACGCCTGCAAAAAGCCGGTATGACACAGATACTGAATAATCCGGTACATGACGGCCTGCTTCAGTTGTCCTCCCGTCTGCGACACGAACTGAGAGCTAGCCTGACCGTTTTGCTCAGCGGACTGATGCAGGGATCTGCGGTCTTTCGTTTACGGGGGGTCATGTTCAGTCCTGAACTGGCCGTTGCCGGTTTGGTCCCAAACACACGCCTCGACACACCGACCTGGAAAGCCGTCATTGATGACTGTGATGCCGTCAACGGCAGGAAGCTGGGTTTCGACTGGCTGAAGATGCTGCAGTTAATTCTGCTTTCCCTGATTGTCCTGTGGGGGGCCGGTACACTGCTGTCCCTGATCGTTAACCGTACCCAGATTTATCAGGCGCAGGAAACGGCGAGGCAGGCAGCAGATACTGCAAAACCACTGGCAGAACGCCTGCACAACCAGCTCGTCCTCCAGCAAGCGATTGCCCATCTGCAACATCGTGAGGCGACCGGTGCTCCGTGGTACACCCGCTTTGGTCTTAATCAGGACAGCGACATGCTATCCGCGTTCTGGTCCCTGTATGCCCGTAACAATGCCATGCTGATGAGAGATGCCACCGCAGACCATCTCAGGCAGCAACTGAACGCCTTTGTGCAGTTGCCCCCGGCCAGTGACGCTCGCACACAGGGTACACAACATACCTACGATGTGCTTAAAAGTTATCTGATGCTGGCCCGTCCGGACAAAGCAGACGCAGATTGGCTGGCAAAAAACGTCCTGAAAGCCTTACCGAAACGCCAGAATGTGCCGGATGGCACGTGGCAGGAAATGGCACCAAAACTACTGGGATTTTATGCGCAGAACCTCCCGGCACACCCGGAATGGAAAATTAAGCCCGATGCAGAATTAATCAGCACGGTACGCCAGATCCTGCTCAAGCAGATAGGCCAGCGTAACGCTGAATCAGGGTTGTACCAGAACATGCTTAAGCGCGTTGCCAGCAACTGGCCTGATTTAACGCTTGCCGATATGACCGGTGATACCGATGCCTCAACGGTATTCAGCACTGACGAAGTCGTCCCCGGAATGTTTACGCGCCAGGCCTGGGAAGAGCAGGTACAGGATGCGATTAACAAGGTCGTCAAAACCCGCCGTGACGAAATCGACTGGGTCCTGACGGATAAAACCCATCAGTCAGGGAGCGATATATCCCCGGAAGCGCTGAAGGCCCGTCTGACAGAACGTTATTTTACCGATTTTGGCAATGCCTGGCTGAACATGGTCAACAGCATTCAGTGGCATGAAGCCTCGTCACTGTCTGAAACAATTGCCCAGCTCAGTCTGATCGGTGATGTCCGCCAGTCACCGCTGGTGGCGTTGATGAACACACTGGCCTGGCAGGGAAAAACAGGGCAGAAGGGTGAGGCACTGGCTGACTCGATAGTGGATTCAGCGAAAAAGCTGATTGGTCAGAAAAAAAATGCCAGACAGTTTATTGAACAGGCACAGGGTCCTAAAGGCCCGCTCGATGGGGTGTTTGGTCCGCTAATAGGGCTGATGGAAGGGAAAGAGAGCACCGGTATCAACGGTAACCTTAGCTTCCAGTCCTGGCTGGCCCGCGTTACCCAGGTGCGGCTGAAGCTTCAGCAGGTCACCAGCGCACCGGATCCGCAGGCCATGTCGCAGATGCTGGCCCAGGCCGTATTCCAGGGTAAAGCCATCGACCTGACTGACACTCGCGATTATGGCAGTCTGGTTGCGGCGAGCCTGGGGCAGGAGTGGAACGGATTTGGTCAGTCGTTGTTTGTGCAACCACTGGACCTGGCCTGGCGGCAGGTTCTTGCCCCGGCTGCAGATAGCCTCAATGACCGCTGGCAGTCGACCATTGTCGAACAGTGGAATAAGGCCTTTGCGGGGCGGTATCCGTTTAAAGCCACCGGCAGCGATGCCTCCCTGCCGCTGCTGGCTCAGTTCCTGCGTAGCGACTCGGGCCGAATCACCACCTTCCTGAAAACTAACCTTGGCGGGATACTTCATCAGGAGGGGAATCGCTGGGTCGTTAATCCTTCCGCAAGTCAGGGGAGGGTTGTCAGCCCGGATTTCCTCCGGGCCATTAACCAACTGGCGGAACTGTCAGATATCGTCTTCGCTCAGGGCGATGCGGGTGTTCACTTCGAGCTTATGGCTCGTCCATCCCGTGATGTTGCCCGTATACAGCTCTCACTTGATGAGCAAAAACTTGATTACTTTAATCAGATGGAAAGCTGGCAGAGCTTTAGCTGGCCGGGGAACACATGGTACCCGGGTGTAAATTTAAGCTGGCGTAGCGTCAACAGTGGCATGCAACTCTACGCCAGTAACCAGGGTAACTGGGGTTTCATTCGCCTGCTGGACAAAGCCCTGATTACACCTCTCGATGCGAGCCGTACGCAACTGGTGTGGAGCACCCCCGATGGCAATCCTCTGAAGTTTGTGATGCGCAGCGAGCTCGGCAACGGTCCTCTTGCGTTACTGAAGTTACATGGATTCACGCTGCCCGACGCTATCTTTAACGTCGCCCCTGGTGCAGAAGAGCTCCAGTAAAGTATGTTGCTGAAACGGAAGCCACCGCAAATCGTCAATGGCAAGGACGACGCTTCTCTGGAAGCGGTCGTGAGGTTTATGAAAGAGACTAACAAACGGGAAAAAGAATGAGTTCACCGGAAGATTTGTTAACCGCTTGCGCCACCAGCCAGGAAGAAAGGCAGCGCCTCATCTCTCGGGCAAATGATGCCCTGTCGTTCTGGGATAACTGGCTGCACCCTTTCACCATCGGGCCTGAAACTGGAGACGATCCCGTATACGACGATAATTTTCAGCTGATGCGCGAAGAGATTAATAAGCTTTCGGGTACCGATTCAGCGCTGCTGTGCGAACTGGCCCAGAAGTGTCTTTGCGAATGTGCTAAAGATATTCGTGTGGTGACCTGGTACATTCAGGCCCGACTCAGCCGCGACGGTGAAAAAGGACTGTCTGAAGGCTTACTGCTTCTTGTCGCGATGTTGACCCGCTTCGGGCAGGCATGTCATCCGCAACGCCCAATTGCCCGTAAAGCTGCACTGGAATGGCTGAACAGCGCAAAAGTCATCGATACGTTGCTGTTATGGCCTGAGGTGGACAGCAATAATGCCGGAATGACTACCGGTGTCATTAACCTGCTTGCCTCAGTTGTTTCGGACTGGTCTGAAGAGGAAAGGCCTTCGTTTGCAGGCCTCTGTACTGCACTGGAAAACCGTCTCGCACGCTCAGGTGGCATGGAAGCACTAGTCCCCCAGAACAGCAGCGCACAGGAGCACGGGCGTGAACCTGCCCATCCGGATTCACCGCAACTGTCAGCAGTGAAATCGGGCCGCGATTTACTCGACCAGGCAAAGCTACTTTCCCGCTGGCTGAGCGAGCAACCGCAGGGCTGGCTTGCCTCTCACCGGCTGATAAAGACCGTGCGGTGGGATACGGTCGATCAGATCCCCCCACTCGACAGTAGCGGTCGCACCCGCCTGGTACCGCCGAAACCCGAGTATCGTGCTCAACTTAAACGGCTATATCTACAGAAAAACTGGACTGAGCTGGTTGAGCAGGCCAGCCAGATGTATTGCGAAGGGGTCAACCATTTCTGGATCGATCTTCAGTGGTACCTCTGGCAGGGGCTCAGCCATGCCGGTCATCCCTGGGATACCTGGACAGACTCCGTCCTTCTCGATCTGCGGCTGCTGCTTAAACGCCTCCCGGGCCTTGAAGGGCTGGCATGGAATGACGGAACCCCCTTTGCCGACGAAGTCACCGCTGCCTGGATTGCTGAAAAAGTGAATGAGGAAGGCCTGATGTACGGTGACAAATCGGCTACCGTCGTTAATGGTCAGACTGACGATGTACTGCTCCTTGAGTCTGAAGCCATGGAGAAGGGAGACATGGAAGGGCCCGAAGCGGCGCTTGCCTGGCTCCAGTCCCTACCGGGGATGGACACACCACGCCACCGCTGGTTGATACGCCTGCTGATGGCCCGGGTGGCAGAGCAGTATGGCCGAAACGATATGGCGCTTCATCTGCTTGGCGAATTGACTACCCGTGCGCCACAACTGACGCTGGGAGACTGGGAACCCGGTCTGTTGTTTGAAGTCCAGGCCCGCCGCCTGAAGCTGCTACGCATGAAAGCTGGTCGCAGCGAATCCGATAAAGCCCGTCTGATGCCTGAGATGGAGTCTTTACTTGCAGGCCTGATTGCCATCGACCCTGCCCGCGCCATGGTGCTCTGTGGCTAATTTTCTTTTTTAAAAACTTTCAGGAATGCCGTGCATGGATGATTTAACCCTGCGCTATTACGAAGCAGAGATGCGCTACCTGCGAGAAGCCGGTAAAGAGTTTTCCCGGGCTCATCCGGACCGGGCAGCGATGCTTAATTTGGATAAAACCGGCGCACGCGATCCTTACGTGGAACGCCTGTTTGAAGGTTTTGCCTTCCTGATGGGCCGTCTGCGTGAAAAGCTGGATGATGACCTGCCGGAACTGACTGAAGGGCTGGTGAGTCTGCTGTGGCCGCACTATATGCGGACTATCCCGTCGCTGGCCATCGTTGAGTTCTCGCCTGACTGGCGTAGTCTGCGTCAGGCCGAAATGCTGGCTGAAGGCTTTTCCGTTCTGTCTCGTCCTGTCGGGCCGCATAAAACCGCCTGTCAGTACCGGACGACCCGCGATGTGCCGCTACAACCTCTGCACCTTGCAGATGCTCGCCTCCATACTGAAACCGATGGCCGCTCTGCTATCCGTCTGCACTTCGAATGCCCTGAAAAAGTGGACTGGAGTAAAGTCGGGATCGACAAGGTCGCCATTTATCTTAACGCGGAGAGTCCTGTCAGTTCAGCGTTGCATCTGGCAATGACCCGTCGTGTACACGCAATGTATGCCCGTCATGCCGGAACGCATACTGAACGTCATCAGTTTGATGGCTGGTGCAAACCCATGGGCTTTGATGACAATGACGGCCTGTGGAAGAAAGCGGATACAGCCTTCAGTGGTTACCAGTTGCTGCTGGAGTATTTCAGCTTCCGTCCAAAGTTTATGTTCGTTGAACTGCGCGGTCTCGACACCATCGGGCTCACTGCGGCCAGTACCTGGTTTGAAATCGACATTGTACTCAGTGAAGCCTGGTCATCCGATCTGCCTTTTGAGACGGAAAACTTTCGCCTGCACTGTGCGCCGGTTATCAACCTCTTTACCCTGGAAGCCGACCCGCTGACGCTTAACCCGCTGGATAACGAATACCTGCTCAGGCCGTTGCGGCTCCAGGATGGTCACACCGAAATTTACAGCGTCGATAATATCCATGGCGCGATAAAGAATGGCAAACACCCTTATGTGCCGTTCACCAGCTTCCGGCACCGGGGCGGTATGATGCGCCACGATGCGCCTGAGCGTTATTTCCACACCCGAGTGAAACGGGGCCCCTCTGGCCTGTATGACACCTGGCTAATTCTCGGTGGCCTCTCATTCGAACTGGAACAGTTGTCCGAAAAACCAGAGTCGCTCTCGATGCGAATAACCGGTACCAACGGCCAACTTCCGCGTAAGGCACTGGAAAGTACTTTGCTTGACAGGGTTGTCAAGGCAGGCAAAGTGCCCGTCATGGTCCGGAACCTCTCCGCGCCGACGATGCCGCTGTATCCCCCGGCAAACGACCGTTTTCACTGGCGGGTGATGAGTCACCTCGGCTCAAACTTCCTCAGCATGATGGACAATCCGGAGGTCCTGCGGGGAACGCTGGCGCTCTATGACTGGACCGATGATGAGATGAACCGACGCCGTCTTGAAGCGATAGTCGCCGTGAAGCACACCCTAATCCGCCGGTTTGAGAAGGGGTTTATGCTCCGGGGCGTGGATATTGAGGTCACGCTGAATATGGATAATTTTGCAGGCGAGGGCGATGTGAATCTCTTCGGCGAGATGCTGCACCGGTTCTTCGCGCTGTATGCCGATATTCACCTCTTTAACCAGCTCACGCTGGTGCTGCAACCGACAGGGAAACGACTGAGATGGCGCGAGAATCACAGCCAGCACGTACCGGGCTGACGTTAACACTCAATAAA
This sequence comes from Salmonella sp. FC25216, assembly GCF_057751355.1. Classification (NCBI taxonomy): domain Bacteria; kingdom Pseudomonadati; phylum Pseudomonadota; class Gammaproteobacteria; order Enterobacterales; family Enterobacteriaceae; genus Salmonella; species Salmonella sp. FC25216. The sequence continues at coordinate 575,935 of NZ_JBDGON010000002.1, read as the reverse complement.
GATATCTGGCGGGCCAATTTTTATCGTTTCTGCCAGTTGCTGGAACAGGAAAATCCGGACGCGCCTAAACTGGGCACCACCAGCCATCCGGGCGACGATCCGGTACGATTCAGACCCTGGCCTGGTATGGGTTTCCCGGTCAGTACCCTGAAAGCGGTGGAGACTGACGAAGACCATCCGACATTACCCCCAACGGTCCGCACGACATTTCTCGGGATGTATGGCGTGGACTCCCCTCTGCCGACATCCTGGCTGGATGACATTGCGCAGCGCCGCGAAGGCCATGAGGTAGTCACCGCGTTTCTGGATATTTTCAGCCACCGCATCACCACGCAATATTACCGGATCTGGCGAAAATATGCCTATCCGGCAACGTTCGAGGCCGGTGGTCGTGATGCCACATCACAGTGTCTGCTGGGGCTGGTGGGACTCGGTATACCAGGCACGGCGGAGCAGGTGGCCACGCCAGTTTCCCGTTTCCTGGCATTGCTGAGCACCATGCGTTTGCCCACCCGCAATGCCGAAGGCATCCGGGCCCTGGTGAGCCTGCTGGCACCGACTACCCGCGCAATTATCACCGAACCCGATCCGGTTAAGGTCCATATCGATAATCGCAGTGGGCTGGGGGCCGGAAACCGCATCCTTCTTTCGCAGCGGGCCACGCTGGGTAAAACGGCAAAGGAAGCATGCAGCCGGGTACTGGTGACGCTGGAGACTGAGGATCCGGATGAGGCGGAAGGCTGGTTACCCGGTGGAGTCCTCCATACCGATTTGCTGGTCCTGCTGCGCGTCTATCTCGGCTACCGCAGTGACGCCCGACTGCGCCTCACCGTACCCGTGCGGTTGTTGCCTGAGCCCCGCCTTGGCAAAGGCAGGCGTATCCAACTGGGCCGTACCGGTTTGCTGGGTCTGAAAGCGGGCAAACTCAGCAATAGCCGGGAGAGTCTCACCGTCAGTCTGGGCTGCTATGAAGGGCTGCAATGGTCTGTGTTACCACCCGCTGAAGACGGACATTACCGCTTCGACTAATCATCAATCATTAATTCTCCCCTTCATACTTCTGGTTTCAGGAAGGCGGCAAACGCATCTGCAACCAGAAATATGAAGGGGATAAAAGGAACATCTGAATGGCAACAATAACCCGCTGGTGGGCGCTGACGCTTATTGCCTGTGGTCTGCTCGCAGGCTGTGGTCTGACGCAGACTGTCACGGACGGTACGGTCAGCATCACGAAATCTATCTTCTACAAGAAAATTAAAACGCTGCATCTGGATTTTACTCCGCGCACGGCCATTAACGCCGATGGCGCACAGACGCCACTGGCGATGATGGTGCGGGTTTATCAGCTCAGGGAGCGTAAAGCGGTTGATGCCGCCGATTACCAGGCACTGCTGCGCAATGCCGATACGGTACTTAAGGACGAGGTACTGGCGTCAAAAGAGCTGCTGGTAATGCCCAACGGCAGCGTGACGCTCAATGTGCCTATGGATGAAGACGCTCAGTTCGTGGCTGTGGTGGGGCTGTTTAATCGACCGGATCAGAAAGGCAACCGCTGGCGCCTGGTGCTGACCCGCGACGACCTCGACCCGGACAAACCCCGCACGATTGAGCTGGGTGATGGCTGGCTCAGCCTCGTTCCGGTAAAGGAGTGACGTGATGGATAACTGGTCAGCGCTTTTTGACGGACAGACCCGCTATGTTCTGGATATCAATGACAGCACCGTGAAAGCTGATGTCCTGCGTTTTCGTGGCAGGGAAACCCTGAGCGAACCGTTCAGATGGGACATCGAGTTCACCTCCCTGCATGCGAACATACCTCCGGAACAGGTGCTGATGAAATATGCCTCGTTGCGGATGCGTGGCGGCAAAAATGTCCACGGCATGGTAACCCGCCTGGAATGGCTTTCCACCTCCCGTGACCAGTCACACTACCGGCTCACGCTCAGTTCCCGCCTGACGCTCCTGGGATATACCCGGCAGTGCGCCGTATTTCAGAACCTGTCCGTCCCGGAGGTGGTGGAGCAGGTCCTGCGTAAACACGGTCTGGAAGGACCTGATTTTGAATTCAGACTGGAGCGAACATACCCGGCACGTGAACTTATCACCCAGTGGCGGGAAACGGATTTGCAGTTTATCCAGCGCATTCTGTCTGAGGTGGGGATTTACTGGCGTACGGAGATGGACGACGTGCGCGGTCTGGATACCTGCATACTGGCCGACAGCCAGCTTAACTACCAGTTTGATGTGCAGTTACCCTACAGCGAGCCATCGGGTCTGTTCGACGGCGCGGCAGACTCGGTCTGGGATGTGCGAACCTGGCACAACATTGCCACCGGCACCGTCGCCACGCGGGATTACAACTACCGGACAGCCACCATGCCGATGGATGCGACGGTCAGCGTGCGAAGCGATGCCGTGACGACCGGCGCACACTACCGCTACACCGCCCCTTATCGTGACGCGGGTGATGACACCAGTCCGGAGCCGGAAACCGAATCCGGCGCGTTTTATGCGCGTATCCATCACGAGCGGGAGCTCAGCAGGTCGGCCCGTATTCACCTGTTCAGCAATACGGGCCACCTCACGCCCGGGCAGGTGCTGGAGCCGCAGGGGGATGTCATTACTGCCCTGAAAGAGGGCGTTATCCTCACCCTGGTGACCTTCCGGGGGGCCCGGAATTCCCGTCTGCATGTGTCGGTGTGGGGGGTGCCTTACACCGAACGTTACTGTTTCCGCCCGGCGGAAATCCCGCGTCCGCTCATCCCGGGGACGCTTCCGGCCCGGATTGAGAGCCGGGAAAAGAACGATATATACGCTCACCTGGACGAGCAGGGTCGCTACCGGGTCAGGCTGGACTTCGACCGGGATGCGACGGACCCCGGTTACGGCTACCTGTGGCTGCGGATGGCGAAACCGACTGCCGGTGAAACGTCGGGCTGGCACACGCCCCTCACCGACGGGACGGAAGTGGCGATTGCGTACAGCAACGGCGATATTGACCTGCCGTACATTGCCTGTGCGCTGCATGACTCTGAGCACCCGGACCACGTCACCCGCGATAATCACACCCGTAACGTGCTGCGCACGCCTGCGAACAACAAGCTGCGGATGGAAGACAGGCGTGGTGAAGAGCACATCAAACTCGCCACGGAATACGGTAAGTCGCAGCTCAACAGCGGGCACATGGTGGACAGCCAGGGACAGCGTCGTGGTACGGGGGCAGAGCTGCGCACCGACGAACATGGCGTTATCCGCGCCGGAAAGGGGCTGTTTGTCAGCGCGGACGCGCAGCCGAAGGCGCAGGGCGAGGCGCTGGACAGGGATGCCGCGCTGAAGGAAATCGACAGGCTTAATCAGCAACTGCAACAACTGGAGATAGCCGCAGAAAAGGCGCAGGCGCTGAAGGCGGATGTCGACAGTCAGATACAGATGTTTGCGCAGCGGCTGAAACCGCTCAACGAGGCGCTGCTGATGACCGCCCCGGAAGGGATGGCGCTGACCAGCGGTGAAGATATGCAACTGGCCGCCACGAAAAATGTCGCCGTCAACGCCGGGGGGGATATCAGCGCCGGAGTGACGGGCAATCTGACCGCACTGGCCGGGGAGAAACTGGGGCTCTTTGCCCGGAGCGGTCAACTGAGCCTGAAATCCGGAGAAGGGGCAATAGATGTCCAGGCGCAAAACGCCAGCCTGCGGTTGTTTGCAGAGAAGAAGCTGACGCTGAGCTCGGCGAGTGACATCTCTTTTGCCGGGAAGAAGCGCATCACGCTGATTGGCGGCGGAAGCTATCTGCGGCTTGAGGCCGGGAAGGTCGAGTATGGTACGACGGCGTCGTATATGCGCAAAGTGAAGCGGACTATGGCTGCATCAGCCAGTGCTAAACCTGCGGAGGCCGTATCCTTGCCGCCTCCGGCGACCATGCGTGAATTCAATCCCGAAACGCTCACCCCCTGGGTGACGCCGGTGTATGCAAAATCCTGTCTGAAAGAGAAAGGCTGTACTGATGCCGGTACAGCTGAAGAGCCCGTTGATAACTTTGGACAGATGACAATTTTTGCCCAGCCTGTTGAGGACGACTGCTGCGGTTACGGTCATCAGCATGAGCATGCAGATGATGAAGTCGTTCAGCACGCCCAGTCAGCTAAAAAACGTAAGCCTGACGCCGGGGGCGCAAATGCACCTGCGCCTGCTCAGGCAACGGCTGCACCGCTTGCTCTGGGAGCTGCTACTGGCGTGATGACTCAGGTCTGGGGTGAATGGTCCCTGACCGGCGTATTGGGCGCGGCCCGGGGAATTCCGTATGTAGGAGCGATGATGTCCGCGCTTTACGTTCCATCTGCGGGCGAGGGGAGTGATAGGGTTCCTGGCCGGGATGAGTTCTGGTACGAGGAAGAGCTGCGGCAGAAAGCCCTCACCGGGGCAAAAGCGACAACCCGGGTAAGGTTCTTCTGGCGTCAGGATGAGCAGGGCAACATGCGGGTCTATGGCGTCCATACGGGGGAGGGAACGCCGTATGAAGGTGTCCGTACGGCAAACATGGTGTGGAATAGTGAAAATAATCGCTATGAATTCACTCCTGCTCACGGTGCCGATGGCCCACTGATTACCTGGACACCTGAGAGACCAGAAGGCAGTGACCTTCCCTCACATACCGGCAGTGACATCAGGCCAATAGACCAGGCTACAATACTCGTCACGCCAATTCCTGACGGCAAAGATGAATACACGACCCCACCTTTCCCGGTGCCGGAAGAACGCGATCTTAACGATTACATTCTGGTCTTCCCTGCGGATTCAGGGATTAAGCCGATTTATGTTTATTTGAAAGATGATGCTCGCAACGTACCTGGAGAAGCAACTGGGAATGGTGTAAAACTATCAGGAGATAAACCTTGGCTTGATATGTCTGTAACAAACTCAGGTGAAGGAGCTCCTATACCTTCTCAGATTGCAGACAAACTTCGAGGTCAAAAATTCAACTCATTTGATGATTTCCGTGAAACAATTTGGAACGAAATAGGAAGACATCCTGAGTTAACAAAAGATTTTACAACAGTGAACAAAGATCGAATTGAAGATGGACTTGCTCCATGGGTACCTAAAGAAGGCCAGTACATAGGCCCCAACTCTATTGTCAAGAAATTTGCAATACATCATGTTGTACCCATAAAAGATGGGGGAGGAGTTTATGACATGGATAATTTACGTATAGTTACTCCTAAATTACATGACGAGATACATTACAGACGTTAGGTGAAATTATGAGCTCAATAGTTTTAAAGAACAAAATTGAAGAGTATACAGAGCAAGAATTTTTAGCCATTCTTAAAGAATTTAGGAAAAGCACAAGGCAGGCTAAAGATTTAAAGGGAAGTAAGCTGGATGATTATCTTGATAAATTAATGGATAACTTTATTCAAGTGACAGCACACCCTAAAGGCAGCGACTTAATTGTTTACCCTGAAAAAGACGAAGACGGGGAACCTCATAGGGTAATTGAAATCGTCAAAGAATGGAGGAAGTCTCAAGGACTTGCTTTATTTAAAGACTCATAGGTCAAACATATTGATGAATAGAACAACAATATGGCTGCCGCACAGCAGCCTTAAGCTATAAATTAGCATGATAGTAATGTACATGAGGTTATTATGCCATTGCCAGTTAGATTAACCCCCACTGAAATTCATCATGATAAAATGCAATCTATGACATCAATTGCAGAAGAATTAACGAATCTCATAGATACTGGGTCCGACGAAACATCTAGCAAAGTGTATGCATTAATAGAGAAATGGAATATCTTTGCTGTTACTAGGTTTGAATTTAGCGATTTTCGTGACTACCACTCATGGATTTCTACAGAAAACTTTGTTAAGACGGCCCTTTATCAAGCTAAATATCAAGCGGACTTGTCTTTCCATGAGGCGAAACAAATAATAGAATTTATAAGTACAGCTGAAGGTAATGAGGCCTTACAAGGTTATGCTCTTAGCCTGATAGAGTTAAATTTCTCAGAGCCATGTGTCTCAGATCTATTCTACTATCCTGAATACTGGTTTAAAAATGATTCAATGTCTGACGTCAATTTAACTTATGATGAGATTTTGGGGTATTTAATGAAAAAATCAGGCCGTTGGTTACCAGACGCACCAGAAATTGATTTGCCTTATCCATTACCAGCATAGAGTGTGGGAAAAAATCAATTATGGACCGAAAAACACCTTCATTGTATGAAATTCTTACTGGCAACTTTACAGGGGATCTTCCCCTTGAAGTTGTTAACGAAGAAGACCAGGTCATTTTATCTGTATTGGATAACATCCAGCGTATTTTGAACGCCCGGGCAGGGACCATATCCCATTTACCAGATTATGGTTTGCCGGATATGACCAAAATTCTGCAAGGTATGCCGGGTACCGCCCACGAGCTGATCGAGACGCTGGCCGGTGTCCTGCTCAAGTATGAACCCCGTTTGCAGTCTCTCAACGTAACTTTACTCGAACAGCAAGTGCCTGGAGAGTTACGCTACGCCATCGATGCGGAACTGAGAGGTATCGGACTTGTACGGTATGGCACCGAGTTTATGCCTGAAGGTAAGGTGCTAATCAGGCATTTGAAACAGCAACAGTATCTGGAAAACCACCAGGTTATCTAATTCACTCATATCCTCATTCGATACGGATTTCACAATGCCCCACACAACTGAACGTCACCTTAAGACCGGGAACGATCCCCGTACATTGCCCGATTACTCAGCATTGCGAGATGAATTCGCAAAACTGTCCCATCCTGCCCGTCCGGATGTGAACTGGGGGCATGTTGAAAAACTGGCGCTAAATCTTTTCGATACCCATGGTGTTGAGCTTCAGACTGCGGCATGGTATACCCTGGCAAGGGCACAACTGGAGGGAATACAGGGTTTCAATGAAGGTATGGCGATTCTGGATGCTCTGATACGCTATCAATGGTCAGCAATGTGGCCCGCTTCTGCACATGCCCGAATTGAAATACTCAGCAGCCTGAGTAAACGACTTCAGCAGCTATTCCGGACCCTTTCACTACAGAGGTCGGATTTACCAGGACTGAATCAGGGCATAAGGCTTTTGAGCTCAACGGGGGAGGCCTTGCAGCGGCTTGAGCTTCACAATGCAAGCGGGATTGATACTCTCCGTCAAATGCTGCATAACGCCACCGTTAGGCTGGAAAATAGTGATGCTCCCTCAAGCCATAAAGAGACCGTTCTAACAGACGTAGTGCTGCCTGCGAGGGCCGACAAGCAGAATAGTCAGCGCTGGGTATACGTGGTTAATTCTGAACCAACGGTAGACGTTAAAGTAATCAGAAAATCAGCCACCAGAATCACTCCATTAGTGGCTTACTTCGGCGGCGTTTTAAGCGCTGCCGTACTGAGCATAGCCGCCTTTAATTACATGCCGACGTTATTCAGTCACCCCGGAGAAGATGTGTTGAACAACTCTCTCGCAGCTTTACCGACCATTATGCCTCTCCCGGTCGTCGATCAACTGCGTCAGGATGCCCCGTCGTGGCTCGAATCCAGCGATACCTACGTGAAAAAAGTAAATTCTCGTTTGAACGAATTAAGCATGCTTCCTCCATACTGGCCGTTGCAATACGGAACTCAGTTGGTGGAGCAAACCCGTCATCTCTATCCCAACTCCGAACTGGCAGAGAATTTGTCTGCAGGTTGGCTGTCAAAGCTGCAAGCTAACTCTTTACCTGATGCAAACATAAACGGATGGAACCAGGGGATCACTGAGCTAAAGAGACTTCAGAACCGACTTAATCAGCTCGATAAAAAGAAGGGGAAATACATGACGGTGAGCGAGCTTAAAACGGCGGTATTCTCGATATCACAGTCATTGAATGACAGCGTTCCTGTTGAGGAGCTGATTCGACAATTGAAGACATCTCCCCAAAACCAACCTCTGTCCCGGGACTTACTAAACCGCGCAGACCTACAGCTCAACCAGTTGAACAACTCCTATATGTTGGTAATATCAGAGAGCAAGTAATAAGTGAGTCGTGTCATGCTAATTAGATGAGGAACATTTCTGGCACGACGTGGACGCCATCCGAACCGCCGCCTGCTGCCAGCGATGGAGCACGGTTGTGATATTTCGGAAGGCGATATTACGAAGGGATCACCGACAGGGAAGTAAAGATTACTGAAAAATAATTATCAGGAACTGAAGGAGAGCATGATTTAGATGAAATTCTCCTGGAGATAATGCCTGAATACAGGGACATTACCAGCCACAGACATATGCAGCAGTAATCTAAATTGTTGATTCACGCTCGATGTACATAAGATCAATAAGAAAACTGTTAACCACGGATGGCGAATCTTGTGTTTTATTGATCAACATGCTTACCGCAAGATTCCCAATCATGTCAGCTGGTATCCTGATGGTGGATAACTCAGGATCTAAATACTGGCAAAGAACGGTATCGTTAAAACCAATAACAGCTGTGTCCGCGGGTATGGATATATTCATTTTTTTTGCAGCCCGATAAACGGCCCCGGCAAGAAGGTCATCGTCACAAATAATGACATCCAGTTGGTTACTCAGCAACTTTTCAGCAATTAATGAAGCATTTTCTAGGGAGAATGAGGAATATTCAACGAAAAATGCTTTATCCGGGTAGGGTAGTAAGTTGAGCTTGCTCTCGAAAGCCCGATGCCTGCGAATGAAATGTTTTCTTGGAAGATCCGACCGAAAATAACCAACTCTACGTTTACCCGTTTTGACCAAATAGTTATAAATATCTTCGGTTGCAGTTCTGAAATTTAGATCTATATCATAAACTGCTTCATCATCTGGTTCGATATAAATAATCTGATTGCGATAGCTTTGAAGTTTATTTGAAACAATTTCATCGCATGAGTAAATAATACATCCATATATAACTTTACTCTGAAAAAGAGTGATAAGCCGATCACACCATTGCTCACTGGATATGCTGTCAAGAAGAATGACAGAATGTCCCTTTTCAGCAGCAGTCAGCTCAGCCGCATAAACCAGTTTTCCAAAATAGGGTTGCTGGAGATCTGGGACGACGAACGCAATATTTTTTGGCGAACCATTCCGTAATATTTGAGCGCTTACGTTTGGCTGATAACCCAGAGTCTTCGCAACAGCCAGAACCCGCGCCCTTGTATCTTCTGAAACGCGCCCTTTAGTTTTTCCGTTGAATACTAACGAGACAGTGGACTGTGAAACATTAGCCAGTCTCGCAACATCTTTGCTGTTGGCTGATGAAAGAGACATTAAACCTCCGAAAAATTAATTAATATCGCCTGAGCCATCCGGAGTCTATCAGAGAAAAGAATTGAGTTTAAGTGATTGTTTATCATTACGGAAAGATAATATTAACGGAAAACACCCAGCAACGGTGTAAAAGAAAAACGTATAAAAAAGAGTGAATTGCCAGCGCCCCATCCGATGGAACTGGAGCAGAACCTCTCATGCGGAACATTGACCATGAGTCATACGTATTACTAATGTGATATAGATCTCTTTAAATAAATAACATCATACGTATGATGTTCGCATGCAAGGCTCAGGTATAAAGTTGCGCATTTGATTTTTTCAATATCTCCGGTTCTCTTTTCCTGGAGCAGGAAATACCACTGGGCTCAGGGCGTGTTTATGACTCTGGTAAACGGTTTGTGTACCTGCTGAGTGGCTGGGTACTATTATAAATTACTTGCGTTAGCGGCAATGTTTCTGTGTGGTTCATCGTTTGCGAGTGATGTATATTTTGTGTGCGACACTGCAAAAGGAACAATCAAACTAGATGAAAACAACGGTGTAATTCGGTACACCTTATCGAAAGACCGCAAAACTGAATTTAACTATGAGTCAAAAGGTAATGATTATTCAGGATTTAAATACAATCATTACTCACGATTTCAAACTGATTACTTCAACGTGTCGTTTGTAAATACAGGGTATAAATACACGATATTTAGTAATTATGAGGATGAGAGTGAAAGCCGTGGGGTTAGTGTTACGAACCTGAATAGCAAGAAGGAATCTGTTTACGATTGTAAGTCCGTTGGCATTGATCGCCTTAGTGATTTGTCGGCAAAACTGGCCTGTGATAAGGACAATGCTCTTGGTTGTGAGTAGCATCAGGTAAAATTCAGATGTTCGTAAGCACACAAATCTGAAAGGGTCACTGCGGGGATGTATCTCACGCAGTGACTCTTAGTAAAAAGTTATCGTCCGGTTCTGGCTCTTTTGCCAAAAATCTCCTCTGACTGCGACTGGAGCTGCTTAAGCGCTTCGAGCATGTCGTCGTTATTCAGTGAACGCTGGGATTTTTTCCCTGCCTGTCCGGGCCGTCGTCGGGAAAGGCCATCACCAGAAGGAACGGACTGAGAGCGCGTGTTATCCCGTTTGCTCTGCACCAGACTGATAAATTCCAGAGCACGGCCAAGTCGTTTATTATCCACAATTTCGCCCTGGTCGACTTCTGACAGCCGGTCATAGGTAGAGTAGGGAAGTGTCTCACCATTCAGGCGTAACTATTGTTCACGCGAAAAACACCGGCTTTATCACTGTACAGCGCCAGCGGCTTGCCATGCTTATCAATATAATGGCATGTGGCTTCGAAGTAAGAAAACGTGGACTCAGATTTGACGAACAAAAGCTCCATGATTTTACTGGTTGCATCATCAACGTAGACCAGTGCGGTACAGGCTGGTCCTCGGCCTTCAAACCAGTCATGATCGCAGCCATCGATTTGTATCAGTTCGCCCGTACACGGACGCCGGTAACGTGGCTGAGGGATCCTTGCGGCGCTGAGCTACAGGCGGACATTACTATTGAGCCTCTACAACGTTAGTGCGCATAATGTATATTATGTTAAATATGCTGGGTTTGTAGTTAAGTTCATGAGAACCTCTCTTTCAGGAACTTACCGGCGAATCAGTCGTTTGCTAAAGTTCAGTTGTGGCTTTACGATAACTTCATAACGCAACAATTATGGGGATATCGTTAAGTTCATGACATATTCCATCTTACATTTATCTAGGAACAACCAGAGAACTCATCTCATGGTTGATGACGTGACTACCCTGCCCGTCATGTTCGTCACAATTTATGGAATGAATGAGCTGAGCAAGAAGCATCTGGGGACACAGGAAAACATTCTGACTTGTCTCGAATCTGGTGTAACTACGAGATTTAGTTCTCACAATGAGGCTATGTGTAAATTTCTGATTAATACTCTCTAGTTGGCTATTTTCTTCCTCAGAAAATGCGGCAACACTTGCCGCAGAATATGAAGTAAACAAAATAAACAAAATATATTTAATTTTCATAAAATCTAACTCTCCTATTACTTTAAATACAGATGATTATATGTTTTATAATGATGTTTTTGATTATGTACATCCCCAAAACCCAGAATAGTTAAATTAAAGATAGTCTTGCGAAGGCGGTCTGTATAAGGCGCTTTACTCCATCGCCCTAAAAACTCTACCCGAAATCATAGCCCTAACCTTGATCCATTTCATAGCGGGTTTCTATTCTGTTACTGAAGGCAATCATCCCGTCTTTCGGCTTTATACCTTCGTCCACGGTCGCGATAAGACCACCACGCCTGCGCACGCAGGTTTTTAAATACTTGTCGCCACGATAAGGGGCGCGGTTTGCAGTTACCGGGATTCAGGATGATTTTAACAATGTTTATAAATTCAGACTGCGCCGCAGTTATTGCACTGATTTCTACGTAACGTGATAATCATTGGCTTTGATACCCTTTAAACGTACAAATATGAGCTTAACATGGCGACAATAAAGGATGTTGCATCCCTGGCCGGTGTATCAACCGCGACTGTATCACGCGTCATTAACCAGACTGCGTGGGTTGAACCCGTCACGCGCGAACGTGTAGAGAAAGCCATGCGCGATCTCAATTATCGCCGAAACGCCGCCGCTATCGCACTGGCGAAACGCAGCGGCGATATGCTCGGATTGTTAACCGGCAATCTGGCCGATCCTTTTTTTGCCCGCCTTGCTCGCGGCGTAGAAGATGTTTCTCGTAAACAGCAGTATCGCCTGATGGTATGTAGCGGCGGCCACGATGAAGACATGGAAAAAGCGGGACTGGATTTCCTGGTTAATCAAGGCTGTGAGGCTATCGTAGTACACGCCAGTCGATTAGCGGATAAAGAGCTGCTGCGCTACGCAGCCCACTTTCCGGCGCTGGTTGTTGTTAATCGTTATATCGCTGGTATGGCCAACCGCTGTATCTGGCTGGAAAATCGCAGCGCCGCCAGGGAAGCGACCCGGTATCTTTTAGCGAACGGGCATCGGCGCATTGCCTGTGTGACATCTGACTTGCCCATTATCGATCGTCAGGAACGTCTTGATGGTTATCGTCAGGCGCTGGAAGAATATGGTATTTCGCCAGATCCCTGCTGGGTGATTAGCGTTCCGTTTAACGAAGAAGGCGGCGAGCGGGCCGCACATCAGCTTATTAATAGCGGGCTTCCCCTTACGGCGGCGGTCACGTTTAACGATGTTATGGCCGCTGGCATTATGCGTATTCTTCATCAACGCGGCGTTCACCTTCCGCAACAGCTCTCTATTGTCGGCTTTGATGATGTGGTGCTGGCCCGGTATCTTTATCCGGCGTTAACAACAATGCATTATCCGGTCGAACAAATGGCGCGTTGTGCCGCGCAACTGGCGATACAGTTATACCAGGGCATTACGCCGCCGCCCAGCAGTAACCGTTTCAATGCTGAACTGGTGATCCGAGATTCTGTCGCGCCCTATTTTTCACGTTGAATGCGTCGTCAACGGTAAAAACTGTGATGACTATCAAATTAACCCTTCTCATGTAATCGGTTACATGGACGAAAGTAATGGATCACAGTAGTGAGAAGCGTATTCCCCTACCCTTGAGCTACCTTACTGACCGGAGCTCCATTATGAGTGCATCACAAAACAAGAAGAAAACGCTGTCATTGGGTTTAGCGCTAATCCCTGTCATTTCCATGTTGTTATTGTTGATAATCGGTTACGGCATCATGGGGCTACGTATCGAACCGCTCCTTCTGTGCTCTGCGGCAGTAGCGGCAGGCATTGCGTGGTGGCAAGGATACTGCTGGGAAGACATCATCAACTCAGTGGTGGATAAACTGGCTAAAGCAATGCCGGTTATCATGATCCTGATCTGCGTGGGCGGTTTGATTGGCACCTGGATGTTTAGCGGCACCATTCCCTACATGGTGTACTGGGGGCTAAAACTGATAAGCCCGGAATATATTTTGATTGCGGCCTTCTTTTTAACCAGCGTGGTCTCCGTTTGTACCGGTACATCGTGGGGGTCCGCCGGGACGGTTGGCGTTGCGTTAATGGGGGTTGCCGCCGGGCTGGACGTGTCGCTTGCGGCGGCGGCCGGCGCCGTCGTTTCTGGCGCTTATTTCGGCGACAAAATCTCACCGTTGTCCGACTCGACTAACTTTGCCGCCATTGTCGCAGACACCACCCTGTTTGAACATATTCAGCATTTACTTTGGACGACCCTGCCAAGTTTCCTGCTAGCCGCCGTGGTTTATCTTATCGCCGGACACAGTAATATGCTGGGCGAAGTGGCTACGCCGCAGCGGGTCACGGACATCATCCACTCGCTGGAGTCGCTATATCATTTTAATATTGTTCTTATTTTGCCACCGGTGATCGTACTGTGGGGCGCAATCCGCAAGAAGCCTGTCATCCCATTAATGTTAAGCGCCTGCGTACTTGCCTTGTTCCTCGGCGTCATCATGCAGGGACTAAGCATCAAACAGGGGCTGGACGCCTTCATTGATGGATTTGATATCGCCATGTTCCCACAAGGCGCTGAAGGTGTCGTGGCCGATGTTCCACGCCTGTTAAACCGGGGGGGAATGTTCTCGATGATGGGAACGATACTGTTGGTTTTCTGCGCTTTTTCGTTTGCCGGAGCGCTAACGTTAACCGGCGCGTTAACGATCATCATTAACCGGCTGTTGACCATTATTCATAGCGTTGGTCAGCTAATTGCCGCCACTATCGGCACCACAATTTTGGTCACCGGGGCGACCAGCGACGGTAAATTGGCATTGTTAGTTCCCGCCGAATTGTTTAAAGATGCCTATCGTCGCATGGGGCTGGATACTAAAAACCTTTCACGTACGATAGAAGATGCCGGTACCGTTATCGAACCTCTCCTGCCGTGGACCTCGGCTGGCGTCTACATGGCGACTACATTGGGCGTTAGCACGCTGGATCTTCTGCCCTGGGCTATCCAGTGCTATGCAGCGATCTTCTTCGCATTAATTTATGGTTTTAGCGGAATTGGTATCGCCAGAACCGCCACCGCCTCAGAAAAGTCGCCGCAATCGTCAGTGACGGAATAATAAGGAAACAAGATGGATTTTAACCAGATTATCAATCGCAACAATACTGGTTCGGTAAAGTGGGATTTTATTGAGCGTCACTTTGGCGACGGCGCCGGCAAACTGCTACCGATGTGGGTTTCTGATTTCGATTTTGCCTGCCCGCCTGAGGTTCAGACGGCATTGCATCAGCGAATCGAGCACGGCGTATTTGGCTATAGCGAACGTGATGAGGCATACTTTAACGCCCTGCTTCACTGGTTTTTGTCACGCCACCAGCTCACGCTAAAACAGGAATGGGTATGCAGCGTGGAAGGCGTCGTACCAGGGTTGGCACTCTTAGTGCAAATGTTAACGCATCCAGGTGACGGCGTAGTGGTACAGGGGCCATACTATGGCTCCTTCGCCAAAATAATCACGCTTAATGGTAGAAAACTGCTGGAGAATCCCCTTAGCGAGTCGCCGGACGAAGGCTACCAGATGGATTTTTGCCAACTGGAAAGGCTGTTTCGCCATGAACGCCCTCCGCTGATGATTTTGTGTAATCCACATAATCCAACCGGGCGTTGCTGGTCGGCCAACGAACTGGAGCAACTGCTTTTATTATGTGAGACTTATGATGTCACCCTCATCTCGGATGAGATATGGGCCGATCTATTGTTGCCCGGAGAAACCTTTACCTCGGTACTGCATTTAGGGGAGCGTTGGCATAAACGGGTCATCTCCGCCACTGCGGCCAGCAAAACGTTTGGCTTATCGTCGCTGCGAATTTCTAACTTTCTCATTCCCGATCCTACGCTTCGCCAGCGATTCTTATCTCGTCTGGACGCTCATGGGCTGGACGTCTTTAATGCCCTCTCCGTTCAGGCGGCGACTACTGCATGGAATGAAAGCAGACAATGGCTGGATTCACTACTGGATTACCTGGCGGAAAATCGCCGCTGGTTTGTTGAACAGGCGGCAGAGCATCTTCCCTGGGCAAGAATTGTCCCGGCGCAGGGAACCTATTTATTATGGATGGATTGTAAAAAACTGGGACTGGATGACGAACAGCTAAAATGGGTGATGGCGGATGTCGCGGGTATCGCCCCTTCAATGGGCAGCGGCTTTGGCCCGGCGGGCAGCGGATTTATCCGTTTAAATCTGGGATGTCCCCGTACCTACCTTGAAATGGCAATAGACGGCCTGAAGCGAATCTCGGTGAAGTCAATCAAAGGAGCACCAACAGGCGGATGAAATTTTGGACGGTAAACGGAGAACGGTGTTATTTCTGCGACATGATATCGCCTGAGTGGCAGTAAAAAAACCGGCCATAAAGGCCGGTTGGGTCTGGAGCGCAGTTTCAGTATCAGGGGCGTCTGAATAACACGATGCTGCGCCCGGCCAGATCGAAATCTATCTCTTCGGTAATCCGCATTCCCTGCTGCGCGTCATCGTCAGTCGTCAGCTCAAGCACCCAGCCGCCCTCTCCCCACATCGGAATACGGAACGGTACGCTGCCTTCAAACGGATTGAAAAGCAGTAAGGCGTCATGCCAGATCCCCGCTTCCGGCTGGAGATCGGGACGACTAATGCATACGCCTATCGTCGATCCCTCATCCCATTGTTCGGATTGCTGCGGTCCTCCCCCGGCGTTAAACCAGCGGATCTCCAGACCGTCACGCCAGCTCTCCCGACGCAGCAACGGCTGCGTGGCGCGCAGTTGAATCAGATGACGGGTAAACTCCCGTAGCGCATTGGCGGTTTCCGGCAAATTATCCCAGTGGACCCACGATATTTCACTATCCTGACAGTAGCCATTGTTATTGCCCATCTGACTGCGACCAAACTCATCGCCCGCTAATAACATCGGCGTGCCGTGCGAGAAAAGCAAGGTGGTCAGGAAATTGCGTTTCTGTCGCTCGCGTATCGCATTGATGCCTTCATCGTCGGTTGGCCCTTCTGCGCCATAGTTACAGGAGCGGTTATCATTATGCCCGTCATTATTATCTTCGCCATTGGCTTCATTATGTTTGTCGTTATAAGACACCAGATCGTTCAGAGTGAAGCCATCATGGGCGGTGATAAAGTTTACGCTTGACCAGGGGCGACGGCCGCGCAAATCGTAGAGATCGCCGGACCCCAGCAGGCGTGCGGCAAAATCATTTGTGACATTGTCACCTTTCCAGTATTCGCGTACCGTATCCCGGTATTTATCATTCCATTCGCCCCACCCCGGTGGAAAACCGCCAACCTGATAGCCGCCCGGTCCGATATCCCAGGGTTCGCCAATCAGTTTCAGTTTTGCCAGCACCGGGTCTTGCGTTACCGCATCAAAAAAGCCGCCTCGCTGATCAAAGCCTTCCGGCTCACGTCCAAGAATGGTGCCCAAATCAAAACGAAAACCGTCGACATGCATTGACTCCGTCCAATAGCGAAGGGAATCCATCACCATTTGCAGTACCCGCGGATGAGAGGTATTGACGGTATTACCTGTCCCTGTATCGTTAATGTAATAGCGATGCTGATCGGGCATAGTGCGATAGTAAGAAAAGTTATCGATACCTTTAAATGACAGCGTGGGGCCAAGCTCATTCCCTTCTGCCGTATGGTTATAGACCACGTCCAGTATCACTTCGACACCGGCATCATGGAAAGCGCGCACCATATCGCGGAATCCCTGAATACCTTTTGGACCATAGTAGCGCGTCGCCGGCGCAAAAAAGCCAAGCGAGTTGTATCCCCAGAAATTTTTCAAACCTTTATCGAGCAGATGCTGATCGTCCGGGAACCAGTGAACGGGTAAAAGCTCGACGGAGGTAATACCCAAGCTTTTAATGTAATCCACGCTGGCTTTATGCCCCATACCCTCAAACGTACCGCGTAGAGGCTCAGGGATCGCGGAATTAAGCTGGGTAAAGCCTTTTACATGCGTTTCATAAATAATGGCGTTCGACCACGGTATGGAAGGCCGTTGGCTGTCCTCCCAGTTAGCCTCAGCCGGATCAATCACCCGGCATTTAGGCGTAAATGGCGCGCTATCCTGGTCATCAAAGGTCAAATCTTTATCGTCATGGAGTAATTGATACGCGAAATGCGCATCGTTCCAGTGAATATCGCCCACCAGCTCACGGGCATAAGGGTCAATAAGCAGCTTATTGGGGTTAAAACGATGACCATTTTCCGGGTCATAAGGACCGTAAACGCGGTACCCATACAGCGTGCCGGGCTGCAAATTCGGGACATAGCCGTGCCATATTTCGTCGGTATATTCCGGTAACTCCAGACGAGCGATTTCATGTTCCCCGCTCGGATCGTAAAGACAAAGCTCGACGCGTTCCGCATGGGCGGAAAAAATAGCGAAATTCACGCCTTCGCCGTCATAATTCGCGCCAAGCGTATGGCTGTACCCTGATCTGATTTCAAAAGTCCTGTTTGTTGTCATTCTCTTTCTCCACCCACGGTAAAAGTTGTCCTGTAACGGCACATCAACACATAAACTCAGTCGCTCATTAAAACCAGTACGCCGCCCTGGTGTGAGGCCAACGACAGGTGTTCATCAAGCGTTAACCTCTCTTGGGTAAGCGCATTGCGATAACGACGCTGATTAAGTTGTCCGGGTATAATAATGTCGGTTCCTGCCCAAAAACCGACGTGTGATTGCGACAATAAGCCGTCACATTCGGCGAACACCAGCCGGGGCGCAACGACAATCAGCGCGTCATTATGATTGACTCTGGCGTAAGCGATGACCTTGTCGGCGCGCTGACCAACAGCCCGCAACGGCACATATTCGCCAAAACGGAATAGATCATGATTCTGCTGACGCAGACGCAGTAATGCGGCGGTGACATACTGATTCACCTGTCCGTTCAGCCAGCTTTCTTCACGCGAGAAAACACTCGGCGCCAGTTGGTCTAACTGCTGCGCCAGCGTGGCGAAATCCGGTTCGCGGCGGTTGTCGGGATCGACAAGGCTAAAATTCAACGCCTCGCTCCCCTGATAGATATCAGGTACTCCCGGCGCGGTTAATTTGATAACGGTCTGCGTCAGGCTGTTAACCAGTCCTGCGCGGATGAAGGGTTGCAAGGAACGATAAAAGTCCTGCAAAAATGTCTGATTATCCGGCGCCAGTAAATAACGGGCGTAATCAAGCATTGCCGTTTCGTAAGCCTCATTACTGTCCACCCAATCGGTACGCAGCTTCGCTTCACGTAACGCTTTCTCCACAAAGGCTTCAAAGCGTGTTCTCAGCGCGTTTAAACCTGTTTCGTCCTGGGGGTTTAGCATCGGGGGCCAGACGCCGGTCAGCGCCTGATATAACATCCACGTATCCGCCGATTTTGGCGCAGTGCCATCATTCAAAAATTTGACATGGGTCTGGTTCATCTGCCGCCAGCGGGCAAGGCATTCGCTCCACTGCTCCGGCGCTTCGGTAAGCGTATACAGGCGTGCTCGCGCATCTTCGCCGCGCTTGGTATCGTGGGTCGAGGTACCGGATAACGCATCAGGCTGTCGCGCCTGTCGGGTTTTCATCTCATGGTGAAAACGTTCGATGGAAAAGTGATGCGCGACGGGCTCGGCACCGACTTCATTTAACGCCAGCCCCATGTTTTGACGAAAGAAAAGCGTATCCTCTACCGATTTCGCCATCAGCGGACCGGTGAGTTGTTGGAACCGAACGCGAAACTGTGTCGCCTCCTCCTGGCTGGAGGTGGGAACATCGCCGGTAAGAAGACGGCTCAGAAGTGTAAGCGCATCTGGCTGCGGAGGGTTTTCAAGCGTCTTTACCCGCTCCACAATACGGTGTAACAGGCAAATATCGGTCGGCGGTAGTCCTTCTGCCGTGCCGTAAGTGCGATATACGGGAAAGGCAATTAATAACTCGCGTAATGCCTGCCGAACGACGCTCTCTTCCTGTGCAATCTGTAGCTCTCTGGCAATCGACAGCGCAAGCACGAGCAGCCGGGTAAATTCCCCCTCGAAATTGCGATCGACCATCAGCAGTTTAGCCGCCCGTAATTCCGCCCGCATATCCACTGGCGTGCCTTTTACGGTCTCGTAAGCCTGGCGCAGATTGTTGATCTGCTCATCGTCAACCAGCACCTCCGCCAGCGAGGCGATAAATTCATAGCCTGTGGTGCCGGAAACCGGCCAGTCATCAGGAAGTTGCTCGCCTTTAGCGAGAATTTTTTCCACGGTGATATAGCACGTCGGCCCCACTGCCTGACGTAAACGCGCAAGATAGGCTTTCGGATCGGCAAGGCCGTCGATATGGTCGATACGTAAACCGTCGACCGCTCCCGTTCTGACCAGCTCCAGAATCAGCCGATGTGCATCGTCGAAGACGGTTTTATCTTCCACCCGCATTCCCACCAGCCCTGTTACCTCAAAGAAACGCCGATACGAGAGCGAGTGAGCGGCATCGCGCCAGGACATTAATTTCCACGGCTGGCGCTCATGCAAATCAGCAATGGCGGCCTTATCGGTAAGTGCCAGTATTTCAGCCTCACGCCCCTGCCACGTCGCCGGAGCAAGCGGGTAATAATTTTCATAATAGGCGAACGCGGGTTTACCCGTAGCGGGGTCGGGCTTGATCGTAATTTCTTCGTTTTCCAGTACGGCGTCAAACGTGTCACCTAAAAAAGGCAGCGTCAGTCGGCGCGACCAGTCAATATCGAAATGGCGCGCGTAACGACTCTCCTTGCCATATTCAAGCACGTCGCGCCACCAGGCGTTTTCCAGCGAGCTGGCCATGTGATTAGGCACAATATCAATGATCAATCCCAGACCTTGCGCTTTAAGCTCGGCCACCAGTCGTTCAAATCCTTCGCGCCCGCCAATAGAAGGCTCAATCTCATTCGTATTGGTAACATCATAACCATGCGTTGACGCTTTGGTGGCGGTAAAGATTGGTGAGGCATAAAGATGGCTGATACCCAGATTTTTAAGGTAAGGCACCAGCGCCGCAGCGCGATCGAAGGTCATGCCATTGCGAAACTGAAGGCGATACGTTGCAGTTGGGATCATGATGCGGACTCTCCCTGGGCTAAGCGGACAATAAGAGAATGTTGGGAAAGCGACCCGGTGGATTCATTAGGCCAGGCGAAGAGGGTCTTACCCGGTAAATCGGGCAGCAATACCGTCGTGGCGCTAATGTTCAGCGCCAGCGACAGCGTTCCTCCCGGAAAATGCCAACTGACGGCAATAAACCCGGGCGCGGTTTGCAATACGGTTCCTGAACTCTCACGGGCAGCGAACAAAAGCGGCACGATATGCTTCTGGCGCAAAAGCAGTAGCTCGCGGGTAAACGCCAGCCACGCTTTACCCTCTTCACTGTGCTGTTGCTTCCAGTTAAGTTTTGAGCGTTGAAAGGTCTCTGGTGCATTCGGGTCCGGAACATTCTCACCCGCATGATCGGCAAACTCTTTTGCGCGACCTTCGCGAACGGCGCGGGCTAAATCCCCATGGAAATCGGTAAAAAAAAGAAAAGGACGGCTCTCGCCATACTCTTCGCCCATGAAAAGTAGCGGAATATGCGGTGAAAGCAGCAACGTGGCGAGCAATACTTTTGTTCGTTCAGCGCCTGCCAGGGTTATCAGTCTGTCGCCCTGGGCGCGGTTACCAATCTGATCATGATTCTGAATAAAATCCACAAAGGCGACTGGGGGTTGTCCGGTACTTTTTACGCCGCGAGGTTCGCCGGTTTGTGGTGAAATTTCTCCCTGATAAGCGAATCCTTCGGCCAGCGCTCTTGCGAGGTGTTTTTCCGGAGCATCAGCAAAATCATTGTAGTAGGCATGGGTCTCTCCGGTCGCAAAAACGTGGACGGCATTATGAAAATCGTCATTCCATTCGGCGGTAAACAGCGGCGCATTGCCATCCTGATCACGGGGATGCAGGGAAATAATATTGCGGCTATCTTCGGTGGTCAGATGAATGGGTCTGTCGGTAATGTCTTCCCGAATACGTTGTGCGATTTCAACCAGCACATGCTTGGCGCTACTGTCTTCAATCTGATCGATAGCGTCAAAGCGTAAACCGTCGAGATGGTATTCTGTCAGCCAGTATAATGGCGCCTCGATGATATAGCGCCGCACGGCGTCGACATCATAGGCGATACCATTTCCCCACGGCGTCATGCGCTCTTTGTGGAAAAACGCCGGCGCCAATAGCGGTAAATAATTTCCCTCCGGGCCGAAATGGTTCAGCACAATATCCAGGACGACGGAAAGACCATACCCATGCGCCGCGTCAATAAACGCCTTGAAATCATCCGGCGTCCCATAGGCAGAATGCGGCGCATAAAGCAGTACGCCGTCATAGCCCCAGCCGCGCTCGCCGCCAAATTGCGCAACGGGCATCACTTCAATAACGGTAACGCCGAGTTCAGCGAGATAAGGCAGCTTCGCTATTGCGGCGCGGAAGGTGCCTTCCGGAGTGAACGTGCCTGTATGCATCTCGTACACCACGGCCTGCTCCCAACGGCTACCTTTCCACCCGGTGTTGCGCCACGCGTAGCTGCCTGGATCAACCACATATGACGGACCGTTGACGTCAGTTTTTTGGGCGCGGGAAGCCGGATCGGGGACTACCATGCCATCGCTGAGTACAAAGTTATACTCCGTACCTGGCGTCACCCCGGAGACGTCCAGCGTAAACCAGCCGTCACCGCTCGCCCGCATTTCCTGGTCTTTACCAGCAAGCCGGAGCATAACCTTTTGCTGACCGGTGGCCCAAAGACGAAAGCGGACAACATCAGCGGCGATATATTCAGCCCCCCAGCTTTTGCAAAAAATTTTTGAACTCATTTGTCGCTCCGTTTAACCCATAACCTCTACAGCATCCGAAAAACAAGCATAGACTATGGGGTTAATTTTTACGTGACACTGTCACTTAATGGTTGGTCTTTTTCGTATCCGCCTGTAGTAAACCGTGGAATTATTGTCGGGATTGCTCAGATGTGCCGAAATGCGCGGTATCACCTCGCCCGTGTTCGCCAGAACCCTGAACACGTTGTAGCTGGATAATTTCCCCCTGCTCCCAGGCGTTAGCGCCCTTAATGACGGGGTGCGCTGGCAGATCCTGCCGCGCGTGCTTAATGGCCTGGGTATCAATCCCCAGACGGCGATCGCGATCGGCCAACAGTGCCGGATCAAGCTGCCCTTCGCCAGTAAAGCCCATCATCAGCGCAGGGATACCCATCGGCAGGGTTTTATCCCGGTCAGTATGCCAGGTGTGCCAGGTTTTACCGTAGGTATTAACAATCTTACTCATTAACGCCTTATCAGCGACCTGCGGTAAGCCAGGTGCCACCAGGCTGCCGGATTTCACCTCGTACTGGTGGCTGTGCCACAGTTTTTTCTCCTCGGGTGGAAGCGTTTTAAATAAACGTTCGCTGATAATGTACTCCACCCCCATCAGGCGCGCGTTTTTAGTATTGCCGTCGTAAATTACCGCCTGCATTACATCTTCATTCAGGACGGTAACGTAATGGTGGGCCTCCATCTGTCCGTTTTTATCACCGCTATAAAAATGGAACCCGTCAAGGTAGGTACTGATGGCATCGACAGGAGGTCGGGATTGAATAGCCGCCGCGCCTGTTTCCAGGGTACGTAATTTGGTAGAGGTTTTTTCACCCGGGACAGGCGTTTTAGGCGGCGTATTATTGGCGCCGCATCCGGTCAGAAAAGGAATGATAAAGAGTGCCAGCGGTAAGGTTTTCATTAGATCTCCATATTGAAAGGGCTCTAATGAAAATAGTGCAATACCGCGCAATTGGTAGAAGAAATGGAAGATGTTATTTGTGACAGCGTCACAAACGTCAAAACCCGACACACTTGCCGGGTTTTAATATCAGTTTACTCTTATTTTGAGAGTTCTTTCTTGATTTCGTCTTTTATTTTGCTTAATTCACTCTGTGGGTTTTTCTTACAAAGTTCAACGGCTAATGGCACCGCTGTCGTTTCGGTTTCCTGGAAATCAACGTAGTCCCCACCTTTAAAATCTTCATCTTCATTCAGCACCCAGAAAGCGACTGGCGCCATAGTTTGCGGATTGAGGTCTACAAACTCCTGGCAGCTCATCCCTTTAGGCGTAACATTTGTTTTAGTGGTATCTGTTGCCGCATTCACGCTAACACTGGTTACCAGCGCTGCCACGATAATACCTGCTGTAGCAAGGGAGAATTTATTCATTGTTGTTACTCCAGTAATTATATAAATAACCTCTACATCTGCGCGTTAACCCGTTAATGTAGAACGAAGAAATAATACCCCTCCACTCCCAGGAATAAAGACTACGACGCGTGATATGGCTATTATTGATATTTACGTTGACTGATTTTGATGTTTGATGAATAAAGCAACATGGCGAGCAGATCTTAGGACGAAAAAGTATACCACGACAACAGCAAATGACGTGGTATGCACTGCGTTGAGCTGATGAAAGGGAACTTCGCTCTGACATGCCGTCGCAACGGCGCAATCGCGCGCCAGCCAGACATAAACGGTGGGCAGAACAAACATCGTAAACAGAGTGCCTGTCAGCATCCCGGAAGCAATCACCAGCCCCAGGCCAAAACGGCTTGCGGCGTCTACGCCGCTGGCGAACAGTAGCAGGGCTAAACCAAACACTATTGCCCCGGTAGTCATCAGCATCGGGCGCAATCGGATCTACAATACAATTTCATAGCATTTACAGATAGTCGGACAATTTCAGGTTTCCGTAAGCATAAAAAACACCTTTCGTACACAAACGGTATACTTCCAGTAGATTTATTGTTATTTAGCACTATAACTGCAAGCAGTTGAATCCAAAAGATAATAATTCAGGTATTATTGGGAGGGGAATTTACATAATTAAGATAAATAAATGATTATCGGTGAAGTGAGCGACGTTTACGTTTTGTTGCAACCACGTCTTTATACTTTTTATGAGTGCTATTTTTTTTGGCTAATTAAAAAGGTAAAGTTAATGAAACTATCCGTAACATTGGCGTTTTTCGGTTACATGATGGTATCCAGTATGGCACAAGCTAGCGATATCAATATGTGGCGTGAACCCAAACCTGTTGTGAAAGAGGGTAAATATTACAGTTTAATCGTGGATCGTGGCGAGTTGCAGAAAGCAGTAAAAAGCAGCAATAACAACTATCTCTTTTCCGAAAAAGGTGCAGGAGTGAAACCGCTGGTATTGATCGGCTCTCCGGTAGAGATTAGCGAATTTATGTTGCAAAATAAAACTCGCGGCATTGAAAACCACATTAAAGATCTACCTGATATTTATATGGGAGTGACAAAATATAAGCCCAAACAACGTTTTACCGGCTTATTTCCGCTACAGGATATATTGACTCAAACTGTTGATCAGGTATCGAAATTTGTGCCCGGTTCCGATATCACCGATGCGGCGGGGATCCCCTCCGACCTAAAAGCATTACAGCAAGCCATTTTGGCTATGAAGCAAAAAGATAAAACCAGCAACAATATGCTGTACGTCAAATTTAGCTACTTGCCGGAAGATGGGATGGTGAAAGTAGGAAGCAAAACAGTTTCTTTTGGTCGTATTCTGGAGAAAATGCAGCAGAGTAATCGCGCCCTGCGTAGATAAGTAGGAAGCTGCCAGTATTTCCAGCTTCTGGAATGTTAACTTAAGCTACAAAAGCTGTCTGGAGGTAATAGGTAAGAATAAGTTATAAAACAGGAGCTTAATTACAATTTATATATTTAAAGAGGCAAATGATTATGACTGAAATATTTGCAAATCAAACTGTAGAGGTAGTTAAAAGCGCGATCGAAACCGCAGATGGGGCATTAGATCTTTATAACAAGTACCTCGACCAGGTCATCCCCTGGAAGACCTTTGATGAAACCATAAAAGAGTTAAGCCGTTTTAAACATGAGTATTCACAGGCAGCTTCTGTTTTAGTCGGTGATATTAAAGTTTTGCTTATGGACAGCCAGGATAAGTATTTTGAAGCGACACAAACTGTTTATGAATGGTGTGGTGTCGCGACGCAATTACTCACAGCGTATATTTTACTATTTGATGAATATAATGAGAAGAAAGCATCAGCCCAGAAAGATATTCTCATTAGAATATTAGATGATGGCGTCAAGAAACTGAATGAAGCGCAAAAATCTCTCCTGGTAAGTTCACAAAGTTTCAACACCGCTTCCGGAAAACTGCTGGCATTAGATAGCCAGTTAACCAATGATTTCTCGGAAAAAAGCAGTTATTTCCAGTCACAGGTGGATAAAATTCGTAAGGAAGCTTATGCCGGTGCTGCAGCCGGCATAGTCGCCGGTCCGTTTGGATTAATTATTTCCTATTCTATTGCTGCTGGCGTGATTGAAGGGAAACTGATTCCAGAATTGAATAACAGGCTAAAAGCAGTGCAAAGTTTCTTTACTACCTTATCGGCTACAGTGAAACAAGCGAATAAAGATATCGATGCGGCAAAATTGAAATTAGCCACCGAAATAGCAGCAATTGGGGAGATAAAAACGGAAACCGAAACAACCAGATTCTACGTTGATTATGATGATTTAATGCTTTCTTTACTAAAAGGAGCTGCAAAGAAAATGATTAACACCTGTAATGAATACCAACAAAGACACGGTAAGAAGACGCTTCTCGAGGTTCCTGACGTCTGATACATTTTCATCCGCTCTGTGTACTCTTAACGCCCGATAGCGTGAAGAAAATGAGAGGGAGAAAAAGCGATATTCCACAGCCCGATAAACGAGATTCGTTACCGGGCTGATGGAGTTATCAGGCGTTAAGCTGGTAGTTGAGGGTAATTTCGGCGTTCAGTACCTGCGAAACCGGGCATCCGGCTTTCGCTTTCTGGATAATTTGCTCGAACGTGGCGTCATCAATATCCGGTACGGCGACATTGCTTTGTAGCGCAATTTTGCTGATGGCAAAACCCGCCTCCACTTTGTCCAGCGATACGTTAGCGGTAGTGTCAATCGATGTCGGCGTAAACCCTGCCTCGCCCAGCATTAACGACAGCGCCATAGAGAAACAGGCCGCGTGCGCGGCACCAATTAACTCTTCCGGGTTGGTACCCTGCGCGCCTTCAAAACGTGTATTAAAGCCATACGGTTGTTGGTTAAGGGCGCCGCTTTCTGTTGATACTGTCCCCTTACCTCGTTTAATGTCGCCTTCCCAGTGTGCCTGACCTTTCTTATGGATTGTCATTTCTGCTCTCCTGTTGGCTCAAAAAGGAAAGTATAGACCATCCTGATAATCTGAGTTGATCTGCTGATGGATGTTGTCAAGCACCCGCATTTCAGATATAGAAAATGACGTTATGCTTTTTGTTTATGTATATTATACCAACAGCTTCACTCTTCTTTAAAGAATATATTCCCTCTTTTACCCTTACTTGTTTTCCTCGAAGAATATTTCTTTTTGTATATTTTCATTCACATTAACGCCTGCCGCATCTCTTTGTAATTAAAGGTAAAAATATTAAAAGTGGCATTTTAAATATATATACAATAGCTGCTATTTGCATGAGGGTATGTAATTAAAAACTCACTTTAACAAGCGCATTACATTTCCTGTCGCGGTAAATAATTAACAGAACTGCCTTGCGTAAAAATAATTCCAGGACTAATCTTAACCACAGTCGCAACAATATTTGCCATGCTGAATACGAATTAATTTTCTGCGAGCCGTACTAAATAAATACATCTTCACGGAGGCATTATATGTTTACTTATCACTCAGCAAATACCTCAGCAGCACAACCGGCCCTGGTCAACGCAATTGAACAAGGATTACGCGCGGAGTTAGGCGTTGTCACCGAAGATGATATTTTAATGGAGCTGACCAAATGGGTTGAGGCTTCCGACAATGACATTCTCAGTGACATCTATCAGCAGACCATCAACTATGTGGTGAGCGGGCAGCACCCGACTCTGTAAAACCTGCTATGCTGTAACGGCAACCTTAGGGGTTACGTTTCTTTCGCGTAAGCGAATTTGTCCTTAAAACTAGCAACAGGATTGAGGAGTTAACATGAAATCGAACCGTCAGGCTCGTCATATACTTGGGCTGGATTACAGAATATCCAACCAGCGTAAGGTTGTTACTGAAGGCGACACCAGCAGCGTGGTGAATAATCCAACCGGCAGAAAGCGCCGCGCCGATAGCCAAAAGTAATCGTACAGTCCTGAAATGACGTTAAACACCATTGCATCTGCAATGGTGTTTTTGTTTATAGGAATGACCTTAACGTCTCACAATGCTTTATACTCAGGGCCGACTCCCTGGTGGAAAGGCAATATATGATGATAAACGACGGTGCCAGGGACAGTTATTCGAAAAAGAGTGAGTGACATGGAAACTACAACCAAGAAAGCGCGTTCCCTTTATATCCCTTACGCTGGCCCTGTATTGCTGGAATTTCCCCTGTTAAACAAAGGTAGTGCTTTTAGCGTAGAAGAGCGCCGCAACTTCAATTTGTTAGGACTGCTACCAGAGGTCGTCGAGTCGATTGAAGAACAGGCCGAGCGCGCCTGGCTCCAGTATCAGGGGTTTAAAACGGAAATCGATAAGCATATTTACCTGCGTAACATCCAGGATACCAACGAAACGCTCTTTTATCGACTGGTGCAGAACCATCTTGAAGAGATGATGCCGGTTATCTATACCCCAACAGTAGGTGCGGCCTGTGAGCGCTTCTCTGAGATTTATCGTCGGGCGCGCGGCGTATTTATCTCTTATCAGAATCGTCACAATATGGATGATATTTTGCAGAACGTGCCTAACCACAATATTAAAGTCATTGTGGTGACAGATGGCGAGCGGATTCTGGGGCTTGGCGATCAGGGCATCGGCGGGATGGGTATCCCTATCGGTAAGCTGTCATTATACACCGCCTGCGGCGGCATTAGTCCGGCTTATACCCTTCCCGTTGTGCTGGATGTCGGCACCAACAATCAGCAGTTACTCAACGATCCGCTTTATATGGGCTGGCGTCATCCGCGCATTATCGACGATGAGTATTATGCGTTTGTCGATGAGTTTATTCAGGCTGTTAAACAGCGCTGGCCAGATATCCTGCTTCAGTTTGAGGATTTCGCGCAGAAAAACGCAATGCCGCTACTGGCGCGCTATCGTGATGATATTTGCTCCTTTAACGATGATATTCAGGGCACCGCAGCCGTGACCGTCGGCACGTTGATCGCCGCCAGCCGCGCTGCCGGCAGTCAGCTTAGCGAGCAAAAAATCGTGTTTCTCGGCGCGGGTTCCGCCGGATGTGGAATTGCCGAACAGATCATCGCGCAGACTCAGCGTGAAGGTTTAAGCGAAGATGCCGCCCGGCAGAAAGTTTTTATGGTCGATCGCTTCGGCCTGTTGACGGACCGAATGCCTAATTTATTGCCGTTCCAGACAAAACTGGTGCAGAAATGCGACAATCTCCAGTACTGGGATACCGAGAATGACGTACTGTCGCTACTGGATGTGGTGCGTAACGTGAAGCCGGATATCCTGATCGGGGTTTCCGGCCAAACCGGGCTCTTTACTGAAGAGATCATCCGCGAGATGCATAAGCATTGCCCTCGCCCGATCGTCATGCCGCTCTCTAATCCCACCTCTCGTGTGGAGGCCACGCCACAGGACATTATCGCCTGGACGGAAGGCAACGCGCTGGTGGCAACCGGAAGCCCATTCTCGCCGGTCATCTGGAAAGATAAGGTTTATCCGATCGCACAATGTAATAACGCCTATATTTTCCCCGGCATTGGCCTGGGGGTAATCGCTTCCGGTGCGTCGCGCATTACCGACGAAATGTTGATGTCAGCCAGTGAGACGCTGGCGAAACATTCTCCGCTGGTGAATAACGGCGAAGGATTAGTGTTGCCAGCGCTTAAGGACATCCAGGTCGTGTCGCGCGCTATTGCTTTTGCCGTAGGCAAAATGGCGCAGCAACAAGGTGTAGCGGTGAAAACCTCTGCAGAAGCACTGCAACAGGCGATTGACGATAACTTCTGGAAAGCGGAATACCGCGACTACCGTCGCACTTCCATTTAATGCGCACCCGGCGGTGAATGCCGCCGGATATCACTTTCTTCCTTAGTTTTAGCGAGTCTGCCGACACGCCGCTTATCCGCGCTGAATTCCTTACCCTGCTTATTTGTCAAGCCACTAACATTAGCTACCTTTATGTATTGAACGGGGATTTATTAGGAAAATCCTGGCTAAACTATTACATTGTATTTCTACCACCTTGCATAACTCATCAGAAATATTAATCCTAAAGAGGTAATAGCACCTTACCTGCTATGCAGTTCACTATTATGATAAGGAGAAGGTTATGAAAGCTGCTGTTGTCACACAAGATCATCAGGTTGATGTTACTGAGAAAACGCTGCGTCCCCTTCGCCACGGTGAAGCTTTGCTGAAAATGGAGTGCTGCGGCGTATGCCATACCGATCTACACGTGAAAAACGGAGATTTCGGTGATAAAACCGGCGTTATTCTGGGACACGAAGGCATTGGCGTCGTGGAGGAAGTCGGTCCCGGCGTCACCTCCCTGAAACCCGGCGATCGCGCGAGTGTCGCGTGGTTTTTTGAAGGATGCGGACACTGTGAGTATTGCAATACGGGCAATGAAACCTTATGCCGCAACGTGAAAAATGCCGGTTACACGGTAGATGGCGGCATGGCCGAAGAGTGTATTGTCGTCGCGGATTATGCGGTGAAAGTACCGGAAGGTCTGGACTCTGCGGCGGCAAGTAGTATTACCTGCGCGGGTGTTACCACCTATAAAGCGGTGAAGATTTCTCATATTAAACCCGGCCAGTGGATTGCCCTCTACGGTCTGGGCGGTCTGGGTAATCTGGCATTGCAGTACGCGAAAAACGTCTTCAATGCGAAAGTGATCGCCATTGATGTCAATGATGGACAACTGAAACTGGCCGAGGAAATGGGCGCAGATCTGACCATTAATTCACGCACGGAAGATGCGGCTAAAATTGTACAGGAAAAAACCGGCGGCGCGCACGCAGCGGTGGTTACCGCGGTCGCTAAGGCGGCGTTTAATTCCGCGGTAGATGCCGTTCGCGCCGGAGGCCGCGTGGTGGCAGTCGGTCTGCCGCCAGAAGCCATGAACCTTGATATCCCTCGCCTGGTGCTGGATGGCATTCAGGTTGTCGGTTCGTTGGTGGGAACACGTCAGGATCTGACCGAAGCCTTCCAGTTCGCGGCGGAAGGAAAAGTCGTGCCAAAAGTCGCTTTACGTCCGCTTGAAGATATCAACGTTATTTTTAAAGAGATGGAACAGGGACAAATTCGTGGTCGTATGGTCATCGATTTCCGTCGTTAAACGATTTGCCAGTAGCGTCTGGCTGTCCTGAAGAGTGGTTAAATATGGCGTACCAGGCATCTGTAATCGCCAGTAGGCCTGATAAGCGCCCAGCGCCATCAGGCAGATGAAAACAAGGCGCTACCGGGATAGCGCCTTGTTTATCAGAGCGTGAAAGCATTATCGAATGCCTTCTTCGCTCTCTTTTTTCGCTTCCGCCTTCTCGATTTCACGATACCAGCGTGGATGATGTTTCTTCGCCCAGCGACGGCTGACCTTCCCTTCGATCATGCCTTTAATCGAGCCTTTCACCCAAAATGCCATATACATATGGATGAGGATCGCGTGCATTAAAATAATGCCCGCCGCCGCATGAATTAACAGGCTATAACGCACCACCTGCATTGGGAAATACTGTGCGAAATACGGACGCCAGATAATCACGCCAGTCACCAGCAGCACAAAAATCATGCTCATAATTGACCAGAACATCATCTTCTGTCCGGCATTGTATTTGCCGACATCCGCCACCTTATGCTCATTGCCTTTCAATACTTCGACAATATTTTTCAGCCACGGAATATCTTTTTTATCCGGGATGTTGTGGTGGACGAAACGCACGAACATAAACATCAGCGCGATGAAGATGGCAATACCGAAGAACGGGTGCAAAATACGTCCCATCTGCGGCGTGCCGAAGGTTTGCGTCAGCCATTGTAGCGTCGGGAAGAAAAACGAAATCCCCGATAGCGCCACCAGGAAGAAGCAGATCACCACCGTCCAGTGACAGGCGCGGTCGACAAATTTCGTGCGCACAATCATTTTCGACTTACTCATGATGATCCTCCTCATCGTCGTCCGTTTCTTTATTCGGGCCAATACCGATGTAGTGGTAAATCAGACCGGCGAAAGTGGCGATAAAGCCCGCTGCGGCCAGCGGTTTTAGCGCCCCTTTCCACAGATTGATTGAAGTATCGATCTGCGGATCTTTCGGCAAGCCGTGGTACAACTCCGGCTGATTGGCATGGTGCAGCACATACATCACGTGCGTACCGCCGACGCCCTGCGGGTTGTAGATACCGGCATGTTCAAAGCCGCGCGCTTTTAACTTCTCCACGCGTTGCTCGCCCAGTTCCAGCATCTCTTTTTTGGTGCCGAAGTGAATAGCTCCGGTCGGGCAGGTTTTGACGCAGGCCGGTTCCTGGCCCACACTGACGCGATCGACGCAGAGCGTACATTTATAAACGCGGTTATCCTCTTTGTTGAGGCGCG
The DNA here is from genome assembly GCF_057751355.1 of Salmonella sp. FC25216. NCBI lineage: Bacteria > Pseudomonadati > Pseudomonadota > Gammaproteobacteria > Enterobacterales > Enterobacteriaceae > Salmonella > Salmonella sp. FC25216. Next base: position 543,962 of record NZ_JBDGON010000002.1, on the reverse strand, counting down.
GAATATTAAACGGACACCCGGCGATACAGTAACCACAGCCGATACAGTGTTCAGATTGAAAATCAACAATCCCGTTTGCGTACTGGATGATAGCCCCGGCAGATGGACAGGCTTTAAGGCAGCCCGGATCTTCACAGTGCATACAACCATCTTTACGAATCAGCCACTCCAGCTTGCCGTTCTGCTCGGTTTCGGTAAAGCGCATCACCGTCCAGGACTTGGCGCTGAGATCGGCAGGGTTATCGTACACCCCGACGCAATGGCCGACGTTATCACGAATGTCATTCCATTCAGAACAGGCCACCTGGCAGGCCTTACAGCCGACACAGGAGGAGACGTCGATCAGTTTCGCGACTTCGGCTTTGTAATCACGCGCCTGCGGAGGCGGCGTGATGGCGTTTGTTGCAGACCGTTTAATAATGTCCTGCGTTTCCATAGACATATGTTCGCCTCCCCTACGCCTTCTCGATGTTAACTAAAAACGCTTTATATTCCGGCGTTTGCGAGTTTGCATCACCGACATTTGGCGTCAGTGTATTGGCGATATAGCCTTTGCGCGCGACCCCCTCAAAGCCCCAGTGAATCGGGATACCCACCGTTTCAACCTGCTGACCGTTGACATGCAGCGTGCGAATTCGACGAGTTACCACCGCGACCGCGCGAATAAACCCGCGTTTACTGCTCACCTTCACATAGTCACCGTTAGCAATACCTTTCGCTGCCGCCAGCGTCTCACTGATCTCCACAAACTGTTCTGGCTGAGCGATAGCGTTAAGTAGCGCATGTTTGGTCCAGGTATGGAAATGCTCAGTGAGTCGGTAAGTCGTACCCACGTACGGAAACTGTTCCTTCTTACCCATGCGCAGCGCATCTTCTTCATACAGACGCGCAGCCGGGTTCGAGACCACATTCGGGTGCAGTGGGTTAGTGCCCAGCGGCGTTTCCATTGGCTCGTAGTGTTCCGGGAACGGTCCTTCCGCCATCTTATCAATAGCAAACAGACGTCCCAGCCCTTCCGGTTGCATGATAAACGGATTGGTCCCGCTACCCGGCGCCGCGTTGTTAAAGTCCGGAATATCGTTCCCCGTCCACTTCGCGCCGTTCCACTGGATCAGCATCCGTTTCGTATCCCACGGTTTGCCCTGCGGGTCCGCCGAGGCGCGGTTATACAATACGCGACGGTTTAGCGGCCACGCCCACGCCCAGCCCAGCGTATTGCCAAGTCCTGACGGGTCGGCGTTATCACGCCTGGACATCTGGTTACCCTGCTCCGTCCAGCTACCGGTATAAATCCAGCAGGAGGAGGATGTTGTACCGTCATCGCGCAGTAGGGCAAAGCTATCCAACAACTGGCCTTTCCTGGCAAGCAGAGTACCGTTGGCGTCATAGAGGTCTTCCAGCGCATAGCCGTTGTTCTCTTTCGCCACTTCTTCCGAATGCGGTTCATCCGGCTGCTTGTAGTTCCAGCTCATCTTCAGTAGTGGTTCGGCGCCTTTACCACCTTCTGCGCGATACATTTCACGCAGACGATGGTAAATACCGGCCAGAATCTCGCCGTCGTTACGCGCTTCGCCCGGCGCATCCTGACCTTTCCAGTGCCACTGTAGCCAGCGACCAGAGTTAGCGATAGAGCCATCCTCTTCCGCAAAACAGGTAGACGGCAGACGGAAGACTTCGGTCTGAATCGTTGTCGGATCGACATCATTAGATTCGCCGTGGTTCTGCCAGAACGTTGAGGTTTCAGTCACCAGCGGATCGATAACAACCAGATACTTCAGTTTGCTTAAGCTTTGCACCACTTTGTTTTTGTCCGGGAAGGACGCTACGGGATTAAAGCCCTGACAGAAATAGCCGGTGACTTTCCCGCTATCCATCATGTTGAAATATTTGATCACGTCATAGGACTGATCCCACTTAGGCAGCCAGGCAAAGCCCCACTCATTCTCTTTCTGCGCCGCATCGCCATAGAAAGATTTCATCAGGCTGACGAAGAACTTAGGATAATTACCCCAGTAGTTGACCTGATCGGCCAGCGTCGCTTTAGGGGTATTCGCTGCCAGATAAGTTCGCAGATCGGTCTGTTTTTCCGACGGCAGCGTCAGATAACCAGGCAGGCTGGTGGAGAGCAACCCTAAATCCGTTAAGCCCTGAATATTAGAGTGGCCGCGCAAGGCGTTCACACCGCCGCCAGCCATCCCCATATTGCCGAGCAACAATTGGATCATCGCCATGGTACGGATGTTTTGCGCCCCGACGGTATGTTGCGTCCAGCCCAGCGCATACAGGAAAGTGGTAGTGCGATCCGGAGCACTGGTAGAAGCCAACACCTCACACACTTTCAGGAAGTCCGCTTTCGGCGTACCGCAGATGTTTTCCACGACTTCCGGCGTATAGCGCGAAACGTGCTGTTTCAGCAGATTCCACACACAACGTGGGTGCGTCAACGTTTCATCACGTTTGGCATAGCCGTTTTCATCGAACTGGTAGTTCCAGGAGGATTTATCGTACTGACGCTTTTGGGCGTCATAGCCGCTGAAAAGGCCGTCATCAAAGGCAAAATCATCCCGCACCAGCAGGCTGGCGTTGGTGTAATGCTTAACGTATTCAGCGTTGATTTTGTTATTTTCGATCAGGTACAGCAAAACGCCGGACAGGAAGGTAATGTCCGTACCGGAACGTATTGGCGCATAGATATCCGCCACCGACGCCGTACGCGTAAAGCGTGGATCAACGACAATCAGTGTCGCATCGTTATTATTTTTCGCTTCCATCGCCCAGCGGAAACCCACCGGATGCGCTTCTGCGGCATTGCCGCCCATCACCATCACGACGTTAGCGTTTTTAATATCCACCCAGTGGTTGGTCATCGCACCGCGACCAAATGTTGGAGCAAGACTTGCTACCGTTGGTCCGTGTCAGACGCGCGCCTGGTTGTCTACCGCCAGCATGCCGAGAGAACGCACAAACTTCTGCGTCAGCATACCCGTTTCATTGCTGGCCGCTGAGGCGCACAGCATCCCGGTGGAGAGCCAGCGGTTAACCGTGATGCCCTGCTCATTCTTTTCAATAAAATTGGCATCACGGTCGGCTTTCATTAATTTGGCAATCCGCGTGAAAGCGTCATCCCAGCTAATGCGTTGCCACTTGTCGGACCCCGGCGCGCGGTATTCCGGATAGCGTAGACGATCTTCACTGTGAACATAGTCGAGCAAACCGGCCCCTTTCGGACACAGTGCACCACGGCTTACCGGATGGTCCGGATCGCCTTCAATATGGTAAATCGCTTCTTTCGCGTTTTTTGCCCCATCGCCCAGGCTATACATTAATAGCCCACAACCTACGGAACAGTATGTGCAGGAGTTACGAATCTCTTTCGCGCGCAACAGCTTATAGTTTCGCGCCTGAGCCAGGGCCATTTTAGGTGTAAAACCCAGCGCGGCCACCGTTGTTCCCGCCATACCGCCCGCGCAGATTTTAAAAAATTGTCTGCGGCTGACGTCCATTGTTTTCCTCTTTTTTCCAGGGATGCACACATCCATCGAACTGCATCAAGACCTCAATCCAGGATGCGCGTATAACTTCGCGAGGAAACTAACAGTAAAATCGATAACTTTTTTGCGTCAAATCAATATTGAAACGGTTCCGCTACTAAATAGCCCTATTTTTAAAGCGCAATAACTCCAGGGAGGTACTAAAAAATGACGCGGCATGGTATCACCCTCGGGAAAAGTGCTATAAGTGGCAGCTTATTTAGCGCGGTATTCAGGACAGTAACAAAGCATGACATCACAAAAAGCAACGCTAATAGGGCTTGTCGCCATCGTTCTGTGGAGCACGATGGTTGGGTTAATTCGCGGCGTCAGCGAAGGTCTCGGGCCGGTAGGCGGCGCGGCCATGATCTATTCGTTAAGCGGCCTGCTGCTGATTTTTACTGTCGGATTACCTGATATCCGTCGTTTCCCGGGTCGATACCTCATCGCAGGCAGCGTATTGTTTGTCAGTTACGAAATATGCCTGGCGCTTTCTCTCGGTTATGCCGCCACTCGCCATCAGGCTATCGAAGTAGGCATGGTTAACTATTTATGGCCCAGCCTGACTATTCTGTTTGCCATTCTTTTTAATGGACAAAAAACTAACTGGCTTATTGTTCCAGGATTACTTATCGCACTTGCTGGCGTTTGCTGGGTTCTTGGAGGTGAGAATGGTCTTAATCCAGGAGAAATTGTCAGCAATGTCGCCAGCAGTCCGCTAAGTTATTTACTGGCATTTCTTGGTGCGTTTATATGGGCGACGTACTGCACAGTCACAAATAAATATGCGCGTGGTTTTAACGGTATCACCGTCTTTGTGTTACTCACCGCCGTGGCGCTGTGGTTCCACTATTTTCTTACGCCGCAACCTGCCATGATATTTAGCCTGCCAGTGATTGCTAAACTTTTTACCGCGGCATTAACGTTAGGATTTGCCTACGCGGCATGGAATGTGGGTATACTTCATGGCAATGTCACTATCATGGCCGTAGGGTCTTATTTTACGCCAGTCATGTCCTCTGCTCTGGCTGCGCTGTTACTCAGCTCACCGCTGTCATTCTCTTTCTGGCAAGGCGCAGTCATGGTATGCGTAGGCTCGCTACTTTGTTGGCTGGCAACGCGCCGGGGCTGATAGCGACAGGCGGGCCGATGTTGATATAAAATCGACCCGCTGCAACTTGACACCCTTCATAACACAACTACGCTTTTATCTATATTGCCTGTTTCATTTGACGGTTTTGCTATTTTTTAAGTGCTAACCTTGCGCCGTACCAGGATTGCGCTGGCAAAAAATACAAATTTTACAAAATGGTTAAACATGTTAATATAATGATATCGATATGATAAAATATATAGTTAGCGCTGATTAACAACGGTATTAGTGCATATAATAATCAGTTGTTACTACCAAAAATAAAACCATAAACAGACCAATAATCCCGCCCGAAAATATATTTTACAAGACAGTCCCTATTTAAATTAATTCTCTCAGATGTATTAAGGCGATCTGGATCACACAAATTAAAATAATTTGTAATCTTATGAAACTTATTATTGAACTTATACCACTCCGTCATTTAAAAATAGTCTGCCATTGACAAACGCCTCGTTTAACAATGGTTGAGGAAACTCGCTAAGAAAATTATAAGGACTATTAAAATGAAACTTAAGTTAGTGGCAGTGGCAGTGACTTCCCTGTTGGCAGCAGGCGTAGTAAACGCAGCCGAGGTATATAACAAAGACGGTAATAAACTGGATCTGTACGGTAAAGTTCATGCTCAGCATTATTTCTCTGATGATAATGCGAGTGATGGTGACAAAACTTACGCGCGTCTGGGCTTTAAAGGCGAAACGCAGATCAACGATCAGTTAACCGGTTTTGGTCAGTGGGAATATGAATTCAAAGGCAACCGTACTGAAAGCCAGGGCGCTGACAAAGACAAAACCCGTCTGGCGTTTGCTGGTCTGAAATTCGCTGACTACGGTTCTTTCGACTATGGTCGTAACTATGGCGTTGCTTACGACATCGGCGCATGGACCGACGTTCTGCCAGAATTCGGCGGCGACACCTGGACACAAACTGACGTCTTCATGACTGGCCGTACTACTGGTGTTGCAACCTACCGTAACACTGACTTCTTCGGCCTGGTTGAAGGTCTGAACTTCGCCGCGCAGTACCAGGGCAAAAATGACCGTGACGGCGCGTATGAAGCTAACGGCGACGGTTTTGGTCTGTCCGCAACGTATGAGTACGAAGGTTTTGGCGTAGGTGCGACCTATGCGAAGTCTGACCGTACTAACACCCAGGTTAAGGCTGCGAGCAACCTCAATGCCGCGGGTAAAAATGCTGAAGTCTGGGCAGCCGGTCTGAAATATGATGCGAACAACATCTATCTGGCGACCACTTACTCCGAAACGCTGAACATGACCACCTTCGGTGAAGATTTAGCTGGTGACGCGTTTATCGCGAACAAAACCCAGAACTTTGAAGCGGTTGCTCAGTATCAGTTCGACTTCGGTCTGCGTCCGTCCATCGCGTACCTGAAATCCAAAGGTAAAAACCTGGGTACTTACGGCGACCAGGATCTGGTTGAGTACATCGATGTCGGCGCAACCTACTACTTCAACAAAAACATGTCCACCTTCGTTGATTACAAAATCAACCTGCTGGACGACAGCGATTTCACCAAAGCGGCTAAAGTGTCTACCGACAACATCGTTGCTGTTGGTCTGAACTACCAGTTCTAATCCTGCATGATGTAATGAAGTCCAGGCCAGCCCATGATGGGCTGGCTTTTTCTCATGATGTTGAACCGGTCATAAGGAGTATGCCGTGCAAACGTTCACAGGACGTTGCCTTTGCGGGCGGAGCCATTTTACCGTTAACGTCGAAATACTCGATGTCTATGCCTGCCACTGCACGCTGTGTCAAAAATGGTCGGGCGGAATAGCCATGTATCTGGAAGCCTGCGGGCAACCACAGCTAGCCCCCCTTTCCCCGGAACCACCACACTTTTCATCCTCTTCGCGCGGCAAACGCTACTTCTGTTCCGGCTGCGGGTGTCCGTTGTGGTTTCGGCTTACCGATACCGATCGCTATTTTATTCCCTGGACCTTACTGGAACTGAACGAAGTTGATCGTCGTCGGCTGATTCTGGCTGCGGAAATTTATACCGAAACCCAACCTGCCTTCTGGCGACTGACGGGGCAATACGCACGCCTCAGCGGTAAAGAAGTTGAGGAAATGGACTACCCCTGCCAGTTAGCGCATTAAGCACTTATCTCACCAGGCTTTATGTTATCGGCGTTGGGCCTTTGCCAGGCTGAACCACATCCCTACCGCCAGTAAAAGAAGCATACTTCCGGCGCTGCTTAACGCCACGCTATGCGACCAGATAAAGGCTTGTCTGGCGGCGTCCAGTATTGCCTGCCCCAGTGTCGGCGGCAGGCTATTCGCCAACTGCACCGCTTCCCCCATTGAAGATGACGCTCTGATAATCTCTTGCGCCTCAAGCCCGGCAGGCAGACGGATAGAGGCGGAGAAGCTACGGCTTAGTAGCAGACCGAAAATAGCGATGCCCAGTCCCGCGCCCAGTTCATAAGCCATCGTTTCTATAGCGCCGGCCGCCGCCGCTTTTTCTGCCGGCGCAGCGGCCATAATTGCCGATGTGGAAGCCAGTAATGCGCTGGCGGCGCTAAATCCCAGCAGCGCCATCAGCCCCCGGGCCTGCCATTGTTGGGTGCTGAAATCCGTCATCGCCAGGCCATAAAAACTCAGCGCGCTTAACGCCATTCCGCCCGTCGCGACCAGCCGTAGTCCCAGACGCGAGACCAGCGCGCCCGCAATCGGCCCGCTGAATCCGCTGGCGACCATCACCGGCAGCATAAATACCCCGGCCTCATAGGGCGATAGCCCGTGGACAAACTGTAACTCTTGCGCCATCAGTAGCTCAAAGCCCACCAGAGTGATCATCGCGGTCATTGCCATCACGACGCCGCTCAGGATAATGCGATGGGTAAACAGTCGCATATCAATCATCGGACGCGATGTCGCAAGCTGTGTGCGGATAAAGAGTCCCAGTAGCAACGCGCCGATAAGTAAGGTCAGCGAGATTACCCCCAGCGATAAATGCCCTTTCAGCGCAGTTTTAGCGCTATAGACCAACAGCAAAATGGCAATAATCAGCATCACCGCATGGCCAAGATTGAGCGGTTGATCGCGACGGCCCGCCTGACGAGGAACATAGCGGGCGGTTAAGCCCATGACGACCAGCACAATCGGCACGTTGATCAGGAAAACCGATCCCCAGTAAAAATGCTCCAGTAATATGCCGCCGATGAGCGGCCCAAACGCCGCTCCGCCCGAACCTACCGCTGCCCAGACGCCCAGCGCCATGTTGCGATGCTTCTCTTCGGAAAAGGTGGCGCGTATCCCGGCCAGCGTCGCCGGTACAATCATTGCCGCGCCGATAGCCAGTAATACCCTGGTGGCAATAAGCCAACTGGCGGTATGCGAAAACGCCGCCGCCAATGACGCCAGGCCAAAGAGCGTTCCGCCCAGCATCAGCAGACGTTTAAAACCGATACGATCGCCAAGCGCGCCCATCGGTAGCACCATGCCTGCCATGACCAAAGAATAAATATCAATGATCCACAGTAGCTCGTTGCCGCTGGCGCCCAGCGTCATACTTAATGTCGGCGCGGCGACATGCAGGACCGTGGCATCAATGGCGACAGGAATATAGACCAGTACAATAATGACTAACGTTAACCACTGACGAAACATAAATCTCCCTTCAAAAAATCAAATTTGGACGCCTGTCCAGTTTCAGGATCGTACGGTAAGTTGAACGAATGTCCAGCTTTTTGTTACACTGCGCGCATTGGCTAATGTGGGGAAAATATGAGTTACCTTAACCGGGATGAACGCCGCGAAGTGATCCTGCAAGCGGCGATGCGCGTGGCGCTGGCAGAGGGTTTTGCCGCCATGACGGTGCGACGGATCGCGTCAGAAGCCGATGTCGCCGCCGGACAAGTGCATCACCACTTCAGCTCGGCGGGCGAGCTTAAAGCGCTGGCCTTTGTCCATTTGATCCGTACCCTACTTGATGCCGGACAAGTTCCGCCGCCCGCCACCTGGCGTGAACGGCTTCATGCCATGCTGGGTAGCGAAGACGGCGGCTTTGAGCCTTACATTAAATTGTGGCGAGAGGCGCAAATTCTGGCTGACCGGGATCCGTATATCAGGGATGCTTATCTCCTTACGATGCAGATGTGGCATGAGGAAACGGTCACTATTATCAAGCAGGGCAAACAGGCAGGTGAATTTACCTTTACGTCTAACGCCACGGATATCGCCTGGCGGCTTATCGCACTGGTGTGCGGGCTGGACGGTATGTATGTGCTGGGTATTCCGGAGATGGCCGATCCCGCGTTTGAATATCATCTGGATCGTATGATTACGCTTGAACTCTTTGCGTAAACTTACAAAAAGTTTAATAAATTAACTTTTAATCTACAAGTGGTAACAATTAAGAAACACCATATCTCTTCTTCGCGCTGGCCTATTTTTTTATCTATTCTTTCACTCAACATTCTAAAAAAACTTCAATAAGTTCTCAAAAGAGCGCGTAACGCTCTGTCTCTTTTTTTGTGTTTTACTGCCTGAACACCATTCCGTTTTCGGCGCAATATCCGGATGGCAGCGAAATGATGAAGCTGGTGAGCTGGGCGCAAAGTATTGTTACCTTCCGTGGTGGGTCTTCGGAAATGCTGAGCGGTGTGGCGTTTGTTTTCCGCGTCCATCTGGTACCAGGAATGGCTATTTTTCTGCTCTTCCCGTTCACCCGTCTGGTCCATGTCTGGAGCGCGTCGTTTGAGTATTTCACCCGCCGCTACCCGATTGTTCGTACCCGCCGCTAATTCTCTTTGCCCGGAGGGCGCACGCTTACCGGGCAAAGAAAAACGCCTGTGCGTCGTCATTCGGCAACGCACAGGCTATGATGACTCTTCAGTCAAAGGAGAACATCAATGAAACCGCAGATTTATCATGTTGACGCCTTCACCAGCGAACCCTTTCGCGGCAACTCTGCCGGCGTTGTCTTACATGCGGATACACTAAGCGACGCGCAGATGCAACTAATTGCCCGTGAACTTCGTCACTCGGAAACCGCCTTTTTGCTAAAAAGCGAAGAGAGCGATGTACGCATACGCTACTTTACACCGACAGTAGAAGTCCCCATCTGTGGTCATGCCACCGTGGCCGCGCATTATGTTCGGGCAACGGTACTGGGGTTGGGAAACACCACCGTCTGGCAAACCTCGTTAGCGGGTCGTCATCGCGTTGAAATTCATGCCGAATACAACGACTATCGCATCACGCTGGAGCAAGGTAAGCCTTCTTTTGAACTACCGTTTGTCGGAGAGATTCGGGCTGCCATCATCGCCGCGCTGAACCTTACTGAAGATGATATCGTGCCGGGAGCGCCGATTCAGGTGGCTTCAACCGGACATGCAAAAGTGATGATTCTGCTCAAACCAGACGTTGATATTAATGCCCTTTCTCCGGATCTGGCAGCCCTGATGGCAATTGGCCAGCAAATTGGCTGTAACGGCTTTTTTCCTTTCCAGATTCGTCCGGGAAAAAACGAAACCGATGGGCGGATGTTTTCCCCGGCGATGGGGATTGTGGAAGATCCGGTAACGGGAAATGCCAATGGTCCGATGGGAGCATGGCTCATCCATCATGGTCTGATGGCGCATGACGGTAAAACGCTGCAGATTAAAGGTCATCAGGGACGCGCTTTAGGCAGAGAGGGAACGGTTGATGTTACTATCGCCATTCGCGATAACCAGCCGGAAAACGTCACCATCTCCGGCCAGGCGGTCATTCTGTTTCATGCCGAATGGGCCATTAATTTTTAATCTTTGTCAGGCCAGATAACCCTCGGCGGCAAAAAATTATTTTCCTGCCTCCGGATGGGTATCAAATCCAGCCATTACCGCAGTCAGCTCCGCCTCGGTAAAACCGTGCTTTGCATCATTTACGCAGAGACCAAACTGCTGCTGAAGTAACTGATACAACGACGGCACATCCGGTAAATTAACCTGTTCAACGGCATGTCCCAGGTGGTAACGCGTGAAGTGGAAATTCGTTAATGTCAGCTTGCTGCCCTCAGGTAAATGGCGGCACATCAACAAATGATGGCGAAAATGGGATTGCGGCCAGTGAGCCGACCAGAAATTGCCCATCACATGATCGCTCTGCTGCTGTCTCCCCAGATCAAAACAGTACATCGACTGCCAGTGCTCATAGTGGCGGAATTGTAAAATCCATGTGCCCCCCTCCTGCAGCAGGCGGTATTCGCCATGCGGTGTCTGCTGGGCAATTTCTGCCTGTAGACGAAGCGGCGCGGTTAGCGTTTGGCCGCCAAAACCCACGTCAGCGATCCACTGCTCGCCCTCAACATCAACCAGCAGCAAACGGTGCGTGCGCGGCGGTAAGGTGGCAGGATTAGACAGAATTACCCGCCCCAATAAGCTTCGGACGTTAAAACCAATGTCGCGTAGTGCGCGTTCAAGCAGGCCATTCTGTTCAAAACAGTATCCACCGCGTCGGGCATGAAGCAGTTTCTCTTCTAATGCTGTCTCATCAAGCTGTATTTCACGAGGTAGTAGTACATCCAGATTTTCAAAAGGAATGGCGCAGTTGTGCGCTAAGTGAAGCGTTCTAAGCGTTTCAACCGTAGGAACGGTCAACGGCTGACAATTTAACCGCGTAAAATAAGCATGTAAAAAAGAGGTCATCTGAGGCTTCCATTAAGGTATTCCACGTTGAGTCCCCCATCTCAGCGCTGGGGACTCATGGCATTGCGGCGTACAAACGGCAATTAGGTTCTGCTAACACACCGCTAAAACAGCGCGACGAGATAGACTATTTCGACATCGTGTAACCGGGTTTTTTAATTAGCGTTTCCATCTGCGGGGCGATTTCGGTATCCCATACCGCCTGCCACTCTTCGGGCGGTACGTGGTTAAGCGCTACGCTAATGGAACTCTCTTTGCTTTGCAAATGGCGGATGATGACATCGGTAATGTCGGCGGCCAGCGCCAATTTTGCTTCGTCGGTCAGATCGCGGGGAAAACATTTGATATCAACGTGGGGCATAATGATGTTCCTGTGAACAATAGGACGTTAACATTACCTTACCCGTTGATGGGTGTATAGAAGGCAGGGGGAATTACAGCACACCCCGTAAAAGACGAGGCGTGCCAATGAGTTAACCAGGATCTAGACGAGACGAGTCCTCCTCCCTCAGCAGTGGAATCGTCGACATGATGGAACTGGCATCGTCAGCAGGTCTTACCCCTGTTGCAATAGCGCTTCTGGCAACGTCAATGATTCTCTCTTCCAGCGGTTTAAACGTCTCATTTGTTGAGTCAAGGGCAGTAAATATTCTCTCAAGCTCCTCAGAAAACTGGACAAAATTGCCCTCAATGGTAATGTCCTCTTGGGTGGCCTCGTTTGTAAGTATTACCTTTATCTGCTCCGTTACCGGGTCCGGAAATTCTATAAACTCAAGAGGGTACTGTTCGCCTGCCTCTTCGCATACGGTCATTCTCACAGTGGTTTTACCTTCAGCCGCAGCCTGGCTTAATTGCCTATGTATGTTATACATACTTCTGACATATAAGTTCTCACCATAGAACTGCGGCTCCGGACCGTTTATAATTGGCGCTATTTTGAAGGCGTTCATTTCTGAAAATGCCGCCAGAGTCTTATATCTTTCGCTAAGAGCATATAATCCTGGCGCTGTTTCAAATTCCTGTTCCAGCTTTACGCAGATCTCTTTGAACGTACCGGGAACCTCATCCGTGTGGTTGTCGTCGGATATTCTTACTACCGACTCGCCATTGGGGCCGACAGAAATTTCTTCCAGTCGCAACTGGCCGCCGCTTTTAAGGCTACATTCCACCGTCTTTTTTTGTAACGCAGACGCGGCCATGAGATTAGCGTGTATACCCTCTGCATTAGCACAGAACTCGGCAACTTTAGGTCGAACATTACAATAATGCTCAATCAAGCGAAAAATTCCATAGCCAATTCCCAGCGTGAATACGCCCACCATTCCCTTGGCGAATTTAGTCGCCAGCTTATTTTCATAGTTTCCCGCAGCCTGAGGAAGATTCGTTTCTGCTTTAAATGCCCGCGCGTAGGTTCCAGCTGATGTTAATGGCATCGTAATACTCCGTTGTCAGTTCATGTTTATGCCATAGTGACCTTTAGACGATGGTGGAAACTTTCAAATAATGCCCAGGTCGTGTGCAAGGTTTAACAGGGGTTATTTAGGGCGCGACACGCCAGCCATAAGTTTATAATGTCGTCTCTGCTGGCTGAATCGTGACCGCTTTACACCACCTCTGACCACACAAATAGACTCGACATCCTCATTTTGTCCTTTTCGTATATTTTGCGTCATTTAACAATTGCAGGTAGGATGCACCGCCGGCGGTTTTAACAGAATAAGGGAAAAACCGTATTCGCCATTGCAGGTAATCGATTGGTTAGCACCCGTCGCGGCATAAGGGATTTTTCTGTCAGACAGGCCATAACAGGTAACGTAATGAAAACACAGACTACGCACGCCGCAGAGCAACATGCGGCGAAACGACGCTGGCTGAACGCCCATGAAGAGGGGTATCACAAAGCGATGGGAAATCGCCAGGTTCAGATGATTGCTATCGGCGGCGCGATTGGCACCGGATTATTTTTAGGCGCAGGCGCCCGATTGCAAATGGCCGGACCGGCACTGGCGCTGGTCTATCTGGTGTGCGGTATTTTTTCTTTTTTCATTTTACGCGCGCTGGGCGAACTGGTATTGCATCGCCCTTCCAGCGGAAGCTTCGTCTCCTACGCCCGTGAGTTTTTGGGTGAAAAAGCGGCCTACGTCGCAGGTTGGATGTACTTTATTAACTGGGCGATGACCGGGATCGTCGATATCACCGCCGTGGCGTTATATATGCACTACTGGGGCGCATTTGGCGACGTTCCGCAATGGGTGTTCGCGCTCGGCGCGTTAGCCATTGTCGGTACCATGAATATGATCGGCGTAAAATGGTTTGCCGAAATGGAGTTCTGGTTCGCGCTGATAAAAGTACTCGCGATTGTTATCTTCCTGGTGGTGGGCACGATTTTTCTCGGCACCGGTCAACCGCTTGATGGCAATGCCACCGGTTTCTACCTGATTACAGATAATGGCGGATTGTTCCCGCACGGCCTGTTGCCCGCGCTGGTACTGATTCAGGGCGTGGTGTTTGCCTTTGCTTCGATTGAGCTGGTCGGTACTGCCGCCGGCGAGTGCAAAGATCCACAGACGATGGTGCCGAAAGCCATCAATAGCGTGATCTGGCGTATCGGTCTGTTCTATGTGGGATCGGTCGTACTGCTGGTTTTACTGCTACCGTGGAACGCCTATCAGGCGGGACAAAGTCCGTTTGTCACCTTCTTTTCTAAACTTGGCGTGCCTTATATTGGCAGCATTATGAATATCGTGGTGTTAACCGCCGCGCTTTCCAGCCTGAACTCCGGCCTTTACTGTACGGGGCGAATTTTACGCTCAATGTCGATGGGGGGTTCCGCACCGAAATTCATGGCGAAAATGAGCCGTCAGCATGTACCCTATGCAGGTATTCTGGCGACTCTGGTAGTTTACGTGGTCGGCGTGTTCCTGAATTACCTCGTCCCCTCCCGCGTGTTCGAGATCGTTCTTAATTTTGCCTCGCTCGGCATTATCGCGTCGTGGGCGTTTATCATGGTGTGCCAGATGCGTTTACGCCAGGCGATAAAAGAAGGTAAAGCCGCAGACGTCAGTTTTAAACTGCCCGGCGCGCCTTTTACCTCCTGGCTAACGCTGCTGTTTTTGTTAAGCGTGCTGGTACTCATGGCGTTTGACTACCCGAATGGAACTTACACTATCGCCTCGTTGCCGCTGATCGCCATTCTGCTGGTCGCCGGCTGGTTTGGCGTGCGCCGTCGCGTGGCGGAGATCCATCGCACTGCGCCAGTGACTGCGGATTCGACAGTGAGTGTCGTATTGAAAGAAGAGGCCGCGACATAACATTACCCTTCCCCGGCAGCGCCAGACCTGCCGGGGTTAATGCTCGTTGCCACCAACACCGCATCGCGCCCAATGGTTAGTCAGCCTTAATCAACTGCGCCACATCATTGCTGTTAATTTCCCGCTGGTTACCCTCCTGATCGGTATAACGAGTCATTCCCGTCTCTTTATCTAATTGCGGCTTACCCTGAGTTACGATCGTTTGCCCATTCTTCGTCGTCATCACATAGTTGGTTGTGCAACCCGCAAGCATAAAAAACATCATGCCCAAACCTGAGCATATAAATAATTTTTTCATATTTCTCTCGTGAATGTAATGAGTTAACTACAGCAAAAGGCAGTGTAATTCTCACAGAATCATCAGGCTATCGGCGGGGTGTAACGAGGCGTATCGGTGCGTTTAAAGAGATGACTGGAGGGGTTCCCCCCCCTCCATATCTATTTACAGAGCAATGCGGATAACATCATCCGGCTGCGTCGCTTCCTGTTCACGCGTCGATTTCTGCTTCACGCTGACGTAGAGCGTTTTACCGTCTGCCGATAGCGCCAGGCTATTCGGGTATGTCGGCGTATCGAACGTTTTAATAACTTTATAGGTCTTCGCATCGATCACACTGACCTGCCCTGCCTGACGATGCGTCACATAGGCCTCGTTACGCATCGGGTTAAACAGGACGGCCAAAGAGGCAGGCGCCGCTATCTTGGCCAGAATATTGCCATTACGGGTATCGACAACCAGGATTTCAGCCGCCTTCGAGTCGGTGATAAACGCGCGATGACCTGCGGTATCGAGACTCAGGTTAATAAAGAAGTGTTCTTTGCCGTCATCCAGCAACTTCTTGCGGCTGAGAATTTTATTGCTGACGGTATCGATGGTGATGAATTCGCCATCCGCATTGGTGGTGTACAGGCGTTGCGCTTTACTGTCGATCGCCAGACCCGTACTCATTTTGCCGGTATTTTCAATCGCCGTTTTCAGTTTGATGGTTTCGCCATCCACAACCCAGATGGCGCTCTCTTTACCAACACCGCTAATGTAGACCGTGTTGGTAGACGCATCGGCAACCAGTTCACGGGGCTGTAACGGACGAACCTCTTCGGTACGTTTGCGCGCATCAAGTACCAGACGGCCTTTTACATCGCCAGTTTTGGCGTCAATCGCGGTAACAGCGCTGTTAATGGTATTGCCAAACCACAGTGTTTGGGTCGCGGTATTGATTGTGGCGCCGAACGGCTTGAGATCGTTATGAATCGCTTGCGTGATTTCCAGCGTCACCGGGTCGAGACGATAAACCACGCCGCCTTTATCCAGTTTACGGCTTTGCGATGTAGCCAGCCAGAGCGCGTTTTCTTGCTGACTCCAGGCCATCTCATAAGCGCCTTTGCCTACCGCTTTACGCAGCATATCTTCCGCCGCCAGCGTGCTAAATGAGGAGGCGACGAGGAGCGAACCTAACAATAAAGAACCACGCAGACGCGGCGAAAAAAGATGACGTAAGTGCATGACGACTCCCTTTGATAAAAACTTATATAGCTGCTTCACACTACTTCACTGTACGGAATCTTCGTTCCGCACTTATTATAAGTTGAGAATAATAATCATTATTCATCAGAAAGTGGAGCTTTTCCTCGCCTGCGAGCGTTTTAGCCCTTAAATACCGCACATTTTCTTAACTTAATGTGCGATTAAAATTTCAAAACTTTACATGTTGACTACCCTTAATGTCACGTTTTCCGTTGATACGCTTACATTTACCCGGCATTTTCATGAAAATTATTTCCGTTAGACAGCGACTTTATCCCGCCCTCTTATTTCCCCTGACCTTTTCCCCGGTCCTTCAGGCCGCCAGCGCACCCAATGAACAAACCATGATAGTCACCGCAACGCCGCAAACCGTATCCGAACTGGATACACCCGCCGCCGTTAGCGTCATTGAGGGGGAAGATATGCGTCTGGCGAGGCCGCGCGTCAATTTATCTGAGTCTTTAACCAGCGTCCCGGGATTGCAGATGCAAAACCGGCAAAACTACGCGCAGGATCTTCAAATCTCTATCCGTGGATTTGGCTCGCGTTCCGCCTTTGGCGTGCGCGGCATTCGTCTGTATGTTGATGGCATCCCCGCCACCATGCCGGATGGACAAGGCCAGATTTCGAATATTGATATTAACAGCATACAAGACGTTGAAGTGTTACGCGGCCCCTTCTCAGCGTTATACGGCAATGCTTCCGGCGGCGTGATAAATGTAACCACTGAAACCGGGAGACAGCCGCCCACCCTTGAGGCCAGCAGCTACTACGGCAGTTATGGAAGCTGGCGCTATGGGCTAAAAGCCACGGGCGCGATGGGCGACGGCACACAGCCTGGCGACGTGGATTACACGGTATCGACTACCCGTTTCACCACCCACGGCTACCGCGATCACAGCGGCGCGCGAAAAAATCTGGCTAATGCCAAACTGGGCGTGCGGCTTGACGATGCCAGTAAACTCTCGCTGATTTTTAATAGTGTGGACATTAAGGCGGACGATCCCGGCGGACTCACC
Source organism: Salmonella sp. FC25216 (assembly GCF_057751355.1). Lineage (NCBI taxonomy): Bacteria > Pseudomonadati > Pseudomonadota > Gammaproteobacteria > Enterobacterales > Enterobacteriaceae > Salmonella > Salmonella sp. FC25216. The sequence continues at coordinate 526,771 of NZ_JBDGON010000002.1, read as the reverse complement.
GAATCTGAATGGAAAGCCGATCCGCAACAGGCGCCGCGCGCTGAACAGTACAATACGCGTAAAACTATCAAACAAACTCAGGCTGGATTGCGTTATGAACGTCAGCTCAGCGCGCAGGATGATATCAGCGTGATGGCCTACGCCGGAGAGCGGGAAACCACGCAATACCAGTCTATTCCTCTGGTGGCACAGCTAAAACCGGCCCAGGCTGGCGGCGTGATTACACTGCAACGCCACTATCAGGGCATTGATTCCCGCTGGACCCATCGTGGAGAATTAGGTGTACCGGTCACCTTCACTGGCGGATTAAATTATGAAAACATGAGCGAAAACCGAAAGGGTTACAATAACTTCCGCCTCAACAACGGCACCCCTGAGTTTGGGCATAAAGGCGATTTACGGCGGGATGAGCGTAACCTGATGTGGAATGTCGATCCTTATCTGCAAACCCAGTGGCAGCTTACGCAAAAACTCTCGCTGGATGCTGGCGTGCGCTACAGTTCCGTGTGGTTCGATTCTAACGATCACTATATCGCGCCCGGCAATGGCGATGACAGCGGCGACGCCAGCTATCATCAATGGTTACCCGCCGGATCGCTAAAATATGCGTTAACCGATGCCTGGAATCTCTATCTTGCTGCCGGTCGCGGATTTGAAACCCCCACTATCAATGAGCTTTCTTATCGCGCTGACGGCCAAAGCGGGTTCAACTTTGACCTCAAACCGTCGACAAATGATACGGTGGAAGTCGGCAGTAAAACGCGGATTGGTAATGGCTTGTTGACCGCTGCGTTATTTCAAACCGATACCGATGATGAAATTGTCGTCGCCAGCAGTATGGGGGGACGCACTACCTACAAAAACGCGGGTAAAACTCGCCGCCAGGGCGCAGAACTCGCGTTGGACCAGCGCTTCGCCGGCGACTGGCGGGTGAAAGCATCGTGGACCTGGCTGGACGCGACCTATCGCAGTAACGTTTGTCAGGGGCAAAACTGTGATGGAAACAGGATGCCTGGCATCGCCCGTAATATGGGATTCGCCTCATTAGGCTTTATCCCGGATGAGGGTTGGTACGCCGGAACTGACGTTCGGTATATGGGCGATATCATGGTCGATGATGAAAATACCGCAAAAGCCCCTTCTTATACCGTTGTTGGACTGAATACAGGGTATAAATTTAATTACAGTCAGCTTACCGTCGATATTTTTGGGCGGATAGATAATCTATTTGATAAAGAATATATCGGTTCGGTGATCGTTAATGAATCGAATGGCCGATATTATGAGCCAGCGCCAGGGCGTAACTATGGCGTGGGGATTAATCTGGCATGGCGATTTGAATAAACATCCGGCAATAGCGGGGGAGCCCCCGCTATTGATAAGTCATAGTTACATGACGTACTGATTTTTAATCGTCGCTATGTTTTGTTGCAAAACGTCCTGTAAACAGTAGCGGCTGGCTTCTTTATCACCGGCCACTAATGCATTAAGCAATTTCCTGTACAGATTAACGCCATTTTGATAATCATCAAGTTTAAAATTATCATATAAAAAATGCAGGCTTGGCCCCAGACATACCCATAATTGCTCGATCATGGCATACAGTGTTGGCATATCTGCGTAGTGATAGATCTCAAAGCGGAATGCGCGGTTGGTCAAAAGAATTTCCTCCATAGCCCCACTTTCCAGCGCCTGTTGAAATTCCTCTAATAACGCATTCAGAGTCTGCTCGCGATCTGGGGTAATCTTACCCGCAGCAGCTACCACCGCCATCTCCTCCAGGGCAGTACGAATCGTATTAATTTCCAGCAAACGTTCCAGCGAGATCTCCGGCACCATAAACGCCTGTGCTGGCGCCACGGCCAAAGCACTGGAAGAGACCAACCTTAACAGGGCCTCACGCACTGGCGTAATACTTACACCTAACTCTTGAGCGATATTTTTAGTGATAAGCCTTGCGCCTGGCTTTAATGCGCCAATAGACAATTGATGCTTTAACCCATTTTCAACCTGTGTGGTCAGGCTTATATGTTGTGTTTTTTCCGTACCCGGCATTTTCCTTCCTTCACCTCTTGGCAGAACAACATCGCAATTGAGTCCCAAAGAAGTTTCGGAACTTAATTGTAAAAAAGATAATCCAGACCTGAACGGCCAAATAAAAGTGATAATTTACTTGCGTGATATTCTCATCTTTTACAACAATACAGGTTCCTTTATGGCAATCGCTTTAGCTTCGTCATTCCCTCTCGTATCGAGATTTTTGACCGATTCAGGCTGCTGAAGGAGATAAACTGCCTCACCGCGACCTGTATGATGAATATATAAGTAAAGCCGGAATTTTAAAATTTGCACATTTTTATGGCGACATAATGCCGCCATTTTTTCTTTACGTATCGTCCGCTAAGCGTATCACAACTTTGCCAAAGTTCTTCCCCGCCAGCAGCCCCATAAACGCTTCTGGCGCCTTCTCCAGCCCATCGGTAATCTGCTCCCGATAATGCATTTTTCCTTCTTTGATCCAACGTCCCATTTCTTGCTGAAACTCATGTATCCGGTGACCATAATCCTGGTTGATGATAAATCCTTGTAGGCGGATACGCTTTTTGAGTAACGTCGCCATCAGCAGAGGCAGTCTGTCTGGACCGTCCGGCAACGCTGTCGCATTGTAACCGCTAACCAGACCGCAGAGTGGAATCCGCGCCGAAGTATTCAGTAGTGGTAAGACGGCGTCAAAGACTTTACCACCAACATTCTCATAATAGATATCGATTCCCTGCGGGCAGGCCTGCGCAAGCTGTTGCGGGAAATCATCAGCGTGATGATCAAGGCACAGATCAAACCCCAAAAGTTCCGTCGCATGACGGCATTTTTCCGCGCCGCCGGCAATACCCACGACCCGGCAGCCCTTCAGCTTGCCAATTTGCCCAACCGTTGCGCCTACGGGGCCGGTGGCGGCGGCGACAACCAGCGTTTCGCCCTCTTTCGGCTGGCCGATATCCAGTAACCCCATATAGGCGGTAAACCCCGGCATGCCTAAAATACCCAGCGACCAGGAAGGATGGTGCGGATTATCACCCAGCTTTACCAACCCTTCGCCATCTGAAATGTCATAATCCTGCCAGCCATTGTAACTCAACACCCATTCGTCTGGTCGGTAATCAGGATGGTTTGACGCGACAACGCGACTGACCGTACCGCCAACCATAACGCAGCCAGGTTCAACAGGCGGCGCATAAGAGGCTTCATCGCTCATGCGGCCACGCATATAAGGGTCGAGTGATAAAAAAACGGTACGCAATAGCACCTGCCCTTCACCGGGTGTCGCGACGTCATCTTCTTCGAGGCGGAAGTTATCCATCTGCGGCGCGCCGTGGGGACGCGAGGCCAAAACCCAACGACGATTTCGGTTGGTGTGTTGCTTCATTCTATTCTCCTCATGCCTGGCATAATCCATCAATAATAGTCGAACATTCGCTATCTGAGGGAGTTAAACACTCTCAGATATCAGGCGCCTTTCGCCGCTGTGCGCTTTTATGAACGACTGCCTCAGCCCCTCGCCCAACGTGAATTCTTGCGCTAATCCGTTGATTTATGCCGCCTTCAATAGTATTTCTAACACTATCGTGAACATTCCCTGGAGTTCCTATGACGATACGCTTTGCCGATAAAGCAGACTGCGCCGCGATTACCGAAATCTATAACCATGCGGTATTACATACTGCGGCCATCTGGAACGATCGGACGGTCGATACGGATAATCGCCTTGCCTGGTATGAGGCCCGTCAATTACTGGGCTATCCGGTGCTGGTAAGCGAAGAAAATGGCGTGGTGACTGGCTATGCATCGTTTGGCGACTGGCGCAGTTTCGACGGTTTTCGCTATACCGTCGAGCACTCGGTTTATGTTCATCCGGCGCACCAGGGGAAAGGACTGGGGCGAAAACTGCTCAGCAGACTGATCGACGAAGCCCGACGCTGCGGCAAGCATGTGATGGTGGCCGGCATTGAGTCGCAGAATGCGGCCTCAATACGCCTGCATCATTCGCTGGGGTTTACCGTCACCGCGCAAATGCCGCAGGTCGGCGTAAAATTTGGCCGTTGGTTAGATCTCACGTTTATGCAGCTCCAGCTTGATGAACGCGCCGCGCCGGACGCCTGCGAATGAACCAGTCTCTGACGCTGATCTTTTTGATCGCCGCCGGCGTCGGGCTGGTGGTACAAAACAGTATTATGGTGCGTATTACGCAGACATCATCGACGACTCTGATCGCTATGCTGTTGAACTCGCTGGTAGGGATCGTTTTATTTGTTACGATATTGTGGTTTAAGCAAGGCGCTGCGGGCTTCGGCGAGCTACTCGCCAGCGTTCGCTGGTGGACATTGATCCCCGGTCTGCTGGGGTCATTTTTTGTATTTGCCAGCATTAGCGGGTATCAGAACGTCGGTGCCGCGACGACAATCGCAGTACTGGTCGCCAGCCAGTTAATCGGCGGACTGGCGCTGGATATCGCGCGTAGCCACGGCGTCACGTTACGCGCAATGGTCGGGCCAGCGTTTGGCGCACTGTTGCTGGTCATTGGCGCATGGCTGATTGCGAAACGCCAGTTTTAATAGGTTACAGGATCGTGCCGCCTTTGGTGAGCTGTTCGCGGCGCGCGTCCCGATCTTCTTTATATTGCCTGCCATGATGCGCGATAGCCGTGCGTAAACGCTGCTGCTGCGCATAACGATCTTCGCGACGTAATTCAGCGTCATCGCTCAGGGCAATCAGCAATTCATTCATATGGGCAATAACGCTCTCTGCGATGGCGGCATCCACGCGGGCGCTCACTTCCTCCAGGTGCGACATAAGCTCTCCTACTCTTTATTCTGTAACAGCATGATTCGCCTATTATACGCGTTATTGTCGCCCGATGCGGTAATTCGCCGCCGCCAGCCTGATTTAACTTACGTCAAGTGAAAACACGGGGCTTAATAGACCGAGAATTCGCTCCTTTTTGCCTTTCTTCCACCGTTTGCTTGCGTATAGACCCCGTAAAGTAGATGCGTGAAGAAGTCTAAGGGATAACAACGTGGCAAAAACTCTCTTGCGCAGCGGCAATCTGGATGACTATCAGGCCGTGGGCGGCGGTGGTCAGGCCGTATTTGAATCAGCATTGCAAATTCGTGAAACGCTTCGTCTGCGTAAACAGCAGGCGATGGTTGACTGTCTGGCGATTCCGCAACTTAACGATAATGGCGATCGGGTTGACTGGTATTCGCCGATTGAAGGTCAGGCGATAGCGTGGAAAGCGGCTGACGAAGAGACACGTTTTCGGGCATTACGTTATTTAGCCAGCACTTTTGAAAGCGCGGCTGCTCTCAGTCGAAAAAGCCTGCAATCCGGTAAAACCGCGCTTCAGCTATTTGGGTCGCTACTTGAAAAAACGACGCAATTTCCCGGCGAAAATCATGTTTTCCTGGTTAACGGCAAACCGGTTATCACCTTCTGGGGATTCGTTAATCTCAACGAAAATACACGCGATGATGTACTGGACTGCCTGCGGATAACCGAGGCGATCCCTGACATCCCTCTGGTCGAGCCGGAACCGGAACCTGAAGAAAAACCGCTTGTAGAGGCGGCATTTAGTCAGGCGGATGAACCTTTGTTAACGTCTGTCATTGAGCCGCCGAAAATGCCGGAAGAACCTGTTGCGCCGCAAGTTATCGCCAGCGAACCGAAGCCGGCCACTTCCATCCCGGTCGCTGAGGCGAAAAGATCTCGCCGTCTACCGCTGTGGAGCTTACCTATAGCTGCCGTGGTGATCGCCATCGTCGCCACGCCCTTTTTCTGGCAATCCTCATCCGTTGACGGTTCCTCTCCTGCTCGCGTCGCGCCTGTCGCTATCGCGAAAACTAACGTTACCCCATTGCCTGAATTAACCACTCATTTGCCGCTGCATCGTGCTGATGTGACGCCCGCCCCCAAAGCGGCGCCGCTGCCGGAAGCGCCTGTTATCATTGCCGCTATCCCCAAAGACGCACTGGTGATGGACAATACGCAGATGAAGCTTGGAACCACGCGCTTTTTAAACGGTAACTGGCGGGTCAGTGTGGATGTCAAAGATCCGATTACCGGCAAGCCGCCCTCTCTGCGTTACCAGATCCAAAATAACAAAGGTATCGCGCGCGTAGTACATGGCGATAACGTGGTTTGTCGGGCGGAGATTTTCTCTGGTCTGCATCAAACGGGCGAGCTGATGATTAAAAGCCGCGGCAATGCGCGCTGCACCGACGGCTCACGTTATCCGATGCCGGAAATTACCTGTAAAGCGGGCGTCAATGACGTCGCAACCTGTACCGCCCGTTATGGCGACCACACGGCAATTCCGTTGACGTTTAAAAAGATAGGTACCTGATTTTATGTTGGTCAATCTGTGTGATTACAAACAGAGCGTCACGCTCATTGCAAACAGCGGCGTCCAGTTTCTTGATTTTGGCTTAACGCCGCAAGAGTCGGCCCACTACGGACGTTTTGTGCGCAAAACGGCAAACGGTCCGCTACTGCGCCTCGATTTTGATCTGACCAGCGGGCGCTACACATTGCCAGGACGTGCTGGCGGTCAACCCGAAGTCGTGAAACCGGAAAGTACTCAGACGCTGCACTATTCTCTGGACGTACTCGATGGGATCTGGCTTCCCCTACCATTTCTGCGTTTTAATCCGCCGCGTACCTTTATTGACGGGCCGGATAACTGGGCGCGCATTCAGGTACGTAAACTCAGCGAGCCAGATAGCGCCGGAAACACACACCGGATCACCCTCGCCTTCGACAGTCAACTGGCAAAAAATATGCCTCCGGCGTTGGCGCCTTGCGAAAACGATCTGCTCAATGGCACACGTTTTGCGCTCGCCTGGCGCGATGAAGAAGTTGCCGATTTTCTTGACCAGACATGGATTGACGGCTGGTTGCGCGAGTCGTTTCTTCAGTATGCCTCACAGGTAGAAAACCGTTCGGAACAGGCCATTCAACAAGCGCTGCGTAGCTTTGAGTATCAGGCGCACTGGTTGAATTTACTGACGCTGTTAGGCGAACAGCTTACGGTGCCGGAAGTGAAGTTTGTGACACATACGTTAAGCACGCCCGCAATCCCGGTCGATCTGATTCTGGATGTCGGCAATACGCATACCTGCGGCGTATTGATCGAGGATCATGGCGATGCGAATGACGGGTTACGTCAGACGGCAGAGCTTCAGGTACGTTCTTTAAGCGAGCCGCAGTATCTGAACGATCCTTTATTTACCAGCCGGGTGGAGTTCTCAGAAGCGCGCTTTGGCAAACAACACTTTTCTGTCGAAAGCGGACGAGACGACGCCTTTGTCTGGCCTTCCATTGTGCGTGTGGGCGATGAGGCCCGCGCCCTTGCTATGCAACGTCTGGGTACCGAAGGCAGTAGCGGCATCTCCAGCCCGCGCCGCTACCTGTGGGATGAAACCCCCGCCTTGCAAGACTGGCGTTTTAGCCAGATGCACGGTAAAACGCAGCGCGAACCACTTGCCACCGCGTTTCCGCTGATGAATCTGATGAACGACGACGGACAGCCGTTATTCAGCCTGCCGCATGAAGAAAGACTACCGGTTTTTTCGCCGCAATACAGCCGTAGCACCTTGATGACGCATATGTTGTGCGAAATTCTGGCTCAGGCACTGGGGCAAATTAACAGCGTCGCCACCCGGCTGCGACTCGGCTTTCCCGCCTCGCCGCGCCAACTACGTACCCTAATTTTAACGCTGCCTTCCGCCATGCCGAAACAGGAGCGAGAAATTTTCCGCCAGAGAATGTTTGAAGCGCTGGCGCTGGTCTGGAAAGCCATGGGCTGGCATCCGCAGGATGAGGATTTCACCACGCCTAAGCAGCGTGAAAAAAGCGTGATTCCGGTACCAGAAATACAGATGGAATGGGACGAAGCAAGTTGTGGCCAACTGGTATGGCTTTATAACGAAGCTATTTCGCATTACGCCGGGCGTACCGAATCCTTTTTTAACGCGCTGGCCAGACCGGATCGCCAGCCTGAACCCGGCGTAGAACCCGGACGCGCGCTGCGCGTGGCATCGATTGATATCGGCGGCGGCACGACGGATATGGCGATCGTTCACTATCAGTTAGATGACGGCGTGGGGGCCAATGTAAAAATTACGCCTCATCTCCTGTTCCGCGAAGGTTTTAAAGTCGCCGGGGACGATCTGCTATTGGATATCATTCAGCGCTGCGTACTCCCTTCCCTGCAAACGGCGTTGCAACGGGCAGGCGTTACGGATGCCGCCGCCCTGCTGGCGACCTTATTTGGCGATTCGGGACGAATTGATACTCAGGCCATTTTGCGCCAGCAAACGGCGCTGCAATTATTTATGCCGCTGGGCCACGCGGTACTTTCCGCCTGGGAGCAAAGCGACATTAGCGATCCGTTTGCCGGTTTACATGCGACATTTGGCGATCTGCTAACCCGCCGCCCAACGAGTAACGTGATGAACTATATCCAGCAGGCGATCGACCATGCCTTACCGTCTGGTTCGCTGGCATTTGATGTATTCAATGTGCCGTTGCAAATCCAGTTTAGCCAGCTTCAGGAGGCGCTGCTGGCCGGTCAGTTTACGCTGACAACGCCGCTTCATGCGGTCTGCGAAGCGATCTCCCACTACCACTGCGATATCTTGCTGGTGACGGGGAGACCGACCTGTTTACCCGGCGTGCAGGCGCTCATCCGGCACTTACAACCGGTGCCGGTTAATCGCATTGTCTGGATGGATAAGTATCAGGTACATGAATGGTATCCCTTCAGTCAACAAGGGCGTATTGGTAATCCAAAATCCACTGCCGCAGTGGGCGCGATGTTGTGTAGCCTGGCGCTGGATTTACGTCTGCCGCGTTTCAATTTTAAAGCCGCTGATATCGGCGCGTATTCGACCGTGCGTTATCTCGGCGTACTGGATAATACCGTTAATACGCTTCGCGATGAAAACATCTGGTATCACGAGATCGATTTGGATAAACCCGGCGCAACGCTGGACGCTCGCCTGCATTTTCCGCTACGCGGCAATGTGACGTTGGGTTTTCGTCAGTTGGCTAATAGTCGCTGGCCTGCGACCCCACTCTATTGCCTGAACATTAATTCCGCCGAACTGGCGAAAACCATCGCTGGCGACGGTGTACTGAATGTCCGACTGAAATTACACGGCAGTAGCAAAGATAGCGCCCCGGAATCGTTCACATTAAGTGATGCCTGGCTCCAGGACGGGACGCCGATCGCCGCCGATGCGCTGACATTAAAACTGAATACGCTGGCTGACCGCCGCCACAGCGGTAGCCACTACTGGATAGATAGCGGGAGTGTATACCTGAAATGACAAAATCGTTAAACGCCACCCAGGCTGTTATCGAGTGGGTTAACAACACGCGCCGTTACGCAACGCGACTGGATGACGAAGCCGACGCTCTGCTGGCGCAACTTACGCTCGCCGCAGCGGATGAGTCAGCGCTCAACGCCGCCTGCGCATCACATGGCTGCGTCGGTCTGTATGGGTATTCGCAATCCGCAAAAGCACATCTGTTAACGACGCTATGCGGTAACGAGAATGGCAAGCTGGAAATTACCACGCCGGACCGTAACTATGATTATTTCAGCCACATCAATCCGGGTCATGCGCCAGCGAATATGGCTATTCGCTTTACGCGCGACGTTTGTTCAAACGAGAGTGGCTGGCCGTTGCGCCTGCGCTTGATCAGTGAAGCCGAACTGGTGCAGCTTTTTATTGCCTGGACCAGCTCGTCCTCCGTTTGTCGCCAGGTCGATAAATCCATTATCACCTCACGCCTGGAGAAATGGCAATCGCTTCGCCAACCTCAGCCCGTCCCCGGCGTTACCGCTGAAGAGGTAGCCGCCATCGCGCGTTTCTGGCGCTCTTGCCTCCCGTCCGCCAGACAACATATTGATGATGCGACATGGCAACACTTTGCCTCGCTCTTGCCTGCGGTGGATCTCACGACACGGGCGCACGCCTGGGCATTACTGTGGGGAGAACAGCCGGAGATCACCCAGCAATGGCTGGCGCTGGCGCATATGTTGCAACAAACAGGTCATGCGGAGGAACTGGCGGCGCCGCTCAGCCTGTTGGTCGATCATTTTGGCTTACCGGCGGAAAACTTCCTGACGCAAATGGCGCTAACCGCCAGCGATACGCAAAGCGATGTGGTGGTGCATCCGGTTAAGGAGGGCCGATTGCTCAATGCGGTCAGCCTTTCGCTTGATTCTCTGGCGCTGCTTACCCGCGAACTGGTGCTAACCGTTGAAAATAGCGTACTGGATAACGTTGATTTACTGGATATTCCGGTCGCGCCAGGCATTCATCCTCATCCGTTATGGCGGGCGAAATTAGGCTGGATGCTGGCCCATTACCGTCAGCAGGTACAGCCCGATGTTCTGGTGATCTGCAATGCTCTGGCATCCCGCTCACAAACGTCCACCGCCGCCCGTCACTTACTGGAGTGGGTTAACGCCACTCAGCCGCAGCGTGAATCAGCGTTACCTGGCGTCGTCTGGGCAATTACTCCACAGGATGCCCGTTTTGCCACCCAGCAAAATCTGGATGAAGCCGTCCAGCAATTGATGGGTAAACCTGGCGTGCATTGGGGAACGTTGCAGGCACTGGATAAACACAGTATGCAGCGTTTGGTAGAATGGCTATCGCAGGCGACATCGGCACCACAGCGACAGGCGCGCTTACAGGCGTTACGCGAACAACTGAGAGACCGCGTGCGCGATCTGTTACCGGTGTTTGATGACGCGCGACTACCGGTTGAAACCGTGATCCGGCGTCTTCAGGCCCAGGCCGCCAGACATGGTGACCTGCTGGCCGGGCTGTTACCACCGATACAGAATTTCGACGCGTTGCTGCGCACCCGACAGTCGCGAGAAGAACAGGTCAGCGGTTTATTTAATGACGCGATCGATCTCTTTGCCGACGAACCAACGCGCGCTTCAGCGTCAGAAGGTCACGAAACGGGCTATCAGGCGCACAAAATGTGGATCAATCATCTGCGCCAGTGGGCCCGCTGCCAGGATAATGCGCAGCGTCTGGGACTGGAACCGCAGATGCTCAACGCCGTGGCGGATATTTTAATTACCGCCAGCTATCGTCTCGGCTTACCTCTGCAGTTACAGAAAACCATGCAGCGTGAGGAGGTGAGCGGTGCTCAGCTCCATGCCATCATCGGTAACTTCATCGCCTGGCTTGGATACACAAATATCGAGGAGGCCCAACGCCCGGCCAGCCGCGTTCAGAAAGGCGCAGCCATTTTCGCCGCAACGCAGCGTTCGACAATGTTGCGTTTAACAAAGCTTGACGAACAGCCCGTTCACGCCGCCAGCCGCTATGTCTATGACTGGCTTGTTGCGCTGTATACCCTGGCCAATGAGAACGCAGGATATCGGCATCCGCAGGACATTACCGACGTAGACAGAGAGCAATTAATTGCCCTGATAACCTGATCTGGCGGAAAAACCATGCCCGGTAACGTTTATCGGGCTTGAGGTCAGAAAAGCGAAAACAGCAATGCCACGGGGAAACTTATCGGCCATGTCGCGCCAACCAAAAAGGCGCTCAGGAAACGAATTCGTTTTTTGTCATGAGTCAAAAACCAGGTGATCAGAAATGATATTACCGCCATGACGGCGTAAAAAACTAACATCTTTTGATAGAGGGACATATCAGGCATCCGCGCCAGCCAGAGGAAAAAACGCGCGCAATATGCTCTTTTTTTTGACACACATCAAGGTTTATCCGCCTTAACAGCAAAATGTTCTCAATGCACTGCTCCGCTCACAGAATGTCCTGTTTAAGTATTATTGCGGATCTCGCCAACCCGTACTATACCCATATGGGTTATGATGAAAGGTGGCAAAAATGAATGTTTCCAGTAAAACCGTAGTGCTGATTAATGTCTTTGCTGCTGCAGGACTTTTGGGTCTGATCTCGTTGAGATTCGGCTGGTTTGCTTGATGTGTTCACCCTTTGAGTACTTGCTGCGCATGTTGGCGGGGAGGTTCCCCTCTCCGCCGACACCCGCCTATTTTTTCATGACTTTTCTGAAGAGTAAATGATCCTTAATGCTTAACCATGATGTGGCGGACAATCGTGTAGTCTTCCAGACCATACAATGACATATCTTTGCCGTATCCCGACTGTTTTTGCCCTCCATGCGGCATCTCGCTAACCAACATGAAATGGGTATTAACCCAGGTACAGCCGTACTGCAATCTGGCGCTAACCCGATGCGCCCGCCCAACGTCCTGAGTCCAGACGGAGGATGCCAGACCATAGCGAGAATCGTTGGCCCACCTCAGAACCTGATCTTCATCATCAAAGACGGTCATACTGACCACCGGGCCGAAGACCTCGCGTTGAACGATGGCATCCTCCTGTTTTGCGTCTGCCAGCAACGTCGGAGCGAAATAGTAACCTTTACCTTCCATTTGATTTCCGCCGGCAATTACGCGGATATGGCCGAGCGCCTTCGCCTCCTCGACAGCCGCTGTGACGCGCGTCAAATGCGCCAGCGAACTTAACGGCCCCAGCTCTGTTGATTCATCCTCCGGCGCGCCCATTTTCAGGCTGCTCACCGCATCTCCTAGCTTTTCGATCAGCGCATCATAGATACCGCGTTGTGCGTATATACGGCACGCCGCAGTACAATCTTGTCCGGCATTATAGAAACCGAAGGTCCGGATGCCCTGCGCCACCGCATCCAGATCGGCATCATCAAAAACAATCACCGGGGCTTTACCGCCGAGTTCCATATGCGTGCGTTTTATCGCTGACGCAGTATGACGCAGAATATGCTCCCCGGTCGCGATAGCGCCAGTTAAAGAGACCATGCGTACTTTTGCATGTCCGGTCAATACATCGCCAACAGTTTGCCCTCGTCCGAACAGGACATTGATCACCCCCGGCGGAAAGATATCCTTCGCCAGCGCGGCAAGTTTAAGCGCCGTCAGCGGCGTGATTTCAGAAGGCTTAATCACCACGCAGTTACCTGCCGCCAGCGCGGGCGCCAGCTTCCAGGCCGCCATCATGAGCGGATAATTCCACGGCGCGATAGAGGCAACTACACCAATCGGGTCCCGGCGGATCATCGACGTATGTCCCTCCAGATATTCGCCCGCCGCCAGCCCATTCAAACAACGGGCCGCGCCAGCAAAAAAGCGAAAGACATCTATGATTGCCGGAATTTCATCATTGATTACGCAGTGCAAAGGCTTACCACAGTTTTGCGATTCCAGCCTGGCGAGCACAAGAGCGTTTTGCTCGATGCTGTCCGCCAGTTTTAACAGACATTCCGCCCGTACTTTGGGCGTGGTCTGCCCCCATGCGGTAAACGCGCTATCGGCGGCCAGCACCGCGTCGTCAACCTGCGCGGGCGACGCTTCCGCAATCTCAAGTATTACCTCGCCTGTCGCCGGGTTATAAACGGACTGCCTTTCTCCCTCGCCGTCCACCAGTACGCCATTAATCAGTAATTGATATTGCATAGCATTTTCCCATATCGTCGTTAATCGATTTTCCGGCGAACAGGCCGCCGCTTTCCTAAAAATAGACGGCGCGCCAGATGCTCACCCGGCACGCTCGGGAAATTTAGCCAGGTTGTGAGCTGGCACGCATTCCACCTTACGGCAAGGTATTTAGCGCAGCATCTCGCGAATCAGACAGCCAAGCTGTTTTACGGCCTGTTCTTCTCGTTCTCCCCAGTGCCATGCGGTGTTAAAACGAAAGAAACGCGTCCAGGCACCGGACGTTGAAAACATTTTCCCCGGCGCGATACTGATATGGTGTTCAAGCGCTTTAGCGCTAAGTTCGCCGGCATCAAGCTGTTCAGGCAGCTCCAGCCAAAGAAAATAACCGCTATCGTTATGGTGAATTTTTACTTCCGCCGGGAGATGGCGCAAAAGGGTTTGCCAGGCTTGCTGTTTACGTTCGGCAAGCTGCCTTCGCAATCGGCGCAGATGCGCGTCATATCGACGTGTCGAGAGATAATCCACTAACGCCAATTGCATGGGGGAACTGGTGGATAATGTGCTCATTAACTGCAAACGCTGAATTTGTCTGGCATGGCTTCCTCCCGCCACCCAGCCAATGCGAAAACCGGGAACCAGACATTTGGAAAAAGACGAACAATGCAACACGCTATCGTCGCGATCCCATGCTTTGGCGGGCAGCGGTTTCTCACGGCCAAAGTAGAGTTCGCTATAGACATCATCTTCAATTAGCATCACGTTATAGTGCGTGAGTAACGCAACCAGCCGCGCTTTTTTCTCAGCGCTCAGCGTAAACCCTAACGGGTTCTGGCTGTTGGTCATTAACCAGCATGCTTTCACCGGATACTCCTGTAACGCCTGTTCCAGCGCCACAAGATCGATTCCTTCTTTGACATCGGTGGGTATCGACAACGCTTTCAGGCGCAATCGCTCCAGGGCCTGTAGCGCACCGTAGAAACAGGGGTTCTCCACCACTACCCAGTCTCCCGGCGACGTCACTGCCTGTAAACTGAGGTTCAACGCTTCCAGCGCGCCGGCGGTAATGACAATCTCGTCAGGAGAAACGGTAATTCCCTGCTGTGCGTAACGGCGTGCTATCGCATAGCGCAATTCTGCATTACCCGGCGGCAAGTTTTCGATTACGCTCATTGCCGTCGCAGTTTTACTGACCTGTGCCAGAGAGCGATTCAGTTGCGGCAAGGGGAACAGGCGCGGATCGGGAAACGCTGAAGCAAAGGGTACGACTGAGGCATCGCGGCTGGCCTGGAGCATCTCAAAAATATAGGTATTGATATCTACTGCTTCATCCCGAATAACGTGCGCCGGAGTCGCGACTGACCGACAAACCGGATGCGGCGCGACATAATAACCGGATTGCGGACGGGCGATAATCCGTCCCTGACTTTCCAGCAACTGGTACGCATGACCGACAGTCATAAAACTCATACCGCTACTGGCGACCTGCTCCCTCAGAGAGGGCAGTCGATCGCCGGGTTGCCAAACGCCAGAAGCGATTTGTTCTCTAATTTGCTCCGCCAGACGTTGATATTTTTTCATTATTCGTTCTCATTGAGCGCTACTTGCAGGTGGCAACTGCAGTGTATATCAGTTATTAAAATTAACAACGATTTGCTAACTGTTATGGTGTTTTCCAACAGGCGTAATGATCAGATTTCGCAACAAAACGTCGTTTCAGGGTCTCTACTGAACGAGAAAATCAAACCAAGTCTCCGGGTATGGCTCATTAGTAAGAGAGAAATGCCACCATTCGGTATCCAGTGACGTAAAGCCGGCATCACGCATCAATGTTTGTAATAACAACCGATTTGCGCGTTGCTGAGCGGTAAGCATAATATTATCGGGGTGGGATAACGGACTAAAACAGTCAAAGCCGGTACCAAAATCGAGACTATTATCAGGCGAACGTTGCGCCGCTGGCGCAGTACAATTCACCAGTGGTCGGCCTGGATGGTATATCGGTATCTTACTGTCGAGTGGAACGATCGTTAGATCAAGCGTGCTTCCCCGACTGTGGCTGGATTTGGCGGCAATATAACCTTCCTCAAACAGGCGACTTTTCTCTACCTGCGGATAAAATTCGTTTTTCATTTGGTTTTGAGAAGGATCTTTGGCCCAGGCGATAAAGTCGTTCACTGCAGTTTGCGGACGGTAGCAATCATATATTTTTAAGGTAAGTCCGAAGGGATATAGACGATCGGCGACCTGCTTTACCGCGTTCGCGGCTGGCCGTGTTAACAGGCAAACAGGCGCTTTATAACCTTTAATCGGGCGACCAATAAAGTTATGGGAAGTGAAGTATCGCATGTCTACCTGTACGTCGGGGGCGACCGTAGTAATATCGACAACATCTTTTGGTCGGTGGGAATCAATATGGCTTTCAGCTGGCATTGCCTGAAGAGACAACAGGCTGAACAGGAGGAAAGGAGATACGCATTTTACCATATACTACACCTCGCGGAAATCACAGGGGTGATTATGTATTTGAGCAGGGAAACATTAGCGGACAGCGCTTAAACAGATGGTTAAAATAAGCATCTTTTTCATTACGTAATAATATGAGTTCGTATCGGTAGTTACAGGATAAATGCATCAATACTTTTCCTGCATAATATTAACGGACTGATAAAATAGCCATAAAAAAGCGCCACGTTTTGCTGATGATTATCGCCAGTCGGCCAGAACGGTGTTTACGCCTGGCTCGACTGGCTACAATAACTAATTAAAGGCAAAAGCTATAGGCAAGTGGTATCCAGGTCTGCCCACTGCATACCTCCATACAGAAATCTGGTGGATGCCCTTGTTCTGTACAAATCCACGCCATCGCTGGTGTTGAAAAAACTGTAGCGAACAATATTAAAACAGATGCCAGAACGATAGATTTCACTCGTTTCATCGAGCCTCCAGCAAATTTAAAAGGTCATTTTCATTACCGGATACCATACTCCCGTATAAAGCATATAAGAAATACTCAGTTTTGATAAAAAGATCAGCACATCATTGATAGCGTGTTGATATTCATCACCACCATAAAATCCTTTTGCAATATTGTGTAGGAGTCTCACCTACGCGTTGATACGTTTAAGTTGTTATGAGCCATACCTTCTTGTTAGGCGATGAGCCTGTCTTATCCCTTTGTTTACAGTACATCCTAACATAAAAACAAAACCAGCTATAACACCGTAATGCCATGTACATAACTTAAGCGTATTCCATAATACAATCGAGACATGGTTTAACTTCTCGGTGGTTGCAATAGCCTGTATGAAAGCCGTAGGGTTGAAGAGCAAAACGCCCAGCAATAAGATTCCCAAAACAATAATCGCAACCAACTGAAAAAGCAGCCATCCGATCGCGAAACGGCACAATAGCAGCAATAAAAACCGCAAAGGATTATTTATCAAATCTGATTCCAGTACATACCAAAGTGGCGTTTTTCTATGCGTATAGTTGTCTGACTTCCTCATAATTAGACACCTCATCGGTTTTAATATTTATCATCAGTTAGCTGATTAAATACAGTCAGCTAATACTTACCATTAAAACTATCAAAATTCATAGCTAAATTATAAAGTTGTTTTTAAATTCATATCACCATCCCCTCCGGAATTGGCATGGCACCTGCATCCCTTACCTACATGATATCCTTGTTAATCTAATAATACATTCAGCATTATTTTTCGCAGGGCGATATACATATTGGTTTAGTAAAAGTTTACTTTTAGGAGAAATAGTATCGAGGAGAATTAATGTGTGTAGAAGTTATAAATAAATGTTTGGGGGGGGGCTGTAACAAACAATAACGCTGTTAATACTTGTCAGAAAAAACATATAAACCAAGCCGTTGAGTGGAATCCTGAAAATATCGATACGTTTCGCTATTCCTGGCATCAATGATGTACTCAATCCCACAGATAGATAGGATCTTTTATTTTGTAACCAACAAGTGATGAGTTATTCAATGACATTATGATATCATTTTTAATAAATTCAGAAATCTCAGCAATTTTTTCATCTGTATCTACCGCTCGAAAAGTTTCAACGCGATAACCAGCAACTGTTACATCAAATGTGTCATAGTCGGTAACATTCATTAAAATACGGATTTTTTCGGCTTTTGGATGATGAGGATCGTCATCTGTTATTGTGTATAAATCGAAATAAGTAATATTGTCTGGCCCTGTTACGATTTCTGCAGGACTACAACGCGCAT
The DNA here is from genome assembly GCF_057751355.1 of Salmonella sp. FC25216. Classification (NCBI taxonomy): domain Bacteria; kingdom Pseudomonadati; phylum Pseudomonadota; class Gammaproteobacteria; order Enterobacterales; family Enterobacteriaceae; genus Salmonella; species Salmonella sp. FC25216. Next base: position 508,973 of record NZ_JBDGON010000002.1, on the reverse strand, counting down.
TTCCATTCGTTATGTAAACGTAGGGATGTTTATCGCCAACAGCATCACACCAATTACCAGAAGACAATTTGAGTGACCTGACATATATCAATTAACTTTTTTGCCATATAACAGACTTTATTCAGGCATGCTTGCGTACATTCTGTTGCTAACTGCTGTTTCGCTTTGATGTCTTGATACGTAATCATAATGTCACTTCTCCTGTACAAGATGATAAAAAAACAGATAGCGTAAACGTTTATAATATATCATTGAAAACCTGTGCTATCTTTAAGATTATTGTTAACAATAAATTTACTTGCAATAAAAACAATAAGTCGTGGAATTATTAGCAGTATATGGTGAAATTTCTGCCTGTGATGGATAAAAAAGTTAGAATAGCTGTGGGACATGAAAATGAATGATTCATTTCCTCATGGTAATGATAATCCTCTATGGATATGAGCACTTAAAGATACGAAATGACTCGATAAAATAGAGGGTTATCTGTTAATTAATTATCATGCTGCGTATTCACACTTTTCTGTAATGGTCATCAACGAATTTCAGCCGCGGCGCTGATTCGTCAGAAAAATAGTCCTCTATGATTTCACTCGGAGAAATAGCCCCCGTTAAGTTTACATCATCGACTATTTCGCAGGGGTCCGTTAACTGCTTAATCCAGTCATCAACGGATTTAAAGTCATCGTTTGGGTCAAGAGTATGAAATATGGTTTCAAACTCCTGACAAAGATCGCGCAGCCCCCCTTCAACAAATTTAGTAGCTTCTCTGTTTTTAACCAGTACACTATTTCGACTTAGCGCCTCTATAAATTCAACCTCTCCTACATCGTTCAGCCCCTCATGCAACGGAACTATCACATTTGTATTGCCTTCGGCAACGGCTTGACTCAGGCGCTGATGAATAATACGCATATTACTGGTATATATACTTTTGGGACGAACGTCGGACTCAGAAAAGTTAATAACAGGGGCTATTTTGCTGGCACTCATCTCTGACAATGAGGCAAGCGTTCTGTGATGCTCGCTAAGACCATAAAGCCCCGGCATCATTTCAAAGTCTTTTTCCAGTTTTGCACAAATATCATGGAAGGTACCGACAAATTCTTCCGTGTGTTCGCCATCGGATATTCTGACATGTCTTTCGTCGCTTGGCCAGGCGGTAAATTCTTCTAACGTTAAAAGACGACCATCATTAAGCCAGACTTCTACAGTTTTATCGACACTTTGTAAGGCGACCCGTATAGCAAGTGCGGCATAAATTTTCTCTGCATTAGCACAAAACTCAGCCACTTTAGGTCTAACGTTACGACAATCTTCAATTAATCGAAAAATTCCATAGCCAATTCCCAGCGTAAATACGCCCACAATTCCTTTTGCAAACTTTGTTGCCAATGTATTCTCATAATTTCCTGCGGCGTGATGAAGATTGCTTTCTGCTTTAAACGCTCGGGCATAAGTTCCAACTGATGTGATCGGCATATATATACTCCACTATTAATGAGCTTTCTTTACATATTAATAATAGCTGTACTTGTGTGTGTAAACTTTCAAATAATGCACCAAGCCTGGTTGTTAGTCTACTATGTAAAAAATAATCATGAGCAATTTTTGGCGGAGTTTTGGGGAAGACCATGACAGTAGAATGAGCTTCTCCCTGAAAACAGTATCAGTCTAAACTGAAGTATCCGGTCTTCCTTTCACCTCACAGAGAGGCGCATTGCCATGAAAAAGACTCGTTATACCGAAGAACAGATCGCGTTTGCACTGAAACAGGCCGAAACCGGCACCCGCGTCGGGGACGTCTGCAGAAAGACGGGCATTTCTGAGGCCACTTTTTATATCTATGGACTACCTCCGTTTTGCAAGCACTGGTTCTGGTCTTGGGTCATTGCTTATATCTATCCGGCATCAGAAAAACCTGTGTCCAAATGGGTAATCGGCACACAATCACCTCAACAACTGGACGGTCTTGAAAAATCAGGTTCCGATTGTACAGGTGCAACCTGTCACCATCTATCAGTACACTGCAACTTTTCTGGCAGAGTATTAACTTCCGGTAGCCTGATACTCTGTATCATTTTTAAGCATCGACCAGATTATTCTCACGCTCTTGTTTGCTACCGCTACGGTCGTTTTATTAAACCCTCGCGCATACTGTAATGACGCAATAGAGAGTTTTATCACGCCAGGAAAATTTACATTAAGCAGATAAAATTATACAAGGCTGTTTTATGTTCAGAATGGCCAGACAAGATCAATCCTGATCCCCCCAATAAAAATCAACTCCTGCTCCAGACGATCAATTCCCACGTAATACATCGTCAATCCCCCCAGAAAACACGTCAGTAGAAATAACCAGATATACCATTTCATCCTTGCCTCCATTCATGGTAACAGTTAACTGTTGCGTGGCCGGGAGCCTCCCGGTAAATCTTTGCCTGACCCGCCGTAACCCGCGATTGTATCGGATGTGCAGGAGGATTCACCGCAACGCTATTACCATAACATGGTAGTTTACCATGTTTACTATTTTAAGAATTATCTGCTCATCCCAGACAATAAAGACGTATAAATTGTGTGGTGTTATACAGATGCCATCAGTCAGTTTCGCTCTGGTTTCTTCTGGTGAACTGATTTATCTGTGTCGAGGTCCCTTTACCTTCAGTATTTACTGCCCGCTTATTTCTCTTGAGCGGGATTTTTTTATAAGCAGCAAGTGAAAACTCACAATACATTGCCAGTGGGAGAACAAAAATGCCTGGATATTATAAAATCAATCACAGTTGGGCTGACGGGAGACGGCATACCGATGACGATGTCCTCCTTGAAGCAGTGATTACCTCATATGCTGATATTAATATATCATAAACACTGGCTCGATGGTTGAAGGACAAACCAAAAAGTACTACCGATATTGATTATAAAAATACCATCTGCTGGTACTGTGGTGGAGTCTGGTTACATTACGAACAAAAACACTCTGTTTTGATATATGCACTCAAGCGGTGAAGACGCTTTTAATTTACAGGTAAGATTATGATAAATCGTATATTTTTACCATTATTTCTGTTGCCGTTGGCGATAGCCTTTTCGGCATCAGCGATAGCTGCCAGTGATATAAAATCCCCACCGGATAATAAATACCCGCCCCATCCATTCGCCCCCTGGTGTGAAAACTGGCCACCAGATATAGGGAAACCACCGGAGTGGTATCAGATTTGTGGTTGCTAATTTTTTACAAAAGTCTGTTACAACCACATCAATACTGATGGTGTATCTGATTATTATGTTTCATCAGTTCTTCCTGAGCTTAATATTACTTCAGGCTGGTGTATTTTATTGATGCCAGCCTGATTTTTCATAATTTGATATCACTTCTTACAGGAATCCCCGCCAGTCAGGACAAGATAGCTAGTTTATGAACCATTCGGGAATCAACGAACTCTGTATCTCACCTCTATAGCCAGTAACGTTTCTTTCAGCCTTATGTTGAGTAACCATTGAGACATCCAAATATAAAATCACGCAGGCAAGAACATTCATTATTTTTTAACATGGAGTGATTTATGAAAAGCTATTACTTAGTCTTTTTCCTGCCATTACTTATAGTGAAATATTCAACAGCTAACACAGTAGAACCATTTCATGAACCTGAAGAGTCAGTGAACAGTCAGTTTTATTTACCTCCCCCTCCAGGAAATGATGATCCCGCTTTCCGATACGACAAAGATGCGTATTTCAGAGGTTATGCCATGAAGGACTCTCCCCGCTGGAAACAAGCGGCTATAGATGCAGATGTGAGCGTGGAGAATATAGCCAGAATATTTTCACCAGTCATTGGGGTTAAAATTAATAAACATGACACCCCGGAGACATGGAAAATGTTACAAAATCTTCTGACCATGGGTGGCTATTATGCCACTGCTTCGGCAAAAAAATATTACATGCGCACACGACCTTTTGTCTTATTTAAACACTCCACCTGTCGCCCCCAAGATGAGGATGCTTTACGAAAAAATGGCTCTTACCCTTCCGGGCATACAGCTTATGGCACACTTTTAGCCTTAGTTCTATCACAAGCCAAACCAGAACGAGCCCAGGAACTTGCCAGACGGGGATGGGAATTCGGACAAAGTAGAGTGATATGTGGCGCTCACTGGCAAAGTGATGTTGATGCTGGCCGTTATGTGGGAGCCGTAGAATTTGCGAGATTGCAAACAATTCCGGCATTTCAGAAATCATTAGCAAAAGTTCGTCAGGAGCTGAATAATAAAAATAATTTATTGAGTAAAGATGAATAATCGGCAATTACTGAGTTAATGAACAGATTATTTTATTGTCTGGTCGTACTCCCGGAAATATTTAACAGTAATCAGATGCTGGTACTCCAGCTTATAGCGTGGATACCAGCTATCCCAAGCCAAGGGTTGCCAGTCACCTTTTTCCTCAGATAACAGCGAGTACCAGTGAAATAACAACGCCCTTTTGGATAGTTTTCAGACAGTTAATTTATTATACAGCATAGCATATGACTTCGATGGAACTCTGCCCGGACTGTGCACGCCATGCTCAATCACTAAAATCAAAAGAATATCAGGCCTAACTCACTATCAAAGAGATATCCACCCCGGCATCCAGGCCGGATTTTAACCATTTACTCTCTTGTCTTCTCCCGGTTAAACCTGTTCTTCATGTTCTGCTCAATCATCAGCACCCTGTCAGCCCTATCCTCCGTACTTCAAAATGCGTACACCCAAAGCGAAACATTCCGCAGACTGATGAATTACGCCTATGAAAAAGAACTACATGATGTGGAGCAGCGCTGGTTACTGGGGGCTGGTGAATCCTTTGAAACTACCGTGAGTCCGAAAGATTTCAACCTTTCAGAAGGCAGGAGAGTCATATGTCTTAATCTGGACGATACTGATGAGGATTCATATCCTGAGTATTATGAAAGTAACGAAGGTCCACAACCTTTTGACGCAAAACGTTCATTTATCCATGAAGTTGTCATGCGCTGACCTATCTTCAGGATAAAGAAGAAAATCATCCAAGGGGCCCTGTTGTCGAATATACTAACATTATTCTGAAAGAGATGGGGCATTCTTCACCTCCAGGAATGGCCTACATCTTCAATAAATAGACACATCCGGAAACGAAAAACCGCTAAAAAACCCGTTTAGTAGCGGACTTGACTGTACGTACTTCAATATTTTAGCTGATGGTTGTGTAAATAGACCCATTTTAGTTTCAAGCATTTTTTGAGAACCCGGAAAAATTGCCCCTGGCCCAAATTCAGTACAGTATCAGCGAGATAAATTCCGGGACTCTTATCCAGGCGGATAGCCGCGAGCCTGTCACGCTTAAAGCTCGATTATGCGGGATACTTACAGCAGGACTTTCAGGAATAACTACTCACGTTCATGGTTTTTATACTTTCCACTTTAATAAATCTAAAAATCAAGTCATTACCCTCCCCCACACAAACCCAACCAAAACTCTGAATACAAAAATCACCCTATATCTTTTTTTGATATTCCTTACATAATGTGGCTTGACTCACACCGATCTATAAGGAATAAAAATGCCAATAACTAACACGTCTCCAGAAAATATATTAAAATATTTACATGCGGCCGGTACTGGTACGAAAGAAGCGATGAAAAATTCAACTTCACCACGCGGTATACTGGAATGGCTTGTCAATTTTTTTACCTGTGGTGGAGTAAGGAGAAGCAACGAAAGATGCTTTCAGGAGGTAGTGGAAAAGCTGACTTCAGCGTTATCACATGTAAATAAAGATGCTTTTTATAGAGGTACCAAAATATTTATGGAGGATATCAACGGGTGTACTACATGCCTGTCATGTGTCACAGTCCCTGAATATGAAAATAAAGCCCCCATGGTCACTATAGAAGTGAGTAAAGATGGAAAAACGATAGCAAGTGAAGTTGATGGTGATACATTTTGGAATGTCTGTCAAATGTTAAAACTGATTCGTAAATATAATATACAACAGGAGGATTCACTTTTAACCGAGGAAGGTAAGCTTAACCTACGTGGAGTATACCTGGCTTATAAAGATTTGCGGAATGAAAATTTTGAAAATATAGATGCATCCTCTACAGATTTCTATGGTTCAAATCTTTCTGGCGTAAATTTTTCTGGCGCAAATCTACACGGCGCAACAATGGCTTACACAAGTCTAGTTAGCGCAAACATGGCAAACACAGACATGTCTGGTGCAAATCTGACTAATGCAGACATGACCAACGCTAACATATTCTGTGCAGACTTAACTGATGCTGTTCTATGCAACGCAAAGCTAACTGGTGTTAATCTAAAGGATGCAAAGGCAGTTTCAGGAAACCGATTACCCGAAGCCGGCCTGCCAGATGTTCAACATCGTCTTGACACCCAGGATAACACTAATGAAACGCCTCCCTCTCTTTTGCCAATTTCAGATTGGTTGTGATAGCCGTGACTTCTGGATCACGCCATATTAATAAAAATATCCCTTGTAAAGGATTTTATAGCAAGGAGTATTCAACTAAGAGAATACTCCTTGTTTTTTATTAAAAAAATTACCGACATCTTAATTTCATTATAAAAATAACATTTTCAGCATATTTTTACATTACTGATATAAGGTGAAACCTCCAGCCTTCGCGGGTCCGGATGTACATTATATCCGTGGCCCAACGCTCATTGGGTGCGTTCGGATTAAACTGCCGCTGGAGCCTGTTCGGCGTCACGATACTGGCTTCACTTGACCGCGATTAACAATCTGTTTGACTGCTTCAACTTTAAACTCTTCGGGATAACGCTTACCGCTCATGGGCTCCTCTCTTTAAGCCATCTTAAGGGACTGACCCCACGACAGTAGAAAAACTGTTATGAAAAAAGACAGCAATACGGGTATCCGAAACGGGCGTAATTGCTGGTAATGTCACTCCCAGGTTACGTATTGTCTGAAGGCGGCCTATGGCCTGCACAAGTGATGTGGCATTCACTTTAGTGTTTACCCTCGCCACTTCCGCCAAACGATATGATTCCAAATCCATTATCAATGGAACCTGAAGGTCAGCGATCATGCGGAGAAGCTCAGGTCTGTCAGCCCTGGCACCCGATGCTTTTTCCCGATAAATACCGGCAATATAAAAACCACTGGCGATGGCCGTTTTTTCGATGTCAGCTTGGCGGGCCAAATCCTGCTCTGATGTACTGCCCCTTTCATAGATGCGAGCAATTTTCATTTACGGTAGCCAAAATGATATAGTTAGGTTGGCTAACGTAAAAGAGGTAGCTAAAAATAACAATATGCGATGTATTTGGCTGATTAATTTTTGGCTATTTAAAATGGCTACTTAACGACGTGTACTGTTCCGTTATTCCCCAAACCCCAATTCCCGAAAGAAGATCGTCCTAACTCCACGATGGGGTTCTGGTCTTTTCGCATTATGGCGAGGCTGGGAATGTTAATGCTATCTAATCATGTACCCGGCTACGTGTTCTCATACAACTTATCGCAATTATTGACAAACCGTTTTCGCTAATTTGAAGTGTTGAATAATAACTCAAATAAATTATTGGCATCATAACCCCACGACATAACTGGAAGGTGGCATGATGTTCACAAAAGCGTTATCAGTAGTTTTACTGACCTGTGCGCTGTTTTCAGGTCAGTTACTGGCGAAACAGCAAGGCCATGAGTTTGTATGGTTTGTGACGGGAGGACACCAGCTCAAACATGAAGCCGACAGCGATGAATTACGGGCGGCAGCGGAAGAATCAGCGGAAGGCTTGCGCGAGCACCACAACTGGCAGAAATCGCGCAAACCAGAGAGCTATTTCCGTTAATTAAACGCCCCTGCGCTTCGGCAGCGTTTTCATCAGCGCTTCAGGGCTCACTGAAGCGACAACGCTGCCGGGCTGGGGCATCTTCAAAATGTGGTTTTTAATTTTACCAATTACATGCATTTCGCAAGGGCGGCAGTCGAATTTTAGTGTCAGCACCTCATCGCCATGCACCAACTGCATCGGTGTGGCTTTCCAGCTCTTAATATTTCCTTTCGCCTGTTTTGGACAAAGGTTGAACGCAAAACGCAGGCAGTGCCTGGTGATCATGACCGGTATCTCGCCCTTCTCCTGATGCGCCTCATAGGCCGCATCGATCAATTGTACGCCGTAACGGTGATAAAATTCCCGTGCTTTGTGGTTGTAGACATTAGCGAGAAAACTGAGATGCGTTTGCGGATAAACGGGCGCAGGCTGCGCCACGGGTTTCCGGCGACCTCGTTGATAATGGGCCAGACGCGCTGCATCAAGCATATCAATCGCCTCCCGACGGAACTGATTGAGCAGACTGCCTGGCACGAATAACGCCGCCGGTAATGTCACCTGCATATCACGAGCGTAGTAGAGCGTTTGTCCCAGCTTCGCCAGTCCGACTTTTAGGTTATTTAACGCTTTTTCAGGGTTATTGGCTTCCTCAAACAGCCCGTCAAGTGTATGCGTAATGCAGATGCCTTCTTCACTGGTCAGCGTCAGAATAAGCTGTTCCTGCCAGCCGCCCAGCATGATATCAACCGCCACACGACGCTCACTGGAGGTTTTTGTCAGCGCTTGCTGCCAGTGATGATCCAGATTACGATTCAACGGATGATGCGGACGGACTTTATGCAGATCGGCAGGCATATCATTTGGCCAAACGCGGTAGCGGTTATGACCGGTTTTTTCCACGGTATTGGCGCGGAAACCCACCACTTCACGCTTAATCAACACGTTCAGACCATCGCCATTCGCCAACGGCTCCGTAGCCTCCACATCGAGATAGTCCTTCGCCACATTCAGGACCTCGCCTACCGGTAAGCCAATAAATTTTGGTGAATCAAATGCGCCAATATCGCCTTTACGCGCGTTAACAAAATAGTCGGTGCTGCCGCGATGGAAGGTTTTCTCCGTGGAAGGAACAAAAAAGTGCTCGGTCCGACCAGCCGACGCACGCGCCAGATCGCCACGTTGCTCAATAATCGCGTCCAGCATCTGACGATAATGCGCGGTGATGTTTTTGACATAACTCATGTCTTTGTAGCGCCCTTCAATCTTGAAGGAACGTACGCCTGCATCAATCAACGCGCCGAGGTTAGCCGTTTGATCGTTATCTTTCATCGATAGCAGATGCTTTTCGTAAGATACCACCCGCCCCTGATCGTCTTTTAACGTATACGGTAAGCGACAGGCTTGCGAGCAGTCTCCCCGATTGGCGCTGCGCCCGGTTTGCGCATGAGAGATATAACACTGTCCAGAATAAGCGACACACAGCGCGCCATGAATGAAGAACTCAATTGTGGCGTCAGTAGCCTGATGAATATCCGCTATCTGAGTCAAATTAAGTTCGCGCGCCAGTACAATCTGTGAAAAACCGACATCGGCAAGAAACTTCGCTTTTTCCACGCTGCGAATATCACACTGTGTACTGGCGTGAAGCTCAATCGGCGGGATATCGAGTTCCAGAATTCCCATATCCTGCACAATCAGCGCATCCACGCCGGTGTCGTACAAATCGGTGATTAACCGTTGTGCGGGCTCCAGCTCATCATCATGCAGGATAGTGTTCAGCGTGACAAAAATCCTGGCACCGTAACGGTGGGCAAACGGGACCAGATCGGCGATATCGCGCAGACTGTTACTGGCATTATGACGCGCGCCAAAACCAGGTCCACCGATGTAGACGGCATCCGCGCCATGCAAAATCGCTTCGCGAGCAATTGCGGCGTCACGGGCCGGACTTAACAATTCGAGATAGTGAAGTTGTTGGCGCATACGGTCTTTCTTATCCAAGAGCAGCGAAATGGCGGCTATTGTAGTCAGAAGCGCAAACTAACGAAATAGTTTTCCTGCTTAATCGCGCGGGTAATGGATCAGCGAGTGAAAATGAACCGTCTGATCACTGCTGTTGCGATAGGTATGCGCCGTATCGCCGGCAAAACGTAAACCTTTACCGGCGTCTATTGTTTGCCATACCCCACCAGTACACATGTCCAGCCGTCCCTGAATCACCACCACATGTTCGATAACGCCGGCTTTATGCGGCGTTGATTCGCTGACCGCGCCAGGTGCCAGTAATAGGGAAAAATAGTCAAAACCGAGTTCAGGGTCCCACGGAAACAGTGGTGCGATGACCATCGCTTGTTGCTGGGGATCGAAGGTCGGAGGACATTCAGCCTGCGGAGACGAAATAAACATTGAGAATGGAACATTCAGGCCCGTCGCTATTTTCCACAGCGTTGCGACTGTCGGACTGGACTCATTACGCTCTATCTGCCCCAACATGGCTTTTGATACGCCGGAGATCTCCGCCAGACGCGATAAACTCCAGCCTCGTTGATGGCGTAACGTTCTTAACGTGGTCGCCAGATAATGTGTCAGGTTATCCATTTTTCCCCCTGTAAGACCATAGCGTATCACTTGTGCGCTATAACGCACAATGCTACATTACTTGACCGTTATAACGCACAAGAGGCGATCATGCGTCTGTTATCACTGCCGTTACCTACTGTATTATCTGGTCTGGTCGCCGTTCTGGTCGGCTATGCAAGTTCTGCGGCCATTATCTGGCAGGCGGCGCTTGCTGCTGGTGCAACTCCCGCAGAGATCGCCGGCTGGATGACCGCCCTCGGTATAGCGATGGGCATAAGCACACTGGCGCTAACCTTGTGGTATCGTGCGCCGGTTTTAACTGCCTGGTCTACGCCTGGCGCCGCTCTGTTGGTGACAGGGCTTCAGGGATTATCGTTGCCAGACGCCGTGGGCATATTCATTGTCGCCAATGCCCTGATTGTGTTGTGCGGCGTCACGGGATTGTTTGCGCGTTTGATGCGGATAATCCCCCATTCTCTTGCCGCCGCAATGCTGGCGGGAATACTGCTACGCTTCGGCCTGCAGGCGTTCGGGACGCTCAACGGAGAGTTTGTGATGTGCGGCGGTATGTTGTTGGCGTGGCTACTCTTTAAAGTATTCGCGCCCCGCTATGCCGTTATTGCCGCCATGGTGACGGGAATAACGGTGACGCTCATGCAGGGTAAGATGGCGATGAGCGGTATCCATTTCGCGACTGTGTGGCCCGTCTTCATTCCCCCCCACTTTTCATTCGCTCAAAGCCTGAGCGTCGCGGTACCGCTCTTTCTGGTGACGATGGCATCGCAAAACGCCCCCGGCGTTGCCACAATGAAGGCGTCTGGCTATCAGCTTCCTGTCTCTCCGTTAATGATTTTTACCGGGTTGCTGGCGCTGCTGCTTTCGCCATTTGGCGTTTATTCTATCTGTATTGCCGCCATTACCGCCGCCATTTGTCAAAGCCCGGACGCGCACCCCGATCCAACGCGTCGCTGGTTAGCGGCCGCCGCCGCAGGAATTTTTTATCTACTTGCCGGGTGGTTTGGCAGTTCGATAACCGATCTGATGGTCGCCCTGCCGGTTAGCTGGGTGCAAATGCTTGCTGGTCTGGCACTGTTAAGTACAATTAGCGGTAGCCTGTACCAGGCGCTTACTCACGAAAGCGAGCGTGACGCGGCAGTTATCGCATTTCTCGTCACCGCAAGCGGACTAACGCTGATGGGCATCGGATCGGCATTCTGGGGGTTGATCGCTGGCGGGATAGGCTACGCAGTGTTAACGAAAACGCGCCGCCCAACGTTGTCTGGCTGATGGCGATCGTTAACCTGACGGGGTTTGCGCCATCTTGCGATGGCGCCGCAGAATTATTTTTTGTTAATGTCAAACATAGAGGTATCCGTCGCCATATCATCCACGACCTGTTTCAACGTCTCAAACGCCATTGGCGTGCTGGAGTTACTCAAGTCTTTACCTTCGCCCTGGCGCACTACCTTGACGACCGGCTTGTTGGTAGCGGCATCTATCAGCTCACCCTCAAAATAGAGATGGGTATCCATTGTCCGGTGGCCCGTCGCCATTTGCGTGCCCGCCACAATCAGCGCCACGGGGATCACCTCATAGAATTGCAGCCCTTCTTTGCTGGTATCCACGCCCGTAATCGCCCCGCGGAAAATCAAACTGCGCGGCCCTGGCGTCGTGACCAGCGGTTTACGCTGTTCAATCGCTGATTTTACTTTAGTGTTCGTATAAGCCAGCAGTTTATCAAGAACTTGCTGTCCGACCTGGGTCGTAGGTTTGGGGACGGGATAATACGTTATTGGATTGTAAACAATACTGTCATAGTTAGAGTCATTGAAATGTGGATCTACCCAGCGCAACACCGGTTTTCCCGTGGCGGAGGTAGTTTCCTGCAGGTCCGAATAATTTTTTAAGAATCCAGAATACTTATCCGGCTGTGTGACTTTGGACGCACAGCCGGATAACGCCAGCAAGCCAGTAAGCACTGCAACTTTAAATAAAGTATGAGTACGCATGAAACGATCCCTTTAGTCTTCGCAATGATGCAAAGGAAATAATAGCAAAACGAAATCATTCTGGATGCACTAAAAATGGTAACGACAGCACAATTTGAACGCGGCGCCCGACAAAAAAATGCCGAACGCAGCGAGACTTACAGAACTTGCATCGCTCAGGCCGTTTTTCTCGCCAGCATCGTAGCAAAGCGCAGTTTGATACGGTTGCCGTTTTCGTCCGTGCGGTGAAGCTCGCCGACATCTTCGTTGTATTTCAGCATGTCCCATCCTTCGTAATAGCGGCGTAATTCGCCTGCTTTAAAAGCGAACGGGAATCCCACCGTACAGGGGAAATCCGGCGTATCCATTGCCGCGACGATCAAATTATATCCGCCGGGTTTTGTGCAGCGTTGCATATTGGCGATTAAACCGGGAATGGTTTGCGTCTCAAGAAACATCATAACCACTGTCGAGAGAATAAAATCGTACTCGCCGTCAAAGGTCAATGTATTCAGATCGACGATTTCGGTTTGCAGATTATCCAGCCCTTCTGCCGCTTTAATACGCTCAAGATTAGCCATACTGGCCGGATTTTTATCCCACGCGGTAACGTCATAACCGTTCGCGGCCAAATACAGACTATTGCGGCCATTACCACATCCCAAATCCAGCGTTCGACCCGGTGCGATAACCTTTGCCGCCGCCAGCACATCCGAATGCGTGCGGGTTAAACCGTATTTCTCAGTAAAGTAATTTTCGTCACGAATGGTCATTTTTTTCCTCCGTTTTCAACAGTGCAGCGCGCTCAGTGCGAATAAGCAACTTCCCCTGCACCAGCAATAGAAATGTACGGACCAGCAGTAAAGCGATAATAGCGTTAGTGAAAATAAACAGCGGGACGGCCAGAATATGGAAAAGCCCTGATTCACTACCGTGACCAAGATGTAACCCCGTGGTCGCCAGCGCAGAAACGCCGAACGAAAAACTCCAGAAGGAAGCATTAAACGGTTGAGATAAATACCAGGGCATTAATCGCAGCATAAATAAAAGCTGTAACAGACCGTAGCCGAATAGCATTTTCGCCAACGTGTCGCCCTCACCGCCATTGACGCTCAGCCAGGCGCTACAGGCAACCAGCGCGGGCGCCAGTTGGATACCCAGTGAAGTACGCAGCACCGCCGGTAACTCGCCGCAGCTACGCAGTCGCTGCAAAATAACCGGTTCCAGACTTAACCACGAAAAGACGCCTGCGCCTAAAAACACCAGTCCGGCATCATTGTAGCCGAGTGACCCACAGGCCATAGCGCTGATGAAATTATTCGCTACCGTTGGCAGATAAAGCCCTGGGGTCGTCGCTTCTTCCGGATGCGCTCCACGCCAAAGTCCCGCCGTCTGCCAGGCGGCGTACGCCAGTTGTATGACTGCCCCCACGCTGAATAGCGCAACGGCCAATGGTCGATACCAGGGAACGAAGCCGATCGCAACCAGCATTGTGGTCGCGGGAAACAGGCTGACAAAACTGCTCATTACCGGATGTCGCACTTCAGCCAACACACTATGGGGAAAGCGCACCAGACGGCTAAGAAACGCCAGGGTCAATAGTCCCCAAATAATCATCGCCAGGATCACCATGATGTCGCCGGGCCAGTGGCTTATTGCCCATATCTGGCTGGCGTAACGCCAGGCGAATCCCATACCGATAGTGCCAAGGACGATCCCAAAATAGCCCGCAGGCAGATTGAGCACGCGATCGCTCTGCTTGTGATTACGCATTTTGTTTAATTTATAAAGTATATTTGAAATGCATTTTATGGAATTTCTGGTTGTTTCGCCAGTACCTTTGCTACGGTTATCTTAATCGTTCACACGGAATTTCCCTATGACCAAATATCGACTGAGTGAAGAACCCCGTGCTTTTACTTATCAGGTAGACGGTGAGAAGAAAAGCGTCTTATTACGACAACTTATTGCCGTAACGGATTTTAACGATGTTAAAGCCGGAACCTCCGGTGGCTGGGTTGATGCCGATAATGTGCTGTCACAACAGGGGGATTGCTGGATTTATGATCAAAATGCGATGGCCTTTGCTGGCACGGAAATTACGGGTAACGCGCGTATCACGCAGCCGTGCACGCTCTACAATAATGTGCGAATAGGCGATAATGTCTGGATTGATCGCGCTGATATCAGCGATGGCGCGCGCATAAGTGACAACGTCACAATTCAGTCATCTACCGTGCGCGGAGCGTGTGCGATTTATGGCGATGCCCGCGTGTTAAACCAGTCAGAAATTCTCGCCATTCAGGGACTAACGCGTGAACATGCGCAGATTTTACAAATTTACGATCGCGCCACCCTGCGCCATTCGCGGATTGTTCATCAGGTACAGCTTTATGGCGACGCCACTATCACACACGCTTTTATTGAACACCGGGCGGAGGTCTTTGATTTCGCGTCCATTGAAGGCAACAAAGACAATAATGTCTGGATCTGTGACTGCGCCAAAGTCTATGGCCATGCGCGGGTTATCGCCGGCACAGAGGAAGATGCGATCCCTACCCTTCGCTACAGCTCGCAGGTAGCGGAACATGCGTTAATCGAAGGCAACTGTGTGTTAAAACATCATGTGCTGGTAGGCGGACATGCTGAGGTACGCGGAGGCCCGATTTTACTGGACGACCGCGTGCTGATTGAAGGCCACGCCTGTATACAGGGCGAAATCCTGATTGAGCACCAGGTAGAGATTAGCGGACGGGCGGCGGTGATAGCGTTTGACGGCAATACTATCCACCTGCGCGGCCCAAAAGTGATCAATGGCGAGGATCGTATTACTCGTACCCCCTTAGTCGGTTCCCTTTAAACCGTATCAATAATGCGGGCATACATATTAACGTCGTGATAATCGCCGTTAAGATACTCCGCCTGTTTCATACAGCCTTCCAGCGTAAAATGGTTGCGCCGTGCGACCGCATTACTGGCCTGATTATCAACCCGGCATTTAATGACAAAGCGCCGAATATCGCCGCGTCGGACATAATGTGCCATCAGCGCCTGTAATGATTGCGACATTACCCCTTGTCCCTGGAGGGACTCATCCAGCCAGTAACCGATATACGCGGCTTTGTTTATCGGCTCGATGACATTAAATGAGAGTACGCCCGCCATCTCATTCTGGCAGAAAATCAGATACATTTTGGCGTAACCACGCTGGTGCAACAGTATATTACCCTGTACATGCTTACGCGTTTCATCCTGCGACGTGACATATTGCGGCCAGTCGAGCGACTGTTGTAGCCACGCTTTATTTTTGAGTACCAGTTGGTGCAACGCCGGAACATGACTTTCATCTGCCGCTCGCAGTTCCAGCGTCGTGCTAACAGGAATAATTTCCACCATCGCGTTGCCCTTCTTCGTTGTTGGTCGTGATCACATAAATAGCCTGGTTTACCGATACCCCGCAGGTGATATGAGCGCTTTTATTGTATCGCCATCACATTATTTTTTATTGCTCATATTTAGCGCGTTTTCGCGTGACACATTTCACACTTATCCAACCATTCTCCTCCTATAAAACGCTCAACGACTGATTGTTTTATCACCACGGAGACGCCAATGACCTTTTCTGTGCAGGAAACGCTTTTTTCTTTACTGCGGCTAAACGGGATTTCAGGACATGAAAGCAGTATTGCAAACGTTATGCAGCATGCGTTTGAACAGCAGGCCAAAGACGTCTGGCGGGATCGCTTAGGCAATGTTGTCGCCCGTTATGGCAGCGACAAATCCGACGCTCTTCGCCTGATGATTTTTGCGCATATGGATGAAGTGGGTTTTATGGTACGCAAGATCGAACCCTCCGGTTTTTTACGTTTTGAACGCGTGGGCGGCCCGGCGCAAATTACCATGCCCGGTTCGGTCGTGACGCTTGCCGGACGTTCAGGCGATATCATGGGCTGTATCGGTATTAAAGCGTATCACTTCGCGAAGGGTGACGAGCGCACCCAGCCTCCCGCGCTCGATAAACTCTGGATTGATATCGGCGCGAAAGATAAAGCGGATGCCGAACGAATGGGTATTCAGGTGGGGACGCCAGTAACCCTTTACAACCCGCCGCACTGTCTGGGCAACGATCTGGTATGCAGTAAGGCGCTGGACGACAGGCTGGGGTGTACGACGCTACTGGGCGTCGCCGAGGCTCTCGCCTCCACGTCGCTCGATATCGCGGTGTTCCTGGTCGCTTCGGTACAGGAAGAGTTTAATATTCGCGGTATTGTTCCCGTTTTACGACGCGTGCGCCCCGACCTGGCGATTGGTATTGATATCACCCCATCCTGCGACACGCCTGACCTGCAGGATTACTCGGATGTGCGGGTTAACCACGGCGTCGGCATCACCTGTCTGAACTATCACGGACGCGGTACGCTGGCGGGACTAATTACGCCGCCGCGTTTGCTGCGGATGCTGGAGACAACCGCGCACGAAAATAATATTCCCGTACAGCGAGAAGTCGCGCCAGGCGTCATCACCGAAACCGGCTACATACAGGTTGAACTGGACGGCATTCCCTGCGCCAGCCTTTCTATTCCCTGCCGCTATACCCACTCGCCAGCCGAAGTCGCCAGCCTGCGCGACCTGGCTGATTGTATCCGTTTACTGACTGCGCTGGCCAAAATGTCGCCAGAACAGTTTCCCATTGAGCCTGAAACAGGCGCTACACAAGAGGCACGACCATGATGAAAAAGATCCTTGTGGCATGTGGTACCGGCATGTCGACATCAACCATGATTGCACAAAAACTGCAGGACTTTCTCGCGGAGCAAGGCATTGCGGCAACCACGGCGCAATGTTGTCTGAATGAGATCCCGTTGAACTGTAACGGTATGGACCTCATCGTAACGTCCATGCGTACGCACAGTGACTATGGCATCCCGACGCTCAACGGTGCCGCCCTGCTGACAGGCATCAACGACGACGCATTAAAACAAGAAATCAAGGCGCTGTTAACACAATAAAGGGGGCATTATGTTTGATTACATCCTGTCTCTCGGCGGCACCGTATTTGTGCCCATCATTATGATTATCATCGGCTTAATCTTTCGTATTCCCTGGCTGCAGGCGGTGAAAGCCGGGGTGACGGTCGGCATCGGTTTTGTCGGTATGGGGCTGGTGATTGTCATGGCGATCGACAGTCTCAGTCCGCCGATAAAAGTGATGATTGAGCGTTTTGGCCTGACGCTGCATGTCTTTGACGTCGGCGCCGGACCCGCATCCGGCGTCGGCTATGCGACGGCCATCGGCGCGATGATCATTCCCGTTATCTTTCTGCTCAACGTCGGTATGCTGGTGACTCGCCTGACCAAAACCATGAACGTTGATATTTATAACTACTGGCACTACGCCATTACCGGAACGGTCGTCCAGTTGATGACCGGCAGTCTGATTTATGGCGTACTGGGCGCGATTTGCCATGCCGCCTTGTCGTTGAAAATGGCCGACTGGACGGCGAAACGGGTACAGAGCATCGTCGGTCTGGAAGGGATCTCAATCCCGCAAGGGTATGGCTCCAGCTCCGTGCCGTTGTTCGTATTGCTGGATGCGATATACGAAAAAATCCCGTTTATGAAAGGACGCAATATTGACGCTCAGGAGATCCAAAAACGGTATGGGATGGTCGGCGACCCGGTGATCATTGGCGTTGTTCTCGGGCTGATCTTCGGACTTGCCGCAGGTGAAGGCTTTAAAGGGTGCGCAACCTTAATGATTACCGTGGCGGCGATTATGGTGCTGTTTCCGCGCATGATCCGCCTTATCGTTGAGGGATTAATGCCTATCTCCGACGGCGCGCGTAAATTCTTCCAGAAACACTTTAAAGGGCGCGAAGTCTTTATCGGTCTGGATACCGCAGTGACGTTAGGCCACCCGACCACTATCGCGGTTGGACTGCTGTTAATTCCCATCATGTTAATTCTGGCAAGCATTCTGCCGGGCAATAAAGTCCTGCCGCTGGCTGATTTACCGGTCGCGCCGTTTTTTATCTGCATGGCCACGGTTATTCATCGCGGCGATCTGATTCGTACTTTGCTCAGCGGCATCATTGTCATGATTACCGTTTTGCTGATCGCCACCCAGTTCGCGCCGTACTTTACCGATATGGCGCTCAAAGGCGGCTTTAGTTTCGCCGCTGAAAACGCGCAAATTACCGCGCTGTCGGTAGGGAATATGTTTGGCTGGTCAATATCTGAACTGATGTCGCTGGGCATTATTGGCGTGGTTATTGTGGTCGGCATCGTCGCCAGCATCGTACTTATCTTACGTAAACGTGAACTACCGGAATAAGGAGCAACCCAGAATGAGTTGGCTAAAAGAGGTAATAGGAACGGAAAAAGCCGTTATCGCCATGTGCCATTTACGGGCACTACCGGGCGATCCCGGGTTCGATACAAAGAAAGGCATGAACTGGGTGATTGACCGCGCCCATGACGATTTAATGGCGCTACAAAACGGCGGTGTGGATGCGGTGATGTTCTCCAACGAATTTAGTTTGCCTTATTTAACGAAAGTCAGACCGGAAACGACTGCCGCTATGGCAAGAATTATCGGTCAGTTAATGAGTGAAATTCGCGTACCGTTTGGGGTAAACGTGTTGTGGGACCCTGTGGCCTCTTTTGATTTGGCGATGGCGACCAACGCAAAATTTATTCGTGAAATTTTCACCGGCGCTTACGCCAGCGATTTTGGCGTCTGGGATACTAATGTCGGCGAAACCATTCGTCATCAGCATCGCATCGGCGCAGGCCATGTGAAAACGCTGTTTAACATCGTTCCGGAAGCGGCGGTGTATCTGGGAAACCGGGATGTCTGTTCAATTGCGAAATCGACCGTATTTAATAATAACCCCGATGCCCTGTGCGTCTCTGGCCTGACGGCAGGCGCACGTACCGATAGCGCCATACTGAAGCGGGTAAAAGAGACCGTCCCTGACACGGTAGTGCTGGCGAATACCGGAGTTTGTCTGGAAAACGTCGAGGAGCAGCTCAGCATTGCCGACGGATGCGTAACGGCAACCACGTTTAAAAAAGACGGCGTCTTCGCCAACTTTGTCGACCAGGCGCGCGTGGCGAAGTTTATGGAGAAAGTACGCCATATCCGACAATAAAATGGGGATAAGCAAAATGCTTATCCCCTGCAGAGAGCGATAACCCTCCTGCCGATCTCCGTCGCCTTCGCCAAAAGACACGCCGGGGATCGGTTTCAGAGTAACCCGAACCAGCAAGGAGTCAACGATCGATGATTAATGATGTTAAGTGGGTTCAGGCGCAACGCCATGCCAACGACTGGCGACACGCGCTGGATATCGCCGTGCGTCCGCTGATTACCTTCGGCGCGGCGGCCCCCTGCTACCTGGACGGTATTATTGAGAACACCCTTAAATGGGGGCCATATTATCTTATCGCGCCGGGGATTGCGCTGCCCCATGCCAGACCGGAGCAAGGCGCCAACCATAATCAAATGAGCGTCACTACGCTATCAACGCCGGTCGCTTTCGGCAATACGGATTGCGATCCCATCTGGCTGTTGCTTTGCGCCAGCGCCACGGACGCTGAAGCACATATTCGCACCATTCAACGCATCAGCCAGTGGCTCGACTCGCCGGGAAGCGTCGCGTTGCTGCAAGATGCGCCAAATGATGCAGCGCTTTTCGCGCAATTAACCGCATTGCGCTGATGGAGGTTCCGATGATCCTGCACCCTTCGCTGGCCTCCGCCGATCCGCTGCGCTATGCCGAGGCGTTGACCGCTTTACACGATGCGCCCCTCGGCTCGCTGCATCTGGATATCGAAGATACCAGTTTCATCAACAATATTACCTTCGGTATGAAAACCATTCAGGCAGTCGCACAATACACTCGCCATCCGCTCTCATTTCACCTGATGGTCTCATCACCGCAACGCTGGCTACCCTGGCTTGCAGCTATCCGCCCCGGCTGGATTTTCATTCATGCCGAAAGCGTGCAAAACCCCTCGGAGATTCTGGCGGATATTCGCGCTATCGGGGCGAAAGCAGGACTGGCGCTTAACCCGGCAACGCCGCTATTGCCCTATCGTTATCTGGCATTGCAACTGGATGCGCTGATGATCATGACCAGCGAACCCGACGGGCGCGGGCAACAATTTATCGCCACGATGTGTGAAAAAGTTAGCCAGAGCAGAGAGCATTTCCCTGCTGCGGAATGCTGGGCGGACGGCGGAATTACGCTTCGCGCCGCACGGCTACTTGCCGCCGCAGGTGCACAGCATCTGGTGATTGGCCGGGCGTTGTTCACGACGGCGAATCAAAACGTGACGTTGTCACAATTCACCGCGCTATAAAGGAGTCATATGTTGATGAGCCAACAGCGCCCCGACCGTATCAAACAGATGTTGCATTATCTTTGGCAACACCGGCACCTCTCAACACAGCAAGCTATTGAGCTTTTTGGCTATGCTGAGGCAACCGTGCGCCGGGATTTTCACTATATTGCCAGCCGTTATCCCGGTATGGTTCGCGGCCATGGTTGTATTGACTTCGACGACAGTACGGAAGATAAAGAATATGTTTTCGACGTTAAGCGAACGTTACAAAGCGAGGCGAAACGCGAAATCGCCGCCCTCGCCCGCACGTTCATCAAGGATGGAGACTGCTTTTTTCTCGACTCCGGCTCCACCTGTCTGGAACTGGCAAAATGTCTGGTCGACGCCAAAGTAAAAGTCATTTGCAATGACATCAAAATCGCTAATGAGCTAGGTGGCTTCCCACACGTAGAGAGCTACATTATTGGCGGGCTGATTCGCCCCGGTTACTTTTCGGTTGGCGAGAGTCTGGCGCTGGAGATGATTAACGCCTTTGCCGTTGAACGCGCTTTTATCTCCTGCGATGCGCTGTCGTTAGAAACGGGCATCACCAACGCTACCATGTTTGAAGTGGGCGTAAAAACGCGCATTATTCAGCGCTCACGCGAGGTCATATTGATGGCCGATCACTCAAAGTTTGACACTGTGGAACCCCATGCGGTTGCGACGCTGTCCTGTATTACCACCATTCTTAGCGACAGTGCGCTCCCGTCTGCTATCGCCCGACGTTATCAGCAAGCGGGATGCCGTCTCATCATGTCAGACCCCTCATCAGGAGCGCGTTAATGGACATCAGGCAAATGAACAAAACCCATCTGGAGCACTGGCGCGGATTGCGAAAACAGCTCTGGCCTGGTCACCCGGATGACGGCCATCTGGCGGATGGCGAAGAAATGCTGCAAGCCGATCATCTGGCGTCATTTATTGCGATGGCAGACGGGGTGGCGATTGGCTTTGCGGATGCCTCAATCCGCCACGATTATGTCAATGGCTGTGACAGTTCGCCCGTGGCTTTCCTTGAAGGTATTTTTGTTCTCCCCTCATTCCGTCAACGCGGCGTAGCGAAACAATTGATTGCAGCGGTGCAACGATGGGGAACGAATAAAGGGTGTCGGGAAATGGCCTCTGATACCACGCCGGAAAATACAATTTCCCAGAAAGTTCACCAGGCGTTAGGATTTGAGGAAACAGAGCGCGTCATTTTCTACCGGAAGCGTTGTTGAGGAAAATCACACAGGAAAAGGTCGGGGATAGTACCCGACCTTTATATTACTGTGGCAGCTCTTTTTCAGTTAACAAGCGTGTCGTTTTCACTTGTTCAATATTCCTGGCGCCACCCAGCATCATGTTTATCGTCAGCTCTTTGTTGAGCTGTTCAATCACCGATGCCACACCCTGAGCGCCGCCCAGATTGAGACCGTATAATATAGGGCGGCCAACCGCCACAATATCCGCCCCGCTGGCTAACGCTTTGAATACGTGCGAACCACGGCGTACTCCACTGTCAAAAATAATAGGCACTCGCTTGTTGACGACTTTTGCAATCGCAGGAAGCATATCGAATGAGGATGGCCCGCTGTCTAATTGACGCCCACCATGATTAGAAACCCATATTCCTGCGGCCCCGGACTGGATAGCAATTTCAGCATCCTCCGGCGACTGAATGCCTTTTACAATAACCGGAAGACCGGAAACACGATGTACATAGGCAATATCCTCCGGCGTAAAGGCTTGTTTAGCCTGCGCGTAAATTTCACTTATCCCTGCCCCTTTGCCGGTTTTTGAACCATCGTCATTTTTTCTGGCGAACATTTCCAGGTTTGCAAAACCCAGCGGGAACTGGAAGTTATTTTTAATATCTTCTTCCCGATAACCACCGACAGGCGAATCTACGGTCAGAATAATTGCTTTAGCGCCATGTTTTACCGCTTGTGCAAGAATAAATTCGTTAAATTGATTATTCTTACTCATATAAAGCTGGAAGAAGAACGGGTTTTTCCCGGAAACGTTAGCCACCTCTTCGATGGTCTTGTTACCATAGGTGCTCAACGAGAAAATCGAGCCGACCTGCGCCATGCCTTTCGCCGTCGCCAACTCTCCGGAGGCGTGGGCCAGACCCTGCGCCGCCATCGGTGCCTGGATTATAGGCGTTTTAAGCGGAATACCCAGTAGCTGCGTTGATAAATCGATCTCTTTTAACTCAATGCCCTGTAATACGCGCGGCATAATATATTTTTTGTCAAAGCTTTCGGTGTTGCTGCGAAGGTTATTCTCATCTTCGGCTCCACCGCGAATATAACCAAATGCCCCTTTCTCCATTCTGGCCTGAACGCGCGCTTCCAGTGAGGCGACGTTCGTCATTTTTATTGCTTTTTCGTCCGTGCTGGCTTTGTACTCTTCAGCATAAGCCAGGCCTGATGTTGCCAACATTGCCAGCGAGGCCACTACCCGAATGAGGTGATGAGTTTTCATCATAATTCCCTTTATTGCTTAACCGCTTCTGCCTGGATTTTTATATCGACAACTTTCGTCATCCCCATATCGACCAGATAATCTACACCCCACTGGGTGCGATCTATTTGCGTGACAAAATCACCACCGCAAACCTGCGCCTTGAATATCGGGCTCATATAACAGCCAAACTTCGTGGTGGTTAAGGTGACGGGCTTAGTTACCCCCTTCATTGTTAACAAACCGTCAATAGAAACCGGTTTATTATCTGCAAAATGCCATTTTGTCGATTCAAATACCATTACTGGATATTTTTCCGCATCCAGAATATCGCTACTGCGGATATGTTTATCAAACGCATCCACCCCGGTATTTAAGGCGCTCACAGGAATCGTCACGCGCATCTCTGCGACTTGCTTTTCCGGCTGATATTTCAGTTCGCCGCTAATGGCATAAAATCCGCCGTGATTGGTTGAGGTCTGAAAATGATCGATATTAAATACCGCATTGGTATGCGTATTATCAAATTTATATACATCTGCATGAGCAGCACTTAATAAACCCAGAGACAGGACAGCACCAAGAAGACTCTTTTTCATTATATTCACTTTATATCTTAAATAAGGTGAAGCTATCTTAATGTTCCCTGTCCGCAGGATCGAGAGGGATAAACAGGAAGGACTGTTGCAAAAATAGAACGATGGAAAGGCATGTCACAAAAACAGCGGATCACGAGTGAGTTTATGTCAGAGCTATATCCAGAACCTGTACCGCCTTTGTGGCGGTACAGAAGGCAAACTGACTAACGCATGATACGATCGTCGACATAACGACGCTTATCCGGCGCGGGCGGGAAATACTGATACAGCCAGGTTTCGCTGATAGCCTCCCCCTGGCAACGCAGGAACATACGCATATCCACTGGTGCCGTAGAATCCGAGGTCGGATACCAGTCAAACTGGATACGATAACCGTCGAAAGGCTCAACGTAGAGGATCTCAATCTGCTTCGCCTCACCGCTGGAGAGCGTAATCACCGGCTCAATGCCTTTTGGCGCGGCCGCTTTCAGATCGCCGCCGACAAAATCAATAGCAAAACGGCGCGCCCATTTATCCGGGTAATGTTCGCCCGGCGCCCAGCCTTCGGGAAAACCGCCCATCCCTGTACGGGTCGCCATAACCCGCGCAAGCGGCGATTGCACCGGCGGCTGCGCGCTCCAGTACAAACGATAATTGAACGCCAGCGTATCCCCGGCTTTGATCGCTTTTTCCGGCTGCCAGAAACAGACCACATTATCCAGAGTTTCGCCAGTAGTTGGGATCTCCATCAGGCTAACCGCGCCTTTCCCCCACTTACTGCGCGGCTCCACCCACAGGCTCGGACGTTTGTTGTACCATCCCATGACATCCTGATAATGCGAGAAATCGCGATCGAGTTGCAGCAAGCCGAACCCTTTCGGGTTGTCGTCCATATATGCATTGAACTGCAATTTCTGCGGATTATTCAGTGGGCGGCAAATCCACTCGCCGTTACCCCGCCACATCGCCAGCCGATCGGAATCGTGAATTTGCGGATGAATGGTGTCGCATACCCGGCGTTCATTATTCCCGCAACTAAACATACTGGTCATCGGCGCAATGCCGAGTTGCTTAATGTCTTTACGGACGTAGAGATGGTTTTCTACGTCCATGATCACCTGCGACTTTTCACAATGGATGACAAACTTATACGCGCCCGTCACACTGGCACTATCCAGCAGAGCGTAAACAGTAAACGTGGTATCACCCGGCTTCGCGGTGTCAAACCAGAATGCGGTGAAGTCGGGGAACTCTTCCTGACCGTCAGTATAGGTATCTATCGCCAGCCCGCGAGCCGACAGGCCATACTGATAAGTATCATCTACCGCCCGGAAATAACTGGCGCCCAGAAAGGAGACAATATCGCGCCGCGCCAGTTCCGGCGCTTTAAAGACACGGAAACCGGCGAAACCGAGATCGCTCTGCCCTTCCAGTTGTGTCGTGTCAACGCCGGCATCGTTGTATTTAAACAGTTCCGGGCGAAAATGAATCTCACGAGCAAGATGAGTTGTCGTATCAACGGAAAACATGCGCACGCGACGACGAAACCCCATCCCTACGTGGAAAAACTGAATATCGAGCTGCCGATTGGCAACATTGTTCCAGAGCGAATGCGCCGCGTCATACTGGATACTGTTATAGGCCTGCGGCGTCAGATTGGCGAGCGTATCCGGCAACGGTCTCGGCGCACCATCCCAGGGTTTCTTCGCTAACGCCTGGGCCATTGTTTGCAGACCAGCAAAATCAAAACGGACAGTTTTACCATCCGCAATATCGGATTCCGCGGCAAACGCCGCCTGAGAAAAGAGTGAAGCAATACCGCTGGAACCGCACACGGCGGCCATTGCCATTGAACCTTTAATAAATCGTCTACGATTCATACCTGAAAATGAGTCCTTCTGGTCTTGTGAATGGTCCCGCGCTGGTTTTTTTCAGCAGCAAGAGCGTGCCCGTTTCTGACCGCTCACTCTAGACAAAATTCATTAATAATCCAATTGTTGGTCGCCTGGAAACTGCGCAAAAGCGTAAATATTTTATGTCGATAAGAACCGACCGAATCGGATGTAAACCTCACGCGGCATTCTTCAGGTTATGAAAAGTTTACTCCAGACTAACATGATGTTTCATGACACGCTTAAACAGCGCCAGACGCGCACGCATAAAGCGGTTTTCCACTTTAAAACCGGCAAGCTTGTTCAGTCCAATCCGCAACAAACGATCTCGCCCCCGAATGCTGGCGGGCCAGCGAACCGGGCCGTGCAGCACATCACGCGTGCGGCTGGCATGACGAGCGAAATTCACCCAGTAATCCGCCACCTGCGAGGCAAAGGCCAGGTCATTCTCATTCACATAATGGCATGTGGGCTCAGCCCGCGTTAACGTATCGAACACATACGGTATTTCATTGCCATGACAGGCGCCATTAGCATAGGTGTTATGCTCCGCTTCGGCGACATAATCAAACCAGTAACGCCAGCACGGTTCGCCGATCCGCTGCTGCGCTTGCATGACGACATAACCCAACGTGGTAAATACCATATCCCGACAGACCTGCCGCCCTAGCGCTTCGTCGCCTTTCACACCAGGATAAAGCAGCCGGATTAACCCCAGTCCAACACGCCGCTCACGGCGCATTTTTTGAATTTGACCGGCAATATCAACGCCAAAAACCGCCAATACGCTGGCTTCATCGCTGTTCGAGCCGATCATCACCGGTATCGGATGCTGTTTAGCCGCAAAGAAGGTTTCCAGCATCGGCTGCGGCAATACGACGTCGCCGGAAATCGGCGTCGGCGCAATTTTAAAGGGCGCGTCCAGCGGCCAAAACGTCTCTGCTGGTAAAGCGCGTAGCTGTTCAGCTGTGGCATTGGCTAAGCCAACATGTTCCGCCAGCGCAACACCCTTTTTAAGCGCCACCTCGCGGGGCGTATCCGGCAGCGTATAACCACTCTGAATAATCGCTTTATGAAAAAGCCCCTTAGCCAACGGCGAAGCCATCAACGACAGCACGCTGCGGGCGCCAGCGGACTCGCCAAATAGCGTCACATTCTGCGTATCGCCGCCAAACGCGGCAATATTGTCCTGCACCCAACGCAGCGCGGCGATTTGATCGAGTAAAGCGAAATTATGAATACACTCCGCCTCTTCGCCTTCCAGCGCCGGATGCGCGAAAAAGCCCAGATGGCCAAGCCGATAATTGACCGTCACCACGATCGCGCCGCGCTTCGCCAGCGCATGACCGTCATAGGGCGGCAGACTACCCGCGCCAATGGTGTAACCGCCGCCGTGTAGCCAGACCATGACCGGCAACAGTTTATGACGTACGGCGGGAGCCCAGACATTCAGATAGAGACAATCTTCAGAAAAATTTCCCGGATCGCCGCCGCCAAGTTCGCGACACCAGGTAATGTCCTGCCAACTGGCGCAGGAGAAACAATCCGCCTGGCGCACATCCTGCCAGGACGTAACAGGCTGCGGCGCACGCCAGCGTAGCTCCCCTATTGGCGGCGCGGCATAGGGTATACCGCGCCAGATATGGATTTCTTCCTGTACGACGCCCACGATTTTACCGTGACGCGTTTGCACCAACGGGATGGAGGGATTCAACATAACGCCTTCCTTTTTACAGCATCCTCACAGCCTGTGAAGCTTACCGTTTTTAAAGCAGACCGCAACGGCGTTTACTGCGTTCTTCCGCTTCCTGATATAACGAAAACTCATCCAGTACCGAACATCCCAGCGCCTGTTCAAAGGCATCCTGGCTGGCATTACCGTGGCTTCTGGCCTGCGTTTCATTTCCCAGATTCGACTGGAAAATGCCGGCAGCGCTGACCGGGAGAAAATCTTCATAGGTAATCGGCTGCGCGATCACCCAACCACGCTCGATATGCGGCTGCGGATCGTCACCAGGATGAATCGCCTGACGATGCGCCTCACCGGAAGGCGTTAAGCGATAGCGGAACCAGGCAAGCCCCTGCTGACGGAGCAGAAATTCGCTATCCGGAAAGGCGTTAAAGACCTCCTGTAAATGGAGTTGATGCGTGAAGTTATCCTTACCCGTTTCTGCCTTTTGCAACAATTCGTCATATAACCGACGACCTTTTGGCGTCAGAGCGACGCCGCGTTGCTCAATTTCGCCGAAGCGCGCCGTGTGTGTACCCTGTTTTTCACCAACGAAGAGCACCTGCTCTTCCAGTGCTTTGAAACTGGTTTGCCGCAACAGAATGGGCACTTCGCGGCGAGGCGGACCTTCGATAAGAATTTTAGGCGTAATGCCGCACTCCGGCATCATTGCCTGTACCCGGTCGATATCCAGAGTACGTGGCGTCAGATGGTTAATGTGACATCCTGGAAAACAGACCACGTCGGCAATTAACCGATGTTCACGATGCAGGGCGCGG
The DNA here is from genome assembly GCF_057751355.1 of Salmonella sp. FC25216. Lineage (NCBI taxonomy): Bacteria > Pseudomonadati > Pseudomonadota > Gammaproteobacteria > Enterobacterales > Enterobacteriaceae > Salmonella > Salmonella sp. FC25216. The sequence continues at coordinate 480,744 of NZ_JBDGON010000002.1, read as the reverse complement.
TACGTTTCTTCATCAACAGTAGCCTGACGATGCCAGCGAAAAGTCTCCAGCGTTTCACGGACGAATTCTTCGGCCTGGGCAGTACTGAAACCGCCCTGCTCGTCGTACTCATCCAGCAATTGTCGGCAGCGCGACGTAAAAATATCCCGCTGCGATAAGATTTCCGCCGCCCGCTGGCGTAATGCCGCATCTTCAATGAGTTCCAGGCGTAATAGCGAAGTGAACACGCGGAAGGGATTACGCGAAAGCGAAGCGTCGTCAATGGGACGAAATGCCGTGGAGTGCACCGGCACGCCCGCCTGAGAGAGATCGTAATAGCTCACCGGGTACATCCCCATGATAGCGAATATCCGACGCAAGGTAGAAAGTTCTTCTGCGGTGCCAACACGAATAGCGCCATGTCGTTCCACGTTCAACCGCGCCAGTTCATCGGCATTAGCCAACTGCTCATGCAATTTGGGATTATTTTCCAGCACCGCCAGATTCACGTCAGCGACAAGTTCCAGTAACGTACCGTACTGCGGAACTTCCTGCTGGTACATTGCCGACATTGCCTGCGAAAAGTGTTCCCGAATCTCATCTGCCGTGATGGTGTTCGCCATAATGTCATGCCTCCAGTGAATGTTACCTGGAGTGTAGAAAACCTCATCCATTCCGGGGAGAAGAATTTACAAACTGTGATCCCGCCTGAATTCATTGTGTGGAACGGATTGACACACGCTGGCGTATCCCCGATCAGAGCGCGGCTTAGCACGCTTAACGGCAGTTGAATCATCAGCAAAATAAAACAGTTGTAACTTTAAATGGTAAAATGTTAATAATATTTTGCTATCAAGTTATCAAAAACAAACAACTTTACTTGTCACCCGCATGGCTCTGTTTTTAACATCGCTTATGGAAAAAAATGGTCTGTTTAGTCAGCGCATTCGGTTGCGCCACCTTCATACGTTTGTCGCCGTTGCGCAACAGGGAACTCTGGGGCGCGCGGCTGAAACCCTTAACCTGAGCCAGCCAGCCCTTTCTAAGACGCTGAACGAACTGGAGCAACTCACCGGAACCCGTCTGTTTGAACGCGGGCGACTGGGCGCGCAATTAACGGTTCCTGGCGAACAATTTTTAACCCATGCGGTAAAAGTATTAGATGCGTTGAATACTGCCGGGCAGGCGCTGAATCGCAAAGAGGATGCCAGCGCCGATGTGGTGCGTATTGGCGCGCTCCCCACCGCTGCGCTGGGTATTCTCCCGGCGGTAATTGGGCGGTTCCATCAACAGCAAAAATCGACCTCGTTACAGGTCGCCACCATGAACAATACGATGTTGCTTGCTGGTCTCAAGTCAGGCGAGATCGATCTGGGTATTGGCCGCATGTCAGACCCGGAATTAATGAGCGGCTTAAATTACGAACTGCTGTTTTTAGAATCGCTTAAATTAGTGGTACGCCCCGGCCATCCCCTGTTACAGGAGACGATCACGCTCAGCCGGGTTATGGAATGGCCGGTAGTCGTCTCGCCAAAAGGCACGGTGCCGCGCCAGAATGCGGAAGCCCTGTTGCAAAGCCAGGGGTGTAAAATGCCTGCAGGGTGTATCGAAACGCTATCCGCATCGTTATCACGACAACTGACCGTAGATTACGATTACGTCTGGTTCGTCCCCTCTGGCGCGGTTAAAGAAGATCTTCGCCAGGCGACGCTGGTCTCATTACCCGTGCCGACCCAGAGCGCAGGCGAGCCCATAGGTATTCTTACACGAGTTGATATCCCGCTTTCAACCGGGGCGCAAACGCTGATTGCGGCGATCCGTAAATCGATGCCGCTGTGATGGCGGCCGCCGGATAATAAACGCGCCCGCGGCTAAAATAGCCCGATGGCGCGACGCTTATTAAAGGATGGATGAACGCATTGTCGCGCCAGTATCCTGTAAACGAAACGCATCAACGGCTTGCGTCAAGCGGGCGGCCTGTTCTTCAAGCGAAGCCGCCGCCGCTGACGCCTCTTCTACCAGCGACGCGTTTTGCTGCGTGACCTTGTCCATCTCAGAAATCGCCTGACTGACCTGGACAATGCCGCGACTTTGTTCATCAGAAGCTGCAGCGATATCAAGCATGATATCAGTGACGCGTTTTACGGCATCCACAATCTCATTCATGGTGCTCCCCGCAGCGACAACCTCTTCAGAACCTAGTTCAATCAGACTAACCGATTCGCCGATCAAGCCTTCAATCTCTTTTGCCGCCTGCGCGCTGCGACTGGCGAGGGTACGAACTTCACTGGCGACCACCGCAAACCCGCGTCCTTGTTCTCCGGCACGCGCGGCCTCGACCGCCGCGTTCAGCGCCAGAATGTTAGTCTGGAAGGCGATACTGTTAATGACGGCGGTAATTTCCGAGATTTTTTTCGAGCTGGTGGAGATATTTCCCATCGTTTGCACGACCCCGGAAACCATCTGGCCTCCACGACTGGCTTTACCGGAGGCGTCTTCCGCCAGTTTGCTGGCGTGATGCGCATTATCCGCATTCTGTTTAACGGTTGCCGTCAACTGTTCCATACTGGCCGCGGTCTGTTCAATGGCGGCAGCCTGCTGTTCAGTGCGAGAAGATAAATCCGTGTTACCGGCGGTAATTTCGCTGGTGCCGCGATAAATTTCCTCCGCCCCCTGACGCACCGTCCCTACCGTTTGCTGCAACGCATGCTGCATCTGCTGAAGATGACAACTCAGGCGACCAATTTCACTGCGTCCTGCGGGCTCGTCGGCCATGGTCAGATCGCCCGCCGCAATGCGTTCGATACGTGACGCGGCCTGCTGTAACGGCCGTATTACCGTACGACTCAGCACCCTAAAGGTCATTAACGTCAATACCAGCGCCAACGTAAACGCGCCAATCATAAACATCATACCAAGCCGGCTACGTTGGTAAGCCTGCTCGCTAAGCAGCCTCGCCCGCTCGGTGCGCAGTTCAATAGCTTTCAACAGGACATGGTTATATGCCGCATCCAGTTGTTTTGCCTGCTCGTTTTCATGATTAATGATCGCTTCGAACATGCCATTTTTGGCAAATTTCAGCATCGGTTGTAGACCGTTGATATAGGCGTTGTAGCGGGTGTTTAACTCATTATCCAACGCTTCATCGGCTGGTGTTTTCACCGCTCTGGACATATAAGCGTTAAAACCGTCCTGAGACTGCGCGATCCGAGTTTCCGCGGCGGCAATATTGGCTTTCATTTCATCCATTTCGGCAATCCGGCTCGCCGCGCCAGCGTGGATCATATTGATACGTGCGGTACGTAAGTGGTTAGCGCTGTTGGATAATCCCATCCGTACCTGAATCTCGTCCGTGACATCACGCTGATCGCGATCGGCCTGTAACAGAAAATAGCCAGCCAGCCCGGCACTCAAAGCAAAAAGAAGAAGGATGCCACCGAGAATGGAGGAAAACAGCGGAACCAGCCGAATGTGATGCAGGAAGCCCAGTTTATGCGAGGCTTGCATCGAGAATGTGTTGCCCATGACCGTTGACTCTCTTGTAGGTTTAATGCGTAAAAACACGCCCGTTAGATAGTCATCGGCACTTCATGACGTTTGCTTATCGCGAAAAGCATCGCCTTCGTCACATTTTCACAACATTCATTCCAGAAAATTCAGATAAGCGCCAGCGGATTTTCCGCTGGCGGATGAATCAGTTATCACCAAAGTGGATAACGGTACGGATAGATTTGCCCTGATGCATCAGTTCAAAGGCATTGTTAATCTGCTCCAGCGGCAGACGGTGAGTAATAAAAGGATCTAAACGGATTTTACCGTTCATCGCATCTTCTACCATCCCTGGCAGCTGCGTGCGCCCTTTCACGCCGCCAAAGGCGGAGCCACGCCAGACGCGACCTGTCACTAGCTGGAAGGGACGGGTTTTAATTTCCTGTCCTGCGCCCGCTACGCCAATAATAATGCTTTCCCCCCAGCCTTTATGACAACATTCCAGCGCTGCTCGCATCACGTTAACGTTGCCGATACATTCAAAACTGAAGTCCACGCCGCCATCAGTAAGTTCAACAATAACGTCCTGGATCGGTTTATCATGATCATTCGGGTTAATAAAGTCTGTCGCCCCCATTTCGCCCGCCAGCGTAAATTTGTCCGGATTCGTATCAACAGCTAAAATACGCCCTGCTTTAGCCTGAACCGCGCCCTGAATGACCGCCAACCCAATACCGCCTAAACCAAAAACGGCAACGGTATCGCCGGCTTTCACTTTAGCGGTGTTATGTACGGCGCCAATACCGGTCGTCACGCCGCAGCCCAGCAGACACACTTTATCCAGCGGCGCCTGCGGGTTCACTTTCGCCAGAGAAATTTCCGCGCAAACGGTATATTCGCTGAACGTACTGGTTCCCATATAATGATAAACCGGTTCGCCGTTATAAGAAAAACGGGTGGTGCCATCCGGCATTAGTCCTTTTCCCTGAGTGGCGCGTACGGCCTGGCAAAGGTTGGTTTTACCGGATTTACAGAACTTACACTCGCCGCATTCCGCCGTATACAGTGGAATAACATGGTCGCCAGGTTTCAGACTGGTTACCCCCTCGCCGACCCCGACTACCACGCCGCCGCCTTCGTGACCCAGGACTGCCGGGAATACGCCTTCCGGATCATCGCCAGAAAGGGTAAATGCATCGGTATGGCAAACGCCTGTATGGGTGATTTTGACCAGAACTTCACCTTTTTTCGGCGGCGCAACGTCAATCTCGACAATTTTTAGTGGCTGACCGGGACCAAAAGCAACTGCTGCACGTGATTTCATATGTCTCTTCCTGTTACGGTGAGGGAAATTGTTATTTTAGATAAGCGCGAAGGAGATGGCCGATTTCCGCCATCCGAACAGCGCGCTGATCTGGCGTGGTTTCCCCGCTGACCAGCTCATCTTTCAGGTGGATTTCAACCATTTCACTCATCAGGCCATTAGACGCGCCGCGCACGGCGGCAATCTGTTGCAAAATCGCCAGACAAGGCTCGCCGGACTCAAGCGCCCGCTCCAGCGCTTCGACCTGCCCGCGAATACGACGAACACGGGTAAGAATACGTTTTTTATCTTCAGGTGAATGCGGCATACGCCCTCCGTATACTATAGGGGGGTATACTATCAATTTTTTTATGTAATTGTAAAATAAAAGATAATATAAAAATCAATATGTTATAACTTATTGACAAATATCTTAAAAATCAGTTCACCTTCAGCGCAATCCAGCACGCGAGGAACTTTTTCAGGCCGCAGAAAATAAACGCCAAAGTTTCTTTTTAATGATGTGATGCCCGGCTGGCGTACACAGTTAATGCCGGGTGAAATCAGCTCTGTTTTCCAGAAGGGAATACGATCAGGATTTGAAAGGGAAATTCGATTTGACAACACATTTTTTTATTTACGCACCAGTCGGCAATGAATGACGGTTATTACCTGTAATAAAGGATACCGCAACAGTAAGGATGACGTGGTCACTATTTAACAGGTGATATTATGAAAGACGTTAAGGATATATTTTTAAAATACGTTATTAAGCATAAATCCACTCTGGTGGCTTGTGCTAACAGAATACATACAAGATTGGACTCAGATTACTTTCAGATCAAACAGTCGAAAAAATGTAACTCTACCACTATCGGTCACTTTTACTTCACGATATCCCGGTGTGCGCGTTATCCATTTTTTCGCAGAAAACCCGAGCTTTATTGCCAGCCAGATGGGTCATGCAAACGCGCCGTGTACGGGGCGTGGATGGCTGACAGCAGTTCTGACCAGATCGCAACGTTAAATCAGAAGCTGTCCGGTTTTGCCCCATCGATGCCCCATAGCTACCAGGACAGTATGAGATGATGATCAAAATCAGCAAGTTAGTACCTGATACCCGTCATGTTCAGTGAGTGGAAGACGCTTTCCGCACACGCCTTGTCATAACAACAGCCTTTCGCGCTCAGGGGGCGTTGTCTGACGCTGCTGTTCTGCGTCAGGCATAGAGCTGAGATCCGTAAAGATTGATCTCACGGGCGGCAGCAGCCGTTCGATCACAGTGCTTCCCCTAATCTCTTCTGTAGGAAGCCCTGGAATCAGCTCATGCCCTCCCCCGGACAATCCTTTTATTAAAGTCTAACTTTTACCAACGCAATTTCATAAGAGAGCCCATCTTCTGGCCTAAAGATAATAAATCTGTTATTATTTTTAGTAAACGACTTCGACAAAACAAAACTATCATGATATCTGGCCAATACGTAGTACCAGCCGCCATCATATAATATCATTTCGTATTCTTTCTTTAATTGCGGCTTATAAAGCCCAACAAAAAAAGAAAACATCCAAAAGTATATAATAAACCCCACCATAATTATGGTAAAACAATGTCTTCGCACCCAACTTAGTTGAGTAAAACAAATTACTGGTAGCAGTTTACTGTAAAACCGCATACCCACCGATAAACATAGGGCCACCAGTAAAACGATAAAAAAAAGCTCCCACAAAAATGACTTTCTTAAGATAGAGAACTCAATAACAATTGGAATAAAGAACAAAACCGCAGCTAAAAAAAGACGTAGAAAGCTAAGATCATTAATGTGTGCTTTTCGCTTTACTACAAAAAACAATAAAATACCAATCCCCCATGCCACTATAAATATAGCCATCAGGCTAATAGCGTGGAATAAACTTCGAGCAATGTTGTCGGGACCAACGCCTACATACCACCATGGGAAACCATAGTACGCGGAGACTCCCCACCCATAAAAATAGGCGCTTCCCCACCCCAAACCACCTAAATAGGCCAAAAGCATCGAAGAGTTTTTAATGATCGAATCATCACTCATTATAGTTAACCCACTTTAAAATATTGACTATAAAAATAGAGTTTAAAAATCATGTAAAAAACAACAAGTTAGTAATAACAGGCGAATGCTAAGCCTATAAACGGCTCGCCATTCCTGAGTATCAAGCCAGCTCGTGCTCACGCCAGCACACTAAAATCAAAAATGCATACTTTTTTAAATATTTTCCTTAACCAGGCTCACACTCGATAATGATAGCAATCAGATAATATGCACCTGACATTAACATCAGGTTGTTGATGATATATTTACTTTCATAAAAAATAATACGCACTGAATATATTTTTCTTTATTAAATGTAACCATCTGCCAGACCAACTCAATTAGTAAGAAAGCAATAAGCGTCGAGCTAAGATCTTGTAAAATTTATGGCTACATAGAGCTCTCAGCAATTCAATATACAGCATTCACCTGATTACTTTTTTTACTCATATTTGCTAACTAATGTTTTTGCTAAAGTATTTTATCTAATCTTAGTATAGAATAAGGAGGACACAATGCCATTCAGTGTTGGACAGGGTTATTTCAAATCTTCTATCAGCGCTGAAAAATTTGGCGCTATAAAAGAGAGTTCACGCCTTCCGGAAATGAATTTGTGGGAAAAAATAAAAGCATATTTCTTCTCCACATACCATGCAGAGGCACTCGAATGTATCTTTCAACTTTACCACTATCAGGAGCTTAATTTAACAGCGGTACAGGTTCGCGGAGCATACATCAAGCTCCGTGAATTAGCCTCTCAGGGATGTAAGGAACAGTTTATTATAGAATCACAGGAGCATGCCGATGAATTGATTATTAAGGATGATAACGGTTTAATTATTTTATCTATTGAGGTTGAATGTCATCCGGAAGCCTTTGGTCTTGCCAAAGAAATCAATAAATTATACCCGAAGGAAAAAAATATTTCTTTGGGCGATATTACCAGATTTGTGATTTTTGGGGACAGTTTATCTGACTCGATGGGGCGTATGTTTGAAAAAACACATCATATCTTACCTTCCTATGGTCAATACTATGAAGGAAGGTTCACTAATGGATTTACCTGGCCTGAGTTTTTATCATCTCCTCTATTTTTAAGTAAGGAGATGATTAATTTTGCCGAAGGAGGAAGTACATCAGCAAGCTATTCATGCTTTAATTGCATAGGCGACTTTGTATCAAATACGGACAGGCAAGTTGCATCTTACACCCCTTCCCACCAGGACCTGGTCATATTTCTATTGGGCCCCAACGACTATATGACACTACACAAAGATAATGTAGCAGAGATTGTTGAGCAACAAATTGATGATATTGAAAAAGTAATTTCCGGCGGAGTTAATAATGTTCTGGTTATGGGAATTCCAAATTTGTCTTCGACACCTTATGGCAAACATTCTGATGACAAAAGAAAACTTAAGGATGATAGTATCGCTCACAATGCCCTGCTAAAAAATTATATTGAAGAATTAAAAGAAAAATATCCACAGCATAAGATATGTTATTTTGAGACCACCGATGCATTTAAGCAGATAACCGATGTGGCTAATGGTATTGGTTATGATACGGAAAATCCTTTTACTCACCATGGCTATGTGCATATTCCTGGAACTAAAGATCCCCGACTAGATATATGTCCGCAATACGTTTTTAATGACTATGTCCATCCAACCCAGGAGGTTCATCATTGTTTTGCCATAATGCTAGAAAGTTTTATAGTTAATCATTATTCTAACGAATAAAATAAATATTTCATCTGCTACTGTATGCCATGCGTGAAACGTTGTTCAATGTCATAACACCAGTAGCACGAGAATAGGATGTTATCTTTGCTGGCGATTGGTCACATAATAGCCTGTGTTCAGTAAGACAAAAATGGATAGAGTTGATAAATCGCCGCTATAACTGAAATACTCACTATCACACTGACGATGAAATATGTTTTGAATGGCTGCTTTTGCGTTTTATGACGGAAAAGTTGTTGGCCAACAATAGCACCAGGCCACCCACCGATAACTCCAAAAACCAGCAAAGTGGATTCCGGCACTCTGCGCCAGGCCTTACGTGCCGCCATTTTGTCCATACCGTAGATCATCAGCGTCATCACGTTGGCGAGCAGGAACCACATCACGATGGGATGCGATGTAAAAATGCTTCCGACCACGGCGGAGATCAGGAGTAAATAACAAAAGCGGTTGAGATACATATCATTGGTCATGGCAATTATTAGGGGTATCGAAACCCATTATACGCAATACATATGCTATGTAGAATTTTCTTTTCACTCAGACCATGAGTCATTGAGGGTTCATTTTAATTACCATGATAATAATAAGACGATTAATGGATTGTGAAGGCGATTAAAATGGTTGAAACCAGCAAAAATGTTACTGTCTTAACCATTGGCAAGATAACTTAATGAAAAAGCATCTATATTGCCATTTATATCCTGAAGGGGGTTTCAACTCTGGATTTATTAATCGCATGTATGTTTACATAAGATATACAATGTTAATTTAAGAATTTTATACCCACAACAGTATATATTCAGAAGTTTCTGAATGAAAATTATTATCGATTAAAACAAATTAACGCTTTGATAATCATAACAACATAGACTGGTATCTTACTTTGGTTTCGCTTGCTGATATGATAAATAATTTATACTCTTACAGATATAGATAGCGGGCAAATCAATCCAGCTCAAAAAATGTATTTGACAGGCAAGGATAAGTCTTTATATTGGCCGGGGATAGAGTGATAAGATGATAATTAGAGACATTAAAGATACCGTCACTAAAGTACTTATCGGCTTATCATGTAAATATGTATACGTAAATGGAGCATAAACTATGTCCAGTGTGCTAATGTCGATGGTATCTTTATCACAGATTTTCTGTGTTTATATCCAATTGATATATCATAGTATATTTACCTCTTCCTCTTTGATTATTACCATCATTCCTCCTGATTAAATTAGTTATCATCAGTTTAGTCATAAGCAATGAAATACATAACGTTGTGTACTTTACGCCTACAAATGTCAGGCTCGCTCCCTAATACTTAATTTATAATACGTATTACCTTACTACAGGAGAATAGATAGCATGTTATACAAAAAATTCATCTTATCAATGATAGTGTTAGGAATAATGTCATCTTCAGCTTTTGCTGATAGCGTCGTTGAAGGGAAAACACTCAACGTCGCAGTATCACCGGCTTCTCCCCCCATGTTATTTAAAAACGCTGATGGCAAATTACAGGGGATAGATCTGGAGCTTTTTTCGTCTTACTGTCAGTCACGGCATTGTAAGCTAAACATCACCGAATATGCCTGGGATGGAATGCTTGGCGCAGTAGCAAGTGGTCAGGCAGATGTAGCATTTTCGGGAATTTCAATCACTGATAAACGAAAGAAAGTTATTGATTTTTCTGATCCTTATTACATCAACTCTTTTTATCTGGTCAGTATGGCCAATCATAAAATAACCCTCAATAACTTGCATGAATTAAATAAGTATTCTATTGGATACCCTCGCGGAATGGCTTACTCCGACATTATCAAAAACGATCTGGAGCCCAAAGGATACTACTCGTTAAGTAAAGTAAAATTGTATCCAACATATAATGAGACGGTGGCTGATTTAAAAAATGGTAATCTTGATCTGGCATTCATAGAGGAGCCGGTTTATTTTACCCTCAAAAACAAGCAAAAGATGCCGATAGAAAGTCGTTATGTTTTCAAGAATGTTGATCAACTTGGCATTGCCTTTAAGAAAGGTTCTCCAGTACGCGATGATTTTAACTTATGGCTTAAAGAACAGGGGCCACAAAAAATATCTGGCATTGTCGACAAATGGATGAAATAGTAAGCTATGTCATCAAGTAACATATTGACTACCTTTTATTTCTTACTGGAAGGAATTGGTAATACGCTGCTTGTAACATTCACATGTTTTTTCTCAGCGTTTTTTACCGGGCTTACAGTCGCCGTATTACGGCGACTATCCCCCCTCCCATTACAGAAGATACTCGACATACTGGTGTTTACTGTTCGGGGAATTCCTATACTTATTGCTGTTTTTCTTGTTTATTTTGGATTGTCATCGATTGGTATATATGTTTCGCCCCTGTTGGCTATGAATCTCAGCGTCGGCTTAATCAGCGGGAGTTACCTTGCAGAGGTGTTTAGAGGGGCCCTTAAATTAGTTGAGCCATTTGAAATTACGGCAGCGAAAGTAGCCGGATTGAGTCGGTTACAGATTATAATAAACATTGAACTACCACAGATGCTGCGCTTTTCCGTACCTGGCATTATCAATGAATTTTCTTCTGTATTAAAAGCGACGCCCTTTGCTTATACCGTGGGTATTTCTGAGATAACGAAGCAGGCAATGTCTTTGACAGCCATCACTCTGAACGGGTTACAGATATATACTCTTGCAGCGGTCTTATATTTCATTGTTTATAAAATTTTTGTTCTTCTGGCTGGATTCTTTGCGAAAAAGTATCGCATTAGTTGAAGCAAAAAAAAATAGAGGTGATATACATGGCTTTAATAGAACTAAAAAAAATAAGCAAAGAATACTCAGGAAAAAAGGTTCTTGATACGGTTAGCCTGAAAATTGAACCTGGAGAAATGAAAGTTATTATGGGGCCATCCGGATGTGGAAAAACCACGCTTTTACGCTGTCTGGTTCGACTGGAAAATCCTGATTATGGTAATATTTACTTTCACGGAAGGAATGTTTATGACAAAGAATTTAATATTCTTGAGTTCAGAAAAAAAGTCGGTTGTGTCTTCCAGAACTACGCTTTATATCGTCATCTTAATGTCATAGATAATATTACCCTTGCCCTATGCAAAGTGTTTGATATGCCCGGACAGCTAGCCCGGGAGAAAGCCTTACATGAGCTACAAAAACTTGACATGGCCTCACATAGCGCGAAATATCCTTCGCAGTTATCAGGCGGACAACAACAGCGTGTGGCCCTGGTCCGCACAATGGTCACCGACCCCGAACTCATTATTTTCGATGAGCCGACGTCTGCACTTGATCCGCTCATGACTCGTGAGGTCGGGATGTTGATCAAACAACTTCATGACAATGGCGTCACGATATTATGCGTCACCCATGATATTCGTCTCGCCAGGTTATTAAGCAATGACGTAACGTTTCTTAATCATGGTAAAATTCGGGCTGAAGGCGCTTTTTCCGATCTTGCCTCACGAGAAACAGATCCGGATATTCACTGTTTTTTTAGCGAGGCACAACTATGATCGCTGGCTGGTCTCTCTTCTTTAATGACCTGGCTGAACAGCTTCCACTTGTTGTGGACGGTATTAAAGAAACCTGTAAACTTGCGCTGATCGTTTCCATCACTGGATTTTTGTGGGGAATTATCATTTTTTTTCTGAGCCTTAGCCATCGACCAGCGGTAAAAGCCATAACTCTGATGTACATGGATTTCTTTATCGGTACGCCACTCATTCTTATTTTGTTTGTTATCTATTATGGTTTACCTCAATTGGGCATTCACCTGTCCTCTTTTACCGTAGCAGTAACAGGGTTTACCCTAAATGTCGGCGCATATAATGCCGCGTATATGACAACTGCCTATAACGCATTGAATAAATATGAAACTGAGGCGGCAATCGTTCAGGGTTTTAACAAACGGCAGGTCTTTTTGTGGATTATACTGCCTCAGGTACTGCTGTCTTCCATTCCAGCCTTAACTAATCAGGTGATTAATAATCTTAAAGACAGCACCATCGTTTTTCTTATCCAATATACAGAATTTTTCGCGCGAATTCAGGAAGTTGCTGCAACTAATTTTAAATTCTTCCATGCTTACCTTTTTGCTGCCGTAGTGTATCTTACAGGCGTTACCTTTATTGTCAGTTTAACCCGATTTTTGGAACGTAGATTGCTTCGCCATTACGCTCAGGATTACTGAGTTGAACAGTGTTATTCTGATTAATTCATCTCTGACTATTAGCAAAGTTATTTTTATTTATTGTTGGTTAAGGTTTTACCCTACATTATTGCGTTAGGTATCTATCCTGGTCTGAGTCTTACTCCATTGAGGATATTCATGGCGCTACCACAACTATCAATATGGGAGCCCGGTAATGGGTTAAGAAAAATAAAGTATAAATATCATGTTCGTCTCATTGTCATGTTCTCCGTCATTATACGGTTGTTGTTTTTAACTGACCGCTACCTTTGGTGTGACGAAGCGTCCAGCGTGCTTATTAGTCGCCATAATGTAGATAGCCTGCTCTTCCATGCCGCTTTTGACGTGCATCCTCCGCTTTATTATCTGTTACTACATGACTGGATGATATTATTGGGTGACAGCATTACAGCGGTACGCTCTCTCAGTCTACTTTTTGGGATTCTGACAGTTGCGTTGGTTATCGCACTTACACGCTGGCTGGCGAATGAACGTACAGCGTTATTGGCGGGATGGTTCGTGGCCTTGATGCCGATGGCAGTACATTACAGTCAGGAAACGCGCATGTACGCGTTATTAGGAATGCTAACGCTCGCTGCCGCGTTAGCACTGATGATGTGGGTAAAAACACCCGTAAATAATCGCTATCTTGTAGCGTATGCTTTGCTCATGACATTCAGCTTTTATACCCATTATTTCACCATATTTGTACTTATTGCCCACTGGATCGCAGTAACAATATTATCCTGCCAGAGCCATAAAACGACCTGCTACCTTAAACTTCCTGGCTGGTGGTTTGCTAACCTGGCGATTGCTGTAGTTTATCTCCCCTGGTTGCCCGTATTGTTTAATTTATTGACTCATATGGCGCAGTTGAGAGCCGGTAATGATATCGGTTGGATTGCACCCATAACATGGCGTGATCTGCCTGCTATGTACTGGCATTTTTTTACCGGAAACAACGGACAGGATTTTCCGGCGATCATTCTGTGGCTGGCGGCGGGAAGTTTTATCGGTACTGTGGGGCGAATATCTTTATGCAACGGAGAAAATGAAAGATATCGGCTGATATTATTTTGTAATTTGGTCATCCCTGTGACGCTGGTATTTCTCATTTCCTGGTGGATGCCATTATTTATCGATCGTTATTTCTTCTTCTCATCGCTAAGCATTCCTCCCCTGCTCGCGGCATTGCTCACCCGCGTAAAAAAAGCGTTTTGTGGATTCTGTTTTCTCGTATTTACTTTATTATTCGGTTATGGTTTATATCATAATAATCCTACGCGTAAAGATGAGTTTAAGCCACTGGTAAACTATATCAACACCCGCTACCAACCTAATGATGCCGTGATAGTCAGTAAAATGTTCGATTATTTAAGCTATGTGTATTATAACAGACGAGATTATCGTACGTTTCTTTATACACCGCCTAACGCAGATGGAACATCAGGCAGACCAAACGCCTATGGATTTGGCTCTCTGTTCTATGCGCAAGCCGATCAAACATATATTGATAATCTAACAACGCTTTCAAAACGTCACCATCGTGTCTGGTTGATAAGCGGCGGCAACTTCTGCCGGGATTACCCCTTGCCGCCAGAATGGAAAAATATCGCAAGCTTCAGAAGTGGTAGATTTCAGGTACAATTATTTGTAATACCGGGTCAACAAGCGCGTTAAATTCGATGATTATTGTTTTCTATCCAGTGCGGTGATATACAGTACAGTCACTGCCAGGCCGCCAAACAGTAAACTCCAGGCAAACGCGTCAAAAACCTCAATCATATCTCCTCCGGGTAGGAAATATTTAACTGCCTTATTAACTCAGGATAGGTATGTCTATCTTATCATAACGTTTAAAATATCAACACATGTGCAATAATCGTTTTATATGTGCGAATAAATACTTTCCTCCTGTATTTAATTGGATTGTCGCTGTCGCAAGGATTAATATGTGAATGATAGTGATTATTAATCATCGGTTTATAATAATATGACTCATCGATATCCCTCATCAGCAATCATTATCCTCGACCTTCTTTAAAATCAGATAACAGCTTAATTCACGATCTCGATTTCATGCTGAGTATTAAATTACTCACCCATCTGATTAATGCTTGCCTAACGATTACTTCGTTGCTTTAATCCCACTGCGAAATTATTTAGTGAGAGAACAATGAAGCATACACAACAATCAGGCGCAAAAGTCTATAACCCCTTCACGCTTAGCTTATATGACTGGTGGGTACTAAATATCTCAAACAAATATGCCTGGAAGTGTCCTACTGATACGCGACTACTTCCTTTCTTCCTGCATCACATGGGCGAGACTCACCTGGATATTGGCGTAGGCACAGGTTATTACCTGAAACATGCGCCTGCGACTCATGCCATTTCGCTGATGGATTTAAATCCGGATAGCCTGAAAATAGCCGCCAGCCGGGTGGGTAATACGAAAATCCGCGCCACGCTACAACATGATGTTTTCGACACGTTCCCGGCGGACTGGCACGGACGCTTCGATTCTGTTTCTATGTACTATCTTCTGCACTGCTTACCCGGTGAGATGACAACAAAAGCGAAAGCAATTAAAAATGCCGGTATGGCGCTTAAACCCGGCGGCACGCTTTTTGGTGCCACGATTCTGGGCAAAGAGGTTCCTCACAATGCTTTTGGCAAGAAATTGATGGCTGTTTATAACAAGAAAGGAATATTCAGTAATACCAATGACTCAGCCGATACGTTACGCAGCGTGTTGGTCGAACATTTCGCTAAGGTGACATTGGAGCAACATGGCGCCGTCGCGCTATTTTCCGCCACCACGCCACGTTCATCGTAAGAGTAGGCACTTCCGCCCGGTCGGACAGCGCGATCTTGTGGGTTTAACCCATTGATTAAACATTGGATCACGGGATAGTAATTGTTTATTTTATTTGTCATACAAATAAGTATAATACCCGCTTCCGATGTAGACCCGTTCTCCTTCGCCTGCGTCACGGGTCTCGGTTAGACGCAGGCGTTTTCTGTACTGAATACGCCATCCCCACTGATACATGCCCTGCTCGCCTAAAGCGGCAATTAATCGAAATACCAGACCCGGCGACAAACGCCATAAAAGGGAAGGTTCAGGAACGCTTACGCGGCATCATCCGTAACAACGTATTGTCTTTCCAGAAATAGTGATGTATCAGAGCAGCAACGGCATGAAGTCCAATAACAAAATAGCCCAGATTCGCCAGCGTGACGTGCCAGGATTTCAGCATATCCACACGTTCGAAGTTAGCTTCGGCGGCATGGGGCATGACAATACCAAATGCGACCCAGGGATTGCCGCGGTTATACATCATCACCAGACCAATAACAGGCAGCGCTATAAATAGCAGGTAAATCACCAGATGCCCCAAATGCGCCATTCCGGTCATCATCGGTGTTGGACGGGGAATAATGGGCGGCGTGGGATATTTCAGCCGAATAAACAAGCGCGCCACCATTAAAAGCAAAATAGTGATACCACATGAAACGTGCGTCATATTAAACCAGGGTCGGTAACTACGCGGCGCAAAACCGCGTAGCTCCATCGCGGCATAAGCCACAATAACCAGAAAAAAGACTAACCAGTGAATGCCAATTTGCAGGCCGGAATACTTATTGCCCATAACGCGTCCTGAATGAAAACCGTAAAGCGACAACATAACCAGCTTTTATAAATAATTCATCAAATTTATGAGGTGGTGGTGTCGCACTTGCCCGTTCCCCCTCACAAACGGGCGATTTTTAGCACAACGCTCGCTGATCTAACGCACTGCGCAGTGTAGTATCTGCCTGCAATACCTGCCACGCGGTTTCAACATCGCGTGGGATATCTACGTGAATAATAAAATCTTTACCGCGCGGTCCATATCCCGTTTCATCGTCGCGCAAACGTGGCAATTCGCCCGCAATCAGAGACAGATAACGCTCTACCGTCCAGACGCCCTCTTCAGCATCGGTAAATCCTGTACCGCCATTAAAATGGCGCAGTACCGGAACAAAACCAGGAAAACTCAGCCAGCGCGGCGCATCGGTGTCGTCGTTTGTCACGCGCCGGAAGGTCGCAATAGTGCGCCGCTGCATGGTGGGGTCTTGCACAACGATAGCCGTGTTAATGTTTTCTTTCGCCTGACGGAGCAATGCGCAGGAGAAACGCGCATTTTCGCCGCAATTAGTCGACTGATCTTCCAGCCAAATTCTCTCAGCCGGAATATGCCAGAACTGGTTCGCAATATCAGCGAGGATAGCGGCTTCGGCGCGTCCGGTTGTACAAATAGTGTGGTAGCGCGGATGCCGGGCGATCGCGGCGTACAAAAACGGCGTTGAATGACCAATGCCGCCGCTAATCAGTAAAGGAACACCCTGCGCTTTGGCGATGCGACAAGCCGCGTCGATAGTGGGGATCACCGCATTGCCCGCCAGGACGACGCAATCTGACGAATAAGGTTGTTCGCCGGAAAAATCATTTTGCGCCAGCCACTGTCCGACGGTATTCACCGCCAGCAATGTTGCCCCGGAGAGTACCGGAAATGGCTTTGTATTCATTATTCCTCCTTTTTGTTCCTGACAGGCTAGCGAACTCGTACCGGATCTCTTTGAAAGACGTCGTCGCCTGGCTTTTTAGGCCGTAATTTGATCCATGGCCTGTAAAATACGCTTATCGGAAATAGGATAAGGCGTACCGAGCTGTTGGGCGAAGTAACTGACGCGCAGCTCTTCAATCATCCAACGGATTTGTTTGACATCATCATCCTCGCGACGCGCTGGAGGCAGTTTGTTTATCCATTGTTGCCACGCCTGCTGGACGCTTTCGACTTTCAGCATTTGCGCCCGATCGCGGTGCGGATCGATCGCCAGTTTCTCCAGTCGCTTTTCAATTGCCTGCAGATAACGCAGCGTATCGCCGAGACGTGTAAAGCCGTTGCCAGTCACAAAACCACGGTATACCAGACCGCTCATCTGCGCCTTGATATCGGAAAGCCCCAACGCCATGCTCATATCCACTCGCCCTTTCAGACGCTTATTGATATTGAATACGGTCGTCAGGATCTGCTCAACCTGCTTCGCGATATCCACCACAGTATCATTCAGCTCGGCACGCACCTTTTCATGTAGTGCGGTGAAACCTGCTTCGCTCCACACCGGCCCGCCGTTGGCATCTATCAGTTTATCTACCCCACAGGCGATACAGTCATCAATCAACTCCAGTACTTTGCCGTACGGGTTAAAGTACAGCCCCAGTTTGGCTTTATTCGGCAATTTCTCATGCAGGTACTTAATCGGTGAGGGAATATTGAGCAACAGCAGACGGCGTAAACCGCCCCACATCGCCTGTTGTTGTTCCAGCGGATTATCGAACAATTTGATAGCGACACTGTCACGCTCATCCACTAACGCTGGCCACGCCTTCACTTTATAATTACCGCGTTTCTGTTCGTAGCTTTCCGGCAGCACGCCGAAACTCCAGATATGCAGCCCGCTCTGCTCGATGCCGTCATCCGCCACCGCTGAGAGCGTCTCCTGCACTTTACCTTTCAGCGCATTTTTAAGTTCGGCGAGCGAACGCCCTTCCTGCAGTTTCTTGTTTTTGTCATTCACGACGCGAAACGTGATTTTCAGATGGTCGGGCACCTGATCCCAATGCCAGTCTTCCCGGTCGACCGTGACGCCAGTCATCCGGCGCAGTTCTCGCTCCAGCGCATCCAGCAGCGGTAGCTCCAGCGGCGTTACGCGACCTAAAAACGCTTCAGCATAGTTTGGCGCCGGAACAAAGTTACGACGTACCGGTTTTGGCAGCGATTTAATCAACGCGATAACTAATTCACGGCGTAATCCTGGGATCTGCCATTCAAAACCGCTCTCGTCAACCTGGTTAAGTAGCGGCAACGGAATATGGACGGTCACGCCGTCAGCATCCGCGCCCGGTTCAAACTGATAGCTCAAACGCAGCTTGAGATTGCCCTGATGCCAGAAGTTCGGGTAATCCAGTTTGCTGATTTTTTCCGCGCCTTCTTTAATCAGCATACTTTTTTCAAAGTTGAGCAGGTCCGGCGTCTCGCGGCTGATTTTTTTCCACCAACTATCAAAGTGGCGGGCGGAAATAACGTCATGGCTAATACGCTGGTCATAAAAATCAAACAGGGTATCGTCATCCACCAGGATATCGCGGCGGCGCGATTTGTGCTCAAGTTCCTCGACTTCCGCACGCAGTTTTAGATTCTCACGGAAGAAGGCATGGCGGGTTTGCCAGTCCCCCTCCACCAGCGCATGGCGGATAAACAACTCGCGACACAACGTTGGGTCAATCTGGCTGTAATTCACTTTGCGCGCGGCGACAATCGGCAGACCGTAGACAGTGACCTTTTCCGTCGCCATCACCGCGCCTTGCGCCCGCTCCCAGTGCGGTTCGCTATATGAGCGCTTAATCAGGTGCTGGGCTACCGGCTCTACCCATTCTGACTCAATGCGGGCAGCGATGCGCCCCCACAAACGGCTGGTCTCCACCAGTTCTGCGACCATCGTCCATTTCGGCGATTTTTTGAATAAACCGGAGCCGGGGAAAATAGAAAATCGGGCGTTACGCGCGCCGGTGTACTCTTGCTTATCGGCATCTTTCATCCCGATATGCGACAACAGCCCCGTTAACAACGCGACGTGAATTTCCCGATACTCTGCTGGTTGGCTGTTTACCGGAATCCCCAGTTCTTTTACCACCTGACGCAGTTGGGTATAGATATCCTGCCACTCACGCACGCGTAAATAGTTTAGATAGTCGGTGCGACACAGACGGCGGAATTGATTCGACGACAGTGCCTTTTGTTGCTCGCCGAGGTAATTCCACAGATTGACAAACGCCAGGAAATCGGACTCTTTATCATGGAAGCGCCGGTGTTTCTCATCGGAAACCTGCTGCTTATCCGCAGGACGTTCGCGCGGGTCCTGAATAGAGAGCGCGGAAGTGATGATCATCGCTTCGCGCACACAGCCATGTTTTTGCGCTTCCAGAACCATACGCGCCAGTCGCGGGTCGACCGGCAACTGGGATAATTGTCGGCCCAGCGGCGTCAGTTTATACACCGTCTGCTGTTCGTCGGCGGTAATCGCCCCCAACTCTTCCAACAAACGCACGCCATCCTGAATATTGCGCTTATCCGGCGCTTCGACAAACGGGAAGGCGGCAATATCACCCAGCCCCAGGGCGGTCATCTGCAAAATGACTGACGCCAGGTTAGTACGCAGAATCTCCGGGTCGGTAAATTCCGGACGTGACAGAAAGTCATCTTCCGAATACAAACGAATGCAGATCCCTTCCGATACGCGCCCACACCGCCCTTTACGCTGGTTGGCGGAAGCCTGTGAGATCGGTTCAATCGGCAGGCGCTGCACTTTAGTGCGGTAGCTGTAGCGGCTGATACGCGCAGTGCCAGGATCGATCACGTATTTGATACCCGGCACCGTCAGCGAGGTTTCCGCCACGTTAGTCGCCAGCACGATACGGCGTCCGCTGTGCGACTGGAAAACGCGGTTCTGTTCGCTGTTCGACAAGCGTGCGTACAGCGGTAACACTTCGGTATGCCGTAAGTTCAGCTTGTTCAGGGCGTCGGCGGTATCGCGAATTTCCCGTTCTCCACTCATAAAAATCAGGATATCGCCGGGACTTTCACGCCCCAGTTCATCAACGGCGTCGAAAATCGCCTGTAACTGATCGCGTTCAGTGTCGTCGGCTTCTTCAACGATGGGGCGATAACGGACTTCTACGGGATATGTTCGGCCAGAGACTTCGATAATCGGCGCGTTATTAAAGTGGCGCGAGAAGCGTTCCGGGTCGATGGTCGCCGAGGTAATAATCACTTTCAGATCGGGACGACGCGGCAGAAGCTCTTTCAGATAGCCGAGCAAGAAGTCAATATTCAGACTACGTTCGTGCGCTTCATCAATAATGATGGTGTCATACTGCATCAATAGCCTGTCCTGCTGGATTTCCGCCAGCAGGATACCGTCCGTCATCAGTTTGACCATGGTATTGCTACTCACATGATCGCTGAAACGCACTTTATAGCCGATGCAGCCGCCCGGCTCCGTTTGCAGCTCTTCGGCAATACGGTTAGCGACGGTGCGCGCCGCCAGGCGGCGCGGCTGAGTATGACCAATAAGTCCTTTAATTCCGCGCCCCAGTTCCATACAAATTTTCGGCAACTGGGTGGTTTTACCGGAACCGGTTTCCCCTGCGACGATCACCACCTGATGGTCGCGGACAGCTTCCAGAATGTCCTGTTTCTTCTGGCTGACAGGCAGATTTTGCGGATAAGTAATTGAGGGCCGGGCCGCTTCGCGCAGGACGACTTGCGCCGCAGCCTGTTCAATTTCTTTCGCCATCGCCTGGTAAATGGCCTGTTGCGCATCAGGATTTTTCACTTTCTTCACGCCATGCAGGCGGCGCGCAAAGCGCTGTCGGTCGCGCAGCATCAGTGAATCCAGCCGCTGCTGTAACGCCTGAAGCGTCAACGTAGATTGTTCTGTCATAAGGATCTTGGGCAGCATTCTGCCTGTTTAAAATCGTTTTAAATGATAGGTATAGAGTACCACATTGGGGCTTGTTGTGCGTTGTTCAATAATTTCGAACAAAGGGTTCGATATATTGCGCTATCCCTGCGACATATTTGTGAATAAAGTGTCAACAAGCAACGGGGCGCGCCCCTTCAAACACATAAAAGGAAACACCCATGAGCAAGGTATTAGTTCTTAAATCCAGTATTCTGGCAGGGTACTCTCAGTCTGGTCTGTTGACTGACTATTTTATTGAACAATGGCGCGAAAAACACGTCGCAGATGAAATTACTGTCCGCGATCTGGCGGCCAATCCTGTTCCGGTGCTGGATGGCGAGCTGGTGGGCGCGATGCGTCCGGGCGATGCGCCTTTAACGCCACGTCAACAGGACGCCCTGGCACTGTCTGATGAACTCATTGCTGAACTGAAAGCCCACGACGTCATCGTTATTGCGGCACCGATGTACAATTTCAATATCCCGACGCAGCTTAAAAACTACTTTGATCTGATTGCCCGCGCCGGTATCACCTTCCGCTATACTGAAAAAGGCCCGGAAGGTCTGGTAACCGGCAAACGCGCGGTGGTTCTCTCCAGCCGCGGCGGTATCCATAAAGACACCCCGACGGATTTGATTGCGCCTTACCTGAAAGTGTTCCTTGGTTTTATCGGTATCACCGACGTGAATTTTGTCTTTGCCGAAGGCATCGCCTACGGGCCGGAAGTGGCGGCTAAAGCCCAGTCCGATGCGAAAGCCGCGATTGACAGCGTGGTGGCCGCCTAAACATTTTCACCTCCCGTTTCGACGGGAGGTGACGTCTTCGGTTCGTAGCGCAAATATCCTATCACGCCCTTACTGTCGCCATCGCTGGGATGTGTTAGCCCATCATTGACGTCAACACAGGCGAAATCAAAAGGCGACACATTTTCAATACATGCCACATTGACCCCATATTGATTGGGATTGGATCGGCGCTGATGAAAAGTATATATTCCGCATACCGAACAGAAAAAATGCACCGCCTTGCCCGTATTGAATCGATATTCGGTAAGCTTATCCTGCCCCTTTACCACCTTAATGCCCGATAGCGGCGCAGAAACCGTCACCGCCCCGCGCATCCGGCAAAACGAACAGTTGCAGCGCCTGGCAGTATGAAAGCCATCGCTAAGCTGAACGGTAAACACGACGCTGCCACAGTGGCAGGCAGCAGATAAGTTTTCAGATGTCATACCCGGTTACTCCCGCGAATAGTGATACCCGACAACAGTATAGAAAGAGCGTTTCTGGTTTAGCTAATCTAAGTACGCCCTCCGTATGTCTGTTTTGAAGCTCAACTGAGATTGTCCATAAATTGCTTTTTTCGGGATATGAATGCGAGACACTCCATCAGAGATGACGCCGCACGGCTATCCTAATTCCGGCGCAAACGACTAAGTTCAGAGATTATCAATATAAAAATGCATTATGCGGTGAAAAAGGTGTCAGACAGCGGTTATTTACGCATCCATTTACCATTAATTCCCTGTACATATTCTCCCGGCCTGGCGCGCTCAACCAGTTTTTGCCCGGCCATCTTCGCCACCTCGTCCACGGGAAGATGATTGCTATCCGCTAACTGCTGATAACTGGCGCGACGGGCGTGATTAATCTCAAGCACCAGTTTCTGGGTTTCGGCATCATTCTTTAAGGCCACCAGATAACCATTCAGCGTTTCCCCTACCCGGCCCTGCGTGCGCGCCTCCTCCAGGGTTAAGGCCCACACAGAAGGTGTGAGCAAACTCAACATCAGCCCCCATAGCATTAAATACTTTTTCATTATGGCCTCAGAATAGATCGCTGCGTGATTTCAGGAGTTCTTCAACATCTTTATCGACTTTGATATGTATTTCATGCTCGATCTTTACATTCATATTGATGGTAATCGGCTGCTCAGGCGCGGCGACTTCAATACGTGGCGTGCAGCCCACCACTATAAATGACGCAAGCGCTGACAGCATGGCAATGCTCATTTTCATTATTTATCCTCACAGTCCTTGTCTTTCCGGCAAGGCGGTTGCGGCAACGCTGTATTTTGTTCAAGCCATGCCTGTAAATTGTCGCCAAAACGCAAACTGCGCCACAGCGTAAACACATTTTCTTCATGGGTATAGTTCAAGTTAACGATCGCGGTTTTACCATCTACCCAGCTTTTGCCGGTAATGGCCGCCTGCATCGTTAATACGCCCAGGTTATCCACGTTAATTTTCGTCCACGAATGCGTAATCTCCATATAACGTAGCCAGTTAATAGCCGAGCCTGCCGTAACATTATCCTTCACCACCGCATCCGCGGTATCTTTATCGATACGCAACGTCATTGGCCCAGGATTGGTAAGCCAGCCATCTTTGATTATCCATTTTTCATTGTTCAGCCACAGCGGCAGCGCGCCGCTGATCGGACCAGACATGGCGAATTGCTTTGGATTTATGGCGCTAATCAATTCGCTGGATGAGATATTTTGTACCCGTAAAAGCGCCGGATCGTGCTGCGGCATCCGCAACTGTTTCATAATGATTTTACCACCCAGCACATCTACGCTGACATCGCTTAGCAGTAATGGATTCGACTCGCTCCAGGGATAACCGCCCTGTAAATCGGCGGTGATATTTTTCGCCGTAACCTGGTTAACTATCTCGGCAATACGCAGCGAGACGGGGCCACGCGTCCCCAATTGCCAGGCGCCCTTGTGAAAGCGAAATGGCAGAATGAAATCGACGCCGTTGATTTTATTATCCGGCATCCAGGCGCTGCCGCCTTTTAACACCCCGTGTCCACCCGCTTCAAACCCCTGCCCCTGTGCGGCGGAAAAAGCGACCTGCACATACAGTGAGCCTTCGCGCAGCGTCATTTTCCAGTCCGGTGGGAGCAACGGCTGAAAAACGATAAGCGACTGCTTCGGCCACCAGGCCTGTCCGCGAAGGCGTTCACCATCCCAACGCCCATTCAGCCGTACCGGCCCTATCGCCCCCGCCCGAAGGTCTCCTTTAAACTGGAACAGGGTCGGCTCGCGACCTTCGATGCTAAAATTAACGGTAGAAGGCGGCAGCACGCTCCCGCTGGTAAATACGGTTTTCCCCGCCTCCAGTGACAGCGCGCCCTGTAGCGACGGCGTTGCGGCATCGCGAACCCAGACAATAGGTTTATCCAGCGCCAGTCTTGGCGATGTGACGGTCATTGCACCATATTGCAACTGATCAAAGCCGGTAGACAGGCTGGTCAGCCTGATGGTGTTATCACGCCATTCCCCCTGTCCGGCGATATCCCAACGGGCGCGCATTGGCGTAAAGCTTCCTTGCCCCCAATAGCGCCACCGCCAGCGACCAGCATCGGGGAGAAAATCATTCGCCTGGCCATCAAGATGAAGAACGAAATCGCCCATTTCATTTTCGTGCGCTCGTAAAATAGCCTGTAACCGGCCATCAACGCCGTGCTGCGTCACCTTGACGCCCGCCAGCGGCCAACGAATTTCATCAATATCTAACGCGTCAATCACCCGTCCGCGCGAGCGCAGCAATGCGCCTGGCGCAAAGGTGAGCTGCGGGTCCGCCAGACTGCCGCGGAGCATGGCTGGCAACACGGCATAAAAGATTAAATCCTTCTGTTTAGCCTCGCCGATAAGCTGTAAAGGCATCGCACTGCTATCCATGCTGAGTTTCCCCGGCCCGATGGTCAGTACAGCGTTCGCTTTACCGGCATCGCCCTGGGTCAGAATATTCAGGCGACCGCTGATCCGCGCATTACCCGGCCCTGCCTGCCAGTTATCGATATTAAAAGCCAGACGCCCGCTCAGGGGGAATCCCTGGTATGGCCAGTTCCAGCGGCCATCGCTGATGGTAAGCCGCTGACGCGTCAACGCCCAGGGGAGATCGAGAATCGGGTCAGGATTGCCTCGCGCCATCACGATAAGCTGTCCGGCGTTATCACGCCACTCCAGTTCCGCATCCACCAGCGACGGTTTCTGCGGCAAACGCAACGTCACCGCCGCATGACCGCTGACCGGCAGGCCATCCGGTACCAGCGGCAACGTAAACTCACCCGCCAGGCTAACGGGAGGTTGGTTCGCCAGTGCGGCGATCTCCAGTTCGCTCACCGTCAACGCCTGACCGCGTAGCTGCCCTTGAAATTTTACTTTTTCGCCCTGATAACGTATCTGCTGAATGACCGGCGTCATGGCGATCGCCAGCTTGCCCTGCCATTCCGGCCAGGGTGCGAGAATGACATTATCAATGTTAATCCAGGTATTGGGCAGCATTGACTGCCACTGCGCCAGCGTACGCGGCGCGGCGGGAGATGCTTCCGAGGCTGGTAGTTTCGCCAGGCACGCGGCATCCAGTTCAAGGCTTTTGATGTTCAGCAACCAACGGCTGGGATGCGTCAGTTCCGCATGGGTAACATTGGCTAACGGACAATCATTGACCAGATAGCGAAGATCGGGAATCACTACCCCATGACGCGTCAGGCGCGGACTTTCTTCCAGGGCGATACGAGTGCCGACGGGTAGCCAAATTCCCGCCAGGGTGGGAACCCACAGCCCCAGGGTCATCAGCAGCGTTAGCGGCACAAGAATCAGCAGTAACAGTAGCGCAAGGGCGGCTTTATATTTACCCTTCATGGGCCAATAATTTCCTGATTTAACGAAGAATTAAGTCGGCTATCTCTTTATTTTGGCATGATTGCCCGTACATAGCCTAATAGTTCATGTTGAAAACGAGTGATGCGTTATGCGCGTTGCAGGGCCACCCTCCTGCTATTTGAGGTATCCTGGAGAAGGATAGCCTAAAATTATTCATTATATGTATTGCTATCAATTATTTTTTATTTTTTGTAAAATAATTTTAATCGTATTTGTGTGATTCTAACATCACTGGAGAAGGTCATATGAAACTTGCCGTCTATAGTACCAAACAGTATGACAAGAAATACCTACAACAGGTGAACGAAGCATTCGGTTTTGAACTGGAGTTTTTTGATTTTCTGCTGACGGAGAAAACGGCGAAAACCGCCAATGGATGCGAAGCGGTTTGTATCTTTGTTAATGACGACGGGAGCCGCCCGGTACTGGAAGAGCTGAAAAAACACGGCGTGAAATACATCGCGCTGCGTTGCGCCGGATTTAATAATGTCGACCTGGATGCCGCTAAAGAGCTCGGTTTGCAGGTGGTGCGCGTGCCGGCTTATTCTCCGGAAGCCGTCGCCGAACATGCGGTTGGCATGATGATGACATTGAACCGTCGTATTCACCGCGCTTATCAACGCACCCGCGACGCTAACTTTTCCCTTGAGGGACTCACCGGATTTACCATGCACGGTAAAACCGCTGGCG
Organism: Salmonella sp. FC25216; assembly: GCF_057751355.1. Taxonomy (NCBI): domain Bacteria; kingdom Pseudomonadati; phylum Pseudomonadota; class Gammaproteobacteria; order Enterobacterales; family Enterobacteriaceae; genus Salmonella; species Salmonella sp. FC25216. The sequence goes on along the minus strand of NZ_JBDGON010000002.1, from coordinate 454,008 downwards.
TCATTGGTACCGGTAAAATCGGCGTCGCCGCGCTGCGTATCCTGAAAGGCTTCGGAATGCGTCTACTGGCGTTTGATCCCTACCCCAGCGCCGCCGCGCTTGACCTCGGCGTAGAGTATGTGGATCTGCAAACGTTGTTTGCCGAATCGGACGTTATTTCCCTGCACTGCCCGCTCACGCCGGAAAACTACCATTTGCTGAACCATGCGGCATTCGATCAAATGAAAAATGGCGTTATGGTCATTAATACCAGTCGTGGCGCGCTGATTGATTCCCAGGCGGCTATCGAAGCTCTGAAAAATCAGAAAATCGGCTCGCTGGGGATGGATGTGTATGAAAACGAACGCGACCTGTTCTTTGAAGATAAGTCAAACGATGTTATCCAGGATGATGTTTTCCGCCGTCTGTCGGCCTGCCATAACGTACTGTTTACGGGGCACCAGGCATTCCTGACCGCAGAAGCGCTGATCAGCATCTCTGAAACCACGTTACAAAACTTAAGCCAGCTTGAGAAGGGCGAAGCCTGCCCGAACGCGCTGTTCTAATCCTGTCGCTCCCCTACGCTCAGGGGAGCATTTTCGGATAACCCCTGAAGATCTATCCGGTCATATCATTACTATAGTCAGTGTTAACTATCAGATTACAGAGAGTATCAATGAAGAAAATCGTCACGCTGGTCGCCCTGAGTATCATAATGACGGGGTGTGTGAGCAGTGGAAAAGTGTCCGTCAAACGCGAACAACTGGAGCACCACCGATTTGTTCTGGAAAGCGTAAACGGTAAAACGGTCACCGGCCCGGAGCTCAGCTTTGGCGAGGACATGACGGTATCCGGCAAAATGTGCAATCAATTCACCGGCGAAGGAAAATTGTCGGACGGCGAATTAAAAGTGAAAAATTTAGCGATGACCCGAATGATGTGCGCCGATCCGCAGCTTAATGCGCTGGACGGCACCATCAGCGAGGTCTTCAGCAAAGGCGCGCAGGTCGATTTAACCGCAAACCAATTAACGCTGGCGACGGCAGAAACAACGCTAATGTATAAACTGGCGGATTTAGCGCATTAAGCCATTAAGTGAAAAGTTATACGCGCCAGGCGAAACGCCGCGCTTAATAACTCCCACAGCTTCCAGCGGCAAGCGACTGCTCGCTACAACGTTTGCCGTTGGGAAGCGCGCACATACCAATCACTGAACCATCAAGCTGCCGGGCCGCTGAAAGCGAGCCGCCAATCATAGCGCAATTCGCCTCTCCGGCGCTGGACATCGCCGCTTTCATCCCTGGCGAAACATGTGCCGCAGTTGCCTGCTGAACAGGTTCGCTACTGCAAGCCGATAATAATAACGCGGCACATCCCACCCAAAACGCTGCGCGCATTTCTCTCCCCTCTGTTTATTTATCCCAACGACACCGCCCTAAATAATAGGCAGCAGAAACTGACGCGTCGAGAGGCAAAGCACGCATTTATGCGCTTCATTAACATTTATTGGCAATTTTTTTGCGCCTTTTCGGCAAGAAACCGCCATTCTCCTCCCGCCAGGGACACAAAAGCGAAAATGGGGCTTGAAGGGCTTTGCTAAAATAAAAGGATAACTACAGGACGCGCTCACGATTAGGCGTGTCCCTCTTTTTTGCGCAATGTAAGGGTGTCATATGCAAACAATTGACGGTAATGGCGCGGTAGCGTCGGTGGCGTTCCGTACCAGCGAAGTTATCGCCATTTACCCGATTACGCCCAGTTCGACAATGGCTGAACAAGCAGATGCCTGGGCCGGTAATGGGCTTAAAAATGTCTGGGGCGATACGCCGCGTGTGGTAGAGATGCAGTCGGAAGGCGGCGCGATCGCCGCCGTTCACGGCGCGTTACAAACCGGTTCGCTCTCTACGTCATTTACATCATCGCAGGGACTGCTGCTGATGATTCCAACGCTGTATAAACTGGCCGGGCAGCTCACGCCGTTTGTACTGCACGTTGCCGCGCGCACCGTCGCCACACACGCGCTCTCTATTTTTGGCGACCATTCTGATGTGATGGCGGTTCGCCAGACAGGCTGCGCGATGTTATGCGCCGCCAGTGTTCAGGAAGCGCAGGACTTTGCGCTGATCGCACACAGGGCTACGCTGAAAAGCCGCGTTCCGTTTATTCATTTCTTTGATGGTTTCCGTACATCGCATGAAATCAACAAAATTATACCGCTAACGGATGAAACTATTCTGAACCTGATGCCGCAGGCGGAGATTGACGCCCACCGCGCCCGTGCTCTGAATCCGGAACATCCGGTGATTCGAGGAACATCAGCGAATCCGGACACGTACTTCCAGTCTCGCGAAGCGACCAATCCGTGGTACAACGCCGTTTATGATCACGTAGAACAGGCGATGAAGGCATTTGGCGATGCTACGGGGCGCCAGTACCAGCCATTTGAATATTATGGCCATCCCCTGGCTGAACGCGTCATCATTGTGATGGGGTCCGCCCTCGGCACCTGCGAAGAGGTCGTGGATGCGTTACTTGTCCGCGGAGAAAAGGTCGGCGTCCTGAAAGTCCGTCTGTTCCGCCCCTTCTCGGCCAAACATTTGTTACAGGCATTGCCGGAAACCGTTCGCGCTATCGCCGTGCTGGATCGTACCAAAGAGCCTGGCGCGCAGGCTGAGCCGCTTTATCTGGACGTGATGACCGCACTGGCGGAGGCCTTTAATAATGGCGAGCGCGAAACGTTGCCGCGCACCATTGGCGGCCGTTATGGGCTATCATCCAAAGAGTTCGGCCCGGCGTGCGTACTGGCGGTCTTTAATGAACTCAGCCGCGCGAAACCCAAACCACGGTTTACGGTGGGTATTTATGACGACGTCACTAACCTCTCGCTGCCATTACCGGAAAATACCCTGCCCGGTAGCGCTAAACTGGAAGCGTTATTTTACGGTCTGGGAAGCGACGGCAGCGTATCGGCCACGAAAAATAATATTAAAATTATCGGTAATTCTACGCCGTGGTATGCGCAAGGTTATTTCGTTTATGACTCTAAAAAAGCTGGCGGGCTCACGGTATCGCACCTGCGCGTCAGCGAAAAACCAATTCGTTCCGCTTACTTAATTGCCCAAGCGGATTTTGTCGGCTGCCATCAATTACAATTTATCGATAAATACCAGATGGCGGAGCGTCTGAAGCCAGGCGGTATCTTCCTGCTTAACACGCCGTACAGCGCCGACGAGGTCTGGTCGCGTCTGCCGCAAGAAGTTCAGGCGGTGTTGAATCAGAAAAAGGCGCGTTTTTACGTGGTTAACGCGGCGAAAATCGCCCGCGAATGCGGACTTGGCGCACGCATCAATACCGTCATGCAGATGGCTTTCTTCCACCTGACGCATATTCTTCCTGGCAATAACGCTCTGGTTGAGTTGCAGGGCGCGATTGCCAAAAGCTATAGCAGCAAAGGTCAGGATCTGGTTGAGCGTAACTGGCAGGCGTTGGCTCTGGCACAAGCGTCGCTGGCGGAAGTGCCGTTGCAGGCGGTCAATTCCCACAGCGCACATCGCCCGCCGGTCGTCTCCGACGCCGCGCCGGATTTCGTAAAAACCGTTACCGCCGCCATGTTGGCGGGTCTTGGCGACGCACTGCCTGTTTCCGCCCTGCCGCCGGACGGAACATGGCCGATGGGCACCACCCGCTGGGAAAAACGCAATATCGCCGAAGAGATTCCTGTCTGGAAAGAGGAACTGTGTACACAATGTAATCACTGCGTCGCCGCCTGCCCTCACTCGGCGATTCGTGCGAAAGTCGTTTCCCCTCAGGCGATGGAGAACGCGCCGGCCAGCCTGCATTCGCTGGACGTGAAGTCCCGCGATATGCGCGGCCAGAAATATGTGCTGCAGGTCGCGCCAGAAGACTGTACTGGCTGTAATTTATGCGTAGAGGTCTGCCCGGCTAAAGATCGGCAAAATCCACAGATCAAGGCGATTAACATGATGTCGCGCCTTGAGCATGTGGAAGAAGAAAAAGTGAATTATGACTTCTTCCTCGACTTACCAGAAATCGATCGCAGCAAACTGGAACGGATTGATATCCGCACGTCGCAGCTCATTACGCCGCTGTTTGAATATTCCGGCGCCTGTTCCGGTTGCGGTGAAACGCCGTATATTAAACTGCTGACTCAGTTATATGGCGACAGAATGTTAATCGCTAACGCCACGGGATGTTCCTCTATTTACGGCGGTAACTTACCCTCCACGCCTTATACCACCGATGCCAACGGACGCGGCCCGGCGTGGGCGAACTCGTTATTTGAAGATAACGCGGAATTTGGTCTTGGTTTCCGTCTGAGCGTGGATCAGCATCGGGCGCGCGTTATGCGTTTACTGGCGCAATTCGCCGATCGCATTCCCGCGGAATTAAACGAGGCGCTGCATACGGAAGCGACGCCTGATATTCGGCGTGAACAGGTCGCCGCATTGCGCCAACATCTGAAATCGGTTGCAGGCGCAGATGAACTGTTAAAGGATGCTGATGCGCTGGTGGAAAAATCAATCTGGCTGATTGGCGGCGATGGTTGGGCATACGACATCGGCTTTGGCGGTTTGGATCATGTGTTAAGCCTGACGGAAAACGTCAATATCCTGGTTCTGGATACGCAGTGTTATTCCAATACTGGTGGCCAGGCGTCGAAGGCGACGCCGCTTGGCGCCGTCACTAAGTTTGGCGAACATGGCAAACGTAAAGCCCGTAAAGACCTTGGCGTCAGCATGATGATGTATGGTCATGTTTATGTCGCACAAATTTCGCTGGGCGCACAATTAAACCAGACGGTGAAAGCCATCCAGGAGGCTGAAGCCTGGCCAGGCCCGTCGCTGATCATTGCCTACAGCCCCTGTGAGGAGCATGGCTACGATCTGGCGCTGAGCCACGATCAGATGCGCCAGTTAACGGCTACCGGTTTCTGGCCGTTATACCGCTTCGATCCCCGCCGTGCGGATGAAGGCAAGCCGCCGCTGGCACTGGATTCCCGACCACCGTCAGATGCACTGGCGGAAACGTTGCTGAATGAACAGCGTTTCCGTCGCCTGAATGCGCAACAGCCTGAAGTGGCTGAACAATTATGGCAAGATGCCGCGATGGATCTGCAAAAACGCTATGACTTTCTTGCATTGCTTGCAGGAAAAGCGGAAAAACCCGGCGCAGATTAAAAAATATTCTAAGGATTAACCTGGACACAAAAAAAGCCCGAACATCCGTTCGGGCTTGTCAATTTATACGCTGGAAAGCAAAGGTTAACGCAATGGCCCAACGACAAAATGAATATGTGACAATAAAGGCATATAACAGACGTAGAATATCGAAACCGAATGATATTGTATAATTTTTATTTCATATAATATACCTGAAAGCATTCGTATCAATTATATTTATTTCACTACGAATTATTTCATTAATTATTGAATTAAACGGTAACATCTCTTTTTAGGTCTTTCCCGGCAAGGAGGAAATAGAGTCTTAGCGTCAACCCGCTGATTATTTACAGGGAATACTCTTTATATTACGCCATCATCCCTTGTTGATAGCCCCCTCAGACCACCGTGGAGCAGCACCTAAAATGTGACGTATGTCATTGTACATAAAGTGCCATTAGGGAGTAGAATTTCAGAGGATACTTAAACAGGAGGTTTTATGAACAGAACGATTCTTGTACCCATCGATATTTCAGATTCAGAATTAACTCAACGCGTAATTGCGCATGTCGAAGCAGAAGCAAAGATTGACGACGCTAAGGTGCACTTTTTGACTGTAATCCCGTCTTTGCCTTATTACGCTTCACTAGGGCTCGCTTATTCCGCGGAGCTCCCCGCAATGGACGATCTGAAAGCCGAAGCCAAATCTCAACTGGAAGCGATTATCAAGAAATTTAACCTTCCCGCTGACCGCGTACAGGCTCACGTTGCTGAAGGCTCTCCTAAAGATAAAATTCTGGAAATGGCGAAAAAATTACCGGCCGATATGGTGATTATCGCCTCGCATCGCCCGGATATTACCACCTATTTGCTGGGCTCCAACGCCGCAGCCGTTGTGCGTCATGCGGAGTGCTCCGTACTGGTTGTACGCTAAAAGTCCGAGCCCGCATAATAGAGTGCGGGCTCAAATCAACCATCATCATCGCCTAGTGACTTACGCTTTTTGAAAACAGATTGATCACAATTACGCCGCAGATGATAAGCAACATACCAACGATTGCCGGCATATCCAGTTTTTGGCCCAGAAATAACCATCCCATCAATCCAATAAGTACAATCCCTACCCCAGACCAGATGGCATAAATGATACCAGCAGGGATGGTTCGCATTGGGATGGTGAGACACCAAAACGCAATACAATATCCGATAATGGTAACGAGGCTCGGTACAAGACGTGTAAAACTATCCGATAATTTTAATGAGATCGTAGCGATAACTTCTACCACGATGGCGATAAAAAGGAAGATTACAGCTTCTTTAGTCATACATTTCTTCTTCGTTTCGGTATTTTTAGGCGATGATGATATTTTAAGTAATCCTGGTGACCATTTTTTCCCTCTTGTTCGCTATTTTGCCCCATATTTGCCACCGGGAAAAGTCTTCAACTTGCTTCATCTATGCTCTGCAAATTAGCGGTCGAAAAACATCAAATAGTGACCAGACACTCCTTTTTTGTTGAGCCCGACCGGGCCGTATCGAAGTAGTCCTGATGGTCATAATTTAAAAGAAAATAATAATAAACAATGGTAGAACACTAAAACCAGCTAAGCATCAGCAGGAGGTCCTATGCGGGGGATTGGAGCAGTCATTCATTTTCGTTCACCAACACCTGGCAGCACATCAGTCCCCGATTTCAGCGGGATGTGGAGCAGTATCAGGGACTGGTTCGCTCTGTCTGCTCAGGATGAAGCTGCACAGTGCTTTCGCGCTTTTTATCAGCCGGATGAAGGAATGTCCCCACCGGACAGGCTGAAGCACTTTTTAAGACTGAAGGCGCTGGCATCTCCGGGACGGCAGGCTAACTTCACCGCAGAGCGAATACTCGGTACCGGTGAAACCATCTGCATGATTGCCTCCGGTAAAAATAGCGACTTTCCCTCCGTCACACTTCACCTGAGCGACCAGGAATGGCATTCGACACAACACCAGAAAGAGGCTGTTGACAGCCCACGGTCCTCAGTCAGTGATGACAACCAGACAGCTACCGTAACAGGGACAGGAGGGAGCGTCGAAGCACGCCCAAAAGGTTCCCCTATTACAAATCTGCAAATTCAGACATGGCGGGACCTGCCACAGGAAGCGAAACGCGAGGCAGGCGGCTGGAAAGTATGGGCGCAGTCACAGGGGATAAACATCGGCAGTGCCGGTGCCTGCCTGACAAACACTGGACTAAGGCCAAAGGGGGCAATACGACTACAGCCGCCCGGGGAGAGAGGTTCTTCCATTACTAACGCACAGATTCAGGTGTGGCGGGATCTGCCACAGGAAGCGAAACGCGAGGCAGGCGGCTGGATAAGGTGGGCACAGTCACAGGGGATAAACATCGGTAGTGCCGGTGTCTGCCTGACAAACACTGGACTGACGCCCAAGGGGGCAATACGGCTACAACCGCCCGGGGAGAGAGGTACCCCTATTATAAATATGCAGATTCGAGCGTGGCAGGACCTGCCACAGGAAGCGAAACGCGAGGCAGGCGGCTGGATAAGGTGGGCACAGGCACAGGGGATAAACATCGACAGTGCCAGTGCCTGCCTGACAAACACTGGACTGACGCCCCGGGGGGCAATACGACTACAACCGCCCGGGGAAAGAGGTACCCCTATTACAAATCAGCAGATTCGAGCGTGGAAGGACCTGCCACTGGAGGCGAAACGCGAGACAGGCGGCTGGATAAGGTGGGCACAGGCACAGGGGATAACCATCGGAAGTGCAGGAATCTTTCTGACCAACCGCGGGCTGACCCCCTTTGGTACAGAGCGCCTGAAACCGCCCGGGGAAAGAGGTACCCCTATTACAAATCAGCAGATTCGAGCGTGGCAGGACCTGCCACTGGAGGCGAAACGCGAGGCAGGCGGGTGGATGACGTGGGCGCAGGCACAGGGCATAGACATTAATAGTGCGAGTGCCTATCTGACAAAGACAGGACTGAAGCCCCAGGTGGTGGTACGGCTACAACCTCCCAGGGAGAGGGGCTCCCCCATTACAGAGGCGCAACTTCTGGCATGGTTGAACATGTCACCGGAGGAACGCCGGACATCAGGTGGATGGGCCACATGGGCGCAGGCCCGGGGGATATCTTATATAAGCGCAAGAAAGTATCTGGCACCGACAGACAGTGAGATGCCATCCAGAGGCACATCACGTCCGTCGCCGCCCTCAACCGTCACGAGTGACAGCCCACAGGCATCAACATCCGCAGCAACAACCACAGGCGATGAGATAGCCGTCAGCATGACTGCGCCCCCGGAGCACAGCGGGGAAAAACGGTCGCCTCCCTCGACCAAAGAGGATATCTCAGCCCCGCCGGCAAAACAGATCAAGGAAGAGGAAGATGACGTTACCTGGCGAACACACCAGATAAACAATAACTTACCCATTCTGCGGCACTGGCGTGACCCGGCGATATCGGTGATGACCCAGGCGGAAGGCAGGATTGAAACCTTACAGGTTACACGGTGGGGGCCTCTTTTTAACCTGTTATCCCGGCAGACCAAAGCCAGAATTAATCAGGATATTCGCTGGTTTCTGCAAAATGAAGGAAAGCATGATGCGCGAATGAATGCCATGATGTCCGTCGCTATTCCCCTTGATGACAGCGACGGTTACAGGGGGCGCACAGTCTACGCGCGAATCGATCTGGCGGCGTTTACCGTACTGGGCCCCTACTCCGGCCGCCTGCTGGACAGTGAAAAGATACGGTGTGAATACGAAAAAGAATATGGGAAGGAAGCCGGTAATTATTATTTTGCCACGCGAAGCCAGGAGCGCCTGGTGTCCGCCTGGCCGGAAGGAAATATCCTCAGCCTGATTAACAGTCCGGCATTTACCCACCGGACAGCGGAGACAGAAGCAAGACAGAACGTCAGCGCGGTGCTTGTCGGGAAGAATATTCACTTTTACGTCACCACACGCGACATCAGCGCCGGGGAAGAACTGTGGTTTGATTACGGACCAGACTACCGGCATTTTGAGTCAGGTGAAGCACTACGCTCCGCGCAGGTTAAGGAGGAACCACCTTCACCGGAAGAGGGATAGAAATACATCATCCTGACCTGTAGCCATTCTGTACAAGCTGTTTTTCAACAGACATATACCCGGAAGTGCTGTCTGCCCTTCCGGTCACCATTTATGATGTCCATCCTGGTTCTGAGGCTCTGCTTACTTAGAAGCGTTTGCCTGTCCGATATTTTCTGCATGACCATACGTCCGGTCAATGATACCAACAGGTTCCACTGGTGCAGTATGTGGCATAACCCAACCGCTTTCACTTGTACTGCCTCGCGTAAGATATTTCACTTTTGTCTTAACGATAATAAGATGATGCTCCCTGCTAAATCTATCTGCAACACTAAGATCTGTTGTAAATTCAGGTACCACTCTTCCACTCCGAACCTGCTCCCTGGCGGTTTCTACAGAGACAGGCAATATATTTGGATCGGGCCCCTCCACACCTCCTGCTGTTTTAAACTTAACAATATTTTCAGCCTGCGGGCCAGTTGTCCCCCTGCATAATACAACTTCAATCTCACCTGCTGCAGTATCCCCACTCTGGAGTTTTTTATAGACACTTTGCACATTTTCTTCTGATGTAGGATATAATTCTTCTGACAGGGAAGGCAGCATGTCCTCCAGTAGTGGTGAATCATCGGAAATATCCAGAAGATCCTCATCATAACCAATATCTCCTTCTCTCAACTCCGAATAAGGTTTATCAACATGTCGTATAGGCCCTCCCCCTTTCAGTCCTGACACCTGATAAAATTTACCGTCAGAACTTCTGTAAAAGGTAATACCCGCATTTTTCCCGGTATCAGAAAAGGTTCCCTGATAAATTTCTGATGCAGGGTCTTTAGTCAAAACTATTTCTCTGTCATTATATCTTATTGTATTCGGATTTTCCGCGGACGACGGTAGAAATGATTTTTGCTTTCTGTAAAAGCCTTCTCCTGACTGTTTATAATAACCATGCGTTTCTTTATCAAACCCTGTAGCGCGATAGAGTCCATCACTTCCCTCAGGATTTAACTCAAGAATTTTCCGATTGCTCTTTTGATAAATAAAATCAATATTTTCTATTGACTCTATAACTTTATAATTACTACCTTTTTGAATCGGCGCTTTTATTACACCAGTCTCTATCTTACTTTCAACAAAGCGGAGACCAGTATATTTTGCATTCGACGCCCTTTCTGTAAACTTCGCTTCTGCAACAGGAGCAGCCTCCATACCAATACGTATAACATCCTGAATGTATCCACATACATCAGCAGAGTTTTCCACAATAGCCCGATTGAGAATACTGCTGGTACCAGCTAGCGCATTAAAACCGGGGACAAAACTCATTACAATATTCCAGATAGTTCCTAAAAAATGAAGCCCTGATCTTGATGCTGGACTTAGTGAGGAAACTGTTCGATGATGAGCGGTATCATCAACATCAAAACTCAATTCAATTAATCCCCATAGCCCCTCCTGAATGACTTTATTAAAACCATACACGAAAGCTTGTCCGCCATCCATGGATGAGACTTTCCTTTTGAACGCTTCGAGAGACTGAACCTGTTTTTCATGTTGTTCTTCTGCTGTCAGCCAACTCGATTGTACAATATCGCTAATCTCATGAATAAGCCCAACAACTGTATCTCGCAACATTTTATTTATATTCATTAACCCTAATAGATCACAGTCTTGCATATGATCTTTGACATGTGTCTCTGCTCTATAATATTTTTCCGCCCAATTTAGTTGTGTATCGATAGCGGCCTTCATTAAAAGCTCTAAAAATCCGTTCCCTCTGGGAAACAAAGACTTAATATGTCTGGAAAATTCATTATTAACCACAATTTTTCTTGATAGGGCATTTATTTTTTTATCATTAACTGGACCAGTTATCTTTGTACACAAATGAATAATATTACGCATGATGCTAAAATTATATTTTATGCCATCAGGACTAAGCAATATTTTATCACCACCATTCCTGGATAAATGATGTATTACTAATTGAACTCGCTTAAAAAGATCTTTCATCTTTTTAGTGTTAAATGTGGACATCCTTTTTTCTTTTCTGTAAAAATTCACAATATTTAATGCTGTAAAAATAGCCTCCTTGCCATAGAAAGTATCAAAGTTTGAACTCGAAACCTCTGGAAATTTTTGATTTAGTACTTTCGTATAATGGCTTTCATTTGCCAGGACAGATGCAATTTGTCTGGTTGCTAAAATTCTGGAACTAATATATAAAGGATGAACCAGCATATCACGAGCGATTAACCCATATATTTTATATTGATGTTCAATATGTTCTTTTACAAAATACTCAAAAGAAACCTTGCTTCCATTATTAAGAAGTATTTCAATCTCATTCAAATGAATTATAAGGCCCTTGAACATATATTCAGCAGCAAGTCTTCTTCCACCATGCGTCCACTGCCCTGTTTGAGAAAATACAAGTAATTCATGATAGCCTCTTTTATAATCATTCATCAACTGCTCATCTCCAAGTTTTTTGAGCATTTCGAGAAGTGGCAATCCTGCAGCAAATGAAGAATGTTTGACTATTTCATCTATCATCTTACCTAACGGATGAGGCTCCATATTTGGGGCGGAATGATCCTCCGGGAGAGCCCTTGCATATCTCAGTTGTTCTTTATTGGATGGAAAATTATTCTTGTCTTCTGAATTATCATTTTTTAGCCCATTACCGTCTGCTATTGTTAATCTGGATGATAGTAATAAACCCGTTACTGCGATATTTTTTATATTTCTCTCCATCTTATGAACGGTGACTGGCTGAAAATTATTACTCCTTTCAAAATAGGATAAAATTTCTTTTTGTATTTCCTTTCCCTCAAATATGATTTGCTCAGTACTTTTAGGTAGAGTAGTTACGCTGTCAATATTAAATAACTCATGCCCATCGCTCACCGCTGCCTGAGAAAAACACAACGATGCATGTGCCATAGCCGTAGAATCAATTTCCTTATAAATAACATTAGAATATATATTTGTAACATCATGATCCGCTTTCAAATCATCGTATAAAATATGCTTCAAAAATAAATCTAACAATACTTTTTCTGATGATATATTATTATCACAGTCGTTAGATTCAGGATCGATAGGAAAACCTTTCTTATTAAACGGCAACGATAAATACACACGACTCCCTTCAGCATTTTCATAACTATAATTTGGGGATACTATTACTTCACACTTACTGGTATCAATATCGTTATTTATACTATAATCGACTCTATAATTAACCAACCGACGAAATGTTGGACTATTCAAATAATAAAAATCTAAAGTTGATTTAATATCTTCACATATAATTTCAGACGTTGACTCAAAAAAGAACTCATAAATATTTAAGCTATATTCTTTTTCATCTCGGGCCATCTCATCCAGATGAATATACTCTTCGGGTAGATTAGATATTTGTTCATGAAAAACAGTATCCTTATGCGCTCCATCCAAAGCTGAAAGGTACTGTATGGTGTCCCAAGTTCTGATACCTTTTGTATTTAACTTCTGCTGTACCGTTCTGGAAGATACATGTTCTAATGTTACGGGCATTATTCCCTCCTGTAAAAATTGCGGATGATATAATAAGAACAAACGCCAGGTATCAGATCTAACTAGAAGTACGTTAATACACAGAGTGTTGATTGGTTTTTAAATAAAAATATCATTATGTTTATGCAAGCGTACTTTAACCAACATACAGTCAACAAAAATACAACCCACTGAGTTATCTATTAGATAAACCGCCTGATTTGTTATATACATCACAAATATAAGAGAAAACAGCCATAGATTATATAGTTAACTATTAAATTACATTCAATGAAAGTAATTTAGTCATCCATTGAAAAATGTCCACACAATTAAATTAACTATCAGATTAGTCCAGTTATAAGAAAAGATGACTATCTCTACTTTAACACATTCATTTACATCACCATACTCATCAAGCGGTACTGACCCTGGCCCAAAATCAGTGTAGTGATACATCAGAGATCTTCGTCTTTCTGAAGACTTCGGATAAACCCCGTCGGAGTCATGTCATTTAATGATGAATGAGATCTCTCATGATTATATTCTCTGCGCCACTGGTCGAGAAACGTTATTTAACAGGCGAACTCCATTTTGCCTTACAGAAATCGCATTACCCGGTGAACAGGCTGGGCACCAGATGGAACGCCGCTGTAAAACGTGCTGGCATTCATCGCTGTAATCCGTACCATACGCAAATACTTTGCCTGCCGGCCATCATTTATTATGCCCATTTTTGTTCCTGAGAAAGTAAATAATGCAAGATAATCATCAAGTTACAAAGAAAGAACAGTACAACCTGAACAAGTTGCAAAAACGTCTGCGCCGTAACGTTGGCGAAGCGATTGCCGATTTCAATATGATTGAAGAAGGCGATCGCATTATGGTTTGCCTTTCTGGCGGTAAAGATAGCTATACAATGCTGGAAATTTTACGTAATTTGCAGCAAAGCGCCCCGATCAATTTTTCACTGGTCGCCGTCAACCTTGATCAAAAACAACCGGGCTTCCCGGAGCATATCCTGCCAGCCTATCTTGAGCAGTTGGGCGTAGAATATAAAATAGTTGAAGAAAACACTTACGGTATTGTTAAAGAGAAGATTCCGGAAGGAAAAACCACCTGCTCGCTGTGCTCGCGTTTGCGTCGCGGTATCCTGTATCGTACCGCGACTGAACTGGGCGCGACCAAAATCGCCCTGGGCCACCATCGCGACGATATTCTGCAAACCCTGTTTCTGAATATGTTCTATGGCGGAAAAATGAAAGGGATGCCGCCGAAGCTGATGAGCGATGACGGCAAACATATCGTGATCCGCCCGCTGGCTTACTGCCGCGAGAAAGATATTGTCCGTTTTGCTGAGGCCAAAGCCTTCCCTATCATTCCTTGTAATCTGTGCGGTTCGCAACCCAACCTGCAACGCCAGGTGATTGCCGACATGCTGCGCGACTGGGATAAACGCTATCCTGGACGGATCGAGACGATGTTTAGCGCCATGCAGAATGTCGTGCCGTCTCACCTTTGTGACACTAATCTGTTCGATTTCAAAGGCATCGCTCACGGTTCCGAGGTAGTCGACGGCGGCGATTTAGCGTTCGATCGTGAAGAGATTCCATTGCAGCCCGCTGGCTGGCAGCCGGAAGAAGATGACACTTCCTTAGACGCGTTGCGGCTTGATGTTATCGAAGTGAAATAATTTGCAGGCGTCTCAGCACTCCGCTGAGACGCCATGCTATCGATCATTTTAATAGTCGTACCCGGCATGACTTGCCTTTGATCTTCCCGTTTTGCAACTGCTTCCAGGCTTTTTGCGCTACCGCTTGACGTACGGCGACGTAAACGAGCATTGGATGCACGTTAATTTTGCCGATATCCGCCCCGTCTAATCCAATATCGCCAGTCAGCGCACCCAAAATATCTCCCGGACGCATTTTCGCTTTTTTACCACCGTCAATACATAGGGTCGCCATCTCTGCGACCAGAGGAAGCAACGGCTGCTGGGCGGGCGCATTCAGCCAGTTCAGCTTGAGTTGCAACATTTCTGAAAGAATATTCGCCCGCTGCGCCTCTTCCGGCGCGCAGAAACTGATCGCCAGACCGCTGCTTCCTGCGCGCGCCGTACGGCCAATACGATGAACATGAACCTCGGGGTCCCAGGCCAGTTCATAGTTAACTACCAGTTCGAGCGATTTAATGTCTAACCCTCGCGCAGCAACGTCGGTGGCAACCAGAATGCGCGCGCTGCTATTCGAAAAACGTACCAACGTCTGGTCGCGGTCGCGTTGTTCCAGATCGCCGTGGAGCGCCAATGCGCTTTGCCCTGCCGCATTAAGCGCATCACAAACGGCCTGACAATCTTTTTTGGTATTGCAAAACACCACACAGGAGGCTGGCTGATGTTGGCTAAGCAACGTTTGCAGCAGCGAAATTTTTTCATGCGTAGACGTTTCGAAGAATTGTTGTTCGATAGCCGGTAGCGCATCTACCGTATCGATTTCAATACACATTGGCTGTTGCTGTACACGACTGCTAATCGCCGCGATAGCCTCAGGCCAGGTCGCCGAAAACAACAACGTCTGGCGCGCCGCGGGCGCAAAGCGGATCACCTCATCAATGGCATCACTGAATCCCATGTCCAGCATTCGGTCCGCTTCATCCATTACCAGGATATGCAGGGCATCCAGCGATACGGTTCCTTTTTGTAAATGATCCAGCAGGCGCCCCGGTGTCGCGACAATGATATGCGGCGCGTGCTGAAGAGAGTCGCGCTGCACGCTAAAAGGTTGTCCGCCGCATAAGGTCAGAATTTTGGTATTTGGCAGAAAACGGGCCAGACGACGCAGCTCTCCGGCAACCTGGTCCGCAAGCTCCCGCGTCGGGCACAGCACCAACGCCTGCGTCTGAAACAGGCTGACGTCAATTCGATGCAAGAGTCCAAGACCAAAGGTCGCCGTTTTACCGCTACCGGTCTTTGCCTGCACACGCACATCATTACCCGCCAGAATGGCCGGTAATGCCGCAGCCTGAACAGGCGTCATCTCAAGATAGCCCAGCTCATTAAGGTTATTGAGCTGGGCGGCGGGCAGAACATTCAGGGTTGAAAAAGCGGTCACAATTTACTCTCGCGGTAACGACTTATAGTCAGCAGGCGCGTATCCTCGCAGATCCGGGCGTTTGATGCGACATTTTAATCGGTTCTTCGTCGGGCGGCGGATCGGGCATTGGTTGAGGACGAGGAAGCGGTTCGGGAATGGGAACAGGATCGGTGGGAATCGGGTCCGACAAGGACGAGTGCTGATACAATAAGGTCAAAAGATAGCTCATATTACCCTCCGGAATGTCAATCAGACTCTTAAAGGGTAGACGCTGATATCCTGCAAGCAAAAAAAAGCCGACTAATCTAAGCCGGCGTCGTACGAATCAATTGTGCTATGCAGTAATTCAAAAAAGGAAGTAAGACAATATGGAGCGCAACGCCCATCGCTTGACGTTGCATTCACCTGCGAGAGAGATATTGCCCCGAATAGGTAGATGGTTTATTGACTTCGCTCAAATTTCTCGGCCTTTTTTCATCCAGAACGGTCTGAAAAGCGCTGATGTTACAACCATTTACTGCGATGCAACCATAAAGTAACACCACCGATCAGGACAACTAACAGAATACAAAACAGCGAAAAGCCGAACCGCCACCCGCCGCCGGGAATACCGCCCAGGTTGACGCCAAATAACCCCGTTAAGAAAGTGCTGGGCAGAAAAACCATCGCCATAAGCGACATGGTATAAGTTCTGCGCGCCAGAGACTCCTGCATCACCTGGGCAATTTCATCCGCCATGATCCCAGTACGCGCGATACAAGCGTCAATTTCATCCAGCCCTCTTCCCAGCCTGTCGGCGATATCCTGCATTCTGCGCCGGTGATCGTCGCTCATCCACGGCAAACGTTCGCTCGCAAGCCGGGCGTAAACGTCGCGCTGCGGCGCCATATAGCGCCGCATGACAATCAATTGCTTACGTAATAACGCCAGGAAGCCACGCGGCGGGATCTGCTGGTCAAGAAGGTTATCTTCCAGGTCGATAATTTTATCGTGCAGTTGTTCAATAAATTCACTGGCATGATCGGTTAACGCATCGCACACATCGACTAACCAGCCACCGCAATCTGCTGGCCCGGCGCCTTCCTGCAAATCACTGACCACATCGTCCAGCGCCAGAACCTTTCGCTGACGGGTAGACACAATGAGCCGCTCATCCATATATAAACGTATTGCCACCAATTGATCCGGGCGTTCATCAGTACTGCCATTAATACAACGCAGCGTAATGAGCGTCCCTTCCCCCATACGGCTTACGCGCGGACGCGAACTTTCACCTGCCAGCGCATCACGCACGTTATTGGGGAGCAAAGGCGTTGAAGCCAACCAGCGGGCGCTGTCCGGGTGGGTATAATTAAGATGTAGCCAACAGGGATGCTGGCTATCGATCACATCATTATCTTCGAGCGGTTTTACTCCACCACGACCATCCAATAGCCATGCGAAAACGGCATCCGGCACGTTCACATCCGATCCCTTAATGGCTTCCACAGCGCCTCCACGTTACGACTCTCATGCCGTTAGTCTAGCTTTCGAGAAAGGTTAAGCAATCTCTCATTTTCTCATTGCGCAAAAAGAATGACGGGAACGTGCGAAAAAAGCACCTTAGCAACAGGCGCTTACCAAAAATGTATTACCAGGACTGACCGCGACTGGTGATGGTAGAGAGAGACGAAGCATGAGGGCGCGACAGCGCGTGTTCGCTGTAACCCGGCTGACCCAAGCGAAATTTGTTGGTTTTAGTCTGTAACTCGATCACCTGCGCCTTCAAAACATCCGAGGAAGCAGATAACGCTTCAACCATTAAAACATTGCTATGGGTTGCGCTTTCCAGATCACTCAACGCCAGAGTTATCTGGTTTATGCCTTTTTCCTGCTCCCGTGTGGTGGTGGAAATTTCACTCATCAGCAAGTTTAATTGCCCGGAGCCGCCGACAATCTCCTCCATATTTTTTTCAGCTTCCTGCACAATAGCAGCCCCCTGCCGAACATTGTCATGCGTAACGTCGATAAGCGCTTTGATACTTTTTGCCGCCTCGGCGCTACGATGCGCCAGATTACGCACTTCCCCGGCCACCACGGAAAAACCTTTTCCATGATCGCCCGCCCGCGCAGCCTCTACCGCCGCGTTAAGCGCCAGAATATTGGTCTGAAATGCGATACCGTCAATCAACGAAATAATCTCTGTCATCTGCGACGCACAGTCGGTAATAGAACGCATATTTTCTGCAACCCGCACCATTAATTCGCCGCCTTTACGGGCGCATTGAGTTGCACAATCCGCCTGAATGCTCGCCATTCGGGTATTATCCGCATTGTTTTTGGTGCTCGCCGCCATTTCATCCATACTGGCGGCAGTTTGAATTAACGAGGCCGACTGCTGTTCCGTCTTTACGGATAGCGCCATACTGCGCGCCGCCAGTTGCTCAGAAAGCGTCATTGCCGTTTGTGAAGAGGATCTGATTTCGTTCACCAGCGCGGAAATATTATCTGACAGGCTATTAATACCGGGAATCAGCCGCCCGGCGCAATTATTGCCAAATTCGGATATATGAATAGACAAGTTTCCTGCCGTGACCTCTTCAATACTTTTCTTAACGGTATTAATAGGTACAACCAGATAATAGGTTATATACCACCAAAGCAGTAATATTGAGGCAAGATAGATGATATTAAACGTAATTAAAATACGAAGATCATTCAAAAAAGTTATTTGTAAAGCATCCACCAATAGAAACGTACATACCATAAATAGAATAATACATGTCCTGATGCTAACATTTCTTAACATTTTTGATAGCCTACAACCAGGATAAGAGACAGGTTTTATTTTTATAGCATTTCAGATATGTATTGCCATTCGTTTCTTTCACATTCTCCATATTCAACACCAGACCATCGCCATTTCGCTTAGTGCGACAGATAAATTCACACACCTTCGCTATACCAGGATATTCATCCATCCTCATTAACAAGTGATGCCGTTATCACCATTTTCCGCTTAACAGTTAAGCTGGATAAGAGTACGTTTTAATAGATGCTTAAATAAGCGAATTAATGTTTTCCGTGCTATTACCGCGGACAGTCTGGTTATAACCCGTTCTCTTGCAGAATCTTAAGCGTTTGGATGAGGCGTTATATCAGGCATGAAACCGGGTTTGCGCGAACCTGCGCTGGCGGTCCTGTCCGCCAGCGGCAACGATTTACCGACTGCGCTTCGCATGACGCTCCCAGTTATCCTGTTTAGCCTGCACCGTTTTACGTAGCGCAACATAACATGCCCCGCCGCCGCCATGGTGCGGCAGCGCCGAACAATAAGCCTGTACATCCTCAAACTCTGTCAACCAGCGAGCCACATAGCTTCGGATGATATTGGCATGCGACTTCGCCTCTCGCCCTTTACCATGAATGATCAGGACATTACGTAAGCCTTCCTTCTGCGCCTCCAGGATAAAACGAAACAGCAGTTTGCGGCACGTTTCGACCGGCTGGCGTAGCAAATTGAGGCTGGCCTGCTGAGGGTATTTCCCACTGCGTAATTTGTCGATGACACCTTGCTGCAATCCTTCCCGACGAAATTCCAGCGGTTCATTCAGCGGCAGAATATCCAGAAATCCCGTCGTCAGGAAATTATCAAGCTGAAGCGTGTCGATACGCTGGGGCGTTTTAAGATTACGCGTTGGCTGCCAGTGTACATCAGTATAGCGTTTCAGCGGCTGGACATCCTCCATGGCGTCAAGA
Organism: Salmonella sp. FC25216; assembly: GCF_057751355.1. Classification (NCBI taxonomy): domain Bacteria; kingdom Pseudomonadati; phylum Pseudomonadota; class Gammaproteobacteria; order Enterobacterales; family Enterobacteriaceae; genus Salmonella; species Salmonella sp. FC25216. The sequence continues at coordinate 434,402 of NZ_JBDGON010000002.1, read as the reverse complement.
AACAGCGCTTTATCGTCAAGGTTCATGATTCATCCTCCAGCGTTTTGCGACAGCCGCTATCATAACCGCGCCCTGTTATACCGACAACGGTTTACAGTTATTTCCAATAACAGCGACAATGTAATGAAATAAACCGCCTCGCCTCAGTGTATTTTAACGCTAATAAAGTCATATTTTAACTCCAGTTAACTCCGTGAGTTTGAGATAAGATTTATTGTAATCAATCACTCATAGTAATAGCGAACGCTTTAAAAATTAGTTATAAATATGTTACACGCCAACCGAAAAATAGCGTGTCTATAGTTAAGGAAAGCGCACGATATCTCCTCTCGGGCCTGGACGATGTCGCCAGGCTCCATTTTTCTCCGCCAACGATATTACTGTCGCTAAATGTGTTATCCCTGACTATCTTTTAAGGAGTATGGTTGCGGGTATTCCCGGCATGATATCTTGTCTCTTACGTTAGACTAAGACGATGTGAGAGAACGGATGCTAAGATTACTTGAAGAGAAGATAGCCACGCCATTAGGTCCGTTATGGGTGGTTTGCGATGAGCAGTTTCGACTGCGGGCCGTTGAGTGGGAACAGTACCGCGATCGTATGGAGCAACTGCTTGACATACACTACCGTCACGAAGGCTATGAACGCATTTCTGCGACTAACCCCGGTGGGCTCAGCGATAAACTTGCAGATTATTTTGCAGGCAATCTCGCCGTAATTGATACCCTGGAGACCGCCACGGGGGGCACGCCTTTTCAACGAGAAGTATGGCAGGCTTTGCGCACTATCCCCTGCGGGCAGGTGATGCACTATGGTCAACTGGCGGAGCAACTGGGACGTCCGGGCGCCGCACGCGCAGTCGGTGCTGCAAATGGCGCGAACCCAATCAGTATTGTCGTTCCATGTCATCGCGTCATCGGGCGTAACGGCACTATGACCGGATACGCTGGCGGCGTAGAGCGAAAAGAGTGGCTATTACGCCATGAAGGCTATCTTTTATTATGAATATACAGGCAAAAAGTGCCTTATCGATCACACTTTCATGTAAAGCAACCACAAATAAGTTACGTATTTTCAAATAGATACAAACATTCATTAAACTTATACTTGAATTATTCCTTCTCCGGGATAGCTCAGACTTACGCGCTCACCAAAAAGATGTTAAAATTGACAAATATCAATTACGGCTTGAGCAGACCTATGATCCCGGAAAAGCGAATTATACGGCGCATTCAGTCTGGCGGTTGTGCTATCCATTGCCAGGATTGCAGTATCAGCCAGCTTTGCATCCCGTTCACACTTAACGAGCATGAGCTTGATCAGCTTGATAATATCATCGAGCGCAAAAAGCCCATTCAGAAAGGGCAAACTCTGTTTAAAGCAGGTGATGAACTGAAATCGCTCTATGCTATCCGCTCCGGAACGATTAAAAGCTACACCATTACCGAGCAAGGCGATGAACAGATTACTGGATTCCATTTAGCAGGTGACCTGGTGGGTTTTGACGCCATTGGCAGCGGTCATCATCCGAGCTTTGCGCAAGCGCTGGAAACCTCTATGGTATGTGAAATCCCCTTTGAGACGCTGGATGACCTGTCCGGAAAAATGCCTAACCTGCGTCAGCAAATGATGCGCCTGATGAGCGGTGAAATTAAAGGCGATCAGGATATGATCCTGTTATTGTCGAAGAAAAACGCCGAAGAACGTCTGGCCGCGTTTATTTACAACCTGTCCCGTCGCTTTGCGCAGCGTGGTTTTTCACCGCGTGAATTCCGCCTGACGATGACCCGTGGCGATATCGGCAACTACCTTGGCTTAACGGTCGAAACCATTAGCCGTCTGCTGGGCCGTTTCCAGAAAAGCGGTATGCTGGCGGTGAAAGGTAAGTATATTACTATTGAAAACAGCGATGCGCTGGCGGCCCTGGCCGGTCATACACGCAACGTCGCTTAAATATCAGCTAAACCATTGATGTCATCTTCTGCCATATCGTTAAATTTTTCTGATTTATTGATCTGGCAGAAGCGCTTCCCTCTGTTTCATTCACCATATTTGAGTTACTCTTTAGTTACAAACTGCGATGACAGTTGTAAGGAGACCCTGTATGGCTATGTATCAAAATATGCTGGTGGTCATCGATCCCAACCAGGACGATCAACCCGCATTACGGCGAGCAGTTTATTTGCATCAACGGATTGGCGGCAAAATTAAAGCTTTTCTGCCTATTTATGATTTCTCGTATGAGATGACCACCCTGCTTTCTCCTGACGAACGTACCGCAATGCGTCAGGGTGTAATAAGCCAACGCACAGCCTGGATACGTGAGCAGGCGAAATATTATCTTGAAGCCGGTGTCCCCATTGAAATTAAAGTGGTCTGGCACAATCGTCCCTTTGAGGCCATCATCCAGGAGGTTATCGCCAGCAGTCACGATCTGGTGTTGAAAATGGCGCATCAGCACGATCGACTGGAAGCGGTCATTTTCACCCCTACCGACTGGCATTTACTGCGCAAATGCCCAAGCCCCGTGTGGATGGTCAAAGATCAGCCGTGGCCAGAAGGTGGTAAAGCACTGGTCGCCGTGAACCTGGCAAGCGAAGAGCCCTATCACAATGCTCTCAACGAAAAGCTGGTAAAAGAGACCTTACAGTTGGCAGAGCAGGTTAATCATACCGAAGTGCACCTGGTCGGCGCCTACCCCGTTACGCCAATCAATATCGCCATTGAGCTGCCGGAATTTGATCCCAGCGTGTATAACGACGCCATCAGAGGCCAGCATTTACTGGCGATGAAAGCGCTGCGCCAGAAATTCAGCATCGATGAGAAAGTTACACATGTGGAAAAAGGCTTGCCGGAAGAAGTTATCCCGGATCTTGCCGAACATCTCCAGGCGGGAATCGTTGTGCTTGGCACTGTTGGACGTACCGGACTCTCGGCCGCGTTTCTGGGAAACACGGCAGAACAGGTCATTGACCATCTGCGCTGCGACCTGCTAGTCATTAAGCCTGATGAGTATCAGACGCCGGTTGAACTGGACGATGAGGACGATTAATTCCTCTTCCGCCCTGCCGGATGGCGCTGCCATCCGGCCAATACCTCATTAATGTTACTCATCTCCGCCGAGGAAATAGATCCCCAAAGGAATAGCCAGCAGAATAGTGAACACCAGACTGTAAACGAAAATCATTGCCGACTGGATGGCATACATGGAACTTGTCCACTCGGACAGCGGAATATGGTATTGCTCAATCACACCGCCGATAGTCGCGCGCGTTACCACCGAGGCCGCAACGATAAACACGACCAGCAGGCATAACAGAAATTTTTTCCCCTTCGCTGATTTCAGCTTCATCATGATCATAGTATCGTCCTTTACAGATGACTTTGTTACCTGATGGCAACAATACCATGACAATCACGCGATGTCTGCCCCATAAAACGTGACATTGTATTTACATAAAAAGTAAGCCGCTGAAATTAAAGCTGATAGCACTACTTCTTCTTTTTACTTATCGATGATCTGCGCGTTTATCCTGGGTAAAATACCTGTTAATCAGGTCATTCTGAGCTGTTATCGTAGGAAGGAGCGGAAAACAATAATGTTCACTGAATTTTTTCTCAAAAACGCGTTTAATCTGGCGATACTTTTCAGTTGCGGCATGGCGTTACTGGTTGTGAGATTTTGGCTGAGCCGTAATGTACAGTGGAAGAAAGGATTCACGTTCCATGCTGCGCAGTTTTTTATTTACGCGATTATAATTGGAACCATTGGGAGCATCCTGAATAATGCTATTGAAGATTATAATTTGCGGTTTATCTCTTCCGGGATCATTGATTTTATCTGCACTTCGCTCATTGCGCTTATTCTGACGATAAAACTGTTCCTGATTATTAACCAGTTTGAAAAAGCACAGGTCAATAAAGGTAGAGATGTCACCAGTACCCGTATCCTGGCGCGGGTCATAAAAATTACCATTATTGTCGCGATTGTCTTACTGTATGGCGAACATTTTGGCATGAGTCTGTCCGGTCTGCTGACCTTTGGCGGTATCGGCGGTATCGCTGTTGGTATGGCGGGCAAAGATGTCCTGAGCAATTTTTTCTCCGGTATTATGCTCTATTTCGATCGCCCCTTCAGTATCGGAGACTGGATTCGCTCTCCTGACAGAAATATCGAAGGTACAGTCGCCGAAATCGGCTGGCGAATTACCCGAATTAACACATTCGACCACCGCCCGCTGTATGTTCCGAACTCCGTCTTTTCATCCATTAGTGTTGAAAACCCGGGACGAATGACCAACCGTCGAATTAAAACAGTTATTGGATTACGTTACGAAGATGCCGACAAAATTGGCCTCATCGTGGATGCCATCAGAAACATGCTGCAGGCGCACAGTGATATCGATCAGAAACAGACGTTGTTGGTCTATTTTAATGAATTCGCCGACTCTTCGCTGAATATTATGGTGTATTGCTTTACCAAAACGACAGTATGGCAGGAATGGCTTGCCGTACAGCAGGATGTTTACCTGAAAATTATTGCGATTGTCCAGGAAAACGGCGCTGACTTCGCCTTCCCAAGCCAGACGCTATATATCGATGACCCAGAGGCCGCGCCTGCGATAAAATAAAAGATAGTCGGCGCCCGATAACGCTTATCGGGCGCCGAGGCTTCCCTGTCCTGGTGACGGGTTGTTAGCGCCTTCCTCACGGTGATCAACGGCTTTTTTCATTCACTGTCATGGTAAATTCAAGCACCTCCTTAGTGTCGTTAAAGTAGGCATGAGGCATATCGGTTCTGGCTACAGCGGAGCAGCCCTCCCGAATAATAAAGCGTCTATCGTCGACCGTTAACGTCAGTGTTCCCTGATTAACAAACAGTAATTCACAGGTGTCGGCCGGATGTCCTGCCGATTCAAACTGTTCACCAGGATGCATTATCCATTGCCAGAGTTCCAGCATATCCGGCCCGCTGGTTCCCGCCATCAGCTTCGCGCTGCCGCCTTTCTCGCCGCGCCACAATACCGGAATAGCATCCCGGTCGATAAGATGTACTATCGGCTCGCTGGCGACGTTGACAAAATCCGCCACGGACACCCCCATTGCAGCCGCGATCTTACACAACAGAGCAATGCTCGGATTGGCTTTACAGCCTTCAATTTCCACCAGCATTCCTTTACTGACGCAGGAACGCCGCGCAAGCTCATCCAGCGACATCTTTTTTTGGCTACGAAATTGTTTGATACGTTGGGAAACAGCTTCGTTTATTGTGCTGACGTCGGCGCCTGCCGCAGTCGATAAGTTGACTTTTTTGGTCATTGGTCGATATCATAGAATAAAATAGTCATTACAGGATTATGCGATGTCTTCTATGTTACCGTCAATCAGCCCGGAACTGGCCCTTATCGCTCCCGGCTTTCGTGCATTAAGTATTAATGTTATTGCCGCTCCGGTTCGCGATGCGCAGGTTGGAGAAATCGCGTTAAAAGAGGCCTGCCAGACCGTACTTAACGGCCAGCCTGCGTGGGGACAGGCGCATATAGACGCCTGGAATGCGGTGTTTAAAGCATTCGGCGCAAAACCAAAGCGCACCCCCTGCTCGGCAGAAGCGCTACGAAAACGCGTGTTGAAGGATGGAACAATGGCGGCGCTGGACCCGGTAGTTGATCTTTATAACGCTGTGAGCCTGCGCTATGCCGTGCCGGTAGGCGGCGAAAATAGCGCGGCTTATTGTGGATCGCCACGACTGGTTTTCGCTGACGGTAGTGAAACATTTGATACCCTGAAAGAAGGACAACCCGTCACCGAGTCGCCAGAACCGGGCGAAGTTATCTGGCGCGATGACAGAGGCGTCACCTGTCGGCGCTGGAACTGGCGTCAGGGAGTACGTACCCGACTAAGCGCTTCAGATAAAACGATGTGGTTTATCCTTGAAAGCTTGCCGGAAATGCCAGTTGATGAATTGTACGCGGCAGGAAACATGCTGACTGACGGCCTTGAAAAAATGATGCCGGGTTTACGTTTTGAATCCACGTTGATGGGTGTTTGATTGATATGCGTAACAGGAGAAATACTATGTCGCTGTTTCTGACGAGTTTTATTTTCGAAAAAAAAGAGTACGACGAAGAGTTTTATCAACTGGATGGCTGGATTGAGCGCTATACGCAGTCTATTGATGGCTATATTGGTATGGAAAGCTATACCGATGCCGCCAGCGGAAGAGTGATTAACAATTACTACTGGCAGACCCGCGAATCGATGGAGCTCTTGATAAACAATTTACAGCACCAGCAAGCCAAATCTCAAAGTCATAAGTGGCTTTCCGGCTACCAGACGATTATTGCAGAAATTCAGGGGAGCCATAACGTTAACCTGCCCCATCCGCTGGCGTCATTTTCAGTTCCTTATAGCGTTATGCAATAGTATGAGTTTACGCCTTCGTAGTACAGGAAGGCGCATATAAAAGTCTACTCCCCGGAGCTGCCGATAATCCGGCTCACCGTGCAGGAGCTATGTTCATACAAACTATTAGCAGGCAGGAATATGAGTGATATCTCGCGGTACGATGACACGCGTAACCATATTATTTTCATCGCACTCAATCAACGCTCTGGCAAAAATACTGAGCTCATTAATTTTCAGTCCTGAATTATCCAAAAACTGGCGGCAAGCGTAGTCAGAGACAAAGACTATGCCTGGATGAATATCATGATCGCGAATAAAACGGGCCTGGGCAAATGGCGTATCCATACTCAACACATACACCGCCCGATTTGAGTGACTGCCCGCTGATTTAAGGCGGTCACTATACTCTTTTACCTGCCATTCACAAACTGGCGTATCCAGTGATGGGACGACAATAATCAGTTTTTTTATACCCGGGATACAGTAACCCGGCAATAAATCATGGCTCACCAGTCCCTTTGTGCAGGGTAATGGTTCACCTTCAGCCAGTATACCGGGTTTGAGCGTCAGTTGCGTTTTGCCAAAGGTCACAGAGTGCTCCTGACCCAATAAGATATAATCTTGTGTTGTTGCTGGTGTCATAAAAATTTCTCCTTTTAACGTTTGTATTATTTTAGCCATAATAATTATTTAGCAATCTGCTAAAGAACCAGGCGAACATCCATAATAAGATAAGTGAGATAAAAGCCAACCCACTATTCATTGCTATTTTCACTCTACTTTTTTATTATCCCGGAGATAGTAAATTTATCTTTAATCTATTCCCCCAAAATATCTATATGTTAATCTCAACTCTCCATTTGAACCTCCATTATAAGTTACCGTCTGAATATACTCTCCGGGATTACCCCCGGTTTTGATATCGCACCGACTATTCCAATTTCCTGTTGGAATATGCCCACACTGGAGATTGAGATTAGTTATGGGATTATTATTTATATCTTTAACAATAATTTTCACAACAGCACTCTCTCCTGGCATCAGTAAAGATTTATCTGCACTAATGACAGATAAATCTGAACTCAATTTAACTATACGTTTTGTTTCAATAGAATGGAGTTCAGAAACCATCGGCACAGGCGTATATCCTGGTGCTGAGACCATATCTGTTTCGTTATAATGCTCAATTCTTATCTTCGAACCTACATTATCTTCGCTGATAACAATTGCATATTTACATGGTTTTTCACGTAGAAGCTCATGCTGTGAATCATCTTTCTCAACGCGATAATACGTACATACTGTGGTGGCCGTTTCATTAGCTTGATATTTTTAAGTATCAGGATCACGGACTCTCCCAACCATTCTTGATTTTAAAAGCATGCCTGGTATAGGTATATATGATTCAACATACCCATAATACCCATTCAATTCCAACCCATAATCACTCAGCGGCGAGCCAGGTCTGTGCCCAACGCCCGGCGCCGTAGGAGGAGAAAGCATCCCGACGGTTGCCGCGGACGTTGTCGACGAATCCGCCGAGACGCTTATCGGCATAGCCGCCAGAAGTAAGCTATAAATAATAAGATTATGTTTCGACATGCGCACTGTTGATCCTTTTTAAAACATTAATTCGCATCAGAGGTTGCGGTATTACCCTTAGCATTTTCCTGATCAGAAATAATTCTGACGCGGATATATTTATTCTGTAGCGATTCTCCGTTAAGGCTATAAGGAAGAAGCCAGGTGGCCTTTGTCGCCCCCGGTACAGATTTCCAGGATTTCATTTCATCCGAGATTTCCCACTGATAATTGAACGCATCGGTACAGTCCATATTGTTTATACAAAGCGTTCTGGCTCGCATTTCTGTTCCGACGACTGGCGCAGTAACGCTTCCGGTGGCTTCATCAGTTGCCGTCAGCGAAAGTTGTGGGAGGATAAGGTCGCTGCCCAGGCTCCCCTGAAGCTGAAGTCCAGCGATAAGCTCCGCATCACCCGACCACTCAACCTTCTCGATCGGGTAACGGCTATCTACCGTCGCCATTAATGTAACCAGCGTCCCGGACAAGCCTGACACCGGCATTGCCGTAATGCGGATTTTACTGGCCTGCTCCCGATACGCCATGACGATATCGTAATTGCGATCGACAAAGGCACGCCGATTTGTCGTGTTTGACGGCGCCCCAACGTTGCGGTAATCAAGCTGTTCAGGTAACGGCGTACCAAAGGAATAGTTGACTCTCAGACCGCCCTCTGCCTGCGATCCGCCGTTACCGGCGTCCCGATATCCTGCTCTGACTTCAAGCAAAGGGACAGGATTCCAGACCAAAGCCGCACCTGCGGCGCGGGGATTCCGGCTTAACGTACCGTTACCCAACAGATCAACTTTATCCCCGTAATACTGTTCATATGTCAACTCGCCGCTGAACCAGGGAAAATCGGGGAACATGCCTTTTGTTCGCAGATCAAAACCATACGCCGGACGCTCATCATGGAATTCATGCGCTGCTGACGTTTTCCAGCCGGTAAGAGGGAAATAATAGTTGCCGGAAAAGGCCAGACTGTCTTTATAGACTTCCCCGCCAACGCCGCCACGTAAATGGGAAATTACGATAAACGTTGTGCAGCCTGGCCCCATCGATACCGACATTAATCCGGAAGATGGCCCAATGAAAGAGCTGATGTACAGTTTCATGGCGATCAAACGACACGGGAAACCTGAAGAAGTGGCAGGAATGGTGGCATGGCTGGCCGGCCCGGAAGCCTCTTTCGTCACCGGCGCAATGCACACCATCGATGGTGCCTTCGGTGCCTGACGACCAGGCGAATATCACACGGTTGCCGTCTATTCCCCGGTAACCGGTATTATGAATGGCTAATGCGAGAAAACATCAGCAAGCGCCGCGATCAGTCATGGATTTTAACGCCAAGACAACCGCGAACAAATTCAGGATTAAAATGCTTCACCGCTTCGCCAACATAGCCTAAATCAAGAGCGTTGATTTGAGCCATTTCGTTATCCGTCAGAGAGAAATCCCAGATGGCAAAGTTCTCTTCAATACGTTCCTGTCGAGTGGATTTAGGAATGACCGTGACACCACGTTGCACGTTCCAACGCAGGACAACCTGGGCGACGGTCTTTTGATGAGCATCGGCAATCCTTCGGAGCATTTCATTTTCATACGGTGTATGTCTCCCGCCGCCTAACGGTGCCCAGGCTTCAGGCTGAACGTTATAGTGCTTCATGGTTTCCAGCGCGGCAGGGTTGTGCAAAGTATGGATGCAATTCGACCTGGTTTACCATTGGCGTAATTCTGACGGTTTCGCAGAAGTTTGCTAACACATGAGCATAGAAATTGGATACGCCAATGGCTCTCAGTTTACCCGCCTCCCAGGCATCTTCCAGTGCACGCCACGCGCTGAAATAGTCGCGCATTGCCTGATGCAGTAAATAGAGATCAAAATATTCTAACCCTGATTTTTTTAGCGACGCTTCAATACCTGCTTTGGCCATATCGTAGTTAGCCATATCTTGCACCCACAGTTTAGAAGTAATAAATAACTCCTCACGGGTACACAGACCTGTCGCGATGGCTTCACGAACAGCGTCACCAACGGCATCTTCATTGCCGTATACCGCGGCGGTATCGATAAGGCGATAACCGGTGCGAATAGCACTTAACACTGACTGCTTACATTCTTCTTTGTCGGTTACCTTAAAAACGCCAAAACCAACCATAGGCATTTTGAGGTTGTTACTTAATTCTGAATATTCCACGGTAAAACACCCTTTCGTCGTAAAGACGCCATTACAGGAGAAAAATACAGGTACAATGAGTATATTAAATCCGATTATATTTATGCAAAAAGTTCATTAATAACAGTTGTACATATTTTTTATTGCATCAAAACGCTTAACCAGCAGTGAAGGACAAGGTCGTTGGCTAGCCTACTTCTGGAAGCTGGGAAAGTGCAACGACAGGCAAACCTGTTGCTGTTCTGAAGGAGAAACTGGCGCTGTAAGCCGCGCCAGCTTTGGGTTTAGCTGTGGTCACCTTACATCATCAGGTAGCCGGTACCGATCAGTGTTTCACGATATATATTGTACGGCTATAAGCCACATCTTCCGGGTTAGTAATGGGGTATCCCTTTACCCACGGTTTAATTAACCGTCCATTGGTATACTGATAAATAGGCGCTATAGGTGCCTGTTCCGTCAGGATTTTCTCCGCTGCATTATAATCCGCGTTACGCGCTTCGGCAGTATTTTCCATCGTCGCCTGCATCAGGATTTTGTCATAAGCCGGATTAGCAAAGCGTGAAATATTCCCCGTATGTGTGGACGTTAATAAGGACAAGAAAGTCGACGGTTCGTTGTAGTCGCCAACCCAGGAGGCGCGAATAACATCAAAATTACCGGTATTCCGGCTGTCGATATACGTTTTCCATTCCTGGTTTTGCAATTTCACGTCCACCCCCAGATTTTTCTTCCACATTGACGCCACCGCAATAGCGATTTTCTGATGGTTTTCTGACGTATTGTAAAGCAGAGTTAATTTAAGCGGTTTCTGCGATCCGTAGCCTGCTGCACGAAGTAATGTTTTAGCCTGGGCGTTAAGTTCTTCCTGACTCATTTGCTCAAACGGCGAAAGGTCTGGCGTAAATCCTGCCGTGACATCCGGCGTAAAATGCCAGGCCGGTTTTTCACCGGTACCTAAGACTTTTTCCGCCATCAAACGGCGATCGATGGTCATACTTAGCGCCAGACGAACACGGGAATCCGCCGTCGGCCCTTTCTGCGTATTAAACGCATAATAATAAGTCCCTAATTGCGGCGGCGTATAAACTTGCCCGGGAATATCTTTCAATAATTTCTGGTACAGATTTTTAGGGAAAGATTCCGTGATATCAATATCGCCGGCAAGGTAACGTTTGGTCGCAGCCGATTCCTGGTTAATGGGTAAAAATGTCACTTTTTGCAGTACCGTTTTCGCGTTATCCCAGTAATACGTATTAGGTACGACCACCAGTTTTTCATTTACCACGCGCTCTTTAAGCACATACGCGCCATTGCCGATCAGTTTCCCCGGCTTTGTCCAGTCTTTGCCGCTTTCGACATTCGCTTTTTGGACCGGATAAAAGGCAAAATTGGCGGTCAGACTGGCAAACCAGGGTAACGGTTTATCAAGCTGAATACGCAGAGTGTGCGCGTCTACAGCACTGACGCCAAGCTGGTCAGGCGTGGCTTTACCATCGATAATGGCTTGCGCATTGGTGATACCAGCCAGAGCGGCAAACCAGGCGAAGGGGGAAAGCGTTTTGGGATCAACCAGGCGTTGCCAGCTATAGACAAAATCCTGGGCGGTCACTGGCGTTCCATCAGCCCATTGCGCATTATCCCGCAACGTAAACGTCCAGATACGATTATCATTGCTCTTCCATTGGCTGGCGACGCCTGGGATAATCTCACCCTTTTCGTTCTGGTTAACCAGCCCTTCAAACAGATCGCGGATCACCTGAATTTCAGGCAGCCCAACGGCTTTCGCTGGATCTAATGAGGCTGGCTCATCTTTGATATGACGCACCAGTTCTTGTTTCTCTGCCAGTACCATTCCGTCGGGAACATCCGCAGCATATGCCAGGGAAAAGCTGCTAACCAACAGCGCACAACAGGTTACTGAAACAGAATGCCTCATAGAAGTTCCTCAAAGAAGAAAGTATTTTTACTAATACAGTGAAATATAAGGATTTATCTCATCCAGTGTTTACACAGCGACCCCACTTCGGGTTAATCACTATACCATCAAAAAAGCTCCGCAGATCTTTATACCGCTGGGCTATATTTTTTTGACTTCGCTCATTCCTGTTGGACAGAACCTCTCATGACCGCTATCTTTCACAACCGAATGACTGACGAATACTGAGTGCTCCCCCGTCACTGTTTTCTATTTAACTAGATGGTAAGAACGTCATAAACTCCACGTCTCGTCATCTCATGGAGTCCTGGCATAGCAGAGCGCGCAAGGCTGAAAAAACGAAATAGGGTCTTGATTAGCAGAAGTTTTCAAACTCTTCGTCTTTCTGGCTTTTGGTGAACCTTCTATCAGTGTCGAAGATACTCAAGCATATTTACATGTGACGACCAGACGCATTCATTCTTCCACACATCACTCTATCGCGGTGTGTAAGATTTTATAGTAGTTAGCTCGCTAATATGTGATCTAAGTCAACGTCTAAACCTTGCTGCATATGACATAAAGAAAATGGCTTTAAGTGTGAAAGCGAGAGTCCGCAGCAATATAATAATGACTCAGGCAATTAACGTTATGCTGGGACTTCGCAAGGAGTCCCTTTTTTTCTTGCTTACTTAAAGCTGTTCATCGTCTATATAATGTGGTGACATCTGTCATGGATGTAGCGGGAGTTTTATCGTCTGCAACTCCCCTTCTACTTGTTGAACAATTACTTTCGAAGGGGAATCACACAAGTAGTTTTCACTTATAAAAACTATATATTGATGGGAGCCATGGAGGATGCAGTGACTGGTGGATTGAGCATCCAAAGATTTTTTTCAGGGACTACTTGTTGTGGATTCTGGATATCAGCGACACAACGACCGAATAGAAAATGATCGGTATTATCCTGATCAATAATACACGTTTTCGAATGCACAGACTGAATTTGCACCGCACCTGTGGTAGATGGTATTAACACAAATAACGATTCTCGATTTTTTAAATCACATGTCCCTTTGGTTAAAGCGACACCGTTTATAGCATTAAGGCACTGTCTGGTAATTGGGTCATGAAATTGAATCCACCCCCCAGGGGTAGTTGCCAATACTTCTATTGGTGTTTCCTGTTGTATCAGTTCCCAGCCACTTTGTTCCCGCCCCTGTTGATCAAGAATATTAGTTATCATAAAGCCACTTTGTATATTACGAATACTAAACAACGATCCATTTTCAGCACCCGATATGTCTTCTCCAGGATTCAGAGAAACTAATCTCTCATTATTAACCGATGAGCCACAACCAGTCAGGATACTTGTAAAGAAAAATAGCATTATTATATTTTTTTTCATCTTGGTTCTCCAGGAGGTGGTAAGAAAATACCAACCGGGTAATGATCTGATGATATCTGAGTCGCTCTTTCCCCGAATAATAATCCGGCCCTCAGCACTGGCGGAATAAATGCAATCGCATTGCCTACAACAGCATAGTCCAGTATCCCTCCGCTGCGCTGCGTAGGATCTGAAGGTGCTAATACGACAGTATTATTTCTTACAGGAGTTTCGATCGCCATTCTGAGGTTATCTGGATTACGATTGAAATCGCCCGCAATCATCCAGTTTGTAGCCTGCATATCCGGCCTTGGGCTATTACGGAAAAACTCAAAAACACTATTTACAACCGCTGGAGCATCTACTCCCCTATTTGCCAGGGCGTGAATAGTGAAAAACGCATCTGAACCTATTCTTATTCCCATTATAGGACGCGATGCTGTCGAAGGAGGGGGAAGAACGATAACCTCATCTGCACGACGATGGCTTACGATAGCAAGATTAACGCGTCCAGCAAAAACATCAAGCTGTGAGAAATAGATAAAAACTTGTTGGGGACGACTGTTACTTCCTAAATTCCATGTAAGTTCACGAACCGGAATACCGGGTGAATTAATAATTCTTCCAGTATCAACCGCACTTGCTGGTGGACGTCCAGCCTCCTGAACCATTAAAATATCAACAGCTCCAGCCCCACTAATAAGTTGCCGTACATTCACATTCCATTTATTTTCGCTTCTTGTAGAAGACCCCTGTAAATTCCATGTGGCAACTTTATAATCAGTTAATGCAGCGTGCGCTGGAAAGGTAAGAAGACAGACGAAGAAAAGTAGTATATTTTTCAATTTTGCAACCTCATTTTTAATAAATTACAGGCTGAATTTGAGTGGCTGATATATTATTTGAATCTGAATCATTTATTGTTAAACCATCAACAAGTGGGGGTGGCGGAGGGGCTGGCCTAATTTCTGGCTTAGAAATAGCTGCAAGAGCAGACCGCAGAGGTTCACTAATAGACCACTGCAACTCAATATTTTTCTCCCCAGGTTTTGGACATTCTGCCTGTAATATTTCAAAAGCATATGGGGAGCTTGCTGTTCTGTCTAAAAATCTTGCCCGAATACAACGATTGAGATCTACTGACTTAATAAAGACATTGCCATTGAGTGTCGGAATTAAGTGAAAATCGAACACAGCAGAGCGTGGATCGCAAGTGGTGTGTATAAATCCACCGTCACCGCTTATTCCAACTCCCCATGTCATGCATGTTCCGGTTCCCTGATTGACGAAGCGCACTGTTCCCGGAGTCTTTCCCGGTATTATTTTCCAGTTACGTAATTCACCAAAACTGTTTGAATCCCAGGGCGTGTAACCCCATAACCATGAGTTTCTATGGCGTCCCCATACTGTCAGTACGGCCCCGCTCATACTCATGATAGATACACTAGGATTATCTTTTGGTACTGGAAGAGGTGCGTTAGAGGAAGTTGTTTGTTTATTGACGCCTCCCGGGCCAGGTATTGCCAATCCTGGCTCCTGCGGGTCAGGAGGGACAGGGCCATTACCGCCAGGTGCTGGAAAAATTTTATAAAACTCATTACCACTAACCAAAGGAGGAGAAGATGAACATCCCGTCAGAGTTGTAATAATGATTAGCCAACTACTTTTTTTCATTGCTTATCCTTATTATTAAATGGAGTTTTTTTAAACATTAATTATCTTATAGTTAATATTTAATTCGGCATTTAACATTTTATAAGTAGAATTAAACTTGTCAATTATAAAATAAGATTTAAATATGTTTATATCAGACCAGACATCTGAACAAATCTATCATTCATATATAATAACTATTGTTAATTTTTTATGTCACTGAAATCATATATAAAAATGCAATAACGTTAGTTCACTCAGCAAACCATAATAAATGATGTTTACTACGGCCAGTCTGTATCCGGCAGAAAGTTGATATAGCGCCCTATGAGATAGTAAATAGAAACCATTTGATAATCGGCGAGTTTTACACAACACTACGACGATTACCCCAATAGTTTCAGCTTCGGGAAACGCGTATGACTATCACCCGCCCCCGTGCCGAGCGCGGCGCATTTCCGCCAGGCACTGAACATTACGGACATTCAGGACTTGGCGCGCCGCTAATCTGGTTTCCGGCGCCCGCCGCCGATCGCGAAAGCGGCCTGATACTGGCTGGCACCCACGGGGATGAAACGTCCTCCGTGGTTACGCTTTCCTGTGCGTTACGAACCTTAAATCCATCGCTTCGCCGTCATCATGTCGTACTTGCCGTTAACCCTGATGGCTGCCAACTGGGGTTAAGAGCAAATGCGAATGGCATTGATTTAAACCGTAACTTTCCCGCCGCCAACTGGAAAGCGGGTGAAACAGTTTACCGCTGGAATAGCAGCACGGAAGAACGTGATGTCGTGCTGTTAACCGGCAACCATCCCGGCTCAGAACCGGAAACCCAGGCGCTTTGTCAGTTAATTCATCGACTTCAACCCGCCTGGGTCGTCTCTTTTCACGATCCGTTATCCTGCATTGAAGATCCTCGTCGCAGCGAGCTAGGCGAGTGGCTGGCTCATGCTTTTGCGTTACCGCTGGTGACCAGCGTAGGCTATGAAACGCCTGGTTCATTTGGCAGCTGGTGCGCCGACCTCAACCTACACTGTATTACCGCCGAGTTTCCTCCTATTTCCGCCGATGAAGCCAGCGAAAAATACCTGCCGGCCATGTCAAATCTGCTGCGCTGGCATCCTAAAGATAGAGTTGACCCGTCGTAAAGCGCAGCGCGGGCTCAACGTCGACCGCCAGCCATGTTGGGCCATCAAGATCGGCGAAACTCACCTGCGGCATAAGCGGCAGCGTGGCGCTAATCGCCCTTGATGTACAGAGCATACAGCCCAGCATCAGGCCGAATCCTTGTTCCCGCGCTTCTGTTGCCAGCGCCAGCGCCTCGGTCAGGCCGCCGGTTTTATCCAGCTTGATGTTGATCATATCGTAGCGCCCCGTCAGGGCTTTCAGACTACTGCGGGTATGGCAGCTTTCATCCGCACAGATGGGCAACGGATGAATAAAATTCTCCAGAGCGGCGTCATCCTGTGCGGGCAGCGGTTGTTCCAGCATCGCGACGTTCAGATCCGCCAGTAACTGACAACGCGCCGCCAGCCCCTCCGGACGCCACGATTCATTGGCGTCCACAATGAGCGTCGCCTCCGGCGCCGCCGCGCGGATCGCCACCATACGCTCGCTAATCAGACGCGCATCCAGTTTAATTTTCAGCAGCGTCGCCCCTTTTTCCCATAATGCCGCCGCACTGGCCGCCATCTGTTCCGGCGTGCCTATCACTACCGTTTGCGCGGTAGTAAAAACAGGGTCCAGCGTCACACCGAGCAACTCGGCAAGGCTTTGCTGCCGCTGGCGAGCCTGCAAATCCCATAAGGCGCTATCCACCGCGTTGCGTGCTGCGCCTGCCGGTAACAGTTTCTGCAATGCTTCGCGGGTTAGCCCATTTTCCAACTGAGGCACAATACTCATGATTTGCGCCATAACCGAGGCATCGCTTTCGCCATAGCGTGGATAAGGCGTACATTCCCCGACACCTTTTACGCCCTCGTCTTCGAGTTCGACAACAACAACGTGCGCTTCGCTTCGGCTACCACGCGCAATAACGAAAGGCGTATGTAACGGCCAGGTTTCCTCGTATACCTTAACAGCTCTCATCTCTTCCTCTCAGATAGCGCCGGACGCGGCTTGCCACAAATAGTATTTGCCGTGTTAACGAATAATGACTTAAACTGGTTTTCGACGTTAACTATAAGTAAACAGGAACATAATTATGTCACAGACTGTACATTTCCAGGGTAACCCGGTCACTGTTGCCAACGTTATTCCGCAGGCTGGTAGCAAAGCACAGGCTTTCACTCTTGTCGCAAAAGATCTGTCTGACGTCTCACTCAGCCAGTATGCGGGCAAACGCAAAGTGCTTAATATTTTTCCAAGCATCGATACTGGCGTATGCGCAGCATCAGTCCGTAAGTTTAACCAACTGGCCACAGAAGTGGAGAATACCGTCGTATTGTGCGTTTCTGCTGACCTGCCTTTTGCACAGTCGCGTTTTTGCGGCGCGGAAGGTCTGAGCAACGTAATTACGCTTTCCACTCTGCGTAATACCGAGTTTCTGAAAAATTACGGCGTCGAAATCACTGACGGTCCGCTGAAAGGGCTGGCGGCGCGCGCGGTTATCGTGATTGACGAAAACGACAGTGTTATTTTCAGCCAACTGGTAGATGAAATCACCCACGAGCCGGATTATGTCGCCGCGCTGAACGTCCTGAAGGCATAGCCCGATGGCACTACGCTTGTCAGTGCTACAGGCGGTGCTCTTTTGTCACAAGAAGGCCTCCATTCGGAGGCTTTCTTTTCTCTACTCTTCACCTTTCTTCTGGCTCAAACCATACTCACGCAGCTTATTGGCGATGGCTGTGTGCGATACCCCCAACCGTTTCGCCAGCTTACGCGTACTCGGATAGCTACGATAAAGCTGGGTCAGAACAGAACGTTCAAAACGACTGGTAATATCATCCAGCGAGCCTTCCATCGCATCCTCGCCGACGGCTACCGTCGCAGCGTCGTAATCAGGCAGCAGAATATCCTGCGGCCGTAGCTCATATCCTTCCAGTTGCGTCAGCGCCCGATAAATCGCGTTTTTAAGCTGGCGTACGTTGCCCGGCCAGCCGTAACGAGTGAGTACCGTACTCAGATCGGCAGACAGTTTCGGTCGCGGAACGCCCTGTTCGTCGGCAAAACGCGCCACGAACAGTTCCGTCAACGGCATAATATCCTGCGGACAATCGCGCAACGGCGGCAAATTAAGCGTCAGAACGTTAAGTCGATAATAGAGATCTTCGCGAAACAGTCCTTTTTGCACCAGCTCCACCAGATTTTTCTGCGTGGCGCAGATAACGCGGACATCAACATGAATTTCGTGATCTTCGCCGACGCGACGGAACGTACCATCGTTGAGAAAACGTAGCAGCTTCGCCTGCATACGCGGCGACATTTCGCCAATTTCATCCAACAGCACCGAACCGCCATTCGCCTGTTCAAAGAAGCCTTTTTTACCTTCCGGCGCATGACCGAATAGTTCGCTTTCTACGGCATCTTCCGGGATCGAAGCGCAGTTCAGCGCCAGATACGGTTTTGCTGAACGAGGGCTTGCCTGATGACAGGCATGGGCGAAAAGATCTTTGCCGGTTCCCGTATCGCCGGTAATCAGCAGCGGCGCGCTGAGCATCGCCAGTTTGCGCGCCTGCTCAACGACGTGTTTCATCTTTGCGCTCACAGCAATAATCTGACTAAACGCGCTCAGATCCTGCACGGACAAATTCTGTAGCTGCCGCCCCATACGAATCGTGGATCGCAGCATCACTACCGCCCCGGTCAACACGTATTCGTCATTTTCGTTTTGTAAATGTACCGGCGTAATCTCCATCAAGAAGTTTTGCCCGTTGATCACCACATGTTCGTTATGGGAACTTTGCGGGTTACCTTCCAGCCAACGCTGAAAATTGAAGCCGTTGATTAATTGCGCGGCGGTATGATGTCGCATTCGCTCCTGACTCTGAGCAAAGAGCTGACAACTCGCCGGGTTCGCCATCTCCACTTTACTTTTCATATCCAATGAGAGCACCGGCTCTGGCAACGCCTCAAGCAACGCGCTCAGGGCCAGATGTTCACGTTCGGACGGCATCCAGGGAACGGTACGGACATCCGTTACGCCGGAAATACGGCGGATTTCAGCCATCAGGCGGCTAAAGTCGGTGAATTCCAGCTCAGCAAAATTAAGATAAATTCGCCCAATGGGATCAATCTCGATTCCGCGTAAATCAATGCTACGTAACACCAGTAAATCGAGTAATTCGCGGGTCAGACCAAGTCGGTCTTCACAAAAGACTTCCAGACGCATGGGAACCTTCACCTGAATAATGAACCATTGAATAGATGATAAGCCACTATTCGGCTGGCAGGAAGGATTCTGTCAACAAATATTGACAGCATGACGGAGAAATGGGCGCTGCGGCGTAAAGCCAGGCAGTCCGCGCCCTGTGAAGGACTATTTTTCAGGCGACGGCTTACTCTTCTGTAGCGTCTCTTTTAGCTGACCGATAAGCTGACGGCGAAAATCGCCGAGGCGTGGTTTATCGTTGTCGATCCACGGCAATGGCCGACATAACTCCATCGCTTTTATTCCCAACCGAGCCGTAAGCAGCCCTGCGCCAATCCCCTGCGCCGCGCGCGTGGAAAGGCGTGCCGCCAGATCCTGAGACATCCAGTCCATACCGACTTCACGCACCAGCTCACTGGCTCCCGCAAACGCGATATTCAGCAACACCAGGCGGAACAGACGAAGACGGCTGTAATAACCAAGTTCAATGCCATACAGCGTTGCGATGCGGTTAATCAGACGTAAGTTACGCCAGGCAATAAACGCCATATCCACCAGCGCTAACGGGCTGACGGCGATCATCAGAGTCGACTCTGCAGCAAAACGGCTAATCTCACGCCGCGCCTGCGCGTCTAGCACCGGCTGCACCAGATGCGCATACAGACCGACGATTTCCCTGTCGTTTTGCGTTTCGTGAATAGCGGCATACCAACGTTGTAATGCCGGGTGTGATTGATCAATCCCCGCCTGCTGCGCCAGTTTTTCGCAAAACGCGCGACCTTTCCCGACGCTATGGCTATGTAACAGTTCACGCGCCTCATCCCGCTCATGCGCCCGTTGGCGCAATCGCCATAATCGTCGCCACTCTGTGACTACCGATCCGACGCCAGCGCCAATGATCAGCGCGCCTGCGGCACAGCCGCCTAAAGCGACCCAATCCTGGGTTTGCCAGGCATTCATTGTCCACTGTACGCCTTGCCCTACCACGCTCGCGCCAAACAGCGCCAGCCCTCCCATCACCATTTTACGCCACAGGCTACGTTTGGGGCGCAGCGCGGCATCGACCGCCGCTTCTGCCGCGTCTTCATTTTCCGGGCGCTCATCGATAGCCGCAGGCGCAAATGTGCGCGACTCCGCTTCGCTGAAAGTTTGCTGCGCTTTGAAGGCCGACGTAGGTGCCTCCTTCAGCGGTTCTGCAAAATCAATACGCGGTTTTAACGGTTCGCTCATCGCAGCTTATCTCCTATTAAAAACTCCAGCGCAGCGTCCAGACGAATGTGCGGTAATGGTTTATCAACATCCATCACCTGCGGGCGAAATGCTTCGAACTGAAAACCCTGACTATCCCAAAATGCTTGACCCGGCAAGCGGGAAGGTACTTCGCCGGGGTACACCGTTAACGGCGTGCCGTCACTCAAACGGTTTCCACGTAAAGCCGGGATTTTTTCACCGTTGACCTCAATTACGCCGCTGGTGGTTGCCTGCACTGAAGCCAGCCCCAGGCAATCCATACTAATGCCTTCAAACGCGGCATTTTGCCAGGCGTCCTGAATGAGCTGCTGGAGTAAAGCTACCATATTGGCATGTTGATCAAGGGTAACATGGTCGGCTTTCGTCGCGGCAAACAGCAATTTATCAATTACCGGTGAGAATAATCGGCGAAACAGCGTCCGCTGGCCATAGTGAAAACTTTGCATCAACTGCGTCAAGGCGAGACGCATATCATTAAACGCCTGCGGACCGCTATTGAGCGGTTGCAGACAGTCCACCAGCACAATCTGGCGATCAAAGCGTAGAAAATGATTTTTGTAGAATCCTTTGACCACTTTTTCACAATAGTAGTTAAATCGTTCGCGCAGCATTCCGGCGTTGGTTTGTTTATCCGCCTGCGCCAGTTTTGACTCGCCGAAAGCGTCCACATCCGGCCACGGGAAAAACTGCAACGCCGGCGCGCCCGCCATATCGCCCGGCAAAACAAATCGTCCAGGTTGAATAAAATGCAATCCCTGCGATTTACACTGATGCAAATAGTCCGTCCAGGCGACGGCAATCTCCGCCAGCCGGTTTTCATCGGCGGGCGCCAGCGGATCGAGTCCTTCGCAAAGCAGCCGCCATTTCGCGGCCCACTCAGCCCGTTGCCCTTGCAACAAACCGTTCATCTGACGGGACCAGCTTAAATAATCCTGAGCCAGCATGGGCAGATCGAGTAACCATTCACCAGGATAATCCACGATCTCCAGATACAATGTTGAGGTATCTTTAAAATGGCGCAGCAGAGAGTCGTTTGAGCGATAGCGCAACGCCAGCCGAATCTCACTGACGCCGCGCGTCGGTGTGGGCCAGGCGGGAGGATTGCCATAAAGCTGGAGTACCCCCTCGTCGTAGGTAAAACGGGGAATACCAAAATCACGTTGAGGCACGCGCTTTACGCCAAGCAGACGTTCTTCGCGTACCGCGCTGAACAATGGCAAGCGAGCCCCCGCGTGAACATTAAGCAACTGGTTAACCATCGCCGTGATAAACGCCGTTTTACCGCTGCGGCTCAACCCGGTTACGGCAAGACGCAAATGCCTGTCTACCCCACGGTTGACCAGCGCGTTGAGTTCAGTTTTAAGTCGCTTCATTGCCATCCTGTTGAGCCTGAAGAGAAGAAAATTATAATGTATGCTTATAGAAATGGGGGCAGGTTGTTGATTATCAACCGCCTGTGTTGTCATCCGCGAGTGAACTCCATAAGATGTTCACTATTCGCTCTTGGATGGAGTTTTCAGGAATATGTCCCCCACTATTTATGATATCGCGCGTGTTGCGGGAGTTTCAAAGTCGACGGTGTCGCGCGTTCTCAATAAGCAGACGAATATCTCACCGGAAGCGCGCGAAAAAGTCCTGCGCGCCATTGATGAATTACAATATCAGCCAAATAAGCTTGCCCGGGCACTGACAACGTCCGGTTTTGACGCCATTATGGTTATTTCCACCCGTTCAGCAAAAACCACGGCGGGGAACCCTTTTTTCTCAGAAGTGTTACATGCGATTACCGCCAAAGCAGAAGAGGAAGGGTTTGACGTGATATTACAAACTTCACGTAGTACTGAGGATGATCTGCAAAAGTGTGAAAGTAAAATCAAACAAAAATTGATTAAAGGCATCATTATGCTTAGCTCGCCCGTAGACGAAACCTTTTTTGCACAACTGGATAAGTATGATGTCCCGGTTGTTGTTATTGGTAAGGTTGAGGGTCAATATAATCATGTTTATTCGGTTGATACGGATAATTTTCGCGACAGCATTGCGTTAACGAACGCCTTAATTAATAACGGTCATCACCGTATTGCCTGCCTCCATGCGCCGCTCGATTTCCACGTTTCTATCGATCGGGTTAATGGTTATAAAACCAGTATTACCGCACATAACCTCGTTCTGCATGAAAAATGGATTATTGACGGTGGTTATACGCATGAAAGCGCGCTGTTAGCCGCCAGAGAATTATTAAGTCAACAACCGTTGCCGGATGCCGTATTTGCTACCGACAGTCTGAAACTCATGAGCTTATATCGCGTGGCCGCCGAAAAAAATATCGCTATTCCTCAGCAACTGGCCATTGTTGGTTACAGTAATGAGATGCTTTCCTTCATGTTGACGCCACCGCCGGGCGGGATTGACGTGCCAACGCAGGCATTAGGTGAAGAAAGCTGCCGCTTACTATTTGATCTGATTGCCGGAAAAAAAACAGTCACAAATATTACCGTCAAGACACGCATTTCGTTAACAGGATCGTTGGCTTAAAGACTGGGGCATCAATCTGCCCCAGTTCAATTAAAAGGCGTAGTTAATACCTATCCCGGCATAGTGGAATTTATCGCTCTCACCTTCGTCATGGTCCTCACATTCAAAGGCATATTCCAGCGTCATTGACAGGCCGTTCTGGAAGTCATATGCATATAATAATCCCAGTCGGTTGAAGTCATGGCCTTCACGCTCAGGATCATCCTGCCAGTCCCAGTTAGTCCAGCGATCAAGCCCAATACGAGTATAGGGCGTCAATGTCGTATTGCCTAAGGAGATCGGCAAGTAAGCGCGGATTTCCTGAGTAGAGAATTCGCCGTTATTACGCGACTTATCTATATTAAAACCACGCTCAAGATAATAGTTAGTTACCATCGAGAACATATCATTGATCTTGTACGTAAAACCTGTTTCGCTCTCTACACGGCTGTCGGAATAACCCGTTATCGATAACTCATTGACAAACTGATACATAGCGAGCCAACCACCAAAACGTAAGTCGTCGCTGAGTTTAATATCCCAGTCTGGTTGTACTTTCCAGCGCTGCATATTCGCGGTATCTTTCCCGGGCTCATCTACATAGTGATAGCCATAATTACGAAAACCACCGGTCAAGCCAAAATTAACGTCGTCGCTTTCCAGTAATTGATAGCGAATTTCCAGCTCCGGACGATCAAACCAGGTACCACGTTTACCTGCACTATAATCGACCGGACCTTCCTGGTAATACGCCAGCGAAATTTTCCATGGTCCATTTGCTGCATTAAAATAGATGGAAGGTTCGCCCAGTCCATCCATATCTTCCGCCTGACCTTCGACGTTTTCTATTTCGTACATGGCACCAATATTAAAATGCCAGTCATTTTTTTCGGCAGCTTGTGCGCAAGCCATTCCTGCGCACATAACTAGCGCAGTAGAGGACAGTAAGGTTTTCATTTTTATCCCTTGTTAAAATATAAATAAAATGACACTAAAGTTGGAGAAGCGAACTCCCCCAGAGATGTTTTATCGTTAAATGGCGACTTCAGTTTCTGCATCAAAGAAATGGCATTTCGCCATATCAAAATGGATGGTGATATTATCTCCTGCATAATAGTCATTCATTGCTCCGGCACGGACCACCAACTCGTGCCCCCCAACTATGGTGTACAACATAAATTCCGCTCCGGTAAGTTCCGCAACGCTAATTTTCGCAGTGGCGTTATTATCGCTACTGGTTTGCGGATGAATATCTTCCGGACGAATTCCCATCACCACGGCTTTATGTTCATATTCCTTCGCTTTTAATATCTGTAATTGTTCTTCAGCAATGGTTAATTTAAGCGTTTCGGTAACAAACTTATTACCGTCAATCGCGCCACGAATAAAATTCATCGCTGGGGAACCAATAAATCCGGCCACAAACATATTCGCCGGATGGTTATAGACGACTTTTGGAGCGCCAACTTGCTGAACAATACCGTCTTTCATAATGACAATACGCGTCGCCATCGTCATGGCTTCGGTTTGATCATGCGTGACATAAATCATGGTAGTATTTAGTTTTTGGTGCAGCTTGCTAATTTCCGCACGCATCTGAACGCGCAATTTAGCATCCAGGTTAGAGAGCGGTTCGTCCATCAGAAATACGCCTGCTTCCCGGACTATCGCCCGGCCCAGCGCCACCCGCTGGCGCTGACCGCCGGATAAGGCGCCAGGTTTACGTTTCAGATAATCCCGCAGCCCCAGAATCTGCGCCGCCCAATTGACGCGTTCAGCAATAATCGATGGCGCGATCTTCTGCATTTTCAACCCAAAAGCCATGTTGTCGTAGACGTTCATATGCGGATATAGCGCATAGTTCTGAAAAACCATCGCAATATTGCGCGCCTTCGCCGGGACGTCATTCATCCGCTGGCCGTCAATCAGTAAATCACCTGCGCTAATTTCCTCCAGACCGGCAATCATCCGCAGCGTGGTGGATTTACCGCAGCCGGACGGACCGACAAAGACAATGAATTCTTTATCAGCAATTTCCAGGTTAAAATCTTTAACCACTTGAACCTGGTTATCATATATTTTTTGAATATGTTGCAGTGAAAGTTGTGCCATGTTGATTCCTTTATGCATTCAGCCAGAAAGCCGATAAACACGACCACGTCAGATATTCCGTCGAAGGGAGAAGCAATCCCGCTCCCGTGAGTGATTCGCCAATACCTACGGATCGCATTCCACACGCGTTAATCGCCGTTATCCCCGCTTGTGCGTCTTCAATACCGATACATTTTTCCGGTACGACGCCTAACCCTTTACAGGCGGTAATAAAAATCTCCGGATCTGGTTTTGAACGTGTAATTTGCGACGCATCGGCGCAAAAATCAAAAAGGTCTTCAATATCAAGCGCCTGTAAAATAGCGGGCGCATTAAGCGATATCGAGGCGAGCGCTGTCGGGATCTGCAACCCGGCCAGAGTATTGAGTAATTCCCGAATCCCTGGCAAAACGGAATGGGGCGTCAACTGGCGTAACGAATTGACATAAATTGCGTTTTTACGCGATGCCCAGTGCAGGCATTCACTCTCACTCAATGTCCCCTCTCTTCCGCCATGCCGTAAAATACGCCGCAATGACGCCATCCGGCTAATGCCCTTTAAACTGTCATTGAAGACTTCATCAATAGCTATGCCCATTTCATCGGCAATCTGTTTCCACGCCATAAAATGAAGATGCGCGGTATCAGTAATGACACCGTCTAAATCAAAAATGATGGCCTGAGGTTTCATTCACCCTCCCTGGTAGCGGTCCCAATTACAGGTAAAATAACGTTGCGTCGGGAGAAACATTGCTCTCCGTCAATCGTCGTCGGCTGGCCGCAGATCCACATCTCGACAGCGCGCGTGCTGCTAACCTGAATGCTTTCCGCGCTTATCGTGATAAAGAGTTCAACGCCTTGCCACTGTAGCGGAAAGGATAATTCGGACCACACTTCAGGCAACGTCGGCTCCAGATGCAATTCTCCCTGGCGGACGCTAAGGCCGGCAAACCCTTGTATCGCCCCCAACCAAATGGCCCCCGTTGCGGCGGCATGAATGCCATCGTCACAGCTATGCGGGTCATCGCCGAGATCGATACGCGCCCCATCACGCCAGAATTGATACGCCATTACGGGGTCGCCACAGCGGGCCGCCACGATGCCATGAATCGCTTTACTTAAAGAGGAGTCATGGATAGTACGCGGCTCATAAAAACGAAGATTTGCCAGACATGTCTGCGACGTAAACAGCGTCGGCAGCATATAAGCCAGCATCACCACATCCGCCTGTTTAAGAATTTGCATCTCATTGACTTCTGCGCGGGAGTAATCCAGCAAAATGGTTTGTTTACCCGCCTTCGCTTTATATTGCGCTAAATCGATAACCGGCTTACTGAGGAACGTATCATCCTGTGGCAATACGCCATCTGGTTGAATCTCTGGTAGCCAGAGACGTTGTAAAAAATGTTCGGCGCGGTAAATAAAAGCCTCGTCCGCGCACTTCTGTGAACGGGCGAACTCCAGTGACTGTTCCACATTGTAGCGCGCCATATAATTGGTAAAGGCATTGTTATTGACGTGCTCGGTATATTCATCGGGGCCAATAACGTTATGAATTTCCAGACGACCATTCACCTCTATCGCGCGACTCATCCAGAATTTAGCCGTTTCCATTAACAGCGCCATTCCCTCACGGGACATAAAGTTGATATCGCGGGTGGCGTGCCAGTAATGAATGACCGCCCAGGCGATATCGGCGACGAGGTGATGTTCCGCCAACGCAGAGGCGACTTTTTGCCGTAACCCGGTACGGATATTGATTGCCGCGAATTCCGGCGTTTCTTCCTCTCCGCTGCGCGCGCTTTCCCACGGGAACAAAGCGCCCTGCCAGCCATTGCGCCTCGCCTTCTCGCGTGCGCCAGGCAAATTATGCCAGCGGTAGCGCAGCAGCCGCCTGGCGGTTTCTGGTGAGGTAAGCAGATGGAATGGCAGCAGGAACACCTCGGTATCCCAGAAAACGTGACCTTTATAACCTTCTCCGGTGAGTCCCTTCGCAGCAATACTGCTCCGCTCATCGTGCTCCGGCGTCATGATGCGTAAATGATAAAGCGCGAAATCAAGCATCTGTTGATCGTCACATGCTGTACTGACAACCTTCACACGGTGACATCGCCACCATGAATGCCAGTTCGCCGTTGTCTCTGCCAACAACGCGTCATAGCCCTGCCCGACACAGTTTTCCAGCAGCCGTAGAGACTGACGCCCCCAGCTTTCGAGCGAATTTCGCCTTTCGGAGCTCCAGTTAACCCACGTCAGTTTTTCCAGCACAAGCCGCTCGCCGGCTTTTACCTGCGCGTTGTTATGCTGCATCAGACGGCGATCTTTTGCCGTGAAACAACGCTGCACGTCACCTTTTACGCAGCAGTATGAGGAAATGGCAATATCGTTGCGTCCATCCTGAGTGGTGTAGATCCCCTGCAGATAATGCTGGCCAAAAACCCTGATCTGCGCCTCGTCCAGATGTTGACGACCATGATTAGTCATCGTGGCGTCAATACCGGTGGAAAGGGCGATACTGGCATCAGCGTCCAATGGCGTAATAGTCATCTCCATCGCCAATAACGATAACTTCTCAGCGGAAACGAAACGTCGGCTGTCAATCGCAAAGCGCATCCCATTCGGCGCCCGCCAAATCAAGGATCGACGCAACTCACCGCTGGCAAAGTCGATTTCCCGACGCCAGCGCTCGATCGTTCCGCTCAAAAGCGAAAAAATTTCGCCATTCAATGTGATGTCGACGCCAATCACATCGGGGATATTGACCAGTTCATTTATCTCGCCGCTCCCAGCCCGATGATAGAGACCCGCCAGAAACATACCGCGAGTTTGTACCGTATACGCTTCTTCATGGCAGGCGCGAACACCTATATACCCATTGCCTGAAGCCATGAGCGTGGCATATTTATTCAGACGATGCGGGCAAAACCCCGGATCGGTTAATATTGCAGGCTTTATCATAATTCCACGCACGTTCCTGTTTCAGCGGCGTGATACAACGCTGCCACCAGTTGTTGAATGACGAATCCCTGTTCCGCATCCGCAATCATGACGAGCCTGCCCTGCACATGATTAACGAAGGCTTCCATGCTGCGAAGATGGCGATTGTCGTCCGCAGTATCTCGCCTGAACAGGACATTTAATTCGCCATTCAGGTCGTTATATATCTGTGCCGGAAAGAGCGTTGCCCCGGCTATATCGCCGCAAAAGTTCACATTCATCACGGATTGCTCCGGAATATTCAAAGCAAAGGCGGTTTCGAGACGTAAGATGCCCCCGTTGTGGAATTCAATCGTGCCGAACAGTGAATCCTCAACGGTATAAGTCGCGGGGTCCCACTCGCCAAATTGGCCGCAGTGCTTACGCGTACCAATTTTCTGATAACTGTGCGCGCAAACGCGTTTTACTGCCGGAAACCCCAGTACATACATCGCCGCATCCAGCATATGAATACCGATGTCGATCAACGGCCCGCCGCCCTGCAATGCCTTGTTAGTAAATACGCCCCACCCTGGAACGCCGCAGCGACGCAATGCCCGGACGTTGGTAACATAAATCTCGCCGAGCGTGCCGGACATTACCTGCTCACGCAGCAGTTGGGTATCCAACGCAAAGCGATGGTGAAAATCATATGCCAAAACTTTCTGCACCCGCCGCGCCGTATTGCACATCTCCAGCGCTTCTTCCGGCGTCATCGCCGGCGGCTTTTCACACATCACATGACAACCCGCCTTTAACGCCATCATGGTGTGTTCATAATGAAAACGATTTGGCGAACAAATGCTGACGATATCCGGTTGAACATCGTGCAACATTTTTTCCGGATCGTCCCAGACTGAACCGCTACCGTATTTATCTGCCAGCGCTTGCGCCTGAGACAGGCGGCTGTCACAGACAGCCACCAGTTCCAGATCGTCGCGGGTGTAGTAGTACGAAGCATGAACTTTGTCCGCTACCTGGCCTGCGCCGATAATGGCGACCCGCAGCGGAGAGCTTGTCATTGCACTTTTCACGGAGATCCTCTTAGCACGCGCGCAGCCAGGCCAATGACTTACGGTACGCTTCCGGCAGATTTTCCGCCCTGACGCGCCCTTCATACACGACATAACCCTGATAATTGTCCTGACGCAGTTGTTCAAACAGCGCGCTAAAATTCAACGTGCCGGTGCCCGGCTGATAACGATGGTTATCCGCAATATGAACATGCCCTAACAGATCGCGATTATCATGCAACGCTTTCGCCATATCATCTTCTTCGATGTTCATGTGGTAGAAATCGCCAATGATCTGCACATGCTGCAGGTCGTTTTCGACGATATAGCGGCGCGCGTCGGCCAGGGTGTTAATCATATGATCCTGATAACGGTTGAGCGGTTCCAGATACACGTTAGTGCCAGTACGTTCAGCAACTTTATCGAGGTAACGCAGCGAATCGCTTACCGCTTTACGGTCGCCCTCCAGACTGCGTGGCGAGGTCATTGGCGGCAGGCGGAAGGTAAACATTCCCCATGCGGCTGGAACGATAATGCCCTGACCGCCCACATCCGCCAGCGCTTCCAGAATGCGCTCAATCTGCTTCAGGCCGTTCAGGCGGCGCTCTTCAATGAAATCGCCAATCCAGCCATCGTAGCCGCCACAGGCCGTTGTCACCGGCAGCCCTGTTTCTTTAATGGCCGCTTTGACTTCGTCGAGATTATTGACCAGCAATTTGCCGTCTATCTCAAAACCATCAAATCCCATCTGTTTGATATAACGAAATTTCTCCAGGATATTTTCCGGAAAGAAAGCCTGATTTTGTGTGCCAATTTTCATCTTCGACATTCCCTTGAGTTAAAACGTTACGCCCATCTTGATGCTCTTTTCCGGATGCCTGTCGACATACTCCATATAGCTTTCCGGGCTGGAGGCAAATGTCACGACCGGGTCAATGATTTCTTCGCAGTCGAGATAACCGTTCATCAGCAGTTCCCAGCAGGTCTCTTCAATACGCTTACGATTCCAGCGCGGATGGTCCGGATTCGGCTCGCTACAGGCGCGAGCGAAAACAATTTTGGCGTTGTTAAAATGTGCTTCGCGTCCCAGATTGAACCCCGCCGCAAACGGTTTAGCGAAAGCCACGTAAGAAATAGTCCCACCGTAGGCCAAGCCACGCAGTGCTGACTGCAACGCATCCGCATATCCGCTGGTTTCGATGATCACGTCTGCGCCCTGCTTAGCGGTCAGTTTTTTGATCTCCATGCCGACATCGGTTCCGCCAGGGTTGAGGCAGAAATCAGCGCCATGACGGCGTGCGATATCACAGCGATGCGCAATAGGATCCACACCAATCACCACCGAGGCGCCGGCTTTTTTCGCCAGTTGTACCGCGATTTGTCCAATAGCGCCTAAACCGACAATGACGACAAAATCGCCCACGCGTACGTTGGCATCCCTAACTCCGCTCATGGCGAACTGGGCCGGGTCATAGCAGACCGCGTTTTTCCACGAGCCGCCTTCCGGCATCTTGCGCAGTTTGTAGTTATTCACCGCGTTAATAATGACCGTCTCAGACAACGGGCCATAACCACATACCCGATCGCCAACGGCGTACTCGGTTACATCGCTCCCGCATTCAATAATGTCGCCTACCACCATGTTACCGAGCTGGAACTTACCGAATTCGATGCCGCGCGGCGCGCCTTCCGGTCTCGGCATAAACATCTGCCACTCAGGGTTGAAGTCTTCATCAATAAACGGGCTGGCGGCGCGGAAATCGACCACCTCGGTTCCATGCTTCGGCGCTCCGTACAGTACGCGAATTTTTACTTCATTCGCTAAAATGGTACGATCTTCATACTCCACCAACGCCGCCACGCGCGGTTGTGTGGCGATTAACTTTTTCATCTATAACTCCTTGTTTAAAATGGCCGCTTCAGCCCTTCACGCCGCCAGCGGTCAAACCACTCTTAATAAAACGTTCGGAAAGCGCGTACATCACCACCACTGGTAATGCTGTCACCAACGACGCCGCCATCATGCGGCCCCAGATATAGTCAGGCGTACTGAACAGCGTGTTCAGACCCACCGGCAACGTGAAGTTGCTGGCGCTGGAGAGAAAAATTGACGCAAAAAGATAGTCGTTCCAGGCCACCATGAAGCAATAGACAAAGACCGATACCAACCCTGACATTGCCAGCGGCACGGTGATGCGAAAGATAATTTGCAGGCGATTCAGCCCATCCATCATCGCCGCTTCTTCGATCTCATCCGGGATGGTGTCGAAGTAGCTTTTCAACATGAACACCGCTGTGGGTAAGGTCTGAGTGACCATGGTGATAATGAGCGCCATTTCGGTATCGTAGATGCCAAGCGCGGTGATAATTTTGAACAGCGGCACCACCAGCAAAATGCCGGAAAACATATACACGGTATAAAAGCTGGCGTTGATGGTCATCCGCCCTTTAAAGCGTAAGCGGGACAATGCATACGCCCCGAGCGTACCTAAAAATACCGCGACAACCGACGACACGACCGAGACCACCATACTGTTGCGGAAGTAGTCGACGAACGGAAAAATCAGCGGGTTAAAAATGTCGACATAGTGTTCCAGCGTCCAGTGCTGCGGGAAAAGCGTCGGATGTAATGAAATGGCTTCTTTTGCGTTCTTAAACGACGTCATCAGCATCACAAAAAAAGGAAAAAGCGTGATGATAAGAAAAACGATCAATCCGCAATAAAAACCGATCTGCCCAGCTTTACGTTTATTTGTTGCCATTGAGATTCACCCGTTTTCTGGTCAGCAAGATGACAGCAAAAATGATGATGAAGAGTACGACGGAGATCGCAGCCGCTTTTCCTAAGTCATTAAATGCAAATGCTGTTTTGTAAAGATATACGCCGAGAATATCGACCTTCGTGGTCAGCAGATAAACATCGGCGAACATATAGAACATCCAGATGGTACGCAGGGTTACAACGGTCGCTAATACCGGCATGATGGCGGGCAGCGTGACGATGCAAAAGCGTTGCCAGGCATTCGCGCCATCCATTTCCGCGGCTTCATAGAGCGATTTATCAATGGTCTGCAAAATCGCCAGAAATGAAATAAAGGCATACGGGAAATAACGCCAGATCGCGAACAACACCACTAATACGAAGCTGCTGCCTGGATTGTCAAACCACAGCGGCGCGCGCTCGTAGAGGTGCAGCAGATCTACGCCAAGATAGTTCACGATGCCGTAGCCGTTGTTGAACATGTATTTCCAGGCAAAAACCAACGAGATTGACGGCGTTACGTAGGAAAGAATCACCAGTGAGCGCGCCGTTTTACGCAGACGGAACTCTCGGTTGAAGAACATCGCCACGCCCAGCCCCAGCGCCGTACTGCCTGCCACCACCAGCGCGGTGTACCAGACTGTCATCCATAACGAATGCCAGAAGCCAGGATCGGAAAGGATGCTGATATAGTTGCTTAACCCGACAAAAGTAGACGCAATCTGCGGATTTAGCGGCAAACGCAAGAAACTGATTTCGATATTCGATATCATCGGCCATGCGACTAACCCGCCCAGCAGCAACAAACTGGGCGCCAGTAGTAACATCGCGAATGGCATATCGGAACGAGCGGAAAAAAACCTATTCATAACAGCTTTCTACGTCCGTGTTAGCGTTGTTCAACAAGGGCATCCAGTTTTTGCTGGCTTTCCTTGATAGTCGAAGACAAACTGGCCTTACCCACCGTCACGTTATGCACCATTGAGCTCACCACGCCCGAACCGGTGACATCGCCCATACGAGTAAAGTTCTTATCTCCTACTGCGCCGAATACCTGGATATTAGGTAGCTCGGCAATCAACTGGTAAGGCAGGTCGCCCAGCGCTTTGATCACCGCGTTCTCCTTCCAGGTTGCCGTATTTACTACGGCTTTATTCACTGGTAATGCCGCCCCCGGCGACATCATCACCCAATCGGCGATGTTGTCCGCCTGCTCCATAAAGGCGACAAATTTTTCTGCTGCCTCCGTCTCCTCTTTTTTCTGCCCCGTGGTAATCGTCAGCGATGTCAACATGCCGTACACCGCGGACGTTTTTTCAGTGGGAACAACAAAGCCCACATTCTGCGGATCGCCCTCTTTAATGACCGCCGGGAGAATATAAGTGGAGTAAATCGCCATCGGCGCCGTACCATTCATAAAAGCATCTTTAACTTCCATAATGTCGTTCGAGCCCGGCATAGTGTTGTCCGCCAGGGAACGGTAATACTCCAGCGCCTGGGACATTTCCGGCGTATCGAGAGTAATCTTTCCTTCGGCGTTAAAGACGTTGGCCTGGTTGGATAAGGCGAACTGCGAGAAGGACTGTTCTGTCAATACACTTTCCGCCGTCGGCAACGCAATACCGTATTTCTTATGCGCGGGATCGTTTAATTTCTGCGCAACATTCAATAACTGCTGCCAGTTTTTCGGCTCTCCCAGCCCGGCTTTCGCCAGCACATCTTTGCGATACCAGATACCGCCAATCCAGGCGCTGACCGGAACACCGGTCCATGCGGCACCATCTTCAGTGCGCACAATGCGCAGCACGCCGTCATAGAAAGTATTTTTCCCCAGATGCTGAATAACACTTGCCACGGCGTTACGATCGATCAGTTGCTCTTTATCCATCACTTTGGCGTAATCGTGACTGGTCTCAATAACCTCCGGCAGCGAGCCGCTTCGCGCCAGCGTGATGACTTTGGTGTTATAGGCATCTTCTTCAACAGGAACTTGTTTTACAGTAATATCCGGGTTTTCCTTTTCGAAGCGGGCAATAAGTTCACTAATAACGGCCTGACGCTCTTGCTCCACCGAAGAGTGCATAAACTCAATAGAGACATTCGATTTTTTCTCGTCATTGCATCCTGAAATCAGGGCGCAGGAAACCAGTGCTGATAACAGCACAATTTTAGTTTTGAGCATAAAATGTTCCTTGTTATTTTTTTATCCACAGAACCTGCCAGGGGTGTAGCGTTAATACCTCGCCAGTGAGATTCGTTTCGCTAATTAAATCAGTACCGTAAAACTTTTTACTATTAACAGTATTTATGTTATCGCTGACATTAAACAAAGCGACAACAGACTCTCCTGTTTTTGCCACTCGCTCTATTTGCATAACACAAGGTGATAAATTTTTAATGGAAAATTCGCTTTCCGGATGAAACGCTTTATTGTTACGACGAATGGCAATAAGTCTGGATAAGGCATGATAGACGCGGTGTCTTAACGTAGTCTCATCCTTTAATTCGGTTTCAATTTCCGCGCGCTGATATTTCTTTCTATTAATCGCCCGGTTATACCCCAGTTTTTCCACGCCGTCATAATCATTACGGGAACCCAGAATACTTTGTATATATATTGCCGGCACGCCTGGAAAAGAGAGTAAAATAGCATGGGCCAGAATAAACCTGGCGAGGCGTTGATCGTCAGTACTGTCACGATCGCTAAGCGCATCCATATACGTCACGTTTATTTCATAAGGGCTGCGGCTACCATCCGGGTTATTTTTCCAGTTAACTAGCGCGCCTTCTTGCTGTAAGTCCTCTACCAGCTTCAGGATCTCATCTTCCGGCAGAAGACCGCGCAATGGATTAAGCCCGATGCCGTCATGAGACGCCAGGAAATTGAACCAGGTGGTATTTTCCGAAGGTAGGGTCAGGGATTGAGCCCATGAGCACAGCGCCTGGACATCCTGACCGTGGATAGCATGAAGCACCAGCGGCGGCAGGGAAAATTGATAGACCATATGCGCTTCATCCTCGCCGTTCCCCAGGTACGCAATATTGTCTTTATGCGGCACATTGGTCTCGGTGATAATGACCGTGCCCGGCGCGACGGCCTCAGTAATGGCGCGAAATAGCTTAATCAGCAGATGCGTTTGCGGAAGATGAATACAGGAGGTTCCGGGCGATTTCCACATAAACCCTACCGCGTCCAGACGAATATAATCTGCGCCCTTCTCTAAATAAGTCAGCAGTACGTCGACCATCGCCAGCAATACTTCCGGGCAACGATAATTGAGATCAATCTGGTCATCGCTAAAGGTAGTCCATAGATGATGAACAGAATTGTCTTGCAGGGTAAATGGTGTAAGCAGCGGTAAGGCGCGTGGTCGGGTTACCGCGCTAAGATCGGTTAATGGTGCTACGGCAATAAAAAAGTTTTCAAAGCCTGGTGTTTGTCGCAAATAATGGTTAAACCATTCACTTTTGGCCGACATATGATTGCAAACAAAGTCAAACATAAGTTGACTGGTCTGGCTAAGCGCCCTGATATCCTCCCACTCGCCCGTTTCAGGCGCGACCTGATGATAATCTACGACTGAAAAACCGTCATCCGAAGACCACGGATAAAAAGGTAATAAATGGAGATGAGAAAAAATGGTCGCCAGCCATTGTCGATGAAATTGATTAAGCGTTGGCAACGGTTTGGATGTGTCGCTGTGAAATTGATCGGCGTAAGTAATGAGCACCACGTCCCTTTCATCCCAGTGCGCTTTACGCTGCTTTGAAATTAATAACCGTGCTTTTTCGATACGTGAATTCAGAACCTCGTAATGCCGTGGCGTAAATGTTTTTCCATAGACTTCTGACAGGTATTTCTCGATTTTTTGGTTCACTTTCATTTCTCATGGTAGCGGTCCCACAAAACAAAAGACTACTCCGCGAAAAATAAGCTGTCAATCTGGATGATGCGACGAAAAGTCGCTATAAAAGACTTTTGGCAGCCCAAAAATCATATTTGTGAGCTGCCGCAAATTAAGGAGGGATTTGTGATCTAACTGTTACAGCTAATATCTATTCTGGTAATCAGGTACGATTTCCCCTGTAGCGTTTTGCTATTTTAGTGGCCGCACGATTCAATAACGGCTCCAGTGCAAACGCCAGCAACATTTTCAGCGGACGACGGGCAACGGATTTTACCGCCCATCCCGCCACGCCGGCAGGCCCGTAGCGTAGCGCGGTCAACAGAACCAGCTTACCTGCTATTTTGAAGCCGGGCTTCACCTTCTGCCCGGCGCGTTGCCAGCGAGTATTCATCTTCACCCTCCCGATATATGCCTTACAGTTGACGGAAACGACTACGCAATGTGAACGTATCTGACGTTACGTAGCGTTCCATTTCTCGCAAGCGCTTTTCGCCTGCGGCAAGCTCTCTGTCTACGGTATCCAGCAGTTCGCCGCTGGTCGGCGGCGATTCGCCTGCGGCCAGATTATCCGGCATAGGGTCCAGTACAAAAGAAAGGACGATATAGGCCACTACGGTAAAAAAGGCCAGACCAAAGAAAATCGACAACACGACCAGAATACGCACCAGTTTTACCGGTACATCAAGATAGTCGGCGATCCCGGCGCAAACGCCCCGCACCATGCCCTTTTGCGGAATACGCCATAGTTTTTTATTCAGATTGATTCCACCCATTAGCGCTCTCTCCAGTTCGGATGCTCTGCATCAAGAATGTCTTCCAGCGCCTGAATGCGCTCGCGCATACGTTGCGCGTCGTCTGTCAGTTGCAGTAAGCGTTGCTGCTCGCTTTGCGGCAGTTCTCCCCGACCGGCGCGGTTGCTGTAATGCAGCCACAGCCAAATCGGTAACACAAACAACACAAAAATGGTTAACGGGATGGCCAGAAATAGCGCGCTCATGCGTTCTCCTTACACCTAAAGCTGATGAGCGGCGGCGCGTACCGGCGCCGCCATTGTCGTTATTGATTATCTTGCTTCATTTTGGCTTTTAACTGCGCCAACTGCTCGCTGATTTCATCATCGGCTTTCAGGTTGGCAAACTGTTGGTCCAGCGATTGCTGCTTACCAAAATGATGACTTTCCGCTTCCGCTTCCATTTGATCGATACGGCGTTCAAAGGATTCAAACCGCGCCATCGCTTCATCCAGTTTGCCGCTGTCAAGCTGACGACGGACATCGCGGGAAGAACTTGCCGCCTGATGACGCAGCATCAGCGCCTGCTGGCGAGCGCGTGTTTCGCTGAGTTTGTTTTCCAGCTCGCCAATCTCTTTCTTCATGCGCGCCAGCGTGTCATCCACCAGCGTGACTTCCTGTTCAAGCGTAGCAATTAAGTCGGTCAGCTTCTGTTTTTCAATCAATGCGGCACGCGCCAGATCGTCTTTATCTTTGCGCAGAGCCAGTTCCGCTTTTTCCTGCCACTCGGTCTGCTGAGCCGTAGCCTGTTCGATACGACGGGATAACTGTTTCTTTTCCGCTAACGCACGCGCGGAGTTCGAGCGAACCTCAACCAGCGTATCTTCCATCTCCTGAATCATCAGGCGCACCAGCTTCTGCGGATCTTCCGCTTTTTCCAGCAACGCGTTGATATTGGCATTCACGATGTCGGCAAAACGAGAAAAAATACCCATAATTCAATCCTCACATAATGTTCTGATAACGGGCGATGCCCTGCTACGTGATTAATACAATTTGCGTGCCAACTTTTTATGTAATTGATAATAAAGAAATTGTATTGTTTTACCTCGTCAGCAAAAAAGGATAAAGTGGTGAGAAACACTAACATGTGGCGATTTTCATCATGGTTGAATTTAAAGATAACCTGCTCGGCGAGGCAAACCGTTTTCTTGAGGTCCTGGAACAAGTTTCCCGGCTTGCGCCGCTGGATAAGCCAGTTCTGATTATTGGCGAACGCGGTACGGGTAAGGAACTTATCGCCAATCGCCTGCATTATCTCTCTTCACGCTGGCAGGGACCGCTTATCTCGCTTAATTGCGCGGCGCTTAACGAAAACCTGCTGGACTCCGAACTGTTTGGCCATGAAGCGGGCGCTTTTACCGGGGCGCAAAAACGCCATCCTGGTCGCTTTGAACGCGCCGATGGCGGCACGCTGTTTCTGGATGAACTGGCGACAGCGCCGATGCTGGTACAGGAAAAGCTGCTGCGGGTGATTGAATATGGCGAGCTAGAGCGTGTCGGCGGCAGCCAGCCGTTACAGGTTAATGTGCGATTAGTATGCGCCACCAATGCCGATTTACCCGCCATGGTGAAGGAAGGGACATTTCGTGCCGATCTGCTAGACAGGCTGGCTTTTGATGTTGTACAACTGCCGCCGCTGCGCGAACGCCAAAGCGATATCATGCTGATGGCCGAGCATTTTGCTATTCAGATGTGTCGTGAGCTACGTCTGCCCTTATTTCCCGGTTTTACCGATCGGGCAAAAGAAACGTTGTTGCATTACGCCTGGCCGGGTAATGTCCGCGAGCTGAAAAACGTAGTTGAA
Source organism: Salmonella sp. FC25216 (assembly GCF_057751355.1). Taxonomy (NCBI): domain Bacteria; kingdom Pseudomonadati; phylum Pseudomonadota; class Gammaproteobacteria; order Enterobacterales; family Enterobacteriaceae; genus Salmonella; species Salmonella sp. FC25216. The sequence goes on along the minus strand of NZ_JBDGON010000002.1, from coordinate 395,858 downwards.
CGTTCAGTGTATCGCCACGGCAGCAGTGAACATCCTTTGGATGAAATTGTTATCGATCCTTTTCAACGCCATCCCGACGAACCGCCCGCGCCCGCCCAGCCAACGGCATCCGCCACGCCCGCCCTGCCGCTCAAGTTGCGTGAGTTTCAACTACAACAGGAAAAAGCGCTGCTGCAACGTAGCTTACAGCAGGCGAAATTTAACCAGAAACGAGCCGCCGATTTACTGGGACTCACCTACCACCAATTTCGCGCCTTGCTTAAAAAGCATCAGCTTTAGCTATTTTTCCTGCTAATTGACGACATTTACGCCAGTTATCCACCGACATTTTTACGTGGCGGGCCGAAGTGCGATACACTTTGCAAATTGAACTTCAAAAACTTAACTATTATGCGCCTGGTTTTATCGTCTCTGATCGTGATCGCGGGTCTACTGAGTAGTCAGGCTACGGCTGCGACTGCGCCCGAACAAACTGCGAGTGCAGATATTCGCGATAGCGGCTTTGTGTATTGTGTCAGCGGGCAGGTCAACACCTTTAATCCGCAAAAAGCGAGCAGCGGCCTCATCGTCGATACCCTTGCCGCCCAGTTATATGACCGCCTGTTGGATGTCGATCCCTATACGTATCGTTTAGTACCAGAGCTGGCAGAAAGCTGGGAAGTGCTGGATAACGGGGCAACGTACCGTTTTCACCTGCGCCGCGACGTCTCCTTTCAAAAAACCGCCTGGTTTACGCCGACCCGAAAACTCAATGCTGATGATGTCGTCTTTACCTTTCAGCGGATTTTCGATCGTCAGCATCCGTGGCATAACATCAACGGCAGTAGCTTCCCCTACTTTGATAGCCTACAGTTCGCCGACAATGTAAAAAGCGTGCGCAAGCTGGACAATAACACCGTTGAGTTTCGCCTGGCGCAGCCAGACGCTTCCTTTTTATGGCATCTGGCCACGCACTACGCTTCCGTCATGTCCGCTGAGTACGCCGCGCAGCTTAGCCGTAAAGATCGTCAGGAACTGCTTGATCGCCAACCGGTCGGCACCGGGCCTTTCCAGCTTTCGGAATACCGTGCCGGGCAGTTTATTCGTCTACAGCGCCACGACGGGTTTTGGCGCGGCAAACCGCTGATGCCGCAAGTGGTGGTGGATTTAGGCTCCGGCGGTACCGGGCGTTTATCGAAATTACTGACCGGCGAATGCGATGTTCTGGCCTGGCCCGCCGCCAGCCAACTGACCATTTTACGCGACGATCCGCGTTTGCGCCTGACGTTGCGCCCGGGGATGAATATCGCCTATCTGGCCTTTAACACCGATAAGCCGCCGTTGAATAATCCTGCAGTGCGCCATGCGCTGGCATTATCGATCAATAACCAGCGCCTGATGCAGTCGATTTATTACGGCACAGCAGAAACAGCAGCCTCTATTTTACCGCGAGCCTCATGGGCTTACGATAACGATGCCAAAATTACGGAGTACAATCCGGAAAAATCGCGCGAACAGCTAAAAGCGCTGGGTATTGAGAATCTTACGCTGCATCTCTGGGTGCCGACCAGCTCTCAGGCCTGGAACCCAAGTCCGCTAAAAACGGCGGAGCTTATCCAGGCGGATATGGCGCAGGTTGGCGTAAAAGTGGTCATCGTGCCGGTTGAAGGTCGTTTTCAGGAGGCGCGCCTGATGGATATGAATCACGATCTGACCTTATCCGGCTGGGCCACGGACAGCAACGATCCGGATAGCTTTTTCAGACCGTTGTTAAGCTGTGCGGCCATCAATTCGCAAACCAATTTCGCCCACTGGTGTAACCCTGAATTTGACAGCGTCCTGCGCAAGGCACTGTCGTCGCAGCAGTTGGCTTCGCGCATAGAAGCGTATGACGAAGCGCAGAATATCCTGGCGAAAGAGCTGCCGATACTACCGCTGGCGTCATCACTACGCTTACAGGCTTACCGCTACGATATTAAAGGACTGGTGTTAAGCCCGTTCGGTAATGCGTCTTTTGCCGGCGTCTCCCGCGAAAAACACGAAGAGGTGAAAAAACCATGATTATCTTCACCCTGCGTCGGTTATTGCTCTTGCTGGTGACGCTATTCTTCCTGACCTTTATCGGCTTTAGCCTGAGCTATTTTACGCCGCACGCGCCGCTACAGGGCGCATCATTATGGAATGCCTGGGTTTTCTGGTTCAACGGTCTGCTGCACTGGGACTTTGGCGTGTCCAGCATTAACGGCCAACTGATCTCCGAACAGCTTAAAGAGGTGTTTCCCGCCACGATGGAACTGTGCATTCTCGCCTTTGGCTTTGCGCTGATGGTTGGCATTCCGGTCGGGATGCTGGCTGGCGTGACGCGTAGCAAATGGCCGGATCGTTTTATCAGCGCGCTGGCGCTATTAGGCTTCTCAATTCCGGTTTTCTGGCTGGCGCTTCTGCTCACACTGTTCTTTTCGCTCACGCTGGGGTGGCTGCCGGTATCCGGGCGATTTGACCTGCTTTATGAAGTTAAACCGGTTACCGGTTTCGCCATTATTGATGCCTGGATTTCAGATTCGCCGTGGCGCGATGAAATGGTGATGAGCGCCATACGACATATGATTTTACCGGTGCTCACGCTTTCCGTCGCGCCGACCACAGAAGTGATCCGCCTGATGCGAATCAGCACTATTGAGGTCTACGATCAGAACTACGTTAAAGCGGCGGCCACGCGCGGCTTGTCGCGCTTTACGATTTTACGCCGTCACGTGTTGCATAATGCGCTGCCGCCGGTCATTCCCCGTCTTGGCCTGCAGTTTTCAACCATGTTGACGCTGGCGATGATTACCGAAATGGTCTTTAGCTGGCCTGGGCTGGGAAGATGGTTAATTCACGCCATTCGTCAGCAGGACTATGCCGCTATTTCCGCCGGCGTGATGGTCATTGGGTCGCTGGTTATTGTGGTCAATGTGATTTCCGATATTTTGGGTGCTATGGCTAACCCTCTGAAACATAAGGAATGGTATGCCTTGCGATAGCAGCTACAGAAATAATAAAAAACAATATTAAATCAATATGTTGTGATTTCATTTTTGTGGAAAATTTGTTTTGTAGCACACAAATATATACACATTGTTTTCTACTTTCTCCGGCAGTCCATGTTTCGATGACGATTGCCGGAGATTTACCTTCTCTATCAGCGTCTCTGGGTTACACTTCGTGATGCCTGCAGAAAATGTGAAAAATCAGGGAGCAGATTTAATTAAACCTGTCATTTAACCTGAAGTAGGTCTTCATAGCGGGTGCGAGGCGAAAGCATTTCTCGCTTCATAGCCCACTGTTGCGGTATCCCCTGCCCGGCGAAGTACAGCGTCCCCTTCCAGGATGGCCCAGCACTTCCATCAGCTTCTCGCTACCGGCGCGCGGCGCGTTATCATCGAAAAGGTTGAGTTGCGCTACGCCCTGGCTGAAGAAGTCACCCAGCAGGTTTTCCCTATCATGGTGGCCATCTTATTCTACTACCTTTTAAAGATTCAGCTTTTTACCCCATTCACAACATGTTTATAGTGACTATCGTGGTCGTCCAGGCACATTTGTTGAGTGAGGTTATAATGCCTTTTTATGTAGGTTCAAGCTGTTTTCCTGCTTGCATAAGCAAGCAAAAAATTACTGATATACTCAATTCGGATATTCCCCTTAAGATGAGCTTATGGGATAGGATTAAAGAGTTTTTCTTTACCACTCATCAGGCTGAAGCACAGGATTGCCTTTACCGGATCTGCCATCCATCTGCTGGAACGACGCCAGATGATGTGAGGAAACTGTTTGAACGTCTTAAGGAATTAGCCCACCCGGGCTATGCGGATAATATTCAGAGTCATCGGTATGGAGGGAAGAGTTTCTGTATCATGGACAAAAATGGCGATGAACTTCTGTCGGTAAGTTTTGCAGATGATTATACTGTTACAACAGGAACCAGGGGGGCATTCTTTGCTGACGGTACTACACGCATTTATCCTTTACATCCTTAGTTTCCTTTTCAGTGAGGGGGACTGTAAATAACTGGCGAAAAATCCACATTCAGCCTGCCGTAATGAAACATCACTGCCACTTTGAACTGTTCCCTGTATACCCTTTTCTTATCAAAGTAATTATTCAGGCCACCGCCAACATATCGCACCGGCCTGAGCTGTCAAAATAATTCAATTCATAGATGATTGCCAGGTTTTTGCGGCCAGTCAGGATTTGAAGAGCATATGAACTCACTCTCATATGAATTAATTTATATAGAAATTAAAATATAGCATTGCTTATCATTTTTATTTAAAGTAAATATTTTCTAAATGGTTTTTATTTACTAACCAGATTGTAATGAATAACGTTTAATATCTGTAATAAAGGATGCGGTAACAATAAGGATAATGATTCGCTACTTAACAGGTGATATTATGAAATACGTTAAGAATATATTTTTAATCCTGGTCTTTGCATTGTCGGCTACGGCTTTTTCGACATCTGCGATGGCTGCCAGTAACCCTCCCCCAGATCACAAACCGGGCGGACTAGACATAGGCAGCGTTGTTCTCCCTCCTCCACCGGATTGGTGTAAAAATTATCCACCGGATAAAATGAGACCACCTGAGTTAGGAAAATCTGTCAGTGGAATAAATAATTTTTAGCTGGCTGACATAACCATACTTTTCTGGTTATGTCAGCTCAAACACCACGGAATTATAATCTCTGTCTACGTTTCTATCTGCCGCTGTGGTAGAGACTAATCCCACCAATCTTAATGGCTGATTGGCACCTCCGGCCAGTCAGGGGCAGATGTATCCATCCGGTTTACCAGCACCCTATATTTTTCCCATTCGTCGAGCCGCGCTTTCTCATCATCTGTTGCGATTCCAAGATCAACTGCATCCTGCAATGGCGCGATTTTTTCAGATACCATTTGCAAAAGACGGCTTTTGGTCCCTTCAACTTCACGAAGTCTGGCCGCTGTTTCCGCAGCTTCATCCTTTACCCACGCCTTACCATCCCATTTCTGGTATTCACCGCCTGGTGAAACTGATGTGACGTTTTCAGGTGGCGGGCCGGGTTCTGAAATATAAATCGGGTTGCCGGTTTGCGTGTCCACCGTTTCGTCGCGGTGGTCCTCATGTAGACTCCACGTTTTGATTTCAGCGTCAAATACCGCAATATGACTGGCGGGAATATCAGGAGGGGCTATAAGGACAATTTGCCGGTAATCCAGTGCGCGGCGGGATATATGCATCACCTGCGCCAATAAATTCGTTTGTATCTGAACGCAGATTATAAATTTTAATTATCTGTGTGGTATCACTCATTTTAAGCGTCATTTTTTATTCCGGATAAATATTCTGTATTCAGGTATACAGTATGATCATGCGAACCGACATGCAGTGTATTAGTGTGTGAGCCATCCCAATACTTGTTACTGCTGTCTGCATTAGCTGATTTTACGCAATATGTCCTGTACTCTCCACAACCGATATATTCCGTTCTGGAATACGGACAGTCAGTCTGTGATGAAAAATATGTCTTTATGTTTTCAGTCATGCCAGCCTCACAATATAATTAAACGCGATATTCTTCACTGTGGTTTCCGCATTACCGTTTGCGTCCACGGTAACTACGTGTCCGTGTGGACCGATCCCCCCTCCTGAGCGACACACGGACGCGCTTAAAAAATTGTCGGCAGCAGCATCAAAGGGATACGCAAATTGCGGTATTCTGAAAAATGCATGCCAGTATTAAGCGCAATGTTAATAAAACCAGTCGTCAGCGCTTTCCCACGTTTCCTGCAGAATGCTCTGTATACGTTTTTTATCGCCATCAGCAGCACCGACGATACTCAGACCATCCTGACTGCCTAGACGGATGGTTAAATTCTGGAGACAAGTCATTAATTCTTTTTCAAGTACAGGAACAGCACCTTCCGCAAGCTGTTTTGTCCGGCTGATAACAAGCTCAATTCTCATAATTCCCTCTACATTTAATTACTGTATATAAATACAGCATCTCTGTTAGAAAGAATATTCAAGAAGTGGATAGCACTTTTTGCCAAAGCTAGTATGTTGTTTCATATCAGATTTTAGGCTGGGAAACCCGTCGCAGCGGACTCGAGTTTCTGAGTTGTGATATTCACACCTAAGGTATGGTAGAAATAACCATGGCTCTTTTTACGCCATATCAACACTACGAATAAGATGGCAAACCTGAAATGTACAAAACCATATAGAGTCTTAGCATGAAAATTTCATCTCCTACGCCTTGTTTAAACTTTGCTCCACAGAAAGAATATTCTGCTGCCGTTGTTCCGCATCCTTCAAAGAATGCCTATGCGGATTACGTTTTGGAGACAGGTAAGCGAATACCGTTTTCCGCCGCAGATTTAAGCAACCTCTACCAAAGTGTCATTTACGCTGTCCACAGCAGTCGTAGCAGGCTCATCGATCAGCACACGGCCGATATGATCGGTAACACTGTACTTGATGCCTTAAGCCGATCACAGACCTTTCGTGATGCCGTCATCTATGGCATCCATAATAAGGAAGTGCAACTTGGCTGCATTACATACAGAAACGAATACGAGATCAACGAAGATTCCCCCGTCGGGGTTGATTCTATTCACTTACTGACGCATAGCGAATTGTATGAATACGAGGTTGGTCAAGAGCCAATTTTGCCTATTTGCGAGGCGAGAAAAGATGAACACGAGGAAGCCTATATCAGTTTTAGTGTGGCGCCAGACAGTGACTCGTGCGAGATGCCGTCATGGCAGGAAGGACTGATTCACGAGATCATTCATCATGTTACTGGAGCCGGCGATCCATTAGAAGATGGTAATATTGAGCCAGGACCCACTGAAATTCTGGCACGTCGTGTAGCACAAGAATTGGGATGGTTAATCCCTGAGTTCACAGGGTATGCTTCCCCGGATCGTGTAGCTCATCTTAGGACGCGCGATCTTAATACCCTTCGCCAAACGGCAACACGGCACGAAGATAATGAGGTAGCTTTTTTCGAAAGGCTGGATGTGATTAGCGATGGATACGAGGCAAGCGCTGATTTCACAGAGTATCCTGTTATGTCTGACATGGTGAAAGAGCTGAACAAACCACATGATTTTCCCGGGTTAGTTATCAATGATAATACAATGGATGCAGACCCAGACCAGATCCAACTTTATCATGGTCAACCTTATATTTTCACCTTCGTAGACAAACATAATCAGCGCTGACATACCTTTACAGCTATAATCACTACGCATCCATTTTTACAGATAGTGTAGTGGTCTCCATCAAGTTCATCCTCAATTTTCTCGATGAATTTATTATTGCGAATCTTCGAAGGTCATGGAGCGACCATGTTTTCATGCCAGCTTTGGCTATAATCTGGGCAGAAAAGAGAGCAACATTTGGTTGAAGTGGTGGTCTATCATCCTCTGGCCCCTTATGGCGTGACAGCGTAACAACATGCTTTGACACTGCTGTTCCTTTTATAGACTCCATCATCTTAACTACAGCGTCAGGTAAGGCCCTTCTGACTGATTTTTCAGTTTTATAATCACTGGCCGGAATGGGTCCATGTTTTATCCTGAAAATCAAACCACTCCCACTTCGCCGTTCTGATTTCCGTACTCCTGCAACCAGTAAGGATAAGGAACCTCATTATCAATTGCTGCCGGTCTTTCATTTCTGACAGCGCATTCCAAACCGCCTTACTTTCCTCATCGCTCAATTTGCGATCTTTAACTGCTGCAGTAAGCCCCACGCCTGAGTGCCTCAGGTTCTCAATAGGGTTTACATTAATTACTCCTCTATTAGAACAGAAGCGGAATGTACGCTGCATTGATCCAAGCATTTGCCCGGTAACGCCCCTTCTCCCCATTCCATCAAAAAGACTAAGCCAGTGAGCCTTGGTTGTCTGATCTACAATCATATTCCCGAGTACGGGGTTGATATGATTGTCAAAATCCCGGCGATTAACCTTGATTTTTACCAGGCTTTCAGGGATGCCGTAATACTACTCCCAGTCGTCATATGCTTCTTTTACGGTTAACGCTTCTGTTTTCTTCTTCTCCAGTACCACCTGGCGACGAGGATCGAGTCCCTCAGTTAACCATGATCTAAACTGCTGCCGGCGTTCCCTGCCATGAGATAGTGATATGGTTGGATAATCGCCAATCGTCAGTTAAGCCGCTTTCCCGTTCCATCTGTATCGGTAAAAGAATGTTATACTGCCGGATGTAGAGAGCCTGACATTTAGACCATGAGCGTCTGAGATGACCTTGATTTGGTCTCTTTTTTTGCCAAGAGCCTTTCTTAATTTTGTATCGGTAAGCAATGTGTACACTCCCTGAGAGGATATACACATCAGCGTACACATTTTGCGTAAATTGATAACCTTCAAATTAATGCAACATACACAAAATTAAAACACCAACGGTCGATAACAAATTGATACTGCTTGAAAATTTAAAAAGACATAAAGCATGGTAAACAAAAATAAAACGAGTAAATATGCCTTACGATAGCGTATACAGCGAAAAGCGCCCGCCAGGCACCCTGCGCACTGCCTGGCGCACATTTTATAGCGACGCGCCTGCGATGGTGGGCCTGTATGGGTGTGCCGGTCTGGCGTTGCTGTGTATTTTTGGCGGTTGGATCGCGCCCTATGGCATTGATCAGCAATTTCTGGGCTATCAGCTACTGCCGCCCTCCTGGTCACGCTATGGCGAAGTCTCCTTTTTTCTGGGGACTGACGATCTGGGGCGCGATGTGCTGAGCCGCCTGTTAAGCGGCGCGGCGCCCACGGTCGGCGGCGCGTTTATCGTAACGCTGGCGGCTACGCTATGTGGATTAGTCCTCGGCGTAGTAGCAGGCGCGACGCACGGTTTACGCTCTGCCGTACTGAACCATATTCTGGACACGCTGCTTTCCATCCCTTCGCTCTTGCTGGCGATTATCGTCGTGGCATTTGCCGGCCCACATCTGTCACACGCGATGTTTGCCGTCTGGCTGGCCCTGTTGCCGCGAATGGTACGTTCCGTCTACAGCATGGTGCATGACGAACTGGAAAAAGAGTACGTCATTGCCGCCCGTCTGGATGGCGCGACAACACTGAATATTCTGTGGTTCGCCATTTTACCGAATATTACCGCCGGTCTGGTCACCGAAATTACCCGGGCACTATCGATGGCGATTCTGGACATCGCCGCGCTGGGATTTTTAGATCTCGGCGCGCAGCTTCCCTCTCCCGAATGGGGCGCCATGTTGGGGGATGCGCTGGAGCTAATCTATGTCGCGCCGTGGACCGTTATGCTACCCGGTGCGGCGATAACGCTCAGTGTTTTACTGGTGAACCTGCTCGGAGATGGGATTCGTCGTGCGATTATTGCGGGGGTGGAATAATGCCGTTACTGGATATCCGCAATCTCACCATTGAATTTAAAACCAGCGAAGGTTGGGTAAAAGCGGTCGATCGCGTCAGTATGACATTAAGCGAAGGCGAAATTCGCGGCCTGGTAGGTGAATCGGGTTCCGGGAAGAGCTTGATTGCTAAAGCTATTTGCGGCGTCGCGAAAGACAACTGGCGAGTCACTGCCGACCGTATGCGTTTTGATGATATCGATCTGCTGCGCCTCTCCTCTCGTGAACGGCGTAAGCTGGTCGGGCATAACGTGTCGATGATCTTCCAGGAGCCGCAGTCGTGCCTTGATCCTTCTGAACGCGTCGGTCGCCAGTTAATGCAAAATATTCCCGCCTGGACCTATAAAGGCCGCTGGTGGCAGCGTTTAGGCTGGCGTAAACGGCGCGCAATTGAATTACTGCACCGGGTGGGGATTAAAGATCATAAAGATGCGATGCGCAGTTTTCCCTATGAACTGACCGATGGCGAGTGTCAGAAAGTCATGATCGCTATCGCGCTGGCGAATCAGCCGCGACTACTGATCGCTGATGAACCAACCAACTCAATGGAACCGACGACACAGGCGCAAATTTTTCGCCTGCTGACCCGACTGAATCAAAACAGTAATACCACCATTCTGTTGATTAGCCACGACCTGCAAATGCTGAGTCAGTGGGCTGACAAAATCAACGTCTTATACTGTGGCCAGACAGTAGAAACGGCGCTAAGTAAAGATTTGGTGACGACGCCACACCATCCTTATACGCAGGCGCTTATCCGCGCGATTCCGGATTTTGGCAGCGCGATGCCGCATAAAAGCCGTCTGAATACGCTGCCGGGTGCGATCCCGCTACTGGAGCAGTTACCGATAGGTTGTCGTCTGGGGCCGCGCTGCCCTTACGCGCAACGAGAATGCATTATCACGCCACGCTTGACCGGCGCGAAAAATCATCTCTATGCCTGTCATTTTCCGCTGAATATGGAGAGAGAGTGAGATGGTGGAAACTCTGCTTGAAGTCCGCAACCTGAGTAAAACCTTTCGCTACCGGACAGGATGGTTTCGTCGCCAGACCGTCGAGGCAGTAAAACCACTGAGTTTTACGCTTCGCGAGCGCCAGACACTGGCCATTATCGGCGAAAACGGTTCCGGCAAATCCACACTGGCGAAAATGCTGGCCGGCATGGTTGAACCTACCAATGGCGAGCTTTTTATTGACGATCATCCCCTGCATTACGGCGACTATTCGTTTCGAAGCCAACGTATTCGAATGATTTTTCAGGACCCCTCAACCTCACTGAATCCACGTCAACGCATCTCACAGATTCTTGACTTCCCACTGCGCCTTAATACCGATCTGGAGCCGGAACAGCGGCGCAAACAGATTGTCGAGACGATGCGTATGGTAGGGCTATTGCCCGATCACGTTAGCTATTACCCGCATATGCTGGCGCCGGGGCAAAAACAACGTCTGGGCCTGGCCCGCGCGCTGATTTTACGTCCTAAGGTCATTATTGCGGACGAAGCGCTGGCTTCTCTTGATATGTCCATGCGTTCGCAGCTCATCAATCTGATGCTGGAATTGCAGGAAAAACAGGGCATCTCCTATATCTATGTCACGCAGCATATCGGCATGATGAAACATATTAGCGATCAGGTATTAGTGATGCATCAGGGCGAAGTGGTTGAACGCGGCAGCACCGCAGATGTGCTCGCCTCTCCGCTACATGAGCTTACCCGTCGTTTAATTTCGGGCCATTTCGGCGAGGCGCTGACTGCTGACGCATGGCGAAAGGATCGCTAACCCAAACCAATACCCTCAGATCGACTCTCTGAGGGTGTTCACGCGACTGCCCAACAGTAGTGTTTCAACCTCTTCTAACGCAACGGAAGGAAACAACGTGCCCTGGATTGCCCAAACGCCTGCCGTTTTTAACGTCGGAAAATAGCGTGAGTCTTCCAGACCGTCCACAACAATTTTGTCACAATAGCTCCGGATATGTTTGACAAGCAGTGGAAACGTCGTTTTTTCGATTTGTGAGGCGAAAAAACTACGATCAAGTTTTACGCCGCTAAAACACCCGCAAACTAATGGTGCCGCGGTCGCGTTCCCTGCGCCCAGGTCGCCCAGCCATAATGGGTTAGGTTGCTTATGAAGCATGTTAATCCAGGGTTCGACTGAGGCGTTATCTTGACATGAAAAATGTTCTGCGACCTGCAGCCCCATAAATAGCATGGCGTGTAGTAACGCGCGAATGTCTTTGTCCTGAAGGACAAGCTTCGCCATATCCCGATCGATATTGATGGTACAAAACAAGCCGTGGCGTAGAAACCAGCGACGTTTGCCAGCGATAGTCCGCAGTAGATCGAGCAGAAAATAACGCTTCTGCGTATTGTCCCATGACGAAATAACAAACTCAGGGTGCAGCGGACGAGAGAGCGACGATGCAAAACGAGTGATAATTTCAACGCCCAGTAAATCCCCTTCCATTCCCCTTATCGGTTCTGCAATGAAAAAATAGCGCATATGACCACTCCACTTGCTCTTAACTCCCTGATAATGCGCTTTTAACGCAAATCAATCAATAAAAACGATCAATATATAAAAAATGATCGAAAAAAACAATATATGTTAACTTGATGATAACATGTAAATTTTATGTTTTGAGAATGTTCTTGTATTGCTATAAATAGATTCACACACTACGCAAGCAGCGCTTATGTGAAAGCATGAGAAAATTCGGCAGGCCGAATTCTTCTTGTCTGGCAGATGGGGAAATTAAGGCGAGTCAATGTTATTGCGCAATAGCGAGGCATTTCGCCAGGTATGGCAGCGTTGCGTTGCCATACCAACGTGTAGCATGTCTGCTTCACTCTGTCCGGGCTCCTCAGACGGCCCTTCAATGAATAGCAATACGCAATAGTTGATCGGTAAATTTGTCGTGAATGAGCTCTCGGCGACTCGCAGAAAAGAACTGAACTAAATGCTATTCTTTAATTCATCTTTTAATACGTTAGCAACAAGAGTCCCTCCTCAGGCGAGGCTAGTTTAAAACGTCTTCCTGGCGCGTTTTCTCTCCGATTAATTCATTAATATCCGTAATAAGTGAACTATAATATTCAATATCTTCAGCATTTCCTTCGGTCTCGGCCTGCTTTAATTTTACCATGTGACGGGCCTTAATTTGTTCTTCCAGTTGCGCTGTTGCAAGAGAAACTCTCCGCTGATGCCGGAATTCTTTTGAAGGCACGATCTGATCACCATCTACAAAGAAAAGCCCCCCTTCTTTAACCAGAATATTACCAAAAACGTTCATATCATGCATATAAACACCTCTGGATTCAAGAAGCGCCTCAGCCCTATTATAGTTCTCGTCATCTTCAATATCGAACTCCTGACCCTGAATGTATTTTGAAACTAAAACCATGACATCTTTGCCATTAATATTCATGGTAGCGGACCGAGAAAAATTCTTATCGTCATTGGCTATGTTCAAATACTTACTAACACGCTCAGGATGACAATTACAATGCTCTGGAGAGGTAAAGTCGATTTTTACCCCCTGTTCGTTAATTGGAACCTTAATAACATATTCACCATTTAATAAATAAACTGTCCCATAGCTTCCGCTACCTATTTTATTTTTTTCAATATCAGACATGCAAATCTTTTTCTTAAACTCTTGCGAGGTAATAAACACCTCTATCGGCGCTGGTTGTTGGGAATCCACCTGATCAATAGCGCCGCGATCATCGCCTGACGCCCCAGGCAGCGTTGACAAGTACTCTATCAAACGTTGCTCAAAAGCGTCATAGCGCCCATTCCCACCTGCTTCGCTCAGCGTCAGGCTATCATTACCCAAAGCAGCAAGCGTAATCTCACCCGTATTGTAATTAAACATCGCTTCTTTTAAAAAACCGAGACAACGCTCAGAACACTCTGTCTCGGAAATTAATATCCCATCGTAATATAATTTTAACAGTGACATGTTTTCTTGATGTGCTAATACTTCTACAGTGTATTTATCTATTGTTTCAGGTCTGGAGGCATCAATAAGTTTAACATATCCGAGAAGGGGTCGCCATCGTGTACAGTCTTCATCTCGTGTTGAAAATGGTCTTGGCGAGAAAGGTCCCTTAATATCGGGATGCTCTTTATTTTGGCACAAAAGATTGTATATTTCTTTATACTCAGAAATTAAACTGCGATTGGTGAATATATTCCTGAAAAAATCTATAAATCGCTCACATGTTGAAAAAATGTATTCTCTTTTATTATCAACAATATCTCTCAGATGGCTTTCCGATATATGACAGCTATGATTTCCAATATGAAATATAAACTGCATACATGTCGTCCTCTAAGAGATCATTATGATATACATACAAACATATAAAAACCATATTTGTAACTACTGTAATCACCTGATTTTCAAAAATTCTCATATACAGCATTCATACTGTTACCAACAAATGAAGCAATCACTCAATATCAAAAAAAGAAATTATTTTGGTTAAGAACTCGATTATTAAAGTTACAAATCTATTATAACATCATCCATAGATGGGGTATTAAAGTGGGACGATAATACAGATAAATATTCAGGCTTCCGACATTACCGTTATTTGTCTGGTGTAAGGCACGTCGCTGTAACACTTACTGTCCGTCCCGGTGCCTCTGGTTGGATGAGGCGAACCTTACACTAGCTGGTATACTGCACCTTAGCGTCTATCACATTAGGCTCTTAATACGCCGTTTTCCTTCTGGTGACTTACCGTGCTGTTTCAGAACACCGCCTGCCGGGCTCGCTTCAGTGATAGCGGCGGAAAAATAGCGTGACACACAGGGCCGGGAGTGGGATATAATTTCAGGCTAATTTCGAATAATTTTGAAATGCTGCTTTTAACTTACTGATATTAAAAGCAAAAAAAAACAAGCAATGACTATAAGGATTAAAGCTATGGGTTTTCTTTCCGGTAAGCGCATTCTGGTCACTGGCGTGGCCAGTAAACTGTCCATCGCCTACGGTATCGCGCAGGCGATGCACCGCGAAGGAGCTGAACTGGCGTTCACCTACCAGAACGACAAACTGAAAGGCCGCGTGGAGGAGTTTGCTGCCCAACTGGGTTCCAGCATCGTTTTACCGTGTGACGTCGCTGAAGACGCCAGCATTGACGCTATGTTTGCGGAGCTGAGTCACGTTTGGCCGAAATTTGACGGTTTCGTACACTCAATCGGTTTCGCGCCTGGCGACCAACTGGACGGCGATTATGTTAATGCGGTTACCCGCGAAGGCTTTAAAATCGCTCACGATATTAGCTCTTACAGCTTTGTTGCCATGGCGAAAGCCTGCCGCGCCATGCTGAATCCGGGGTCTGCGTTGTTGACCTTGTCTTATCTGGGGGCGGAACGCGCCATCCCGAACTACAACGTCATGGGTCTGGCGAAAGCCTCTCTGGAAGCCAACGTGCGTTACATGGCAAATGCAATGGGACCAGAAGGCGTTCGCGTCAACGCCATCTCTGCGGGTCCAATCCGCACGCTGGCAGCATCCGGCATTAAAGATTTCCGTAAAATGCTGGCGCATTGTGAAGCCGTTACGCCAATTCGTCGCACCGTTACCATTGAAGATGTGGGTAACTCAGCAGCGTTCCTGTGCTCCGATCTCTCTGCAGGCATTTCTGGCGAAGTCGTTCATGTTGACGGCGGATTCAGCATTGCGGCAATGAATGAGCTGGAACTGAAGTAAGCGCATTAAGTCTATTAGCGGGCGGCATGGCTGTGCTGCCCCATTTCTCGACACACCGCTCATCCCGCTATATAGCGTTCTGATATTTGTTATCACCTAACAATCTTTCACCCCTTTCCCGCATACGGCAGGATAAGCCAGCATAAACGATCCGACGCCGAATCATTATCGATGGCCATTTCATCCTCGGGAAAACCTATGGAACAATGCCGAAAAGCGGGTAAAAGCCACTGGTATCATGAAACACAATCCAGTATGTCGTCACAAACCACGCTTCCGCTGATGCCGGAAGCCGCGTATGTTAACGATCGTTTTTTACTCGATTTAGCGATATCTGAAACAGCGTTGGTGCCCTTTAAGTCATGGTTAAATCCAGCTCGCCAACTGGCGAATATCTTATTTCCTCCCACAGTTATCAACGATCGGCTTCATACGTTTAGCGCCTATGAACGTATGAGTACCGCGCTGACCGCCGCTCAGGTTTTTGGGGTGCAGCGT
The DNA here is from genome assembly GCF_057751355.1 of Salmonella sp. FC25216. NCBI lineage: Bacteria > Pseudomonadati > Pseudomonadota > Gammaproteobacteria > Enterobacterales > Enterobacteriaceae > Salmonella > Salmonella sp. FC25216. Next base: position 380,213 of record NZ_JBDGON010000002.1, on the reverse strand, counting down.
TTATGCCGTCATTATGCCGCACGTCTGGCGCCGCTGCCTGGACCTGACGCTTCAAGAGAGAGCAATCAACGGCTGGCGCAAATTACGCAATATGCCCGTCAGCTTGCCGGCTCCCCCTCCATTATCAATACGCGTGCCCGTGAACAGCTTGCAGAGGTGGGATTAACCGCCTGGGATACCGTACTCATCAATCAGATCATTGGGTTTATCGGTTTTCAGGCGCGGGTATCGGCGGTATTCCAGGCGTTTTGCCGTCTGCCCGTACGCGAGCTGCCCGGCCTGGAGATGCAGCGCTTTGCCGGAGCCGTGCCGTTTCAAACCCCCCAGGCGACATGGCGGCCCGCCGCCAGTCTGGTAGAATATCCCGCTGCCCACGCCAAAGTTCGCCGACAATATTCGCCTTCACAATGCCAAATGCTGGCACCGGTACTCCTGCGCGATCCGTCTTCATTCGCGTTACTCGAACGCATACTGACCAGCACAATACGCACAGCTTCACCCCCCTCTTTACTTCCACTTATTACGCTCCTCACATCACGTATCAACGGCAGCGCCTCCTGCTTTAATGAACAGGCGACCCAACCTGGCGCGTGGCGCCGCGCAGTAGTTACGTTACGCCTGGAAGAAGACGATATCGCACGTTGGGAACGACAACATTCAGTTGAGCCCGCACTGACACAGGCGATACAATGGCTCACCAGAGCGCCCGATCGTTTTAGCGCCGTGCATTTTTCCCCGCTACTTAATAGGGGGGGCTCATCGGAACAGGTTATTAATATGTTAGGCTGGTGCAGCGTGTGCGGATGGTTAAATCGTTTAAAAATCGCGTTGGGCGAAACCCATTAACCCATCCATTACTGAAAGAGCGCTTGCTGCGCCAGGCAGAATCGCGTAAAACTGTCAGCCGCTCTTTTGGCTACGAAAATAGACGAATATGTTTCAGGACAACCCGCTGCTAGCGCAGCTTAAACAGCAACTGCATTCCCAGACGCCGCGCGCTGAAGGGGTCGTAAAAGCCACGGAAAAAGGCTTTGGCTTCCTCGAGGTTGACGCGCAAAAAAGCTATTTCATTCCTCCGCCGCAGATGAAAAAAGTGATGCATGGCGATCGCATCGTCGCGGTCATCCACACAGAAAAAGAACGTGAGTCTGCCGAGCCGGAAGAACTGATCGAACCGTTCCTGACGCGTTTTGTGGGAAAAGTTCAGGGTAAAAATGACCGTCTATCCATCGTGCCGGATCATCCGTTGCTGAAAGACGCGATTCCCTGCCGCGCCGCGCGCGGCGTTCAGCATGAGTTCAAAGAAGGTGACTGGGCGGTTGCCGAAATGCGCCGCCATCCGCTTAAAGGTGACCGTTCGTTTTACGCCGATTTAACGCAGTACATCACCTTTGCCGACGATCACTTTGTTCCCTGGTGGGTTACGCTTGCCCGCCACAACCTGGAAAAAGAAGCGCCAAATGGCGTAACGACGGAAATGCTTGACGAAGGGTTGGAGCGTCAGGATCTGACCGCGCTGAATTTCGTTACTATCGATAGCGCCAGCACCGAGGATATGGATGATGCGCTTTATGCCGAGGAATTGGCGGACGGCAGACTTCAGTTAACGGTGGCTATCGCCGATCCTACCGCCTGGATTGCCGAAGGTAGTAAGCTGGATAACGCAGCGAAAATTCGCGCCTTCACCAACTACCTACCGGGCTTCAATATTCCTATGCTGCCGCGTGAGCTGTCTGACGATCTGTGCTCGCTGCGCGCCAACGAAGTGCGCCCGGCGCTCGCCTGTCGCATGATCATCGCCGCGGACGGCGCCATTGACGATGATATCGCCTTTTTTGCGGCCACGATCGAGTCGAAGGCCAAGCTGGCGTACGACAATGTCTCCGACTGGCTGGAAAATAGCGGCACCTGGCAGCCGGATAACGAAGGCATTGCCCAGCAGATTCGCCTGTTGCACCGTATTTGTCTGAGCCGCGGTGAGTGGCGTCATCATCATGCGTTAGTCTTTAAAGATCGTCCGGATTACCGCTTTGTGCTTGGCGAAAAAGGCGAAGTATTGGATATTGTGGCGGAACCGCGCCGTATCGCTAACCGTATCGTAGAAGAGTCGATGATTGCCGCCAACCTTTGCGCCGCGCGCGTACTGCGCGATAAGCTTGGTTTTGGTATTTACAACGTACATACGGGCTTCGATCCCGCTAATGCCGACGCTCTGGCCGCGCTGCTGAAAACGCATGGTCTACATATCGATGCCGAAGAGGTGCTGACTCTGGAAGGCTTCTGTAAACTGCGTCGCGAACTGGATGCGCAGTCCTCCGGTTTCCTCGACAGCCGCATTCGGCGCTTCCAGTCTTTTGCGGAAATCAGCACCGAACCGGGGCCGCATTTCGGTCTCGGTCTTGAGGCTTACGCCACCTGGACCTCTCCTATCCGTAAGTATGGCGACATGATTAACCATCGTCTGCTGAAAGCGGTCATCAAGGGTGAGACCATTGCGCGCCCACAGGAAGACATCACCCAGCAAATGGCGGAACGCCGCCGCCTGAACCGTATGGCGGAGCGCGATGTCGGCGACTGGTTATATGCGCGCTTCCTTAACGATAAGGCGGGTACGGATACCCGTTTCGCGGCAGAAATTATTGACGTCAGCCGCGGTGGTATGCGTGTGCGACTGGTCGATAACGGCGCTGTCGCCTTTATCCCTGCCCCGTTCCTGCACGCCGTCCGCGATGAACTGGTGTGCAGCCAGGAAAACGGTACGGTACAGATTAAAGGTGAGACGGTTTATAAAGTGACGGATGTTATTGATGTCACCATTGCCGAGGTTCGCATGGAAACACGTAGCATTATTGCCCGACCGGCAGCGTAACTACGCATAGCGTTCTCAACGGCCTTTGCCTTTTCAGCAAAGGCCGTTTTCTTTCCCTCTTATCCCCTCCGGCACGCTCGGCGTTTAATCTTATCCAGGTGCCCCATTTCTTGTTATTTTTAGCTGGCGACTATGCTTTTTCCAGAATCTGGATTACATATGAATATATAAATAAAACAATACGTTCAGCCATAATTAACCTTATGTATAACATGGCTAACCTTTCTTTTCGGGCATCTGGCGCTTAAATGGGATGGTACGCATGATCAAACAGATTCAGGAACAAACGGCGCTAAGTCCCCTTCATACTTACTGGCGCCTGGTAGATGATCGCAACGTGCTGCATCTATCTCCGGCAGGTGAAATGGACGCAGAAAAAACGGTTGAGTTATCGCCGGAGCAAGCCGGGCGTATCCGGGAAATGACGGCAATTACCTCCAGCATGCTGATAACGTTGTTAATAGAAAAACAGGCTATCTCTGCGCACCTGGTAGGCCGTAAGATTAATAAACGTGAATGGGCGGGCAGCCTTTCAACCTGGCCTGATACGCCCGCTGTCGTACCAACGCAGGCGCAGGAACTCTCTTTTGCCGAGCAAATCGTATCAGAAGCCAGCTCAGTCATTGCGATACTGGATAGCCAGGGAAAAATCTGTCGATTTAATCGGTTATGCGAAGAGTACACGGGCTTAAAAGAGCAAGATGTGATTGGTCAAAGCGTCTTTAAATTATTTATGAGTCGCCGGGAGGCTGCCGCCTCCCGGCACTACATTGAGGGTTTTTTTCGCAATGGCAATGCCTATGAAATCGAACGCTGGATAAAGACCCGTAAAGGCCAACGCCTGTTCTTATTTCGTAATAAATTCGTCCATAGCGGTAGCGGTAAAAACGAAATTTTCCTGATCTGCGCCGGCACAGATATTACCGAAGAAAGGCGGGCTCAGGAGCGTTTACGCATACTGGCGAATACAGATACCGTCACCGGCCTGCCTAATCGCAATGCTATCCATGAATTTATTAACAATGCTATTGCCGCGGCTGGCGAGTCGCAGGTGGGTATCGTTTATCTCGATCTGGATAACTTCAAGAAAATTAATGACGCCTACGGGCATATGTTTGGCGATCAGCTCTTACAGGCCGTTTCACTGGCGCTGTTGAGTTGTCTGGAGGAAGATCAATTGCTGGCCAGACTGGGAGGGGATGAATTCATTGTCCTCGCTGCCCATACGTCTCAGGGCGCGCTGGAAGCCGTAGCCTCACGAATCCTTACCCGACTGCGGCAACCGTTTCGTATTGGACTCATTGAAGTTTACACGGGATGCGCCATTGGCATTTCGTTGGCCCCCCAGCACGGACAGGACAGCGAAAGTATCATTCGTAATGCCGACACCGCAATGTATAACGCCAAAGAAGGCGGCCGCGGTCAGTTTTGCGTTTTTTCGCCGGAAATGAATCAGCGCGTATTTGACTACCACTGGCTGGACACAAACCTGCGAAAAGCGCTGGAAAACGACCAGTTACTTATTCACTATCAACCCAAAATTACCTGGCGCGGCGAAGTACGTAGCCTGGAAGCGCTGGTACGCTGGCAATCGCCGGAACGCGGATTAATTCCGCCGCTGGAGTTCATCTCATACGCCGAAGAGTCAGGACTCATCGTTCCGCTGGGCCGCTGGGTGATTCTGGATGTGGTTCGCCAGATTGCGAAATGGCGCGATAAAGGGATTAATTTGCGCGTAGCCGTTAACTTTTCGGCGCGACAACTGGCCGACCAGACGCTTTTTACCTCGCTTAAGCAGGTTTTGTACGATCTGAATTTTGAGTATTGTCCGATCGATGTCGAGCTAACAGAAAGCTGCCTGATTGAAAACGACACGCTGGCGCTATCGGTTATCCAGCAATTTAGTCAGCTCGGCGCTCAGATTCATCTGGATGATTTCGGCACCGGTTATTCTTCGCTTTCCCAACTCGCCCGATTCCCTATTGATGCCGTTAAACTGGATCAGGCTTTCGTCAGAGACATCCATAAGCAACCGCTGTCGCAATCTCTGGTTCGGGCGATTGTCGCGGTGGCTCAGGCACTAAATTTACAAGTGATTGCCGAAGGCGTAGAAAATGCTAAAGAAGATGCCTTCCTGACAAAAAACGGCGTCAATGAACGACAGGGCTTTTTATTCGCCAAACCTATGCCCGCCGTTTCTTTTGAACGCTGGTACAAACGTTATCAGACGAAAAAAATGCGTTAATGACGGCGATAATAGAGAGAACAGCCTATGCAGACAGGCCTAACCCTATTTTTCCCTTCTCTTTTCAGATTAATTTCTGCATCATGAATTTAAACCTTTTCTGACATTAAGGATGACAAACATGTCTGATATCGAAGCACAACGAATTGCCCAACGCATTGATACCGTGCTGGATATCCTTGTTGCTGGCGATTACCATTCGGCCATCAATAACCTTGAAATATTGAGAGCAGAGCTGTTAGATCAGGTTAAAGACGGTATCTCGCCACCCCGTGCTCCCGGGTCGCCCTGGGAAATCTGATAGCGATTATTTGCTCCGGGGTGGCCGTTAGCCCTTCCCGGTTCTCTGAATGTCTGTAACTCCTTTTAACGTATAAAATTAATACTATGAACTCCCGACAACAATCAATTTTGCAAATGGTGGTTGATAAAGGCCAGATGAGCGTTGCTGAACTGGCGAAAATTACCGGCGTATCTGAAGTCACGATTCGTCAGGATCTGAATACCCTGGAAAAACAGAGCTATTTACGCCGTGCGCACGGTTTTGCTGTTTCGCTTGAGAGCGATGACGTAGAGACTCGCATGATGACTAATTACACACTAAAACGCCGACTGGCGGAGTTCGCCGCCTCGCTGGTCAGTCCAGGAGAATCCGTTTTTATTGAAAATGGCAGTAGCAATGCGCTATTGGCCCGAGCGCTGGCAGAACAAAAAGATGTTACGATCATCACCGTGAGCAGTTATATCGCACACCTGCTTAAAGAAACCCCTTGCGAAGTCATTCTCCTCGGTGGAATCTATCAGAAAAAAAGTGAAAGCATGGTAGGGCCGTTGACGCGACAGTTTATCCAGCAAGTGCATTTCAGCAAGGCGTTTATCGGTATTGATGGCTGGCAGGCTGATACCGGCTTTACTGGACGCGACATGATGCGCTCGGATGTGGTTAACGCGGTTCTGGAAAAAGGCTCAGAAGCGATTGTCCTCACCGATAGCTCCAAATTTGGCTGCGTGCATCCCTATACCCTGGGCCCGCTCTCTCGCTTCCATCGTGTCATTACAGATTCCAGAATTTCCGCCAGCGATCAAATGCAGTTAGAACATGCCGGGCTGCTAGTCAATGTTATTGGCTCATCCAGTTAAAATATTTCCCGATGATTTGCCCTATGGCAAATCATCCTCTCTCTAAGACTTTTCTGCCCCCGAATTAAGACTATTTACCTGTTGTAACGAGCGCAACATCGTAAAATTAATACTAGCGAAATAACAGGAAGTGACTATCACCTGCGTGATATATCCCTGCGCAATCAGGTTTTACGGAAAATCTCTTAACAGGTTTTATTTTAACTATAGTTAAAGTGAGCTTAATTCCGTGAATCGTTAATTCAGGAGAAAGTATTATGTTTATGACGAGCAAAAAAATGGCCGCTGCTGTGCTGGCAATCACCGTAGCAATGTCTCTGAGCGCCTGCTCAAACTGGTCCAAGCGCGATCGCAACACGGCTATTGGCGCAGGTGCTGGGGCATTGGGCGGCGCAGTGTTAACAGACGGCAGTACCTTAGGCACCCTGGGCGGCGCGGCGGTCGGCGGCGTTATTGGTCACCAGGTCGGAAAATAATCCAGACGTTTAAATATTGAACGGTTCAAAATAATACGATTATTCTTTTCAGGTCTGGATTACAAAAATAGACAAAGTTGACTTTTACGCCACGGTAATTTACAACCGTGGCGTTTTTATTAACCGCCAGCTAATTTTACTTTCATTCCTTTAGCTTCCAGCAACGATTTTATCAGGTCGCGTTTATCGCCCTGAATTTCAATAATCCCTTCTTTTACTGCCCCGCCGCAGCCGCACTTTTTCTTCAGTTCAGCCGCCAGTTTGGTTAACTCCGCATCATCCCTCTCAATACCGGTAATCAAACATACGCCTTTACCCTTGCGGCCACTGGTTTGACGCTGAATGCGAACGATACCATCCCCTTTTGGACGAACCAGCACCGTTTTAGGTTCTTCAATGCGCCCCGTCTCCGTTGAATAAACCAGACGACTATTGGAATCGCTCATTATACCTCCCGTTTCAGTGACGCGTTAATATCCTTCAGCGTTTGCGCCGGATTAACCGATTGCGTGACCGGACGGCCAATCACCATATAGTCGACGCCGGCGGATAATGCCTGTTCGGGCGTCATAATGCGTCGCTGGTCGCCCGCCTCGCTGCCTGCAGGCCGAATGCCCGGCGTCACCAGCTTAAATGCAGAGCCAAAGACCTGTTTAAATCTGACAGCTTCCTGAGCAGAACAGACCACGCCATCCAACCCGCATTGCTGCGTCAGGCGCGCCAGCCGCTCCGCATGCTCCGCCGGTGACAACGTCACGCCCAGATCGCACAGATCGCTGGTTTCCATACTGGTCAACACGGTCACTGCAATGAGCAGTGGTGCATCTTTACCGAATGGTGCCAGCGCGTCGCGCGCTGCAGCCATCATTCTCGCCCCGCCAGACGCATGCACGTTTACCATCCAGACGCCCAGATCCGCCGCAGCGGCGACTGCCCGGGCCGTTGTGTTGGGAATATCATGAAATTTTAGATCAAGAAAGACATCAAACCCACGTTGCTGGAGATCCCGAACGAGTTGTGGACCAAACAGCGTGAACATCTCTTTGCCCACTTTTAAGCGACAATCGCAAGGATCGATTTTGTCGACAAACGCCAGGGCTTTATCGCGTTCATGGTAATCCAACGCCACAACGACAGGCGATTCAGTAATAGCGTAGGAAGAAGATGAAGCAGTAAACGTCATGACCAGACCTTCTTGATGATGGGCACCGGAGTGGCGCAAATTGGGTAAACGGCGTGCATTCTACCTGCGGTGCAGGGAAATTAACAGGTTCGATTGACAACCTGCGAAACCCTGGCCGCCGATGTCAGCGTCGTTTCTTATAATATTTCATTAAGTATGTTGTAACTAAAGTGAAGGTTTTTTTATATGCTACTGCCCATCAAGTCCACGAATAGGTTTAATGGTCGACCATGCCCGGCAGGATGGACAGTGCCAGTATAAGGTATAGGCGGTAAAACCGCATTTCTGGCAACGATATCGCGGTTTACTGCGCACCTGCTCGCCAACCATATCGCGTAGTACCATCAAACTTTCTTTCGCCCGCCCTTCTTCCGCCTCGTTGAGATGGTAATCCATCAGCTTATGGAATACCCGCATGGTGGGATGTCGCTGTAGCTGACGAGTGATATAGATTTGGGCTGCGTCACTACCTTCGCGCGCTTCCAGAATATCGGCAAGCATTAACTCAGCGCCAGCACCGGTATTCTCCTCAACGGCGCGACGTAAAAACTCCGCCCACTCAGCATTTTTACCGAGCTGTTGATAGCAGGTCTGCAACATTTCCAGCGTTTCGCTGACCAGCTCTTTATCCTGGACGATAACACGTTGCAGGCTTTCGACCGCTTTGGCGTAATCCCCTCTCGCCATATAGACGCGCCCCATCATGATAGACACCCGGGCGCTATTTTTATCTGCGGCGGCACCTTTTTTCAGCAACGCCATCGCGCGATCCATGTCGTCGTTGCCCATCTGCTGTAAAGCTAACTCACAGTAAAAGTGGGCGATTTCGATACGCTGTTTATCTTTGCCCAGTTTCACCAGCCGTTCTGCTACTTCGATCGCCTTTTGCCAGTCGCTGGTGAGCTGATAGATTTGCAAGAGCTGCTGTAACGCGCCTACGCGAAACTCCGTTTCGTCAGTAAGTTGGTTAAACATATCTTCCGCGCGGTCATATAAACCGGCGGCCATATAATCGCGCCCCAGTTGCTGAACGGCCAGTAAACGCTGTTCATAGGTCAATGAAGCGCTTTCCATTAACGTTTGATGAATACGAATGGCGCGATCGACTTCGCCGCGAGAGCGAAACAAATTACCGAGGGTGAGATGAGCCTCAACGGTGCCGGTATCCTCTTTAAGCATATCGAGGAACAGATCCACCGCTTTATCTTGTTGGTTACTCAGCAGGAAGTTAACCCCTGCGACATAATCGCGCGACAGGCGGTTAGCTTCATCCTGTTTTGTTTGTTGCGCACTTCTGCGACCCATATACCACCCATAGGCAGCGGCTACAGGCAACAGCAGAAATAACAACTCCAACATATATGATTATTCCTTTACAACCGACGAATCGGCAGTGACCGCAACGTCGGTTGCTGGCGAGAGCTTGTTTTCCAGTCGTTTAATTTTGCGTTCAGCGCGGGCAAGGGAAACGCGGACCCGTAGCCAGAACAGGCCGCAAATCAGCCAGCCAATCGCAAAACCGGCGGCGAATAGCACAGCAAGTAACGTGGAGATACGATACTCCCCTTGCGCCAGCAGGTAGTTAAACGTCACCTGTTGATCATTCTGCGCGCCCAGTGTCACTGAAATAACAAAAATCGCCAATACCAGTAAGAAAATGAGTAGATATTTCACATTACTTCCCGTTATGTGGTTTGCGCGAATAAATCGTATCCAACTTACCGCATCCAGCCTTCTAAATTACCATTTTCACGCCTCGCGCGAAATGGAAAAGCGCCCGCCATCAGATGATTTAAGGACAATTGACAGAAAATCAACCGTTGTTAGCGTTCCTGCTCCCGTTCAGCAATTTCTTGCGCTTCTTCACGAGGCGGCGTAAGCGGCCCGCAAATTCGCTGCGCCAGCCAGGTCGCCAGGGTAACTAATAACCAGGAGATGAGCGTGGCGACCACTAAATCTCGTGGCCAGTGCATTCCCAGAAGCAAACGGCTGCCCATTACACCGGTCGCCCAGACTAACAAAAACGCGATGGTGAAAGTACGTCTGCGCGGCCATAACAGACCAACGGCTAAAAGCGCCCAGCTCGCTGCAAACATGGTGTGTCCGGAGGGAAACGCAAAGCCCGTCTCTTTTTGCCAGTGCTGACGCAGGAAAACCGGGATGTTCTGTTGCCCGGCCAACTGCTCTTTCACTAAATATCCGCGCTCTGTACGCTTTAAAGTGTAGAACTCATCGACGGGAATATGGTGCGTTTTTTCAAGCCAGACCACAAATGGCCGTGGCTCCTGTACGCGTTCTTTTACCCATGACTTCACGCCCTGCCCGACGATAATCGCCCCGCCGAGGATCGCAAACAGCATAATGGCGGCGCGCAGGCGAAATCGCAGGCACCATAAGAACCATCCACAAAGAATTACATGCGTGATAACGCCCCAGGGTTGGGTCACGGTTTCCGTTATCCAGAATAGCGTTTTTAGCCACCAGATCTGATGTCCTGGCTGCCACTGCCAGCCTGATCCCCATACGGCGAGCGGCATGATAAGCAACAGTGCGGCGCCTGCCGCAGTGCGCCTCGCAATTGAAAGCATGGATGCTCCTTTTATAAGTAAGTATCACAATCATAACTGAAAATTCTCGCCGGACTGGAAAATTGACAAATTTGTGCCATTCCTGAGCAATTACGTGGTAGTGATTAGGTGATGTCCGCCGCCTTATGGCAAAATAGTGGGATACAGGCCAACAGGCGACGACACCGCAGGCGTCAGCATAATCTGGAGAAATACATGCAGCTTAAACGTGTGGCAGAAGCCAAACTGCCAACCCCATTGGGTGACTTTCTGATGGTGGGATTTGAAGAACTGGCAACCGGACACGACCATGCCGCGCTGGTTTTTGGCGATATTTCAGGTAAAACGCCGGTACTGGCTCGCGTTCATTCCGAATGTCTTACCGGGGACGCGCTTTTTAGTCTGCGTTGTGATTGTGGTTTTCAACTGGAAGCCGCGCTGACGCATATTGCGGAAGAAGGACGCGGTATTCTGATTTATCACCGCCAGGAAGGCCGCAATATCGGCCTGCTTAATAAAATTCGTGCGTATGCGTTACAGGATCAAGGCTATGACACAGTGGAGGCCAATCATCAGCTCGGTTTTGCCGCCGATGAGCGTGATTTCACCCTGTGCGCGGATATGTTCCAATTACTGGGCGTGGATGAAGTTCGCCTGCTGACCAATAATCCGAAGAAAGTCGAAATACTGACCGAAGCGGGAATTAATATCGTTGAACGCGTTCCGCTCATTGTGGGCCGTAATCCTAATAACGAGCATTATCTGGATACTAAAGCCGCCAAAATGGGCCACCTGCTAAGTAAGTAAACCTCCGTTTATTAAAGTGCGGGCCTGCCTGTTCACGGCAGGCCCGATAAACGGCCTTAGTTCAGCATATTTCTTATAACATAGTGCAATATGCCGTCATTCTGGTAGTAAGTAAGCTCGGTTGCGGTATCAATACGACAGCGGCAAGGCACCGTTTCTTTACTACCGTCCGGTCTCGTTAACGTCACCGGAATGGTCGCGCCAGGGCGCTGGTTTTGCAGATCCGCGATATCAATCACCTCTTCCCCGGTCAGTCCCAGCGTTTTACGCGTTACGCCCTGTGGAAACTCCAGCGGCAGAATCCCCATCCCAATCAGGTTTGAGCGGTGGATACGTTCGAACGATTCGGCGATCACGACGCGGATACCTAACAGCCGCGGACCTTTTGCCGCCCAGTCACGGCTCGATCCCGACCCATACTCTTTCCCGGCAATCACCGCCAGCGGCGTTTTTTCCTGCTGGTAAAGCATCGCAGCGTCATAAATCGACATCGCTTCCGTACCCGGCAAATGCCGCGTCATCCCACCTTCGACGCCAGGCAGCATTTCGTTGCGAATACGAATATTGGCGAACGTGCCGCGCATCATCACTTCATGGTTGCCGCGCCGTGAGCCATAGGAGTTAAAATCCTTCCGCTCAACGCCGTGGTTTTGCAGATAACGTCCGGCGGGACTGTCCGGCTTGATGCTGCCGGCCGGAGAAATATGATCGGTCGTCACCGAATCCCCCAGCATCGCCAGGATACGCGCGCCATGGATATCTTTGACGGGCGCAGGCTGGGCCTGCATCTCATCAAAGAAAGGCGACAGGCGAATATAGGTTGAATCCGATTGCCAGCCGTAGGTATCGGACGATTCAACCTGAATCGATTTCCATTCCTCCGTGCCCTCAAACACTTCCGCATACTCTTTACGGAACATATCCGATGACACCAGTTCAACGGCACGGGCAATTTCCTGCGCCGAAGGCCAGATATCCTTCAGGTATACCGGATCGCCTTTACGATCGTACCCCAGCGGATCTGTCGCGAGGTTAATGTTCATGTTTCCGGCCAGCGCATACGCTACAACCAGCGGCGGCGACGCCAGCCAGTTCGTTTTCACCAGCGGATGGATACGCCCTTCAAAATTTCGGTTACCGGAAAGCACGGCTCCTACTGTCAGATCGCCTTTTTTAATCGCGGTCTCGATAGGCTCCGGCAACGGGCCGGAGTTACCGATACAGGTCGTACAGCCGTAACCGACCAGGTTAAAACCGAGTTCATCCAGATAAGGCGTAAGTTTGGCCTGCGCCAGATAGTCAGACACCACTTTTGAACCCGGCGCCAGAGAAGCCTTGACCCACGGTTGACGCTTCAACCCCAGCGTTACTGCCTTTTTCGCCAGTAATCCTGCCGCCATCAGCACACTGGGATTCGAGGTGTTCGTACAGGAGGTGATTGCGGCAATGACGACAGCGCCATCCGGAAGCTGATATGGCTGTCCGTTCATCGTATAGTCAACCGGCTGGCGATCTTTTTGCGCGGTATTCAGTTCCAGCTCAGCGCTGGCAGCAAAGGCTTTCGGCACATCGCCTAACGCCACACGATCCTGCGGGCGTTTCGGCCCGGCCAGACTGGCCTCGACATCGCCCATATCCAGTTCCAGCGTACTGGTAAATACCGGTTCATCACCGGGATTACGCCACATTCCCTGCGCCTTCGCGTAGGTTTCAACCAGCTCGACCAGATCGTCGCTACGTCCGCTTAATCGCATATATTCCAGGGTGATGGCGTCAATTGGGAAGAAACCACAGGTTGCGCCATATTCCGGCGACATATTAGCGATGGTCGCGCGGTCCGCCAACGGCAGTGAATCCAGACCATCGCCATAGAATTCAACAAATTTACCCACTACGCCATGCTTACGCAGCATTTGCGTGACGGTTAGCACCAGGTCAGTGGCGGTGATCCCCTCCCGGAGTTTACCGGTTAACTTAAAACCGACGACATCCGGGATAAGCATCGACACGGGCTGACCAAGCATCGCCGCTTCCGCTTCGATACCGCCCACGCCCCACCCCAATACGCCCAGACCATTAATCATAGTCGTATGGGAGTCGGTCCCCACCAGCGAGTCCGGGTAGGCAATCCACTCCCCGTCCTGTAATTCGCTCCAGACAGCTTTGCCCAGGTATTCCAGGTTAACCTGATGGCAAATGCCGGTTCCGGGCGGCACAACGCTGAAACGGCTGAACGCCTGCTGTCCCCATTTCAGGAACATATAACGCTCATGGTTACGTTCCATTTCCAGCCGCACGTTTTCTTCAAACGCATCGTCATCGCCGAAATGATCGACCGTCACAGAATGGTCGATAACCAGATCGACCGGCGATAACGGGTTCACTTTCGCCGTATCGCCGCCGAGGCGTTTAACGGCTTCACGCATCGCCGCCAGGTCGACAACGGCAGGCACGCCGGTAAAGTCCTGCATCAGGACACGGGCGGGCCGCCAGGCGATTTCACGATCGGCATGGGCATTTTTAAGCCAACCAGCCAGCGCCTGAATATCCTCATCAGTCACAGACTCGCCGTCCTGCCAGCGCAACAAGTTTTCCAGTAACACTTTAAGTGATTTGGGCAAACGGGCGATATCGCCCAGGGATTTGGCAGCCAGCGGCAGACTGTAGTAATGATACGTTTTATCTTTGGCCTGCAATGTATCCTTACTGGCTTCTCGTAGGGTTGACGACATAGCTCCTCCTTAAATGACAGGGTTGCGTTACCCTGATTCTCCACAGGGTTGTATTAAAGATAACACAAACAAAATGTAACGTTTTGATAACAACCAAAATTGCTAAAAGAGGAGAAACCTAACAGGCGTGAACCGAACATGAAAAAGCCCGATAAATAACGCATTATCGGGCTTCGGCGAGATTAGACGGCAATCCAGATTAACTCAGCCCAGAACAGTAGCGATAACATAAACGCGCCAGTCCATGACCAATACTTTATATTTGACGTTAACATAGGCGACACCAACTGTGTTTAATCAATACTGAGAGGCGCTCAGCACACGGTTGCTGCGGTGTAATAAGACAGCGTTAATAAAAACAGTAACGCCAATAAAAAGACGGATATTATTTTTGTGGTTCATCGTCAGCAAAAGCATCAATAAATGCCCGCTGCTGCGGCGTGAGCGTCCAGTTTTGCGGAACAGACCGGAAAACGGTCGTATTCGGTGTTTTATCATCGTCACGAGGTTGAATCGGGGACGCGACGACGTGCTCGTGTTCCGATGTACTGCTCACTTAGCCCCACCAATGCCAGATAACAAGCGCTACCACTACCCAGAACAACGCAGAACCCACAAAAACCGCCAGCCATGCTTTACGTTTGAGCTCAGGGTCGCGGTGCGGTTCCTGGTTTTCAGAAGGCATTACTAACCTCATGCTATCGGTATCACTTATCATTTTAGCACCAAACAATCGGTACAATTAATCATCAGATGAGACAAATCCTAAATAAACTTTAGTCAAAAATCCAGTCAATTTACGAATCGTTTCCAGTGAATAAATCAATCTTTTGACTCAAGATAACTATTTGGAAAAAGAAATTTGCGGGGCGGGTAATTCAGCACTATTTTGCTGAGAATTACCCGCAATACTTCGAGGGATATTTCAAAAGACGTCTTTGGCTGGCATGCAAATACAACGCAAACCGACGGTGCCATTACTTTTCAGGCAGCTTTATATCCTGAAACATCGCTTCAATTTCTTCATTAGAACGCAACGCCACCGCCGTATCCACCACGTCACGCGTCAGATGTGGCGCAAAACGCTGAATAAAATCATACATATAGCTGCGTAAAAAAGTACTACGGCGAAAACCGATTTTCGTGGTGCTGTGGCTAAAAATATCGTGCGCGTCAACCCGCACTAAATCGGGATCGGCAAGCGGATCTACCGCCATGCTGGCAATGACGCCAACGCCCAGCCCCAACCTGACATATGTTTTAATCACATCCGCATCGGTCGCGGTAAAGACGATCCGCGGCGTTAACCCGGCGCGATTAAAGGCGGTATCCAGTTCGGAGCGTCCGGTAAAGCCAAAGGTATACGTCACCAGCGGATACTGCGCCAGCTCTTCAATCGTTACGGAAGGCTTTGCCGCCAATGGATGATCCGGCGTCACCACTATCGAACGGTTCCAGTGATAGCATGGCAACATCACCAGATCGTCATACAAATGCAGCGCTTCTGTGGCAATCGCGAAATCGGCGTTCCCTTTCGATACCGCTTCCGCAATCTGCGTTGGCGACCCCTGATGCATATGCAGCGAAACGCGCGGGTAACGCTCGATAAAGCCTTTAATCACACCTGGCAATGCGTAACGCGCCTGAGTATGGGTAGTCGCAATATAGAGCGAGCCTTTATCCGGCCAGGTGTGCTCACCTGCGACCGACTTAATGGCATCAACTTTGGAGAGCACCTCACGCGCAATACGGATAATCTCCTGGCCTGCGGGCGTCACCTGAGTCAGATGTTTACCACTGCGGGCGAAAATCTGAATGCCAAGCTCATCTTCCAGCATCCGAACCTGCTTGCTGATCCCCGGCTGGGAAGTATACAGCCCCTCAGCGGTAGAGGAGACGTTAAGGTTATGATTAACCACTTCAACAATGTAGCGAAGCTGCTGCAATTTCATAATACATCATCCAGATTAGCGCCATCAGACCATCGTTTATCCGCAGGCTTCATTGAGCTGCTAATACGATTTAATAATAAAAAAGATGTTAACTATAACCACTATATCATTTATATCTGAACTGTATAGCAGGCGCGATAAAATAATAAGGGTGCTATAAAAAAGGGCCGCTTACGCGGCCCGGTTTACTATTGTGGCGACAGACAGGGGTTATTTCTTGCCTTCAACCCACTTGCCGTCGACGAAGAACGCTGACCATCCTGTCGCTTTCCCCTCTTTTTCCGCCGCAACGTACTGCTGTTTTGTTTTGCGGCTAAAGCGAACAACGGTTTTATTGCCTTCCGGGTCCTGCTGCGGCGCATCCGCCAGATAACGCAGTTTTTCCGGCAGGCGATCGCGGAACCGGTAAAGCTCCTCGACTAACGGCGCGCGCGTTTCGCGTGATTTCGGGAAGGTATTGGCCGCCAGGAATATCCCTGCCGCGCCGTCGCGCAGCACAAAGTACGCGTCCGATTTTTCACACGGCAGTTCCGGCAATGGGACTGGATCTTCCTTCGGCGGCGCAACTTCGCCATTACGCAAGATCTTACGGGTATTTTTACACTCGTCGTTAGTGCAGGCCATGTACTTACCAAAACGCCCCATTTTCAGGTGCATTTCGGAGCCACATTTCTCACACTCAACGATCGGACCGTCATACCCTTTGATGCGGAACTCGCCTTCTTCAATCTCGTAGCCGTCACAGGTTGGGTTATTACCACACACATGCAACTTACGCTTCGGATCGATCAGATAGCTGTCCATCGCCGTACCGCACTTCTGACAGCGACGCTTGGCGCGCAAGGCGTTGGTTTCGGCGTCGTCGCCCTCCAGCACGTTCAGAACTTCATTTTCCGGCACCAGATTAATGGTCGTTTTACAGCGCTCTTTCGGCGAAAGCGCATAACCTGAACAACCGAGGAAGACCCCCGTACTGGCAGTACGAATTCCCATTTTACGGCCACAGGTTGGACAGTCGATGCTGGTCAGCACCATCTGGTTAGGACGCATCCCCCCTTCTTCCGGATCTTTCTCGGCTTTATCAAGCTGCTGAGTAAAATCGCTGAAGAAGTTATCCAGCACCGCTTTCCATTCGGCCTGGTGATTCGCAACCTGATCCAGGCTATCTTCCATCTGCGCGGTAAAATCGTAGTTCATCAATTCGCGGAAGTTTTCTTCCAGCCGATCGGTGACGATTTCACCCATTTTTTCCGCATAGAAACGACGGTTCTCAACGCGAACATAGCCGCGATCCTGAATAGTCGAGATGATCGACGCATAGGTAGACGGACGACCAATACCACGCTTTTCAAGCTCTTTAACCAGCGAAGCCTCGCTAAAACGGGCTGGCGGTTTAGTGAAGTGCTGAGCAGGCGTCAGTTCAAGTAGCGTCAGCGCATCGCCCTTATTCACGGCAGGCAATGTGCGATCTTCATCGCCTTTACGCAGCGCCGGCATCACTTTTGTCCAGCCGTCAAAGCGCAAAATACGCCCGCGCGCTTTCAGACGGAACTCGCCCGCACCAACGGTAAGCGTAGTAGAGTCATATTGCGCTGGCGTCATCTGACAGGCGACAAACTGACGCCAAATCAGTTGATACAACTTCTGCGCGTCAGTCTCCATGTCTTTCAGCGACTCCGCCATGACAGCAACGTCGGAAGGACGGATCGCTTCGTGCGCTTCCTGTGAATTCTCTTTACTGGCGTACTGGTTCGGGTTATCCGGCAGGTATTTCTTACCGAAATTATCGCCGATGTAGCCGCGCACCATATTGACCGCATCCTGACTCAGGTTGGTGGAATCAGTACGCATATAGGTGATGTAGCCCGCCTCATACAGACGCTGCGCCATCATCATGGTTTTCTTCACGCCAAAGCCCAGCCGGGTACTGGCCGCCTGTTGTAGCGTTGAGGTGATAAACGGCGCGCCAGGCTTGCTGCTGGTCGGTTTATCTTCACGCTCCAGTACGCTATAGCGCGCTTTTTCCAGCAGGCTGACGGCGGCAAGCGTCTGCTCGCGATTTACCGGACGGAATGGCTTGTCGTTCTGATGCGTCACCTGTAGCGGTAGCGCCTCGCCAGACGGCGTCGATGTATTGGCGTCAATTTCCCAGAACTCTTCCGGAACAAACGCTTTAATCTCGCGCTCGCGCTCAACGACCAGACGGACCGCGACAGACTGAACGCGACCTGCCGACAAACCACGGGCGATCTTTTTCCACAGCAATGGCGAGACCATATAGCCTACCACGCGGTCCATAAAGCGGCGCGCTTGCTGAGCGTTAACCCTGTTAATGTTCAGCTCGCCTGGTTGTTCGAACGCCTGGCGAATGGCATTTTTGGTTATTTCGTTAAAGACTACGCGACTGTAGCGCGCGTCATCGCCGCCGATCACTTCCCGCAGGTGCCATGCAATAGCTTCCCCTTCGCGGTCAAGGTCGGTTGCGAGATAGATGTGGTCGGCTTTTTCCGCCAACTGTTTCAGTTCAGAGACGACCTTCTCTTTACCAGGCAGCACTTCATAGTGCGCATCCCAGTTGTGCCACGGGTCAACCCCCATACGGTTGACGAGAGCGCCACGTTCATCCTTTTTGGGCTTTTTAGCCGTTTTGGTGGAGGTAGAGTCGGCGCTCTTTTTAGCTGCTGAGCCACTGGTCGGCAAATCACGGATATGACCCACGCTGGATTTCACCACGTAGTCATTACCCAGATACTTGTTGATCGTTTTGGCTTTTGCCGGGGACTCAACGATGACAAGAGCTTTACCCATATTCACCTTTACCTAAGTTGATTCTTCCAGGAATGCGTCGCACGTTGATTCACCTTCCACTGGCGACGAGACAACGATATATGGTCTCTACGTCTGCGGATATCAACCCCTTGTACTGGCTTTGTGTACGAAATGTAATACTCAGGTGACTGAGTTAACAGGCTTTTTTGCACACACGCGCTATAGCACGACGGAATTTTGGTCGAATGTCAAGCAATTCTGTTGCCAGATTGACGAAAGCGTCACACTGTACCTGATAAAATTCGATACGCAACTTTATTAGCATGCAAAAACAAATCTTGCCAGTGAACGCAACATGGCAAATCCACCAATTTCCTACAAGAATATTTGCCCATCAGAAGTGCTCAGCGTAGACTAATCTCCTTGTTTAAGGAGTAAAAAATGCATAAAGAGACGCAACCTATCGATCGCGAAACACTGTTGCTTGAAGCCAACAAAATTATTCGGGAACATGAAGACACGATGGCAGGTATTGTCGCCACCGGCGTGACGCAGAGAAATGGCGTGCTGGTTTTCAGCGGCGATTACTTTTTAGACGAGCAAGGATTACCAACCCCTAAAAGCACTGCGGTGTTTAACATGTTTAAACACCTGGCGCATGTGCTGTCTGAGAAGTATCACCTGATTGATTAATCCGTGCCGGATGGCGCTGAATGCCATCCGGCAATAGCCGTTTACATCAACGGCTTTTGTCCACGCTGCCACCAGCGCAGCAGAAGCCGATCCGCGCTTTCCGCCGCGCTGCCGGTAACACGATCGATCAGTTTTTTACGCTGCATATAGCGCACATTTAGCACCTCGCACCCTTCCATCAGACCGAGGATAATCTCATCGCTGGTGTTAATCTCATCAACCAGCCCCTTCTCCAGCGCCTGCTGACCGTACCAGTGTTCGCCCGTGGCGACCTGTTCAATGTCCAGAGTCGGACGCATCCGCTGCACAAAATCTTTGAACAGATGGTGCGTTTCGTTGAGATCTTCACGAAACTTCTGCCGCCCTTCTTCCGTATTCTCGCCTAACAATGTCAGGGTACGTTTGTACTGTCCTGCGGTATGCAGTTCAATATCAATGTCTTTACTTTTGAGAAAGCGGTTAAAGTTTGGGATTTGCGCGACAACACCAATTGATCCCACAATAGCGAACGGCGCCGCGACAATCTTCTCCGCCACGCAGGCCATCATGTAGCCTCCGCTTGCCGCGACTTTATCCACCGTCACGGTCAGCGGAATATTTTTATCGCGCAGGCGCTGCAATTGCGATGCCGCCAGGCCATAGCCGTGCACAACGCCGCCGGGACTTTCCAGACGCACCACCGCCCGATCGCCTGGTTGCGCCACTGCCAGCACCGCCGTGACCTCTTCGCGCAACGCATTAACTTCGTGAGCGTCCATACTGCCTTTGAAATCTATCACCCATACGCGCGGTTTGTCCGATGTCGCAATGTCCCCCAGCTTCGCTTTTGCTTTGGCGGCTTTCGCCTCCTGCTTATGCTTTTTTTTCTGCGCCTTATGCCACAGTTTTTGTTGATGGCTATCCATCAATGCCGCAGCGAGGTCATCCTTCATCTCCTGATACTGCTCGCTCAAATTGGTCACGCGCAGCTCGCCGCGCTGACGTTTGCGTTGCGTAGCGTTCACGATCAGCAGCACAATGACCGCAATAGCCACCACAACGGTGACGATTTTTGCCAAAAATAAGCCATATTCAGACAACAATTCCACGACTCCCACCTTGATTAAATAACGCGACTTGCGCTCAGTGTACAACAGGCATCGAAGTCAGTCTCTCTTCATCCGTATGCCTGTTGAGGAAGAAAAAGTATGACAAGGTGTTCATTTTACGGCGTTATCGCCCCTGGCTGATTGAAAAAAGAGGCGCTTTCAGGCATAAACCCGAAAAGTTAACGCGAAGCTAAGACAACCTGGCAGGACGGTTCACCACGCCGTTGAGGAGTAGCCATGCATTACCAACCGAAACAAGATCTATTGCAAAACCGCATTATTTTGATCACTGGCGCCAGCGACGGCATTGGGCGGGAAGCCGCGCTCACGTATGCGCGTTACGGCGCAACGGTGATTCTCCTGGGACGCAACGAAGAGAAATTGCGTCGGGTCGCGCAGCACATTGCCGACGCGCAACATGTTCAACCACAATGGCTTACGCTCGATCTGCTGACCTGCACCGCTGAAGAGTGCCGACAAGTAGCCGACCGCATCGCCGCCCACTACCCCCGCCTGGATGGCGTCCTGCATAATGCCGGGCTACTGGGGGAAATCTGTCCAATGAGCGAACAAGATCCGCAGGTCTGGCAGGATGTCATGCAGGTAAACGTTAACGCCACCTTTATGCTCACCCAGGCGCTGTTACCGTTATTACTGAAATCCGATGCCGGCTCGCTGGTCTTTACGTCGTCAAGCGTTGGTCGTCAGGGGCGCGCCAACTGGGGTGCCTATGCCACCTCGAAGTTTGCCACTGAAGGAATGATGCAGGTGCTGGCGGACGAATATCAAAACCGTTCTCTGCGCGTTAACTGCATTAACCCGGGCGGCACGCGCACCAGTATGCGCGCCAGCGCCTTTCCGACGGAAGATCCACAGAAATTAAAAACGCCTGCCGATATTATGCCGCTTTACCTGTGGCTCATGGGCGACGACAGTCGCCGTAAGACCGGTATGACCTTTGACGCCCAGCCGGGCCGTAAACCAGGAATCGCCCAATGAGTAATGAACGCTATCAGCAGCGCCAGCAGAAGGTAAAAGATCGAGTTGATACCCGTGTCGCCCAGGCACAGGAAGAACGCGGTATTATTATCGTGTTTACCGGCAATGGTAAGGGTAAAACCACGGCCGCTTTCGGGACTGCCGCCCGCGCCGTAGGGCACGGTAAAAAGGTGGGCGTGGTGCAATTTATTAAGGGCACCTGGCCCAACGGCGAGCGTAATCTACTGGAACCGCACGGTGTCGAATTTCAGGTAATGGCGACGGGATTTACCTGGGAGACACAAAATCGCGAGGCAGACACCACAGCATGTATGGCCGTTTGGCAGCATGGGAAACGGATGCTGGCCGATCCGCAGCTTGATATGGTGGTACTGGATGAGCTGACCTATATGGTGGCGTATGACTATTTGCCGCTGGAAGAGGTCATAAGCGCGCTAAACGCGCGCCCTGGTCACCAGACGGTGATTATTACAGGTCGCGGCTGTCACCGGGATATTCTTGATCTTGCGGATACCGTCAGCGAACTGCGTCCGGTTAAACATGCTTTTGACGCGGGCGTAAAAGCCCAGATGGGAATTGATTATTAACCGTAGGCCGGATTAAGGCGTTTGCGCCGCCATCCGGCACAAACCCTCTTGTCTGATGATTCTCGGCCTATAAACCACGGTAGAGATTACCCGTTGTTATTACGCCCACCGGAGCGGCGTCCGCCAGCTATCTGGCTGTGGCGTTTTACCGCCCGACGGATCTGGTTCGCTTTCATACGACGACGGTCTTTTTCGACGGCAACCTTCGACGAGGTTTCCGGCGGGAGCTCTACCAGACCACGCAGATAGTTCGTTTGCGCGAGGTCGAGCTCAGTCCAGCCACCGCGCGGCAGGCCTTTCGGCAGCGGGATATCGCCGTAACGAACGCGGATCAAACGGCTGACCTGAACGCCTACCGCTTCCCACAGTCGGCGAACTTCGCGGTTGCGCCCTTCCGTCAGCGTCACGTTATACCACTGGTTAATGCCTTCGCCGCCGCTGAATTTGATGGACTTAAATGCCGCCGGACCATCTTCCAACTGTACGCCACGGCTTAAATCACGCAGTTTCGATTCATCCACCTGACCGAACACGCGCACGGCATATTCACGTTCAACTTCACGGCTAGGATGCATCAGGCGGTTCGCCAGTTCACCGTCGGTGGTAAACAACAGTAGCCCGCAGGTATTGACATCCAGACGTCCTACCGCAATCCACCGCGCGCCGCGCAGTTTCGGTAAGCGATCAAAAACGGTTGGCCGCCCTTCAGGGTCATTGCGGGTACACAGTTCACCTTCTGGTTTGTAATAGGCCAGAACGCGGCAAATTTGTTCCGCCGACTCTTTCACCGAAATCAGGTGACCGTCGATACGGATTTTCAAACCGGGAGTGACTTCAACGCGATCGCCAAGCGTGGCGATTTTACCGTCAACGCTGACACGTCCCGCTTCAATAATGGATTCGATTTCACGACGAGAGCCGTGGCCGGCGCGCGCCAGCACTTTTTGTAACTTTTCGCTCATAGAGCTTCCTTCAGGTGTCGCCTTCACAGGCGTCGAACAGGAGAATGAACGGCGCGTTGCCGCGCCATTTTAAGGCCGCGTAGTATACAGACTTACGCCCTTATAAGAAAGGTGTAACGTCGCCGACGCCTTCGCGCAGCACCATCGGGGAGTCATTAGTCAAATCGATTACCGTGGTGGGTTGCTGACCGAGGTAGCCACCGTGGATGATCAGATCCACTTGCTTCTCCAGCCGATCTTTAATTTCTTCCGGGTCCGACTCGGTAAAGTCGCTGCCCGGAAGCATCAATGACGTCGAGAGCATCGGTTCGCCCAGCGTATCCAGCAGCGCCAGCGCAATCGGATTTGACGGCACGCGCAGGCCGATGGTTTTACGTTTTTCCTGTAACAGACGACGCGGCACCTCTTTTGTCCCCTTCAGAATAAAGGTGTAGTTACCCGGCGTATTGTTCTTAATCAGGCGAAACGCCACGTTATCCACGAATGAATAAGTCGACAGTTCGGACAGATCCCGACACATCAATGTAAAGTTGTGACCATCGGGCAACTGACGAATACGGCAAATGCGCTCCATTGCGCCTTTGTCTTCAATTTTACAACCGAGGGCATAGCCGGAATCGGTTGGATAAACAATAACACCGCCTTTACGCACAATGTCGACGGCCTGATTAATCAGCCGTTGCTGTGGGTTATCCGGATGGATATAAAAAAACTGGCTCATACTTCCCTCACTGTGATATTTGCGGCTGTTCCCATGTCTGCCATACGCCTTCAACGCCAGCGGGCAGCCAGAGTTTACGCCCCAATTCAATCCACGGGCAGGGCTGATGGAAATCAGATCCAAGCGATGCCCATAAATGATGCTGACGCGCAAGCGTCGCCAGTTGGGTGCGTTCATTGGGCGATTGTTGGCACTGCGCCACTTCCATCGCGTCGCCGTGATGGTCGGCAAAATGCGCCACTAATCTTTTCAGCCACTTAGCGCTAAGGTCGTAGCGTCCCGGATGGGCCAACACCGCCTTACCGCCAGAATGATGAATGACATCAATAGCTTGTTCTATTGTACACCACTGCGGCGGAACGTAACCGGTTTTCCCACGCGCGAGATATTTTTTAAAAACATCCGCCATTGTCGCGGCTTTGCCGTACTCCACCAGAAAGCGGGCGAAGTGACCGCGCGTCACCGCGCCGCCATTCGCCAATCTCAATGCCCCTTCCCACGCGCCGGGAATATGGGCTTTTTCCAGACGCTCCGCAATGAGCCGACCGCGCGCCTGACGCCGCTGTGTCTGCTGCGCCAAAAAATCGCACATTGCCGGGTGCGCAATATCAATATTCAGACCCACAATGTGAATCTCATGATTTTCCCAGACCGTTGAAATCTCCACGCCGGGAATAAGATTCAGAGCCAGCCCTGAACGTGAAATTTCTTCTCTTGCCGCAGGAATCGCGGCTGTGGTGTCATGATCGGTAATCGCCAGCGTGCCGACTCGCATCTCTACCGCACGGTGTACTAACGTTTCTGGCGTCAACAGTCCATCGGACGCCGTGGTATGACTGTGCAGATCGTAAATCACTGCGTAATTCGTGTCGCTCAAGGCGGCTCCCATAGAGATAAAAGGTATGTCGTGTACATCATAACGGTTCCGGCAAATATACTGAAATAGGTGTTGACATTATTCCACCGAACCAGTTAACTAGTACGAAAGTTCACATGAAGAGGGTATCTAAAAATGGCAGCGACATTTGCATTACACGGCTGGTGGCGCACTTCCTGATAGCGGGCGGTGTATGAACAGATGTAATAAGCCAAAAGATACCCGGCCCGCCTGTTAAGCGGGCTTTTTTTTGAACAAAATTAATGAGAACAACCATGCAAACACAAAAACCTACGCTCGAACTGTTGACCTGTGATGCCGCCTACCGGGAAAACCCGACGGCGCTTTTTCACCAGGTTTGCGGCGACCGCCCGGCAACGCTGCTGCTGGAGTCCGCGGATATCGACAGTAAAGACGATTTAAAAAGCCTGCTGCTGGTGGATAGCGCGCTGCGCATTACCGCATTAGGTGACACCGTCACTATTCAGGCGTTGTCTGATAATGGCGCCTCGTTATTGCCGCTACTGGATACCGCCCTGCCCGCTGGCGTGGAGAACGAAGCCCTGCCTGCCGGTCGCGTCCTGCGCTTTCCGCCCGTCAGCCCATTATTAGATGAAGACGCCCGTTTATGCTCCCTGTCGGTATTTGATACGTTCCGCCTGATACAGGAGGTGGTGAACATACCGACACAAGAGCGGGAAGCTATGTTTTTCGGCGGTTTGTTTGCCTACGACCTGGTGGCTGGCTTTGAAGCGCTTCCACACCTTGAGGCTGGCAATAACTGCCCGGACTACTGCTTTTATTTAGCGGAAACGCTGATGGTGATAGATCATCAGAAAAAAAGCACCCGTATTCAGGCCAGTCTGTTCACCGCCAGCGACCGGGAAAAACAGCGCCTGAACGCCCGCCTGGCGTACCTTAGCCAACAGTTAACCCAGCCTGCGCCGCCGTTGCCGGTGACGCCGGTGCCGGACATGCGCTGCGAATGCAATCAGAGCGATGACGCGTTCGGCGCGGTTGTACGCCAGTTGCAAAAAGCCATCCGCGCGGGCGAGATATTTCAGGTGGTGCCGTCGCGCCGCTTTTCGCTGCCCTGCCCGTCGCCGTTGGCTGCCTACTACGTGCTGAAAAAGAGCAACCCCAGCCCGTATATGTTCTTTATGCAGGATAATGATTTCACGCTTTTCGGCGCGTCGCCGGAAAGTTCGCTGAAATATGACGCCGCCAGCCGTCAGATTGAGATTTACCCCATCGCGGGTACCCGTCCACGCGGTCGTCGCGCCGATGGTACGCTGGACAGAGATCTCGACAGCCGTATTGAGCTGGACATGCGTACCGACCATAAAGAGCTTTCCGAACATCTGATGCTGGTCGATCTGGCGCGCAATGACCTGGCGCGCATCTGTACGCCGGGCAGTCGCTACGTTGCCGATCTGACAAAAGTTGACCGCTACTCGTACGTGATGCATCTGGTTTCCCGGGTGGTGGGCGAACTGCGTCACGATCTCGACGCTCTGCACGCCTATCGCGCCTGCATGAACATGGGCACCCTGAGCGGCGCGCCGAAAGTACGCGCCATGCAATTGATTGCCGATGCGGAAGGACAGCGCCGCGGCAGCTATGGCGGCGCTGTCGGGTACTTCACCGCCCACGGCGATCTGGACACCTGTATTGTTATCCGCTCCGCGTTGGTGGAGAACGGTATCGCAACCGTGCAGGCGGGCGCCGGAATTGTGCTGGACTCTGTTGGGCAGTCTGAAGCCGATGAAACCCGTAATAAAGCGCGCGCCGTATTGCGTGCTATCGCCACCGCGCATCATGCACAGGAGACCTTCTGATGGCTGATATTCTGCTGCTCGATAACATCGACTCGTTTACCTGGAACCTGGCAGATCAGCTACGGACCAACGGTCATAACGTGGTGATTTACCGTAATCATATTCCGGCGCAGACGCTTATCGATCGCCTGGCGACGATGAAAAATCCGGTGCTAATGCTCTCCCCCGGCCCGGGCGTCCCCAGCGAGGCAGGCTGTATGCCGGAGCTGCTGACCCGACTACGCGGCAAGTTACCGATCATCGGCATTTGCCTGGGGCATCAGGCCATTGTCGAAGCTTACGGCGGTTACGTCGGTCAGGCGGGAGAAATCCTGCATGGCAAAGCCTCCAGCATTGAACATGACGGTCAGGCGATGTTCGCCGGTCTGGCGAATCCGCTGCCGGTCGCGCGTTATCATTCACTGGTCGGCAGTAATGTTCCTGCCGGGCTGACCATTAACGCCCATTTCAACGGCATGGTGATGGCGGTACGTCATGATGCGGATCGCGTTTGCGGTTTTCAATTCCATCCTGAGTCCATCCTGACAACACAGGGCGCGCGTCTGCTGGAGCAGACATTAGCCTGGGCGCAGCAAAAGCTGGAACCAACAAACACCCTGCAGCCGATTCTGGAGAAACTCTATCAGGCGCAAACTCTAACGCAACAAGAGAGCCATCAGTTGTTTTCGGCGGTCGTCCGCGGCGAACTTAAACCTGAACAGCTCGCCGCCGCGCTGGTGAGCATGAAAATTCGCGGCGAACATCCCAATGAAATTGCCGGCGCCGCCACTGCGCTGCTGGAAAATGCCGCCCCGTTCCCGCGCCCGGATTATCTGTTTGCGGATATCGTCGGTACCGGCGGAGACGGCAGTAACAGTATCAATATCTCTACCGCCAGCGCCTTTGTCGCGGCGGCCTGCGGAATGAAAGTGGCGAAACACGGCAACCGCAGCGTGTCCAGCAAATCGGGATCATCCGATCTGTTGGCGGCGTTCGGTATTAATCTGGATATGAACGCCGATAAATCACGTCAGGCGTTAGATGAACTGGGCGTCTGTTTCCTGTTCGCGCCGAAATATCACACCGGATTCCGTCACGCGATGCCGGTTCGCCAACAGTTAAAAACGCGAACCCTGTTCAACGTACTCGGCCCGCTGATCAACCCGGCGCATCCGCCGCTGGCGTTGATTGGCGTCTACAGCCCGGAACTGGTGCTGCCGATTGCGGAAACCTTACGGGTATTGGGCTATCAGCGCGCGGCAGTGGTACACAGCGGCGGCATGGATGAGGTTTCGCTCCATGCGCCGACGATTGTCGCGGAGCTGCATGACGGCGAAATTAAAAGCTATCAACTTACGGCGGAGGATTTTGGCCTGACGCCTTACCATCAGGAGCAGTTGGCTGGCGGCACGCCGGAAGAAAACCGTGACATTCTGACGCGGTTATTACAAGGTAAAGGCGACGCCGCGCATGAGGCTGCCGTCGCCGCCAACGTGGCGATGCTGATGCGTCTGCATGGTCAGGAAGATCTCAAAGCCAATGCGCAAACCGTGCTTGATGTTCTACGCAACGGCACCGCATATGACAGAGTCACCGCACTGGCGGCAAGAGGGTAAATAATGCAAACCGTTTTAGCGAAAATCGTCGCAGACAAGGCGATTTGGGTAGAAGCCCGCAAACAGCAACAGCCGCTGGCCAGTTTTCAAAATGAGATCCAGCCAAGTACACGCCATTTTTATGATGCGCTCCAGGGCGCGCGTACCGCCTTTATTCTGGAGTGTAAGAAAGCATCTCCATCAAAAGGTGTGATTCGCGATGATTTCGATCCGGCGCGTATTGCCAGTACTTATAAACATTACGCCTCGGCAATCTCGGTTCTCACCGATGAAAAATATTTCCAGGGGAGCTTCGATTTTCTGCCGGTCGTTAGCCAAAGTGCGCCGCAGCCGATTCTGTGTAAGGATTTTATTATCGATCCCTATCAGATCTACCTTGCCCGTTACTATCAGGCCGATGCCTGTTTACTGATGCTCTCAGTTCTGGATGACGAGCAGTATCGCCAACTCTCCGCCGTCGCGCACAGTCTGAAAATGGGCGTACTCACGGAAGTCAGTAATGACGTAGAACGGGAGCGCGCGATGGCATTAGGCGCAAAAGTGGTAGGTATCAACAATCGCGATCTGCGCGATCTGTCGATTGATTTGAATCGCACCCGCCAGCTGGCGCCAAGACTGGGCCACGGCGTGACTGTCATCAGCGAGTCCGGGATTAACACCTACGGTCAGGTACGCGAGCTGAGCCATTTCGCCAACGGTTTTTTAATTGGTTCCGCGTTAATGGCGCATGACGATCTTAACGCCGCCGTCCGTCGCGTGCTACTTGGCGAAAATAAAGTCTGCGGCCTGACCCGCGCCCAGGACGCTAAAGCTGCCTGTGACGCTGGCGCAATATATGGCGGGTTGATTTTTGTGCCCTCATCTCCGCGCGCGGTTAGCGTTGAGCAGGCGCGAGAAGTGATAAGCGCTGCGCCATTGCAGTACGTCGGCGTTTTCCAGAACGCTGATATCGCCGATGTTTGCCAGAAAGCCGCCGTCCTGTCGCTTTCTGCCGTACAGCTACATGGCAGCGAAGACCAGGCGTATATCAACGCATTGCGCGAGGCGTTGCCGCGCGATGTGCAAATCTGGAAAGCGCTGAGCGTCGGCGATACCCTTCCCGCGCGCGATTATCACCATGTCGATAAATACATTTTCGACAATGGACAAGGCGGCAGCGGACAACGCTTCGATTGGTCGCTACTACAGGGGCAACCGCTGGATAATGTTTTACTGGCGGGCGGACTGGCGGCCGATAACTGCGTCCAGGCGGCGCAAGTCGGCTGTGCCGGTCTCGATTTTAATTCTGGTGTGGAGTCACAGCCGGGCATCAAAGATGCTCGTCTTCTGGCCTCGGTTTTTCAGACACTGCGCGCATATTAAGGAAAAAACATGACAACACTTCTCAATCCCTACTTTGGTGAATTCGGCGGCATGTACGTGCCGCAGATCCTGATGCCTGCGCTGAACCAGCTTGAAGAGGCCTTCGTCAGCGCGCAAAAAGATCCTGAGTTTCAGGCGCAATTCGCCGATCTGCTAAAAAACTACGCGGGGCGCCCCACCGCACTGACGAAATGTCAGAACATTACCGCCGGTACGCGTACCACGTTGTATCTAAAGCGCGAAGATTTACTGCACGGCGGCGCGCACAAAACCAATCAGGTACTGGGTCAGGCATTGCTGGCTAAGCGGATGGGTAAAACCGAGATTATCGCTGAAACCGGCGCCGGTCAGCACGGCGTCGCCTCCGCGCTCGCCAGCGCCCTGCTGGGTCTGAAGTGCCGTATTTATATGGGCGCTAAAGACGTTGAGCGCCAGTCGCCGAACGTCTTCCGTATGCGTCTGATGGGCGCTGAGGTAATCCCGGTTCATAGCGGCTCCTCCACGCTAAAAGATGCCTGTAACGAGGCGTTGCGCGACTGGTCCGGTAGTTACGAAACCGCGCACTATATGCTCGGTACGGCGGCAGGCCCGCATCCCTATCCCACCATCGTTCGCGAGTTCCAACGCATGATTGGCGAAGAGACGAAAGCGCAAATCCTCGACAAAGAGGGCCGTCTGCCAGACGCCGTTATCGCTTGCGTCGGCGGCGGGTCAAACGCTATCGGGATGTTTGCGGATTTTATTAATGATACCAGCGTCGGGCTGATAGGCGTTGAACCGGGCGGCCACGGTATTGAAACCGGCGAGCATGGCGCGCCGCTTAAACATGGTCGCGTTGGCATCTATTTCGGTATGAAAGCGCCGATGATGCAGACAGCAGACGGGCAAATTGAAGAGTCCTATTCCATTTCCGCCGGGCTCGATTTCCCGTCCGTTGGGCCGCAACATGCGCACCTGAACAGCATCGGACGCGCGGATTATGTCTCCATTACCGATGATGAAGCGCTGGAAGCATTCAAAACGTTGTGCCGCCATGAGGGAATTATCCCGGCGCTGGAATCCTCCCACGCGTTGGCGCACGCTCTGAAAATGATGCGCGAGCAGCCGGAAAAAGAGCAACTACTGGTGGTCAATCTCTCTGGCCGCGGCGATAAAGACATCTTTACCGTACACGATATCCTGAAAGCGCGAGGGGAAATCTGATGGAACGCTACGAAAAATTATTTGCACAGCTCAACGATCGCCGGGAAGGCGCCTTTGTCCCCTTCGTGACCCTGGGCGACCCTGGCATTGAACAGTCACTGAAAATTATCGACACGCTGATTGACGCTGGCGCCGATGCTCTGGAGTTAGGGGTTCCCTTCTCCGATCCGCTGGCCGATGGCCCCACTATCCAGAATGCGAACTTACGCGCCTTTGCCGCTGGCGTCACGCCAGCTCAGTGCTTTGAAATGCTGGCGCTGATTCGTGAAAAACACCCGACCATTCCGATTGGCCTGCTAATGTACGCCAACCTGGTGTTCAATAACGGCATAGATGCGTTTTATGCCCGTTGTGAACAGGTTGGCGTAGATTCCGTGCTGGTCGCGGACGTCCCGGTTGAAGAATCGGCCCCCTTCCGCCAGGCGGCATTACGGCATAATATCGCGCCGATCTTCATCTGCCCGCCAAATGCGGATGATGATCTTCTGCGCCAGATCGCATCTTACGGCCGCGGTTATACCTACCTGCTTTCCCGCTCGGGCGTCACCGGCGCAGAAAACCGTGGCGCATTGCCGTTGCATCATCTACTTGAGAAGCTTAAAGAGTACCATGCCGCGCCTGCGTTACAGGGCTTCGGCATCTCCTCGCCGGAACAGGTGTCTGCGGCCGTTCGTGCCGGGGCGGCTGGCGCAATCTCCGGTTCAGCCATTGTCAACATTATCGAGAAAAACCACTCGTCTTCAGAGCAGATGTTGGCGGAACTCAGCTCCTTTGTCTCAGCCATGAAAGCCGCCAGTCGCGTATAACGAGTAAAGCCGTCAGCATAACGCTGGCGGCTTAATTATTGGTTGTGCTGAGCCATAGCCATGCTTCAGAAGTACATCATCAATCTTTTTGGTGATATTCCCTGTCCGGCTTTCAGAAAGTCTGAAGCGAAGTTTTGCTAAGAAAACTCCTAATCACGCCGATAAATTTATCGTTTTCACGTCAGTTTCCCCTTCTTTATGTAAAGAAATGTCAGCAAACGATACGTTAATGTTTCTATTGCCGCAGATAGTGACTCTTGTTATTAATAGCAATGCAAAGCATTTTCTTTTAAATCGCTTATTCTAAAAGAAAATATAGAATATATTATCACTAAACCTGTTTTTATACGTTATTTACGTGGTAAATCACAACTAATTCCGCCAATTTGACTAATCGGCTTAACCAACTAATTTTAATAGGGTGTCGACACGGTTAAAAACCGAATTTTTCAGTAATCAACGAGACAGGAGAAATAATATGGCCGAACATCGTGGTGGTTCAGGAAATTTCGCCGAAAATCGTGAGAAAGCATCTGAAGCAGGCCGCAAAGGCGGTCAACATAGCGGTGGGAATTTCAAAAACGATCCGCAACGAGCTTCTGAAGCCGGTAAAAAAGGTGGCCAGAATAGTCACGGCGGACGTAAATCCGATAATTCCTGATTTACTGTAACGTAAATATATCGCGTGATTTTATCAAGAAATCTGCGAGTCTTCTGGCTCGCAGTATTTTGCCCAGGAGAATTAGATTTATGAATATCAAAACCGTTGAAGACCTTTTTATCCATCTACTTTCAGACACCTATAGTGCAGAAAAACAATTAACCAAGGCTCTTTCTAAACTTGCCAGAGCCACGTCCAATGAAAAATTAAGCCAGGCCTTTCAATCTCATCTTGAAGAAACCCAGGGTCAGATTGAACGTATTGATCAGATCGTCGAATCTGAATCTGGCATTAAACTGAAAAGAATGAAATGCGTCGCTATGGAAGGGCTGATTGAAGAAGCCAATGAAGTCATCGAAAGTACGGAGAAAAACGAAGTACGCGATGCAGCGCTTATCGCCGCGGCGCAAAAAGTCGAGCATTATGAAATCGCCAGTTACGGCACGTTAGCTACCCTGGCCGAGCAGCTCGGCTATAGCAAGGCATTAAAACTGCTCAAAGAAACCCTCGACGAGGAAAAACAAACTGATTTAAAACTTACCGACTTAGCAGTCAGCAATGTTAATAAAAGTGCTGAACGCAAATCGAAATAATATTTTTAATTATCAGCTTGCATGATTCCGATTTTATTATCGGAGCAGATTATCACGCATTGAGGAATTTAAAATGAATTATACTGAACATTATCATGACTGGCTTCGTGACGCCCATGCAATGGAAAAACAGGCAGAATCGATGCTTGAATCTATGGCCAGCCGTATTGAAAATTATCCTGATATAAAAGCCAGAATTGAACAACATATTAGTGAAACCAAACATCAAATTACCATGCTCGAGGAAGTGTTGGACCGTAATGGCATTTCCCGTTCGGTGTTGAAAGACTCCATGAGTAAAATGGCAGCAATGGGACAATCTATCGGTGGCATGTTCCCTTCCGACGAAATTGTCAAAGGCTCAATTAGCGGTTATGTTTTCGAGCAGTTCGAAATTGCTTGTTATACCTCCCTGCTGGCGGCGGCAAAAAAAGCGGGCGATACCGCTTCAATTCCGACGATTGAAGCCATTCTGAAAGAAGAAATGCAAATGGCTGACTGGCTTATCAAACATATTCCGCAGACTACGGAACAATTTTTACTGCGATCTGAAACAGATGGCGTTGAAGCCAAGAAATAAATAATAAGCAGGAGGCAATATGTTTCGACACGTAAAACAACTTCAATATACAGTGCGAGTGAGCGAGCCTAATCCTGGATTAGCGAACCTGCTGCTGGAACAGTTTGGCGGCCCGCAGGGCGAACTGGCGGCTGCATGTCGCTATTTCACTCAAGGTTTAAGCGATGATGATGCCGGTCGTAGAGAGATGTTAATGGACATCGCCACCGAAGAACTGAGTCATCTGGAAATTATCGGCTCACTGGTAGGGATGCTTAACAAAGGCGCTAAAGGCGAGCTGGCGGAAGGCACCGAAAGCGAAGCGGAACTGTATCGCTCGCTGACGCAGAATGGTAATGACAGCCATATCACCTCTCTGCTGTATGGCGGCGGCCCTGCGTTGACGAACTCCGGCGGCGTACCGTGGACCGCGGCTTATATTGATACTATCGGCGAAGTCACAGCCGATCTACGCTCAAACATCGCGGCAGAGGCGCGAGCGAAGATTATTTATGAACGCCTGATTAATCTGACCGACGATCCTGGCGTAAAAGACACGCTCAGCTTCTTAATGACCCGTGAAGTCGCGCACCAGCTCTCTTTTGAAAAGGCGCTGTATTCGATTCGTAACAACTTCCCGCCGGGTAAATTACCGCCGGTAGAACAGTATACCGACGTGTACTACAACATGTCGCAAGGCGACGATCCGCGAGGTAGCTGGAATAGCGATGAGAACTTCAACTATGTCGCAGAACCGATGCCTGCTGTTGATGGCGGCGATGGCCTGGCGACAGTGAAATTGCCGCGCGAGCAGTTGGCGCTGCTCAAAGCGATGGCAGAAAGAACGAAATCGGACCCCACCGTTGATCCTCTCACTGGCGCAGAACTAGGCTGCGGCGAACCGAAAGAAGACAAGTGAGTTCCGACAAGTAAAATCCGTGTGTCATGTCCTTTTTGACCCCGCCTGGCGGGGTCTTTTTTCGTCACAACATCACGTGATTAGAAACGATAGCCTGCCGAGAACATAAATACCCATGGGTCCAGACGCACGCTGTCATGATGCTGAACGCCGCCCATTTTATAATTGGCGGTAGTATCAATATCCATGTACCAGACAGAGGCGCCAATTAACCAGTCGCGGTTAATCAGGTAATCTACCCCAACTTGCCCTGCCGCGCCCCAGGAATCCTTAAAGCTCAGATCGGACAGCCCGGTATTTTTACCATTATCGTTGAAGTCGTTATCGAAGAAGGTGGTGTAGTTCACCCCTACGCCGACATAAGGACGCACTTTGCTGCTGGAATCGCCGAAGTACCACTGCGCCATTAACGTTGGCGGTAACAGGTGAACCGTGGCGATATCGCCCGTCGTGCCCGTACCCACCTTATGGCGGAACGGCGTGGCCGCCAGCAATTCAACCCCGATATTGTCCGTCGCCATGTAAGTGAATGTCAGGCCGAGTTGCGTGTTATTACTCACATCAAACCCGTTTAAATGCCCCAGCGTACCACCCGCCCCTTCTGTAGGTCTGACGGTTGCCGGGCCTGCGCGCATAAAGAATTCTCCGGCTTCGTGCGCGTACGCGCTGCCTGAGAGAAGAGTTGTTAATGCCAGTGCCGCCACTGTGAATTTTTTCATACCCGCTCCATCGTTATGGTTATAAAAGCGTGATGAATATACCCACAATGAAGTAATAAGTGATCTAACACAGATCACATTTGTTCTTATAATTTAACATTTATTGATCCAGATTAATTTAGAACTTGCATTAAAAATCCTGGTTATAGGAATTCAGATCAATTTTGACATATTCACGCTATGCAAATATTTGCCTGCTCCTGTTGCCCTGGCGATAAAGGCTGGCTAAGGTAATCAATGTTCCGCAATGGCGCGTGGCGTTAAGATTCGCGAACACTGCGGGACAGATTAATTTCCGTTGTAATCTATTGATACGTGAGTTTTTTGCAGGTGAATCATGAGCATTCTTAACCCATGCATGACATGCGGTGCCTGTTGTGCCTGTTTTCGTGTCTCTTTTTACTGGGCTGAAGGCGACGATGCCAGCGGACGCGTTCCGGCGTCATTAACCGAACCTGTTACCCCTTTTTTACGTTGTATGGCCGGCATCAACCATAAACAGCCGCACTGTAAAGCACTACCTGGAACACCGGGCGACAACGTCAGTTGCGCTATTTATGAAAACCGCCCTTCAACCTGTCGTGAATTTTCGAGATCGGGCGAAGGAGGCGAAGTGAATGAGGCGTGTAATCGCGCCCGCGCGCGATACAGATTACCGCCGCTTTACAAAGATATGCTTTTCCATACAACTGCTGATACTGCCACTGTAGAGTTATCCAGGGTACAATTGCCCGCAAATTAACACCTGCAAAACTCAAGGAGAGTGCATGTCTATCACGGCGAAGTCCGTTTACCGTGACGCCGGAAATTTTTTCCGAAATCAATTTATTACTATCTTGCTGGTTTCGTTGCTGTGCGCATTTATCACGGTGATCTTAGGTCATGCCTTTTCGCCCAGCGATGCGCAAATCGCGCAACTCAGTGAAGGAGAACATTTGGCAGGCAGCGCTGGCCTGTTTGAGCTGGTACAAAATATGACGCCGGAGCAGCAGCAAATCCTGTTGCGCGCGTCTGCCGCCTCGACGTTTTCCGGGCTTATCGGCAACGCTATTCTGGCTGGCGGTATCATCCTGATGATTCAGTTAGTTTCAGCGGGACATCGGGTTAGCGCGCTGCGCGCTATCGGCGCCAGCGCCCCTGCATTACCTAAACTGTTTATTCTCATTTTTCTCACTACCCTGTTAGTGCAAATCGGTATAATGCTGATTGTCGTTCCGGGGATTATTATGGCCATTGTGCTGGCGCTTGCGCCAGTGATGTTGGTTGAAGAGAAAATGGGCGTGTTTGCCGCAATGCGCAATAGCATGCGTTTGGCCTGGGCTAACATGAGACTGGTCGCGCCTGCGGTGATAGGCTGGTTACTGGCTAAAACATTGCTATTGTTATTCGCGCCCAGCTTCGCTGTACTGACCCCAAATGTAGGCGCTGTACTGGCGAATACGTTGAGCAATCTGATTTCCGCTGTATTGCTTATCTACTTATTCCGCCTGTATATGTTGATTCGCCAATAATCCGCAATGCGCCGTTACGCGGCGCATTCGACGCTCGTTGATGATGGAATCGAAGAATGAAGCAGTTTCTGGATTTTTTACCGCTGGTTGTCTTTTTTGCGTTTTATAAACTTTATGACATCTATGCGGCGACCTCCGCACTGATTGTCGCGACGGCAATCGTGCTGATTTATAGCTGGGTACGCTATCGGAAAATAGAGAAGATGGCGCTGATTACCTTTGTTCTGGTTGCCGTCTTCGGCGGTCTGACGCTCTTTTTCCATAACGATGAGTTTATTAAATGGAAGGTGACAGTTATTTATGCGCTGTTCGCCGGCGCGCTGTTAATAAGCCAGTGGGTGATGAAAAAACCGTTAATCCAACGTATGTTAGGTAAAGAACTGGCACTGCCGCAACAGGTCTGGTCAAAGCTGAACCTGGCATGGGCGCTGTTTTTTATTGTGTGCGGTCTGGCTAACATTTATATCGCCTTCTGGTTGCCGCAAAATATCTGGGTCAACTTTAAGGTCTTCGGACTCACGGCGCTGACGCTCATTTTTACCCTGCTGAGCGGCGTCTATATCTACCGGCATCTGCCACAGGAAGATAAATCATAATCCTCCCGTTACTTATCGCCAGACTGAGAACGTCTGGCGATATTTTCTCCGCCTTTACGCCCTGCGCTTTCCCTTCAGTACCTTTATTCCCACTATTCTCCACACAAAATTCATAGTAGCATCGCGGCTGTAATTTTTTCTGATAGTCGGTTTACAATGACAATAATGGATAATACCCCTAAGGGCGAGCTGGTTTTACGTACATTGGCCATGCCTGCCGATACCAATGCGAACGGCGATATTTTTGGCGGCTGGCTGATGTCGCAAATGGATATTGGCGGCGCGATACTGGCCAAAGAGATCGCGCACGGTCGGGTTGTCACCGTTCGCGTGGAAGGAATGACATTTCTGCGCCCCGTCGCGGTTGGCGATGTCGTATGCTGCTACGCGCGCTGCGTTAAACGCGGTACGACGTCTATTAGCATCAATATTGAA
This sequence comes from Salmonella sp. FC25216, assembly GCF_057751355.1. Classification (NCBI taxonomy): domain Bacteria; kingdom Pseudomonadati; phylum Pseudomonadota; class Gammaproteobacteria; order Enterobacterales; family Enterobacteriaceae; genus Salmonella; species Salmonella sp. FC25216. The sequence continues at coordinate 342,749 of NZ_JBDGON010000002.1, read as the reverse complement.
GTCTGGGTGAAAAAAGTGGCGTCAGAACCGATTGGACAGCGCTACAAGGCCACCGAGGCGCTGTTCATTTATGTTGCCGTCGATCCGGACGGTAAACCCCGCCCGCTCCCGGTTCAGGGTTAAGTATGCCCGTCAGGTAACATACTTACACCGCCAGCAGGTGATGTTATATTCCCGCTGGCGGCACCAGAGTTACTCAATCTGCGCCGTACCGTTCAGACGGAAGATAATATTGACCACCAGCCCGGAACCCGGCTTGCCTGCTTCATAGCGCCATTTGCGCATCGCATTCTTAACTTCACGCTCAAACATATTGGCTGGCTGTGCGGACAGAATCTGTACATTCTCCACTCGCCCGGCAGAGGTCACGTCAAACTTCACCTTTACCCGTCCTTCAATGCGTAACGCCTGCGCCCGCGCCGGATACTGCGGCTGGTTACGGCTCAGAGCGCGAGGTCCGGCCGGCACGCTCACCGCAGGCTTGCTGGTCGCCGACGCGGTGCTGCTTGTTGAGCGCGCTGGCGTGGTATTTTCAAAGGGTGAGGCTGGACGCGGCGTGGCCGGTTTGACTTCGCGCTTCGGCTGCTCTTCAACCTTTTTCACCGGCTTCGGTTTCGGCTTGGGTTTTGGCTTAGGTTTGGGTTTCTCAATTACCACGGGCGCTTCTTTAGGCGGTTCAGGGATCGGCTCTGGCTCCGGTTCTGGTTCAACCACCGGCTCCGGCGGCGGTTGAACCGCCTGGGGCGGCTCCAGGTCGGCGGGTGAAACCATTGTCACCGTGATAGGCTGCGCTGGCGCAGGCAATTCAATAACCTGATGTACCGAGGTATAGAGCAAACCTGCCACTACAGCACCATGAATGCCTACGGAAAGTAACGTCGGCCAGGGAAAGCGACGAGGTAAATCAAGGGTCATTGAAGTCATAATCGTTTCAGTTGAAAAACCAGAGCTGAATTTTAAATGCAAATAGCAATCATATTCAATAAGGCATTGCCGATAGAGGCATTTAAAAGATGATATCGTACATAAACACCACAAAATGTGCATGTTTAACAAAGTCGTTATCTTTACATTGCAGTCAAATGCCCTTTCCAATAACGTAATCAGCGACTTTTACCGATTAAGGAGCTCTACCCGTGCTGTATGTCATTTACGCTCAGGATAATGCCAACTCGCTTGAAAAACGCCTCTCGGTACGGCCAGCGCATCTGGCGCGCCTGCAACTTCTTCATGATGAAGGGCGATTATTAACTGCCGGACCGATGCCCGCAGTGGACAGCAACGATCCTGGGGTAGCCGGATTTACCGGGTCAACGGTGATCGCTGAATTTGAATCTTTAGAAGCGGCGCAATCCTGGGCTGATGCGGACCCCTACGTCGCAGCGGGCGTCTATGCGCAGGTTTCGGTCAAACCGTATAAGAAGGTTTTTTAAAAAGAAGGATCTGTTGGGCACCGCATACGGTGCCCTTTCTGGCTTACACACCGTGAATCGCAAAGAGTAATGAATTACGCTGACGATTAAAGATACATTTCCTGATAGTATGGATACGCATATTACGGCGTGATTGCCCTTCAAGCCAACGCGCTTTACGGCGGCCAGCCTGACGTAGCATTCGCCAGCGCCCCACTTCCGTTCTACTACGCTTCATGTTTACGACTCTCACTGTAACAGAAGCGCCATTATACCCCCTCGCCGGATGCAGACCAGCGCTTTTCCCGTGTTTTTATTTGCCATGTGAATCCTGACGCGTAAACTCTTAACAACACGCTTTCTAAAGGATTTTTAAAGTTATGACAACCTTCTACACCGTGGTGAGTTGGCTGGTCATTTTGGGATACTGGGTTCTCATTGCCGGCGTCACATTACGTATTCTAATGAAACGGCGCGCAGTTCCCTCCGCAATGGCCTGGTTGTTAATCATCTATATCCTTCCGCTGGTCGGGATCATCGCCTATTTGTCCGTTGGCGAATTGCATTTAGGTAAACGTCGCGCCGAGCGTGCCCGCGCTATGTGGCCGTCTACCGCCAAATGGCTCAATGACCTCAAAGCCTGCAAACACATTTTCGCGCAAGAAAACAGTAGCGTCGCATCGTCCTTGTTTAAGCTGTGCGAACGACGTCAGGGGATTGCGGGCGTCAAAGGCAACCAGTTGCAATTGCTTACCGACTCCGATGATGTCATGCAGGCGCTTATTCGCGATATCCAACTGGCGCGGCATAATATCGAAATGGTGTTTTACATCTGGCAACCAGGCGGCATGGCGGATCAGGTCGCTGAATCGTTAATGGCCGCCGCCCGCCGCGGCATCCACTGCCGGCTTATGCTGGATTCCGCGGGTAGCGTCGCTTTCTTCCGCAGCCCCTGGGCGGCCATGATGCGTAACGCTGGCATTGAAGTCGTAGAAGCGCTGAAGGTGAATCTGATGCGCGTCTTTTTACGCCGTATGGATCTTCGCCAGCACCGTAAAATGGTGATGATTGACAATTACATCGCCTATACCGGCAGTATGAATATGGTAGACCCGCGTTTTTTCAAACAGGATGCCGGCGTTGGGCAATGGGTTGATTTGATGGCGCGGATGGAGGGCCCCGTCGCGACAGCAATGGGGATAGTTTACTCCTGCGATTGGGAGATCGAGACGGGTAAACGCATTCTGCCTCCCCCGCCGGATGTGAATATTATGCCGTTTGAGCAGGCCAGCGGGCATACCATTCATACCATTGCCTCCGGTCCTGGCTTTCCGGAAGATCTCATTCACCAGGCATTATTAACCGCCACCTATGCCGCGCGTGAATATTTAATTATGACCACGCCATACTTCGTCCCCAGCGACGATCTGCTGCATGCCATTTGCACCGCCGCGCAGCGTGGCGTGGACGTAAGTATTATCCTGCCCCGTAAAAATGATTCACTGCTCGTCGGCTGGGCCAGTCGCGCCTTTTTCAGCGAGTTACTGGCGGCGGGCGTGAAAATCTATCAGTTCGAAGGCGGACTGTTGCATACCAAAAGCGTGCTGGTCGATGGCGAACTGAGCCTGGTCGGTACCGTGAATCTCGACATGCGTAGCCTGTGGCTTAATTTCGAGATTACGCTGGTCATTGATGATACGGGTTTCGGCGCCGATCTGGCTGCGGTGCAGGACGATTATATTTCGCGCTCCCGCCTGTTAGATGCGCGTTTGTGGGTAAAACGTCCGCTATGGCAGCGGATTACCGAGCGATTGTTTTACTTCTTTAGTCCATTGCTGTAAAACGTGACCAACATGAGTAAACAGGTAGTCACTATGGAAATGGATCTGAACAATCGCCTGACTGAAGACGAAACGCTTGAGCAGGCTTACGATATTTTTCTTGAGCTGGCAGCGGATAATCTTGATCCGGCTGACATCATTCTGTTCAATTTGCAATTCGAAGAGCGCGGCGGCGCGGAATTGTTTGATCCGGCAGAAGACTGGCAAGAGCACGTCGATTTTGACCTGAATCCAGACTTTTTTGCCGAGGTGGTTATTGGCCTGGCGGATACCGAAGACGGCGAAATTAACGACATTTTCGCCCGCGTTCTGCTGTGCCGGGAAAAGGACCACAAGCTGTGCCATATTCTCTGGCGCGAATAAGCTGTTCAGGCCGGATGGCGTCTGATTGCGCCCTCCGGCAAGCGTACTTAATCCGGTAGCTTACTGCCGCATCGGTTACAATATTGCGCGCTATGTTCATGCTGGCTTTGCTGGCACTGCGGACATTTTCGCTGCCAGTGACGTTTCTGAAACGCGCTGCTCATGTGCGTGGTAATCAGTCCTGTAGGAATCGCAATCACCGAATAACCAATCAAAATAAGCACCGACGCGACAATACGTCCCAGCGGCGTATGCGGCGTAATATCACCATACCCCACGGTTGTGACTGTCACTATCGCCCAATACACCGAGGCATTAAGCGTCGTGAAGCCATATTTCGGTCCCTCAATAAGATACATCAGGGCACCGAAAATAATCATCACGATCGCAATAAATGAATAGAACAGAATAAGCTGATGACGCGCGCTAATAATGGCGCTCCAGAATACCCGCAGGGATGGCATAAAGCGTAGGAGTTTAAGAATGCGCAGCACGCGAATCGCTCGCATAGCGCGCCAGGCAAACATATAGTTCAGGCTAATTTCCGGCCACAGCCACATGACGTACAGCGGCAAAATCGTCACCAGATCAATAAATCCCCAGAAACTAAAAACGTATTGTGCCGGGGCGGGCCAGCTAAACAGTCTGAGCAAGTATTCGCCGGTAAAGATCAGGGTAATACAGAGCTCCAGCCAGACAAAAATATGCCATTCATCAAATGTCAGGTGATATTCCGTTCCTACGCCGGATTCAACAAAAATGACCAGTACGCTAAGCAGCGCAAACAGCGCGCATACCCCTTCAAAACGGCGGCCTGAGCGCGTAGTCAGATTGAACAGATTATGATAAAGACGACGGCGAACCGACGACAAAGAAAGTGACACGGTAACCTCACCTAAAAGAAGGGCTGACGAATTGTCAGCCCTTGCGATTATAACGGGTCTACTTTAAGGCAGGAAACGGCATGGCGAAAACTCCCTTCCAGCACCGGTCGCGTTTGCGCACATTCTGGTCCGGCTAGCGGACAGCGTGTACGGAACACGCAGCCGGAAGGCGGGTTAATGGGCGAAGGTAATTCGCCCTCCAGCAATTGTATCTTCTTATTTCGCTCCAGATCGGGATCGGGAATCGGTACCGCCGACATCAGCGCTTTGGTATAAGGATGCAGTGGATTATGGTACACCTCATCATAGGTGCCCAATTCTACCGCATGACCGAGATACATCACCAATACACGATCGGATATGTGCTTTACGACCGCCAGATCGTGCGCAATAAAAATCAACGACAGCCCCATCTCTCGCTGTAACTGCTGGAGCAAATTCACCACCTGCGCCTGAATAGAAACGTCCAGCGCCGACACCGGCTCATCGCAAATAATGAGCTTAGGTTCCAGGATCAACGCCCGGGCGATACCGATGCGCTGGCACTGCCCCCCGGAAAACTCATGGGGATAACGGTTGATGAGATTCGGCAGGAGCCCCACTTTCAGCATCATGGCTTTCACGCGGTCACGCACGTCCTGGCGCGAAAGCTTAGGATGATAAGTGCGCAGCGGTTCAGCGATAATTTCGCCAATCGTCATTCGCGGGTTAAGTGACGCCAGCGGGTCCTGGAAAATCATCTGGATATCGCTGCGCACCGCGCGCCACTCATCCGCTCTCATGCCCAGCAGATCTTTTCCCAGCCAGGCGACTTTACCGTCTGTCGCTTTCACCAGACCAATAATGGCACGCGCAAACGTCGATTTACCGCAGCCGGATTCGCCCACCACGCCCAGCGTTTCGCCTTCATACAGACGTAGCGTAACGCCATCCACCGCTTTCAGGGTTTTCGGCGGTTGCCAGAACCATTGCTTTCCTTCTTTGATATCGAAATGTACTTTCAGATCGGCGATTTCGAGGAGGACTTTACGTTGTTCAATCACAGCATTCATAGCAGCTCCTCCAACGGTTTAAAACAGGCGCGCAACCGACCAGGACTGAACGCTTCAAGTGGCGGCGCATTATTGCAGATCTCCATCGCATGAGGACAACGCGGCTGGAACGGACAACCTTTAGGCAAACGCAATAAATTGGGAGGGTTGCCCGGAATCGTCAACATTTCCTCCCCTTCGCCATCCAGACGCGGCACCGCATTAAGCAGGCCGATCGAATACGGATGAACGGGCTGATAAAAGACATCGCGCGCCTTACCGTATTCCATTGTACGCCCGGCATACATCACCAGGACCTTATCGCAAATGCCTGCGACCACGCCCAGATCATGGGTAATCATGATAATGGCGGTATTAAATTCGCGCTTTAGCTCATTAAGCAAGGTCATAATCTGCGCCTGCACGGTAACATCAAGCGCGGTGGTAGGCTCATCGGCAATAAGCAGTTTCGGCCTGCACAACAGCGCCATCGCAATCATCACACGTTGACGCATTCCGCCGGAAAATTCGTGCGGGTACATTTTCATCCGTTTGCGCGCTTCCGGCATTTTTACGGCATCCAACATTCTGACGGACTCTTCAAAAGCTTCCGCTTTGCTCATCCCTTTATGCAGCATCAGGACTTCCATTAACTGCTCCCCAACGCGCATATAAGGATTTAGCGAGGTCATCGGGTCCTGAAAAATCATCGAAATCTGTTCCGCGCGCAACGTATTCAGTTCGCGTTCAGGTAGATTAAGAATTTCACGTCCGTTGAAGGTCGCAGAACCGCCGATTCGGCCATTAGTCGCCAGCAATCCCATTAATGCGAACGCAGTTTGCGATTTCCCCGATCCAGACTCGCCAACAATGCCTAACGTTTCTCCGGCGTGAAGCGTAAAGTTCAGATCGTTGACCGCCGTTACATCGCCATCAGGCGTGGTGAACGTGACACGAAGATCTTTTACCTCCAGCAGTACATTCGCCGGTTGCTGCGCCTGAGTCACGCTTGCAGTTTCTGATAAGCTCATGGCTGTACTCCTTAACGATCTTTCGGGTCGAGGGCATCACGCAGGCCATCGCCAATAAAGTTAAAACAGAATAACGTCACCACGAGAAAGCCAGCCGGAAACAGCAGCAGCCACGGTGAGACTTCCATTGAATTCGCGCCATCGCTCAACAACGCTCCCCAACTACTTAACGGCTCCTGCGTCCCAAGCCCCAGGAAACTGAGGAAAGACTCAAACAGAATCATGCTGGGTACCAGCAACGACGCATACACTACCACTACGCCCAGGACGTTAGGCACAATATGGCGGATCACAATGCTGGCGGTCGACACACCGCCAACCTGCGCGGCTTCGATGAACTCTTTACGTTTAAGACTTAGGGTTTGACCACGCACGATACGCGCCATATCAAGCCAGGAGACCATGCCGATGGCGACGAAAATCAACAGAATGTTCTGTCCAAAGAACGTCACCAGCAAAATAACAAAGAACATAAACGGGAACGAGTTGAGGATCTCCAGCAGACGCATCATCACGGAATCAATTTTGCCGCCCAGATACCCGGACAGCGAGCCATACAGCGTTCCGACAATGACCGCCACCAGCGCGGCGGCAATACCGACCATCAATGAGATACGCCCGCCGATGGCAACGCGTACCAGCAGATCGCGCCCGGAAGAGTCAGTGCCGAAATAGTGGCCGGACGCCATATCCGGCGCGCTGGACATCATGCCCCAGTCGGTATCGAAATAGGTAAATTGCGACAGCATAGGCGCCACTGTCACGAATAAGGCAATCAGGAACAGGACAATAAGACTGGCCACCGCCGCGCGGTTATGCATAAAGCGTCGGCGGGCATCCTGCCAAAGGCTACGGCCTTCCACCTCCAGCTTTTCACTGAAATTTTCCAGCGTCTCGCTGTTTTTCTTACTTAACATCATCGCGAGCTCCAGTATCAGTAGCGAATTTTCGGGTCGATAACGGCATAGAGCACATCGACAATGGCGTTAAACAATATGGTCAGCGCCCCGACTAAAATGGTCAAACTTAACACCAGCGAGTAATCTCGGTTGAGCGCGCCATTAACGAAAAGCTGCCCAATGCCCGGTAAGCCATAAATAGTTTCAATCACCATTGAGCCGGTAATAATGCCGACAAAGGCTGGCCCCATATAGGATAAAACCGGCAGCAGCGCAGGTTTTAACGCATGGCGGAAGATGATTCTGCGCATCGGTAATCCTTTTGCCCGCGCGGTACGAATAAAGTTCGAATGCAGAACTTCAATCATTGAGCCGCGCGTAATACGAGCGATGCTGGCAATATAGGCCAGTGAAAGCGCGACCATAGGCAGGATCATAAATTTTAACGCCCCGCCGTTCCAGCCGCCGCCAGGCAGCCATTGCAAGGTTATCGCAAAGACCATCACCAGTAACGGCGCCACCACAAAACTGGGGATAACGACGCCGGTCATGGCAAATCCCATGACCGTATAATCCCATCGCGTATTTTGCTTTAGCGCGGCAATCACGCCAGCGCTGACGCCAATAATGACCGCCAGCAAAAAAGCGGCGGCGCCAAGTTTCGCCGAAACGGGGAAACTGGCGGCAACCAGATCGTTGACCGTGTAATCTTTGTATTTAAATGAGGGTCCAAAATCGCCATGCGCCAACTGTTTCAAATAGCTGAAGTACTGCGTCATGATGGGATCGTTCAGATGATATTTTGCTTCAATATTGGCCAGTACTTCCGGTGGCAATGCGCGCTCGCCGGTAAAAGGACTGCCCGGCGCGAGGCGCATCATAAAGAAAGAGATGGTAATAAGAATAAATAGCGTCGGAATCGCTTCCAGACAGCGGCGTAAAATAAATTTCAACATTGCCCGTACCTTCTGGCGTGTGCCTTTACTTCCCGGGCGTGACAAACAGGTCCGCCAGGGAAAGTTATAGTGCGATGAAAAAAGACACCATGGGACAACCGCTGTTGTCCCATGTCTTGCCATTAATGTTTGATAATATATAAATTTTTCACATAGATATTATCCAGCGGGTCTTTACCGGTATACCCGCCCACCCAGGGTTTCACCAGGCGCGCGTTAACGTAGTAATACACCGGCACAATGGCGGAGTCTTTATCTAACTGCTGCTCCGCTTTAGCGTACAGTTCACTGCGCGTCGCGTCGTCCGTCACCTTCAGCGTGTCGGCAATCAGCTTGTCAAACGCAGGGCTCTTGTAATGCGCAGTATTGTTTGAACTGTCGGATAACATGGTGTTGAGGAATGAGGTCGGTTCATTATAATCTGCGCACCACCCGGCTCTCGCAACATCAAACGTGCCCTGATGCCGGGTGTCCAGGAAGGTTTTCCATTCCTGATTCTCCAGCTTCACATTGGCGCCCAGATTTTTCTTCCAGATAGACGCCACGGCAATCGCCAGTTTTTTATGCAGATCGGAGGTATTATACAACAGGTCGAATGTTAAGGGCTTATCCGCCGTAAAGCCGGCTTCAGCCAACAATTTCTTCGCTTCTTCGTTACGTTTTTCCTGGGACCATTTGAACCACTCAGGCTCTACCAGTTTCGCGCCATCGGTATACGGCGGCGTGTAGCTATAAGCGGGTAAATCACCCTGATTTTTAACCTTATTAACAATAATATCGCGATCTAACGCCAGTTTCAGCGCGGTACGCACGCGGACATCGTTAAACGGCGCTTTTTGGTTATTAATTTCGTAATAATAGGTACACAAATAAGGGTCTACACGGACTTCATTCGGGATCTCTTTTTTCAGTTTCTGGAATAACTCGATCGGCATGTTGTTATAAGTCATGTCGATCTCGCCGCTGCGATAGCGGTTCACATCCGTCACTTCCGAAGAGATAGGCAAATAAGTCACCTGATTGATGACAGTTTTGTCGTTATCCCAGTATTGCGGGTTACGTTCCAGCACGATACGTTCGTTCACTACCCAGTTTTTTAACTTATAGGCACCGTTGGTGACAATATTGGCTGGTTGCGTCCATTTATCCCCAAATTTTTCGACCGCTGATTTTGGTACAGGAGACACTGAAGGGTGAACCAACAATTTGTAGAAATAAGGCACCGGCTCACTTAAGGTCACTTCAAAGGTGTGATCATCAAGCGCTTTTACCCCCAGATCGGTGGCGGGTTTTTTACCGGCGATAATATCATCAATATTAGCAATATGACCGTATTGCAGATAGCTGGCGTACGGCGATGCCGTATTAGGATCGGCCAGGCGTTGCCAGCTATAAACGAAATCATTGGCGGTGACGGGCGTACCGTCTGACCATTTCGCATTTTTACGCAGATGGAATGTCCAGATTTTAAAATCTTTATTTTCCCATTTTTCCGCAACGCCCGGTGAAGGATGTCCCTCTACATCGCTAATTAATAAGCCTTCGAAGAGGTCACGGTTGACGTTCGATTCCGGCACGCCTTCAATTTTATGCGGGTCGAGAGACTGCACTTCCGAGCCATTATTACGTACCAACGTTTGCTTGTCGGCTAACTGAACGCCGGCGGGCACGTCTGCCGCAGTCGCGGCGCTGGCGGCGATGAGCGCAGTGAGTATTCCCGCTGCAATCAAACTTTTTTTCGTGATGTTAGACATTGTGTTTGTACTCCACTCATTATAATTACTGGTTTTTACCAGCCTGTTTAATCCCGTCAGGGTTCCTGTACAGCACTGGTGGTGTACTGCCAGGTCTGTCACTGCTTTTGCTATCACCGACTTTATTTATTCTGACGATTCGTTTGATCGCCTTTCGTCGATTCGGTATACGACGTACCTGCCCACGTCGCACGTTATTCCTGACAACCATCTAAATGAAAATAGTTATCAACAATGTAAAATCTTCTGCAAAATGTTTGGCCGGAAAGTATCAAATGCGTTTCTGAACCGCCAATTCATTTTACAAATTTGTTAACCAATTCTCTTTTATGGAAAATTCCCTGCCCAAAAAACGGCTAAACAATGTTAAAAAACTTTAATTTATTATTTTTAATCAATGAGTTAGTAGAAAAACCTCTCTTTGTCACTCTGTAGTGATATGCCCGCCTCAAAAAAAAAACACACAAATTTAACAAATGCTCATTATTTAGCACATTAATCTACGATGGCGCTGAAACAACTAATAACATTTCAATAATCCTTCATCAAGCCCCAGAGTATGATGTGAATAAAATAACAGACGCACCGCTTCTCACGGACTGAGTAATGTTCATAATGATTTGATTAATAAAAATAAATAGCATTAGGCTATATTAATATTCTTTATCATTTAAATGCTGAATGCGTATCAAAGTAAGAAGTGTTACGTGGGAATGTCACAAGGCAGCCCCTTAGGGCGCCGCCTGTAAATCAATGAGGGAGTTTAATTGAGCAAGCCGGGGAAAATGCCTTTTATTCCTGTGACAATAAATTCGATGCCGAGCGCCATTAACAACAACCCCATGATTCGGGTAATAACGTTGATACCGGTTTGCCCCAGCAAACGGACCAGCCACGGCGCCATACGGAACACGCCCCAGCAGCAAAGCGCAAAAAGCGCAATGGCAACTGAAAAACCAAGCAAATGCGCGATGCTGTGATAACGCGTCCCCCAGACGATAGTGGAGCTAATCGCCCCAGGCCCCGCCATTAACGGTAGCGCTAACGGCACAACGCCAATGCTCTCGCGTATGGCCGTCTCTGATTTTTCTTGCTTGTTTTGTTTATCTTCCCCCAGCTTACCGCTGATCATCGACATCGCAATGGTGACAACCAGGATACCGCCCGCAATTCTGAACGAATCAATAGAAATGCCAAATAGCTGCAGGATGCCATCTCCGAGGAATAAGGAACTCCACAAGATAATCGCCACCGACAGATTCGCGGTGAGGTTAGTTTTATTACGCGCCGTGGCCGTCTGGTAGCTGGTCATGCTGATGAAAACGGGAATAATCCCCACCGGGTTAACCAGCGCAAAGAGCCCGATAAAAAACTTAAAGTAAACAGGAAAATCAAAAAGCGTTTGAATCACGGTTAGCTCCGAAGCGTTAGCCGGATGAAGTCAATGTTCGTTAATGATCAAAACGCGCAGAAGATACGCCTTTTATTCGCATAGTTCACCTCTTATCTACACCTAATTTCATCCATTCTTCGCTGTTATTAATATGTACTAGTTATGCTAATCCACCCACTCTTCATGACAACATTTTATTAACACTTAACGTAAAACGTTGAAATGGCCTGCTGAAAGGTGTCAGCTTTGCGTAAACTTGATTTAGATCACACAATCACTACTCAGAAGTGAGTAATCTTGCTAACGCCACCTGGACGTAATGCGTTAGCGTTAAACGATACTGACGCAGAAGCTCTTTTAGTAAATCAGAGCGAAACGGACGTTAAGTAACCACCTGAATTTCAGGTATTTATACAAAGTATCGTCGATCTGTCTATACTCACGTATCGCGCAGATGATTTACTAAAAAAGTTTAACATTATCAGGAGAGCATTATGGCTGTTACTAATGTCGCTGAACTTAACGCACTCGTAGAGCGTGTAAAAAAAGCCCAGCGTGAATATGCCAGTTTCACTCAAGAACAGGTCGACAAAATCTTCCGCGCCGCCGCTCTGGCAGCCGCTGATGCCCGAATTCCGCTGGCCAAAATGGCCGTTGCCGAATCGGGTATGGGTATCATCGAAGATAAAGTGATTAAAAACCACTTCGCTTCTGAATATATTTACAACGCCTATAAAGATGAAAAAACCTGCGGCGTGCTGTCTGAAGACGACACCTTCGGGACCATCACCATCGCAGAACCTATCGGCATTATTTGCGGTATCGTTCCAACCACTAACCCGACCTCTACCGCTATCTTCAAATCTCTGATTAGCCTGAAGACCCGTAACGCCATCATTTTTTCCCCGCATCCGCGTGCAAAAGAAGCGACCAACAAAGCGGCAGACATTGTTCTGCAAGCTGCTATCGCTGCCGGTGCGCCAAAAGATCTGATTGGCTGGATCGATCAACCTTCCGTAGAACTGTCTAATGCGCTGATGCACCACCCGGACATTAACCTGATTCTCGCCACTGGCGGTCCGGGTATGGTTAAAGCAGCATACAGCTCCGGTAAACCTGCTATCGGCGTAGGCGCAGGCAATACCCCGGTTGTTATTGATGAAACCGCTGATATCAAACGCGCTGTTGCGTCTGTTCTGATGTCCAAAACCTTCGATAACGGCGTAATCTGTGCTTCTGAACAGTCTGTGGTCGTTGTTGACTCCGTCTATGACGCCGTTCGCGAACGTTTCGCCAGCCACGGCGGCTATATGCTGCAGGGTCAAGAGCTGAAAGCGGTTCAGAATGTTATCCTGAAAAATGGCGCGCTGAACGCCGCTATCGTGGGTCAGCCAGCCTACAAAATCGCTGAACTGGCAGGCTTCTCCGTACCAGAGACCACCAAGATTCTGATCGGTGAAGTCACGGTTGTTGACGAAAGCGAACCGTTCGCACACGAAAAACTGTCTCCGACTCTGGCGATGTACCGTGCGAAAGATTTCGAAGAAGCGGTAGAAAAAGCAGAAAAACTGGTCGCTATGGGCGGTATCGGTCACACCTCTTGCCTGTACACCGACCAGGACAACCAGCAGGATCGCGTTAACTACTTCGGTCAGAAGATGAAAACCGCGCGTATTCTGATTAACACCCCGGCTTCTCAGGGTGGTATCGGCGACCTGTACAACTTTAAACTCGCACCTTCCCTGACTCTGGGTTGTGGTTCCTGGGGTGGTAACTCCATCTCTGAAAACGTTGGTCCGAAACACCTGATCAACAAGAAAACCGTTGCTAAGCGAGCTGAAAACATGTTGTGGCACAAACTTCCGAAATCTATCTACTTCCGCCGCGGCTCTCTGCCCATCGCGCTGGATGAAGTGATTACCGATGGCCACAAACGTGCGCTCATCGTGACTGACCGCTTCCTGTTCAACAACGGCTACGCTGACCAGATCACATCTGTTCTGAAAGCGGCTGGGGTTGAAACCGAAGTATTCTTCGAAGTTGAAGCTGACCCGACCCTTTCTGTTGTTCGCAAAGGCGCTGAGCTGGCTAACTCCTTCAAACCAGACGTGATCATCGCGCTGGGCGGCGGTTCCCCGATGGACGCGGCGAAAATCATGTGGGTCATGTACGAACATCCGGAAACCCACTTCGAAGAGCTGGCGCTGCGCTTTATGGACATCCGTAAACGTATCTATAAGTTCCCGAAAATGGGCGTGAAAGCGAAAATGATCGCCGTCACCACCACCTCCGGTACTGGTTCTGAAGTGACGCCGTTCGCCGTTGTCACCGACGACGCCACCGGTCAGAAATATCCGTTAGCAGACTACGCGCTGACCCCGGATATGGCGATTGTCGACGCCAACCTGGTCATGGAAATGCCGAAGTCTCTGTGCGCATTTGGTGGTCTGGATGCCGTAACTCACGCCCTGGAAGCCTACGTTTCTGTACTGGCATCTGAATTCTCTGACGGTCAGGCTCTGCAAGCACTGAAACTGCTGAAAGAAAACCTGCCAGCATCCTACCATGAAGGTTCTAAGAACCCGGTAGCTCGTGAGCGTGTACACAGTGCAGCCACTATCGCCGGTATCGCGTTTGCGAACGCCTTCCTGGGTGTATGTCACTCAATGGCGCACAAGCTGGGTTCTCAGTTCCACATTCCCCACGGTCTGGCGAATGCGCTGCTGATTTGTAATGTTATCCGCTACAACGCGAATGACAACCCGACTAAGCAGACCGCTTTCAGCCAATACGATCGTCCGCAGGCACGCCGTCGTTATGCGGAAATCGCTGACCATCTGGGTCTGAGCGCGCCGGGCGACCGTACTGCCGCTAAGATTGAAAAACTGCTGGCATGGCTGGAAAATATTAAAGCTGAACTGGGCATTCCTAAATCCATTCGTGAAGCAGGCGTTCAGGAAGCTGATTTCCTGGCAAATGTGGACAAACTGTCTGAAGATGCCTTCGATGACCAGTGCACCGGCGCGAACCCGCGTTATCCGCTGATCTCCGAACTGAAACAGATTCTGCTGGACACCTACTACGGTCGTGATTTCACCGAAGGTGAAGTTACAGCGAAGAAAGATGTCGTTGCCTCACCGAAAGCAGAGAAGAAAGCGAAAAAATCCGCTTAATTCGTTATCCGCTTTAGCATGACTATAACGGCCTCAATTGAGGCCGTTTTTTTGTTTTACCTGTTTATCAGATGCCTGATGGCGCTGCGCTTTATCAGACCTACGTGTTCACGCCACTCCCCTGCCACCAGTATGCCTGAATAATAACGCCCAAAGCGCTACAGGGCATTTTATTAGCCTAACGCTGTCCTGGTATCACATGTACCGATGGCGCTCCTGAATCGCCGTCAGTGAGCCCTCCTCCAGCGCGTCCTTATAATGCTTACGACAAACCGAAACGTAGCGTTCATTCCCACCAATAACCACCTGTTCGCCTTCGTTATAAGGTCTGCCATCCTGATCGAGGCGCAGAACCATACTGGCTTTACGACCGCAGAAACAGATGGTTTTTAATTCCACCAATTTATCTGACCATGACAGTAAGTATTGACTGCCGACAAAAAGCTCCCCACGAAAGTCTGTTCGTAGCCCATAGCAAAGTACCGGAATATCTAATTTATCGACAACCTCGGATAATTGATAAACCTGCTGGCGAGTCAAAAACTGGCTTTCGTCGACTAACACGCAATGTATTGTCTGTCGCGCGTTCTCGGCACGAATCTCTTCAAACAAGGATGTATTTTGGTTAAACAATTTTGCCGGCGACGACAAACCGATACGAGAGCTGACTTTGCCTGCGCCGAAACGATCGTCGATTTCTGCCGTATATACGACGGTACGCATCCCGCGTTCCTGATAATTGTATGAAGATTGCAGCAGTGCAGTCGACTTACCCGCATTCATTGCCGAATAGTAGAAATATAGCTGTGCCATTGGTCGCAGGACCTCACCTGAGTGAAATAAAGATTGGCGGGATTGTACCATAATTTACCCACGCGACAGCGCGGCTCGCGCTCCGGTGAGTATTAAGAATTGTGCAAACATCGTTCACTATACACATTCCTTCACAAATTATGCCGTTAAAATTCATCAACAATGCTTAACATCCCTCACCAATATGAAAACCTTGCACTTATTGTTACCGTTACTCATACCTGGTGCAAAGTAATAGGTGTTTCTTGTAAGGAAAGCTAATACAAAGGGTTGATATCTCTGCAATGAGATCGTATTTCATCGTGATAAAATGTGACCTGAATCCTAAATTTTTAGTGACCGGAGGTGAGTATCCCCCCTGTCAATAAGCTCTTTTTTGTGCGTCGCTTCAAGGAAAATTTAAGTTGAGATAATTAAGACGTGTACTTAATAAAGCGTAATTTTGAATTCCTTACATTCCTGGCTATTGCACAACTGAATTTATCGCTCTATTATTAGCTCAACAAACCACCCCAATATAAGTTTGAGATTACTACAATGAGCGAAGCACTTAAAATTCTGAACAACATCCGTACTCTTCGTGCGCAGGCAAGAGAATGCACTCTGGAAACGCTTGAAGAAATGCTGGAGAAATTAGAAGTTGTCGTTAACGAGCGTCGTGAAGAAGAAAGCGCTGCTGCTGCTGAAGTGGAAGAGCGCACTCGTAAACTGCAACAGTACCGTGAAATGTTAATTGCCGATGGCATTGACCCGAATGAACTGCTGAATAGCATGGCTGCCGCTAAATCCGGTACCAAAGCTAAACGCGCAGCTCGTCCGGCTAAATATAGCTATGTTGACGAAAACGGTGAAACTAAAACCTGGACTGGCCAGGGTCGTACACCGGCTGTAATCAAAAAAGCAATGGAAGAACAAGGTAAGCAGCTGGAAGACTTCCTGATCAAGGAATAATTTACTCCCTGGTTGCTTAAAATCCCGCCGCTGGCGGGATTTTTTTGTCTGCGTTCTCCCCTGACGCAAACATACATAAAAAAAGCGCCGGATTTTCCAGCGCTTCTGTTAAAAAATTTATAACGTAACGTTACTTCTTAATACCCATTTCTTCTTCAAGCCAGGCTTTAAATTCAGCCCCCAACGAATTATGACGGATGCCATATTCAACGAATGCCTGCATATATCCCAACTTATTACCACAGTCATGGCTTTTACCCTTCATGTGGTAAGCTTCAACCGTTTCTTTTTCGATCAGCATATCGATAGCATCGGTCAACTGAATTTCATCCCCGGCACCCGGAGGGGTTTTCGCTAATAACGCCCAGATATCCGCACTCAGTACATAACGCCCGACAATCGCAAGGTTAGACGGCGCGACATCCGCTTTGGGTTTTTCAACTACGCCAACCATAGGCACGCTTTCACCCGGCGCCAGCTCAACGCCTTTGCAATTGACAACACCGTAAGCAGTCACATCTTCTACAGGCTCAACCATAATTTGACTATTTCCGGTTTCGTCGAAACGGCGGATCATTTCAGCGAGGTTATCCTGAGACAGATCGGACTCATATTCGTCAAGAATAACGTCTGGCAGAATAACGGCGACAGGTTCGTTTCCGACAACGGGATGTGCGCATAATACGGCGTGACCCAGGCCTTTTGCCAGCCCCTGACGTACCTGCATAATAGTGACATGCGGAGGGCAAATAGACTGAACTTCTTCCAGAAGCTGACGCTTAACGCGTTTTTCCAGCATAGCTTCCAGTTCAAAACTGGTATCAAAGTGGTTTTCAATGGAGTTTTTAGACGAGTGCGTAACAAGCACGATTTCAGTAATGCCAGCAGCGATACATTCGTTCACGACGTACTGAATTAATGGCTTATCAACCAGCGGCAGCATCTCTTTCGGGATAGCTTTGGTCGCTGGCAGCATCCTGGTTCCCAATCCCGCAACCGGGATAACGGCTTTTTTGACTTTCGAATTAAGGGCAGCCATTTAAAATTCTCCTGGACTGTTCATGTATTGAACGTGTTCATTAATCTGTATCGTGTTCCAGTATATCAGTACCAGAACAAGCCTCAGGTCCAAAAAGGACTTATATTGGTATAATTAAGACAAATACTTATAAATCTGCCGCAGATAGTAACACTCGTCGGGAAAGGCCGGTAAAGCAATTTTCTCCCGTTCTCCCGTTTGGTCATTCCGCAGACAACATCAATCGCAGACGTCCTCCTGCGCCCCATATTTGACACTGCCATGAGTCGCAACGCTGGCTTAATTGGTTAAGATAGGCATTGCCCAATGTTCCTAACGGCACGCCATTGCTGATTTGAACCTGATGAGCGCCCGTATTTAAGGTGGCATTCAATCCGGCGGAGACGAGAATCAAATTTTTGAGTCCACTGTGATAGTAACCGACAAATAACGGGAATTGACCGGGTAAATTAGCTTGTCTGAGCAGATGATTTACCTGTTTTAATAGGGCGCCTAGCTCCGGTAAACGGTGCTTTTGTTGACCGAGCTGATCCTGCAATAAACCGTTAAATAGCGCCCGCAGCAACAATGCAGCTAACACGCCGTTATCACCCGCCCGGGTGACGTCCAGGCAATAAAATGCCAGTTCGTTATCAGAAAGCGGCGCAATATCCAGCACCAGTCCAGGCTGCTCGGCAGAGACAAGCTGCCGGTAATTAATGCGGCAGTGGGAAATCACCTGCTGTACCGGGGGCTGTAGCTCTTGCAATAATTGCGCTGCGGCAGTCGGATTGCTCACCATCGCATCCCAGTCACGAAACAAGCGTTCTTCCTCTTCAACCCGCGAATTAAACATATTGGGGTACAAGCAAGCGAATACGGTTTCCCGCAAGCGGTTGAGATCTTTTACCGGCTTCAGCAAGACATCTTCAACCCCAAGGCGTAATGCTTTGGCGATATCGGCCATATTTTCTGTTGCAGAAATAACCAGAATAGGTGTCTGGTCTCCGCGATTACGTAAGTTTTCTACCAGTTTGAGACCGTTCATTCTCGGCATGGCGATATCACATATCATGAGATCGGGCGTAAAACTCCCCATCAACTCCAGGGCATCTACCCCGTCGCCTGCCAATGCCGTTGTCGCTCCCAAAGAGGAAAACCACGAATCCAGAAGCGAGCGAAATACAGGCTCGTCTTCAACAATAAGAATCTGTTTTCCGACCAATGGCTGCGTCATGTTCTCTCCCCTGACTGGCTTTGATCAATAGTGGCATGGTATTGCCGCTCACGCCTGTCAGAATTTGCTTAAGTGATCGTAAAAGGTACATTAAACGACGGTACGCACCAAGGGTATAAGTTCGTCCATCTTTTTCTCTACGGCTAATTGACCCGCCGCAATAGCGGCATGGGCGCGATGAAAATCTAACGTAGAGATTTGCGGACAGAAAGGTTGAATAAGAATATCAGGCGGATCGCCAGCCATACGGTTACGTTTAAGACGATTTTCCAACACCTGAATGGACGTTGTCATGATTTCCATTGCCCCAGGCGAGCTCACGCCACGGCGTGAAGTCAGGATACTGAAACGTTCTTTTAAACGCTTATGCCAGGGCAGCGAATCATCACTCTCTTCATTTATATGCCCTACATTTACAGAGAGCAAATCTTGCTGCATGAGGTGGGCATCATGTTGCAGGTCTACCGCAATAACGATATCAGCGCCCATCGCCCGGGTTAACGAAACAGGAACCGGATTGACGACCGCGCCATCCACCAGCCAGTAACCGTTATGTTCAACCGGAGACATCAGCCCTGGCATACTGCACGACGCACGTACAGCAAGGTGTAGATCGCCCTCAGTAAACCATAACTCTCGTCCAGTGCTAAGATTCGTCGCGACCGCGCCAAAACGTCTTGAACAGTGGTCAAAATCCGTAACGGGCATAATATCCCGATAGTGATTAAATACGCGTTCGCCGCGAAGCAACCCTCCTCTGCCCCATGATAAATCCATCAGGCGTAAAACATCCCAGTAGCGGAATGAGCATACCCACTGTTCAAGCGCCGATAATTTATTACAGGCATACGCGGCACCGACCAGTGAACCTATTGAGCATCCTGCAACGATATCAATATCAATGCCTGTTTGCTTGAGGGCTTTGATGACCCCAATATGAGACCATCCTCTCGCCGCGCCAGACCCCAGCGCTAGCCCTATTTTCATTTTTCTCATCGTATTTAACGATTTCCCCTGGCTTCAAGACGTAGCAACATCGCCACTGCTCAGTTAACATAACGCCACCCTGGCGTTCAACGCCGTTTTTTATATTCAGGGAGATTATTGTGTCTCAGCCTTGTCCCTGTGGTAGCGCTGACGAGTATAGCCTATGTTGTGGTCGTATTGTGTCCGGAGAACGAGTAGCACCCGATCCGTCACATCTCATGCGCTCTCGTTACTGCGCTTTTGTGATGAAAGACGCAGATTACTTAATTAAGAGCTGGCATCCAACCTGCAATGCGGCCGCGTTTCGCGATGATATCATCGCCGGATTTGCCAATACCAGGTGGCTCGGCCTGACTATTTTTGAACATACCTGGTCAGAAGCAGAAAATACAGGGTATGTTAGTTTTATCGCGCGTTTTTCCGAACAAGGGAAAACCGGGGCGATTATGGAACGCTCCCGTTTTATCAAAGAAAACGGTAAGTGGTATTATATTGACGGTACCCGCCCGCAGTTGGGTCGAAATGATCCTTGCCCGTGCGGTTCAGGCAAAAAATTTAAAAAGTGCTGCGGCCAGTGACGCCTGACAGTATCGATACAGCAAACACTCTCAACAGGATTTTTCCGGCAATGCAATCACTACAACGTAAAGTTCTGCGTACTATTTGTCCCGATCAAAAAGGTCTTATCGCGCGGATTACCAACATTTGCTATAAGCATGAGCTTAATATCGTGCAAAACAATGAATTTGTTGACCATCGTACCGGACGCTTTTTTATGCGGACCGAGCTGGAAGGCATCTTCAATGATTCCACTCTCCTGGCCGATCTGGATAGCGCCTTACCCGAAGGATCTGTTCGTGAACTCAATCCCGCCGGACGCCGTCGGGTAGTGATTCTGGTAACCAAAGAGGCCCATTGTCTGGGCGATCTGCTGATGAAGGCCAACTATGGCGGACTGGATGTTGAAATCGCCGCGGTCATTGGCAACCATGAGACGTTACGCTCACTGGTTGAGCGTTTTGAGATCCCTTTCGAACTGGTCAGCCATGAGGGATTAACGCGTGAAGAGCACGACCGGAAGATGGCGGACGCCATTGATGCCCATCAACCAGACTATGTGGTGCTGGCCAAGTATATGCGTGTTTTAACGCCAGATTTTGTGGCGCGCTTCCCGAACAAAATTATCAATATCCACCACTCATTTCTGCCTGCGTTTATTGGCGCGCGTCCTTATCACCAGGCCTATGAGCGCGGCGTGAAAATCATCGGCGCTACCGCGCACTATGTGAATGACAATCTGGATGAAGGTCCGATCATTATGCAAGATGTGATTCACGTGGATCACACCTACACCGCAGAAGATATGATGCGTGCCGGGCGCGACGTTGAGAAAAACGTGTTAAGCCGCGCGCTGTATCAGGTTCTGGCGCAGCGGGTCTTTGTTTACGGCAACCGGACGATTATTCTTTAATCGTCAGTAATATGAATTGATTAGCTTTAATCCGTTACGGATGAAAAGTACGCAAACAGTTCATTTCAGGCAAAGGAATGCTTTACAGCGGCGCGTCATTTGATATGATGCGCCCCGCTTCCCAAAAGGAAGCCGGCCAGTATTAAGCATTACCCCGTGGTGGGGTTCCCGAGCGGCCAAAGGGAGCAGACTGTAAATCTGCCGTCATCGACTTCGAAGGTTCGAATCCTTCCCCCACCACCATTATTCGCTACAGTGATGTAGTTAACTCGATGAGCGATGCAGAAGTTTGCCCTTATCGGGGAAGGGTGAGGTGCGGAGCGACAAATAATCCTTCTCCCACCACCATCTCAAAGCACGACCTACAATATGAATTACCCCTGGTGGGGTTCCCGAGCGGCCAAAGGGAGCAGACTGTAAATCTGCCGTCATCGACTTCGAAGGTTCGAATCCTTCCCCCACCACCATCACTTCCGTCGCGTAGATTATCCCCGTTAAGCACACTGCCTCATATCTCTCCGTACGGGAAGGATGAGAAGCTTTGACTAAGGTTCGATTCGAGCGCAGCGAGAAAGCGTTGCCGCAGGCAACGACCCGAAGGGTGAGGAGCGGAGCGACGAATAATCCTTCCCCCACCACCATCACTTCCGTCGCGTATGTTATCCCCGTTAAGCACACGACATCATATTTCTTCATCCCCCACCTGGATTATATTGCCTGAACTCATTGCCGATGGCGGCTACGCCTGATCGCGCCATCAAACTATAACCCTGCTTCCCTGTAGGCTGGATAAGGCGTAACCGCCATCCAGCAACCAGGCGTAAAAAAACCCTACCGAAGTAGGGTTTAGTATCCTGTTAAAGGGAATCAGTGACGTGCGCGAACAAGCTGATATTTACGGGTCAGGTACTCAACCGGCACGCTCCAGATATGTACCAGACGCGAGAACGGGAACAGCAGGAATAAGGTCATCCCCAGCACCAGATGCAGACGGAAGATAAATGCCACGCCGTCAAGATGTTCAGACGCCCCGCCGTGGAATGTCACTACGGACTGCGCCCAGCCGACCAGTTTCATCATCTCGCTACCGTCCATATGCTGCGCTGAGAATGGAATGGTTAATAGCCCCAGCGCGCACTGAATCACCAACAGCGAGAGAATCAGAATATCTGCGCCGGTAGTGGTGGCGCGAACTCGTGGGCTGAACAGACGACGCTTGAGCAGTAAAATACCGCCAACCAGCGTCAGCACGCCGCAAGCGCCGCCGGCAATCATCGCCATCTTCTGCTTCACGTCGACCGGCAGAAAAGATTCATACATCCAGTGCGGCGTTAACATTCCCAGGAAGTGACCGGCGAAAATACCCAGAATCCCAATGTGGAACAGGTTTGACGCCAGGTTCATCCCCTTGCGATCCAGCATCTGGCTGGAAGCCGCCCGCCAGGTGTACTGGCCGTAGTCGTAACGTAACCAGCTACCGATCAGGAATACCGATCCAGCAATGTACGGGTAGATGTCAAAGAAGAACATATTCAGGAAGTGCATTAGTGCTGTCCTCCGGTGGTGATATTTAGATATTGCGGTGCCACGGCACCGGCAAAACGACGCTGATGGGCGGCAATTTCAGACTCATTGCAGCCCCGATCGGCAAAGAATTTCACCTGCTCTTCTTCCCAGACCGCATCCAGCGCCTGTGGGGTATCATCACGAACTTCATCGGCAATTTTTTCGGCGACTTTGTTGCTGTCGATCGTCGTATTGGCCAGCTTTAATAACAGGTCGAACAATACCGCATACCGGCTTTCACGCTGCTGCAAGCGGGCACTGAGCAACGCCAGAATAGGCGCGATATCCTGCAGACCACCGAGCGCTTCGTTTTTTGGTAACTGCGCCAGATACTCCAGATACAATGGCAGATGGTCCGGTAACTCGCGGCTGTCGAGTTGTAAGCCGTGCTGCTCATACTGGGCCATCAGATCGACCATCGCCTGACCGCGATCGCGAGATTCACCATGTACATGCTCAAACAACAGCAATGAGGTTGCACGACCACGATCGAACAACTCGCTATAGCTTGCCTGAGCATCCAGTATCTCCTGCGCGGTTAAATCGCGCAGAAAAACGACCAACGTCCGGACATCTTCTTTATCCAGATGTTCAGATGAGGCGAGCGCATTGAACAGCTCCTGCTGATGTTGCCACAGGGCAGCATCCGGATATTCGAGTAGACGCGAAACAATGACGAGTTCAATCATGCGTGCGGCTCCGTTTTGCTGGTCACATCAACAGCGTCAATGCGGCGACTGTTGAACAGGTTGAATTTGCTGTCAGACCCGTGGCAACCGTCACCGAAGGTGAAGCCGCAACCGCTTTTTTCCGGGAACGCGTCACGCGCCAGTTCGCGGTGGCTGCTCGGCACCACGAAGCGATCTTCGTAGTTGGCAATCGCCAGGTAACGATACATCTCCTGTGCCTGGGCTTCGCTTAAACCCACCTCTTCCAGCGCACGCGTATCCACTTTACCGTCCACGGTTTCCGCACGTTTGTAGTGGCGCATCGCCAGCATCCGTTTCAGTGCCAACAGTACCGGCTGGGTATCGCCTGCGGTCAGCAGATTTGCCAGGTACTGCACCGGAATACGCAGGCTATCCACGTCCGGCAAAATGCCATTGCTGCCCAGTTCACCCGCGTCAGCCGCTGACTGAATCGGCGACAGAGGCGGCACGTACCAGACCATCGGCAGCGTGCGGTATTCCGGATGCAGAGGCAGCGCCAGTTTCCAGTCCATCGCCATTTTGTACACCGGCGACTGCTGCGCGGCGTCAATCACACTCTGCGGCACGCCGTCTTTCAGCGCCTGCTCAATCACTGCCGGATCGTTAGGGTCGAGGAACACGTCCAGTTGACGCTGGTACAGATCTTTTTCGTTTTCCGTACTGGCGGCGCTTTCAATAGCATCCGCGTCATACAGTAATACGCCGAGGTAGCGGATACGCCCCACGCAGGTTTCCGAGCAAACCGTCGGCTGACCGGCTTCGATACGCGGATAGCAGAAAATGCACTTCTCGGACTTGCCGCTCTTCCAGTTGAAGTAGATCTTCTTGTACGGGCAACCGGTGATACACATCCGCCAGCCGCGGCACTTGTCCTGGTCGATCAGTACGATGCCGTCTTCTTCACGCTTATAAATCGCACCGCTCGGGCAGGTCGCCACGCACGCCGGGTTGAGGCAGTGCTCGCACAGGCGCGGCAGATACATCATGAAGGTATTTTCGAACTGGCCGTACATCGCCTTCTGCATATTTTCGAAATTCTGATCTTTGGCGCGTTTTTCAAACTCGCCGCCCAGAATCTCTTCCCAGTTTGGCCCACTGGTAATTTTGTCCATCCGCTGGCCGGTAATCAACGAGCGTGGACGGGCGATCGGCTGATGTTTGCTTTCCGGCGCGGTATGCAGGTTCTGGTAGTCGTAATCAAACGGTTCGTAGTAGTCGTCGATGCCCGGCAAATGCGGGTTAGCGAAGATTTTACCCAGCAGCAGCGCCCGGTTGCCCATGCGCGGCTGTAGTTTGCCGTTGATTTTGCGGATCCAGCCGCCTTTCCATTTTTCCTGGTTTTCCCAGTCATTTGGAAAACCAACGCCCGGTTTACTTTCTACGTTGTTGAACCACGCATATTCCATACCTTCGCGACTGGTCCAGACGTTTTTACAGGTGACTGAACAGGTATGACAGCCGATGCACTTATCGAGATTCAGCACCATGCCGACTTGTGAACGAATTTTCATTTTACGCTCTCCTGTACCTGGTCATTGCCTTCGCCATCCAACCAGTTAATGTTCTTCATCTTACGTACCACCACAAACTCATCGCGGTTAGAACCGACGGTGCCGTAGTAGTTAAAACCGTAGGCTAACTGCGCATAGCCGCCGATCATATGGGTCGGTTTCGGCGTAATGCGCGTCACCGAGTTATGAATGCCGCCGCGCTGCTGGGTAATTTCCGACCCCGGCAGGTTTACGATACGTTCTTGCGCGTGGTACATCATGGTCATGCCCGCCGGTACGCGCTGGCTGACCACTGCGCGTGCGGTCAATGCGCCGTTGCTGTTAAACACTTCAATCCAGTCGTTATCTTCAATACCCAGATCTTTAGCGTCGGTTTCGCTCATCCAGACTATCGGGCCGCCACGCGACAAGGTCAGCATCAACAGGTTATCGCTGTAGGTCGAGTGGATACCCCATTTCTGGTGCGGCGTCAGGAAGTTGAGCGCCTTCTCCGGGTTGCCGTTGGATTTACGGCCCATCACCGCTTTCACCGAGCGGGTGTCGATCGGTGGACGATACACCAGCAAACTTTCGCCGAAGTCGCGCATCCACTGGTGATCCTGATACAACTGCTGGCGACCAGACAGCGTACGCCACGGGATCAGCTCGTGAACGTTGGTATAACCGGCGTTATAGGAAACGTGCTCGTCTTCCAGACCAGACCAGGTCGGACTGGAGATAATTTTGCGCGGCTGGGCCTGAATATCGCGGAAGCGGATTTTCTCTTCTTCTTTATTGGTTGCCAGATGCGTATGGTCGCGACCAGTAAACTCGCTCAGCGCCGCCCAGGCTTTCACCGCCACCTGACCGTTGGTTTCCGGCGCTAACGTCAGGATCATCTCTGCCGCGTCAATCGCCGTGTTGAGCATCGGCTGGCCTTTCGCCGGACCATCCGCTTTGGTGTAATTGAGCTTGCGCAGCAGGTCCATTTCGCTCTGAGTGTTCCAGGCAATCCCTTTCCCGCCGTTGCCGATTTTCTCCATCAGCGGGCCGATAGAGGTAAAACGTTCGTAAGTCGCCGGGTAATCGCGCTCGACGGTCATGATGTGCGGCGCGGTTTTCCCTGGGATCAGATCGCATTCGCCTTTTTTCCAGTCTTTCACGTCCAGCGGCTGCGCCAGTTCAGCGGCAGAATCGTGCTGGATCGGCAGCGTCACGACGTCAGTCTCTTTACCCAGATGACCCACACAGACTTCAGAGAATTTCTTCGCAATACCTTTGTAAATATCCCAGTCGCTTTTCGATTCCCAGGCCGGATCTACGGCAGCAGACAGCGGATGAATAAACGGATGCATATCCGAGGTATTCATATCGTCTTTTTCATACCAGGTGGCGGTCGGCAGTACGATATCGGAATACAGGCAAGTACTGGAGAGACGGAAGTCCAGAGTCACCACCAGATCCAGTTTGCCGTCAAGGCCGTTATCAACCCACTCCACTTCTTCCGGCTTCACGCCGCCCTGTTTGCCCAGATCAAGTCCCTGAATACCATGCTCAGTACCCAGCAGGTATTTCAGCATGTACTCGTGGCCCTTACCGGAAGACCCAAGCAGATTAGAACGCCAGATAAACAGGTTGCGCGGATGGTTTTTGCCGTTTTCCGGCTGCTCGGCGGCAAAGCGAATCGAACCGTCTTTCAGTGATTTGACGGTATAATCCACCGGCGTCATGCCGGCTTTTTCCGCTTCTCGCGCAATGTACAGCGGGTTGGTGCCTAACTGCGGCGCCGACGGCAACCAACCCATACGTTCGGCGCGCACATTGAAGTCAATCAGATGACCGCTATAGCGGGATTTGTCCGCCATCGGCGACAGTAATTCCTCGGCGGTCACCGTCTCGTAGCGCCACTGGCTGGAGTGGTTATAGAAGTAAGAGGTGCTGTTCATGTGACGCGCCGGACGCTGCCAGTCAAGGGCAAACGCCAGCGGCTGCCAGCCGGTCTGAGGACGCAGTTTTTCCTGGCCGACGTAGTGCGCCCAACCGCCACCGCTCTGGCCAACGCAACCACAGAACACCAACATATTGATCAGCCCGCGATAGTTCATATCGAGGTGATACCAGTGGTTCAGACCGGCACCAACGATAATCATTGAACGCCCGTGCGTTTTGTCCGCGTTATCGGCGAATTCCCGTGCGATACGGATAATCTGCGCCCGCGGCACGCCGGTGATCTGCTCGGCCCATGCTGGCGTATACGCTTTGGTATCGTCATAACTGGCGGCACAATTTTCATCGTTCAGGCCGCGTTCCAGACCATAGTTCGCCATAGTCAGGTCATACACGGTGGTGACTAACGCTGAAGAACCATCGGCCAGTTGCAGACGTTTCGCCGGCAGTTTATGCAGCAGTACGTTATCCAGCGCCACATGATTAAAGTACTCTGAACCCTCGCCGCCGAAATACGGGAAGCCCACGTCAGCAATCTCATCCTGACTGCCCAGCAAGCTAAGCTGCAATTCTGCTTCTGCGCCAGTAGTCCCGTCGCGCTGTTCGAGATTCCATTTGCCTTTTTCGCCCCAGCGGAAGCCGATGGAACCGTTCGGCACCACCATCTCGCCATTGCTACTAATGGCGACGGTTTTCCATTCCGGGTTATTTTCCTGCC
The DNA here is from genome assembly GCF_057751355.1 of Salmonella sp. FC25216. Taxonomy (NCBI): domain Bacteria; kingdom Pseudomonadati; phylum Pseudomonadota; class Gammaproteobacteria; order Enterobacterales; family Enterobacteriaceae; genus Salmonella; species Salmonella sp. FC25216. The sequence goes on along the minus strand of NZ_JBDGON010000002.1, from coordinate 315,104 downwards.
CCAGCGAATCAACGAGATCGGCAGCGCGCAGCATACGGCCTGCGGCATAATAACCATCACGTTCTTCAAGCATCACCAGCATTGGCATGTCGGTATAGCGACGGACATAATCGGTGAAATACTGGCGTGGGTTGTCCAGATGGAATTCGCGCAACATGACGTGACCCATCGCCAGCGCCATCGCCGCATCGGTCCCCTGCTTCGGCGCCAGCCACAAATCGCACAGTTTGGCGATTTCGGCATAGTCCGGCGTCACCGCGACGGTTTTGGTGCCTTTGTAACGTACTTCGGTAAAGAAGTGGGCGTCCGGTGTACGGGTTTGCGGCACGTTAGAGCCCCAGGCGATAATATAGCTGGAGTTGTACCAGTCGGCGGATTCTGGCACGTCAGTCTGCTCGCCCCAGGTTTGCGGGGAGGCTGGCGGCAGGTCGCAGTACCAGTCGTAGAAGCTCAGGCAGGTACCGCCAATCAGCGAAAGATAACGTGCGCCGGAAGCGTAGGAGACCATCGACATCGCCGGGATGGGTGAGAAGCCAGCCACCCGGTCAGGGCCGTAGGTTTTCACGGTGTACACGTTGGAAGCGGCGATCAGTTCGTTAACCTCCTGCCATGAAGAGCGGACAAAGCCACCACGACCACGCGCCTGTTTGAAACTTTTTGCTTTATCCGCATCTTCAATGATAGAGGCCCATGCCTCTACCGGATCGCGATGCAGTTTTTTCGCCTCGCGCCACATCTTCATCAGACGTTTGCGCATCAGCGGATATTTCAGTCGGTTAGCGCTGTAGAGATACCAGGAATAGCTTGCGCCGCGCGGACATCCGCGAGGTTCATGGTTTGGCATATCAGGACGGGTACGCGGGTAATCGGTTTGCTGTGTTTCCCAGGTCACCAGACCATTTTTGACATAAATTTTCCAGCTACAAGAACCGGTGCAGTTCACCCCGTGGGTTGAGCGCACAATTTTGTCATGCTGCCAACGTTGGCGGTATCCGTCCTCCCAGTCCCGGTTTGTTTCGAGAAGCTGGCCGTGCCCATCGGCAAAGGTTTCGCCCTTCTGCTTGAAGTAGCGAAACCGGTCCAGGAATTTACTCATCGGGTTTCTCCTGTGTGGAGCCTCACGGCTCTCTGATAAATCGACATTGCTTAACTAAGGGCGAAGGTAACGCGCTGAATGGGGGGGGGAATTGATAACGATCAAGGCGGACAGGGATGTAAATGGCGAGCAAATCTTCTGTATACTCCTTTTGGAGGAGGAGTTTTATTTATATATCTTACTGATTTAAATACATAAAATTAAATTTACGCACGACACGAATGTTAAATTTTCAACCAGTGGGTATTAAGGGGTATCCCCCTGGATGACCGATAAAGATGTGCGTGGTTAGCCCTGCCGCGTCTCTCTTCTTGACTATAAGTATGTTGTAACTAAATACAGATAAAAAAAAGCGCGGTCTAACGCCGCGCAAAGGATAATCAAAAGTTACTTTTTATTTTTAGAATGACGTCCATATACCGCCCAGGTAATAACGACGCAGGCGATATAGAAAATAAGAAAGACTTTCATCGCGCCGACTGGCGAACCGGTTAATGCTAAAGATGAACCAAACGCTTTCGGAATAAAAAAGCCGCCAATCGCGCCAATCGCGGAAATAAAGCCCAGCGCCGCCGCCGTATCGGTCGCCGCTTCACGCATGGCTCTTTCGTCCGACCCGCCTTCCGCTTTAACCCGGTCCATCGTCAGTTTACGGAAGATAACGGAGATCATCTGGAAGGTAGAACCACTCCCCAGCCCCGCCGTCAGGAATAGCGCCAGAAATACCCCGTAGAATGCGATAAAGCTACCGCCAACGCCGCCAGTAGGTAATGTCAGGAACAGCAGACCGCTGAAAATCGCCATCAGGACAAAGTTGATAAGCGTGACGCGAGTCCCACCCAGACGGTCAGAAATTGCGCCGCCTGCCGAACGCGCCAGCGCGCCGATAAACGGACCGAAAAACGCGTAATGCAGGATCTGCACATCCGGAAATTGCGTTTTAGACAGCATAGCGAAACCAGCGGAGAAACCGATAAACGATCCGAAGGTTGCCAGATACAGCAGGCTCATGATCCACAGATGACCACGTTTGAGCACCGGCAGTTGCTCTTTTAGCGAGGCCTTAGACGTCGCCAGTTCGTTCATGCCGAACCACGCAGCCAGCGTAAAAATGGCCAGGAAAGGCACCCAAATCCAGGCCGCGTTCGCCAGATAGAGCTGAGAACCGTCCGGCTGCTCTACACCCTGGCTGCCAAAGGCGGCAAAGATAGAGAGCGAAACCACCAGCGGCGCAACCAACTGCATCACGCTCACGCCCATATTACCCAGACCGCCGTTCAGACCCAGCGCACCGCCCTGCTTTTGTTTAGGAAAGAAAAAGCTGATGTTCGCCATACTGGAGGCAAAGTTCGCGCCGGCAAAACCGCACAGCAAGGAAATAATGATGAAAGTGCTAAATGGCGTACTGGTATCCTGAACGGCAAAGCCTAACCATACGCAAGGCACAATGAGGATACCGGTACTGAACGCTGTCCAGCGACGTCCGCCGAATAGCGGAACCATAAAGGAGTAAGGCACCCGTAGCAGCGCGCCGGAAACAGATGGCAGCGCAGTCAACATAAAGAGCTGATCGGTCGTAAAATTAAATCCCACTTTCGGCAGGTTCACCGCCACTGCGCTAAATAGCATCCAGACGCAAAACGCCAGCAGTAAACACGGCACAGAAATCCACAAATTACGGCTGGCGACACGATGGCCGCGCTGCTGCCAGAATGCCGGATCTTCCGGACGCCATTCCGTGATAACAGCGCCAGTTGCCCTTTCCGGGGCGGATGAGTGACTCATAGACACCTCTGATTCTTGATTTGATGTCTGCCACATTAGGGTTTACTGCCGAAGGTAAGTTGATATAAATCAAAGGAAAAGTCGTCATCACCGGCGACTAAAAATAGTTATTACCCTTAATGAGTAGGCTATTTTGGTAAAAAAGCTGTGGTTTTTCACCATGCTGTGTCTGTCTACTCCTTCCCGTCGCAGATACCTCTCTACAGCGGCAATTAAGGAGTAACTCGTTATAGGTATGGGTATACTCCGCTGTATCGTTGAGAATAGCGGCACAGCCGATTGACGCCCCCTTTTTTGCTACGTTTTTTCGGCGACATTACCCCGAAGAAAGAAGGTAACATGTTTAAACGGTGTTTCTCTCCTCTTACGCTGGTTAACCAACTGGCGCTGATTGTCATGCTCTCTACCGCTATCGGCGTGGCGGGGATGGCGGTTTCCGGCTGGCTGGTTCAGGGCGTGCAGGGTAGCGCTCATGCGATTAATAAAGCGGGCTCATTGCGTATGCAAAGCTATCGACTACTGGCCGCTGTCCCGCTGGATGCTAAAGATCAAAAGTTGTTGGATGAGATGGAGCAAACGGCATTCAGCCCGGAACTGACCCGCGCCGCTGAGCGAGACGGGCAGCAGAAGCAGCTTAAAGCGTTGCAGGATTACTGGCATAACGAACTCTCGCCAGGGCTACAGCACGCGCAAAACGCGCACGCGGTCGCAGAAGATGTCACGCGCTTTGTGGCGGGCCTGGATCGCCTGGTGACGTCGTTCGACCATACGACTGAATTGCGTATCGAACGCGTGGTATTAGTTCACCGGGTAATGGCGATCTTTATGGCGCTATTGCTGGTATTTACGATTATCTGGCTACGTGTTCGCCTTTTGCAGCCCTGGAAACAGTTGTTATCAATGGCGCGCGCCGTCAGTCAGCGCGACTTTACCCAACGTGCCAATATCAGTGGACGCAATGAGATGGCCGCGTTGGGTTCTGCGCTCAATAATATGTCTGAAGAACTGGCCGAAAGTTATGCGGTACTGGAACAGCGCGTACAGGAAAAAACAGCCGGTCTGGAACATAAAAACCAGATTCTCTCGTTTTTGTGGCAAGCCAACCGCCGACTGCATTCACAGGCTCCGCTATGTGAACGTCTTTCACCGGTACTGAATGGCCTGCAAAATTTAACCCAGTTGCATGATATTGAGCTGCGGGTCTATGACCTGGAAGATGAAGATAATCACCAGGAATTTACCTGTCAGTCGGACATCAGTTGCGATGATAAAGGCTGCCACCTTTGCCCACGTAGCGCCCTGCCGATGATTAACGGCGGCACCACCTTAAAATGGCGGCTCACCGACTCTCACACCCAATACGGTATTTTGCTGGCGACGCTGCCCTATGGACGCCATCTCAGCCACGATCAGCAACAGTTGGTGGACACGCTGGTTGAACAGCTTACCGCGACTCTGGCGCTCGACAGGCATCAGGAGCGCCAGCAGCAGTTGATTGTCATGGAAGAGCGTGCCACCATTGCCCGCGAACTGCATGATTCTATTGCCCAGTCGCTCTCTTGTATGAAGATGCAGGTGAGCTGCCTGCAAATGCAGGGCGACGCGTTACCGGAAAGCAGCCGTGAGTTACTCAGCCAAATTCGCAATGAGCTGAATTGTTCCTGGGCGCAACTGCGCGAACTGTTAACCACTTTCCGGTTACAGTTGACGGAACCCGGGCTACGTCCGGCGCTGGAGGCAAGCTGTCAGGAGTTCAGCGCCCGGTTTGGCTTTACGGTAAAACTGGATTATCAGCTTCCCCCCCGCCTGGTGCCATCACACCAGGCGATACACCTGCTGCAAATTGCCAGGGAAGCCCTCAGCAACGCCCTTAAACACTCTCATGCCGACGATGTGGTGGTGACAGTGACGCAATGTGGCAAACAGGTCAAACTAAAAGTGCAGGATAATGGCTGCGGCGTCCCGGAAAACGCCGAACGCAGTAATCACTACGGCATGATCATCATGCGCGATCGGGCGCAAAGTTTGCGCGGCGATTGCCAGGTACGCCGACGTGAGACTGGCGGAACAGAGGTCACTGTTACTTTTATTCCAGAAACAAACTTCACAGAAACCCAGGGAGATACCCATGAATAATCAGGAACCGGCAACCATCCTGTTAATCGACGACCATCCGATGTTACGGACGGGTGTAAAGCAGCTTGTGAGTATGGCGCCCGATATCAGCGTGGTCGGAGAAGCCAGCAACGGTGAGCAGGGTATTGACCTGGCGGAATCGCTCGATCCCGATCTGATCCTCCTTGATTTGAATATGCCGGGAATGAATGGTCTCGAAACGCTGGATAAATTACGCGAAAAAGCGCTGTCAGGGCGTATTGTCGTTTTCAGCGTATCCAACCATGAAGAAGATGTCGTCACGGCGCTAAAGCGCGGCGCGGATGGTTATCTGTTGAAAGATATGGAGCCTGAGGACTTGCTCAAAGCGTTACAACAGGCCGCCGCCGGAGAAATGGTATTAAGTGAAGCGTTAACGCCGGTACTGGCGGCCAGCCTGCGGGCCAACCGCGCCACCACCGATCGCGATGTGACGCAACTCACCCCGCGTGAGCGCGATATTCTGAAGCTCATCGCGCAGGGATTGCCGAATAAGATGATTGCCCGGCGTCTGGATATCACCGAAAGTACGGTCAAGGTGCATGTGAAACATATGCTCAAAAAAATGAAGCTGAAGTCGCGCGTGGAAGCCGCCGTCTGGGTGCATCAGGAACGCATCTTTTAATTATTGCTCCCGGAACTGTTGCCAATGCGGATTATCGTCCGGCATCGTGATAAACGGTTCAGTCAGCGCGAGCGTGATCTCATTGGAAGAGACACGCTGACCTTTTTCATCTTCAACAACCACCGATAAACGCCAGCGATTTGCCGCGCCTTCGCGGTGATCCCAGGCCGGCATAATGATTGTCCAGCCCTCGGTACTGCCGGTGTCCGCTCCCGCCGTCAAACTTAATGCCTGTGTATCGCCCTGCCAGTTCAAATGGCGAATGCCGTACACGCTGCGCACCTGTAATTTTAACGCCACCGTCTCGCCAGACGTAAGATCCCAGGGCGGCGTCGCCAGAAAAACCGTTAACGTTTTACGCTGTCGATACTCCATTGTCGGCAGCGAGTTACGTTGCGGCGTATCATAGCGGCTACCGCGTAATGACTGGCTTTGCGCCACTTCACTGGCGGCAAGCTGCTTTTTGAGCGACACGCCGAAGCGGTAGTTAAGCGTCAGTCCCAGGTTATTCTGGCTGACCCCGCTCTCGCCCTGTTTGTGCTGGGCGGTCACGGTAAGCAAAGGTACTGGCGTATAGTTGAGACCCAGTTTTAACGCGACAGGATTGTGATACCCCGTACCGGAGTCAAACAGATCCACGCTATCGCCAAAGTACTGCTCCAGGCTAACGCTGGTATTGATATGCTGGTAAAACGGCAGCCGCATTTGCGCGTTGATATCATACCCGCGCGCCATTCGTTGTTCTAAGGTCGCTGTATGCGTCTGCCAGTCGGCAAAAGGCTGATAATAGTTGGCGGATAAACGCAAATATTCTCCCCACGCCTCCGCGCCAAAGCCGGCGCGCTGCAGGTTTTCATCCAGCAGATTATCGTAAAAGGTGTTATAGCCAAGAAACCAGCCATCCTGCGCCCAGCGCTGCCCCACGCCAATGTTGCTTACCAGTCCGTCAGTCTGTTGCGTAAGACCAAGCTGGCTCCAGGTCAAATAACGCTGTTTATCCTGTAAAGGGATAAACCAGCTTCCGCGACTGCCATTAAAATGACCTTCGTTATCGACGTTAACATCAACGCTGGCGCTGCCCCAGGCCGACAGCCAGCTTTCAAGCTGCTGGTTAACCTGCTCGCTGACCACATCACGCACCTGTCCGAAAGCAAATTGCCGCGCCTGTTCACCGGTATCCAGAGCGTTATTTTTCATGCTGGCTTCGCCAAACGCTTTGGCCATCTCGGCAAAATGCTTTTCCCCTTCGTGGGATTCCGGCGTCATGCCTAAATCCGGCAGACGGTTTTGATCGAAAGGGTCTTGCACCTGCGCACAGATCGTACCGCTGACAGCCAGCAAGAGAAGGGAGAGTGAGAATGAACGAAAAACAATACGGCTCAACGTGTCGGCAACTTCTACAACAAAAAATGAGAGGAATGGCATCAGAGTAAACCATAACGTGTCGAGACAGGTTTTGCAGCCTTTTCTCGTGCTTCCAGGAATATCCTTATTTCTTCCGCAGGGCGTCCCGGGATTTTATCCACGCATTTGGCGGCACTCGGTTCCCGAGGTAACATAACGCCATTGCCGACAAAATTTCTCCAGGAGGAGGGTTACCCATGCAAAATATCGTCATTATCGCTAACGGCGCCGCCTACGGCAGCGAATCATTATTTAATAGCCTGCGTCTGGCCATTGCGCTGCGCGAGCAGGAAAGCCATCTCGATTTACGTCTGTTTTTGATGTCAGATGCCGTAACCGCAGGGTTACGCGGTCAAAAACCAGCCGAAGGCTATAATATTCAGCAAATGCTGGAAATTCTGACCGCACAAAACGTGCCGGTAAAATTATGCAAAACCTGTGCGGATGGGCGTGGTATCACCCCCCTGCCGCTGATTGACGGTGTGGAAATCGGAACGCTGGTCGAGCTGGCGCAATGGACGCTGGCTGCGGACAAAGTGCTGACATTTTAAATCCGTACGCGGGAAAACCTCCCGCGTCAGGATAAACTCGCTATCCCCTGCTCTTCCTTCACGCCAGGCAACGCTTTAACGTTCGCGACCAGTGCAACGATTCTTCAATCGCGCCAAATGCCGTTTTACAATCGGCATTGACTAAAAAATCACGCGTTAACACCTTACATCTCCGCCACTGCCCGCTTTCCTGCACGACATTTTCTGACGCCTTTCGGGCGCTTTTGCTGCTTATTTTGCAACCACCTGCTGGACCATAGGCAATTCACCGCCAGGTTGCAAGCCGTCTGGTGTTAAGCACCGCGCGGGTAGCGGAATTTCAGTAAGAAAATCAGGCTAACACGTGAGTAATGCAGCATTTATTTTTTCTTATGCCATTTATCATCCTCGCCTTTTTCATAATCGTTTTTAACCGCCGCCCAGGCGACTTTGTGTGCGGTTTCTTCCCGGCTGGCGTCATCACGACGATCGGCTTTATCTTTATATTGCTCCCAGGCGCTATTAAACGCTTCTTTGTAAATTTCCTGGGCATGGGCTGGGAGAACATTCCGCACATTATCGGGTAAATCACTTTTGGCTTTATACGGCATCAGCGCCTCCGTCTTCAGGGAAAACATTAAGTGTGGTAAACAATGCGTTATCACGCCAGTCGAGGGATATTTTTGCTTTTTACGGAAATTAACTTTTTGTTATTTAAATACGGTTAAAACAAGATGCTTTTTTTTAGGGTTTTGAAAGAAAAAGATAGTCTATGCCGTAAAATTACGTAAAAAACCACTGAAAAAATACAAAGTTCTGCTATTTTTATCTTCTTTACTATTTCCAAAAATATTAACACCTGCACAAGGGAGACCCTAATGACACATGCCTGTGAGGCGGTGAAAACCCGCCATAAGGAGACTTCGCTTATTTTCCCGGTTCTTGCGCTGGTAGTGCTGTTCCTTTGGGGAAGCAGCCAGTCACTACCAGTGGTTATTGGCATCAATATCCTTGCACTTATTGGTATTTTAAGCAGTGCATTTAGCGTGGTCCGCCATGCGGATGTATTAGCGCACCGACTCGGCGAACCCTTCGGATCGCTTATTTTAAGCCTGTCCGTCGTTATTCTTGAGGTAAGTTTAATTTCAGCGCTAATGGCCACCGGCGATGCTGCGCCAACGCTTATGCGCGATACGCTCTACTCTATTATTATGATTGTCACCGGCGGACTGGTCGGTTTCTCGTTGTTGTTGGGCGGGCGTAAATTCGCAACGCAATATATGAATTTATTCGGGATTAAGCAGTATCTTATCGCGCTGTTTCCGCTGGCGATTATTGTGCTGGTTTTTCCAATGGCATTGCCGCAAGCCAATTTCTCTACCGGTCAGGCATTATTGGTCGCGTTAATTTCCGCCGCGATGTACGGCGTATTTTTGTTGATTCAAACCAAAACGCACCAGAGCTTATTTATCTATGAACATGAAGATGAAGGCGATGATGGCAATCCACACCACGGTAAACCCTCAGCGCACAGTAGCAGCTGGCATACTGTCTGGTTACTCATTCATTTAATTGCGGTCATTGCCGTTACCAAAATGAATGCCAGCCCGCTGGAGGCGCTGCTGACCAGCATGAACGCCCCGGTCGCCTTTACCGGCTTCCTGGTCGCGCTGTTAATTCTCTCGCCGGAAGGACTGGGCGCGTTGAAGGCGGTACTGAATAATCAGGTTCAGCGGGCAATGAATCTGTTCTTCGGATCGGTGTTGGCGACGATTTCATTAACCGTGCCGGTCGTCACGCTTATCGCCTGGGCGACAGGTAATGATCTGGTGTTTGGATTAGGCGCGCCGGAAATGGTAGTGATGGTGGCCTCGTTAGTGCTGTGCCATATATCGTTCTCTACCGGACGCACCAACGTGCTAAACGGCGCAGCGCATCTGGCTTTGTTTGCCGCCTATCTGATGACGATTTTTGCCTGAGATAAAAAAGCCGGATAGCGTCTTATCCGGCCTACACAAGCAAAAAACCGCAATCAGTTCTCGGTATCCAGCTCGTCGAAGCTTTTCACCAAATCATCAATCGCTTTTATCTGGGTCAGGAACTGCTCCAGTTTCGCCAGCGGCAGCGCGGAAGGACCGTCGCACTTCGCGTTAGCCGGGTCCGGATGCGATTCCAGGAACAGCCCCGCCAGACCGACAGCCATACCGGCACGCGCCAGCTCGGTCACCTGACCACGACGACCACCCGAGGCGGCGCCAAACGGATCGCGGCATTGCAGCGCATGGGTAACATCAAAAATTACCGGACTGTTGCCGGAGACTTTCTTCATCACGCCAAAACCCAGCATATCCACAACCAGGTTGTCATAACCAAAGTTCGCGCCGCGGTCGCACAGAATCACCTTATCGTTACCGCCCTCATGGAACTTATCCACGATATTGCCCATCTGACCTGGGCTTACGAACTGCGGCTTTTTCACGTTAATCACAGCGCCGGTTTTCGCCATCGCTTCCACCAGGTCGGTCTGGCGCGCCAGAAACGCCGGGAGCTGAATCACGTCAACCACATCAGCCACAGGCTGCGCCTGGCTGGCCTCATGGACGTCAGTGATCACTTTTACGCCAAATGTCTGCTTGAGTTCCTGGAAAATCTTCATCCCTTCTTCCAGACCCGGCCCACGGTAAGAGTGAATAGAGGAACGGTTGGCTTTATCAAAAGAGGCCTTGAACACGTAAGGGATACCCAGCTTCTGGGTAACGGTCACGTAGTGCTCACAAATGCGCATTGCCAGATCGCGTGACTCCAGCACGTTCATACCGCCAAACAGCACAAACGGCAGGTCATTTGCCACCTTAATGTCGCCAATGTTAACCACTTTTTGTTTCATAGGATCGCCTTACACTTATAGGTAAAATGTCGGTTAATTAATGCAGAACAATTTGCTTGTGCGCAATGGTGTTGATCTGCGCACGAATCATTTCGCTGATCGGGTCTTCCGGACACTGCTCAACGAAGTAGCTTAAATCAGTCAGCGCAACGTGTTCACACTCAAGCTGCGCGTAAATCAACCCGCGGTCACGGATTTCGTAAGGATCTTCCGGGTTAAATTGCAACAACGCTTCGCTAACGCGCAGCGCCAGCTCCATTTGCCGTTCCTCCATCAGAGAGGATTTCAGTGTATCAAGTAGCTTACGGATCACTTCAGCGTTATCGGCCTCGTCCAAATCTTCGTTAAACAACTCGGCGACCGGACTAATATTGCCTTTTAACCAGACTTCCAGAGTATGTTCATCAAGCGTTTCACCGTTGAACGGGTTAATCAGCCACATTTCCCCTTCCAGCGATTCAATACGCAAAATCAACTGCGTCGGGAAGATAACGGGCACCAACGGCAAATCAAGACGGTTTGCTATCCATAATAAAATAGCGCCCAACGATACCGCGCTACCCTGGCGGTTTTTCAGGACTTTATCGAGCCATAAAGCATCAGAAAGACGGTAGACGCCGCGGGCGTCCGTGAACCCCCACTCGCCGTAAAAAAGTGCCAGCAATTTTTCCAGTTGCTCATCCTGAGACAGGAGCTGGCTAATTTCTTCCTGCGCCAGACTGACCAGACGTTCCAGTTCGTCGTAGACAAACTGCGTGGGAAAATCCAGGCGAATCCTCTCTGATGCCAGGATCATGCCATCACACAGCGGCGCATTGTTAAATTCGAAATCAGCTAACGACCTCATGACTTACCCCAGTAACGGTATTTTTGTGGTGGCGAGTTTAATGATGATGTACAGCACCACCAGCGCCAGCGGGAAGGCGATGAAACGCGCCTGCTGGCTGCGCGCCTGACGATAATCAAGCGCAATAAAACCCAAAACGATGTAGATGATAACGCCAAACAGTTTTTCAGTCAGCCATGAGCCCGACTCCGTGAATGGCAGGATGTGCGTTTTAACGATTAACCCGATGCCGCTAAGCAGTAACAGGGTATCTATGACGGGAGGCGCGTTTCGCGTCCAGCGCGCGGCGGCCAACGCGTGACCGCAATAGCGCCACCAGTAACGGGCGACAAACAAACTGACGGAGAGCGCAACGCAGATAAGGTGAAACGTGAGCAACATCGCAATTGTCATAGCGTAAAACGTCCGCAGGTCACGCGTTCATTACCACCATAATCACGACACGTTTCCACATCCGTGTAACCAGACCGCCTGAAAACCGCTCTTACCGCTTCGCCTTGCTGCCAACCGTGTTCCAGCAACAGGCAGCCGCCGGGCGTTAACATCTGGCGGGCGTGGTCGATAATATGCGTAAGATCCGCCATACCGTTTTCATCCGCCACCAACGCCGAGAGCGGTTCAAAGCGTACATCGCCTTCGCTAAGATGCGGGTCCTGCGCGTCAATGTAGGGTGGATTACTGACAATCATATCGAACTGCTGCCCCGATAGCGCGCTGAACCAACAACTTTGCAGTATACGCACATTCCGGATAGCCAAATGTTTCGCGTTACGTACCGCCAGCGCGACCGCATCAGGCATACGATCGACCGCAGTCACCTCGCAATCCGGTCGCTCGCTGGCCAGCGCCAGCGCAATCGCGCCAGTTCCAGTGCCTAAATCCAGAATACGACAGTTTTTTACCGGCAATCGCGCCAGCGCCTGTTCAACCAGACATTCGGTATCCGGGCGCGGGATTAGCGTGGCAGGAGAAACGAAGAACGGCAGCGACCAGAATTCGCGTAAGCCCGTCAGGTACGCAATCGGTTCGCCCTGTTTACGCCGCTGCAGCAGATCCGCGAGCTGTTGTTGCTGGACATCGGTAAGCGGCGTTTCGCCAAAGGCCATGATATACGTCCGCCCCTTGCCCGTAACGTACTCAAGCAGGATCTCGGCGTCACGCCGCGGGCTGTCGCTATCCCGGAGCTGGTTTACCGCCTCACGCAGCCAGTGCTGAAAATCCATTATTCCTGCTCGGACAACGCGGCTAACAGATCTGCCTGGTGTTCCTGAACAATCGGCTCAATCAGCATATCCAGCTTACCTTCCATCGTTTCATCAAGGCGATATAACGTCAGATTAATACGATGATCGGTCACGCGTCCCTGCGGGAAGTTATAGGTCCGGTTACGATCGCTGCGATCGCCGCTGCCGAGCAGGTTGCGGCGCGTTGACGCTTCGGCCTGCTGGCGTTTTGCCGTTTCGGCGGCGTGAATACGCGCCCCGAGCACCGAGAGCGCTTTCGCTTTGTTTTTATGCTGCGAACGCTCGTCCTGGCATTCCACGACAATCCCGGTCGGCAAGTGGGTAATACGGATAGCGGAGTCGGTGGTGTTGACGTGCTGACCGCCCGCGCCGGAAGAACGAAACGTATCAATGCGCAGATCCGCCGGGTTTATATCCGGCAGCTCGGCTTCCGGTAGCTCCGGCATCACGGCGACGGTACAGGCGGAGGTATGGATACGCCCCTGCGACTCGGTCGCCGGAACACGCTGTACGCGGTGTCCGCCAGACTCAAATTTCAGTCGGCCATACACACCGTCGCCGCTGATTTTGGCGATGATCTCTTTATAACCGCCATGCTCGCCTTCGCTCATGCTCATGATCTCCACACGCCAGCGGCGCGCTTCGGCATAACGGCTGTACATGCGGAACAGATCGCCGGCAAACAGCGCGGCTTCATCGCCGCCGGTGCCGGCGCGAACCTCAAGGAACGCGTTTCGTTCATCGTCCGGATCTTTCGGCAGCAGCAGTACCTGTAACTGTTGCTCCAGTTGTTCGCTTTTTTCTTTCGCTTCGCGCAGTTCTTCCTGCGCCATTTCTCGCATTTCAGGATCGTCGAGCATCATCTGAGCCGTCTCGATATCGTCCTGAACCTGTTGCCAGTCCGTAAAACAGCGAGAAACGTCGCTTAATTGCGCATATTCACGCGACAATGCGCGAAAGCGGTCCTGGTCGGCGATAATTCCCGCATCGCCCAGCAACGCCTGAACTTCCTCATGGCGTTCGTGCAGGGCTTCCAGTTTGGCAACGATAGAAGGCTTCATAGGCGTAAATTCACCCTGTAAAAAAGTGTGGTGTGTACTGCTACTCCAGCCCGAGGCTGTCGCGCAGAATATTCAGGCGTTCGTCATCCCCGTCACGGGCAGCCTGTTGAAGTGATTTCGTTGGCGCATGAATCAGGCGGTTGGTCAGTTTCCATGCCAGATCCTGCAAGATGGCTTGCGCATCGCCGCCCTGTTGAAGGGCTGACAGCGCTTTGGTAGTCAGTTCGTCACGAATCTGCTCCGACTGACTACGGTATTCCCGAATGGTCTCGCTGGCCCCCTGGGCACGTAGCCAGGCCATAAACTCGCTGGCTTCCTGCTCAACAATCGTTTCCGCTTCTACCGCCGCAGCCTGACGCTGCGCCAGATTATGCGAAATGATGCTCTGTAAATCATCGACGCTATAAAGATAAGCGTTCGCCAGTTTGCCGACTTCCGGCTCAACGTCGCGCGGTACGGCGATATCCACCAGCAGCATCGGCTGGTTACGACGGCTTTTTAGTGCGCGCTCCACCATGCCTTTGCCGATAATCGGCAGCGGACTGGCGGTCGAGCTGATGATAATATCGGCATCCTGCAAACGGGCGTCGATATCGCTGAGCGAGATAACCTCGGCGCCTACCTCATCCGCCAGGGCTTGCGCGCGCTCGCGGGTTCGGTTGGCGATAATCATCTTTTGTACTTTATGCTCGCGCAGGTGACGCGCCACCAGTTCAATAGTTTCGCCCGCGCCAACTAACAGTACAGTGACCGTCGAGAGCGATTCAAAGATTTGGCGGGCGAGCGTACAGGCGGCAAACGCGACGGAGACGGCGCTGGCGCCGATATCAGTTTCAGTCCGCACTCGCTTGGCGACGGAAAAAGACTTCTGAAACATTCGCTCCAGCGCGCTGGCGTTAAGGTGGCCTTTTTGCGAATCCGCAAACGCTTTTTTCACCTGACCGAGGATTTGCGGTTCGCCCAGCACCAGTGAATCCAGACCGCTGGCGACGCGCATCAGGTGGCTGACGGCGTCATTGTCCTGATGCCAGTACAGACTGTTGCGCAGATCGTCCTCGTTCAGGTTATGGTAATCGCATAACCAGCGGATCAACGCTTCTTGCAGGTTATCCTGCTCTTCCACGCTCAAATACAGTTCTGTACGGTTACAGGTTGACAGCACGACCCCGCCCTGCACCATTGGCTGCGCAAGCAGGCTGTCCAGCGCCTGATCAAGCGTGTCCGGCGAAAACGTTACGCGTTCTCGCAGCGATACAGGTGCCGTTTTATGGTTAATACCGAGCGCTAAAAGGGTCATGTCTGCGGGAGTAGTACCAGCGTTGATATGGTTAGTCTGCTTGCATCATACAGGATGCGCGTGGTCAATAAAAGAGAGAGCCCCCTTTTGGAGTAATTGGCAGCGCTCGCTAATTTGATGATTTAAGACAACTTGAAAGTAGACGATGTCACCAGGCGGCGCTAGCATTAAAGGCTATAACTGTAACCGATAGCAAAAATTTGCCGAATCGCGGCGCGAACGTTTTTACAGCCTGCAGGTTCAGTTTTCAGGCCTGATAAGCGTAACGCCATCAGGCAATTATTGCACCGTATCACAAGGATTCGTCATCACTATGACCCTGCCCGATTTTCGCCTGATTCGTCTACTGCCGTTAGCAAGCCTGGTTCTCACCGCCTGTACGCTTCCTGGGCATAAAGGCCCGGGCAAGAGCCCGGATTCCCCTCAGTGGCGCCAGCATCAGCAAGAGGTGCGTCATCTGAATCAATACCAGACGCGCGGCGCCTTTGCTTACATCTCAGATGATCAGAAAGTCTATGCGCGCTTCTTCTGGCAACAGACCGGACAGGATCGCTACCGCCTGCTGCTTACCAACCCGCTGGGCAGCACCGAGCTGGAGCTTAACGCCCAGCCGGGCAACGTCCAGTTGGTGGATAACAAAGGCCAGCGTTATACCGCCGATGACGCCGAAGAGATGATCGGCAAACTTACCGGGATGCCGATTCCGTTAAACAGCCTGCGGCAGTGGATCCTCGGTCTGCCTGGCGATGCCACCGACTACAAACTGGACGACCAGTACCGCCTGAGCGAAGTGAACTACCGCCAGGATGGTAAAAACTGGAAAGTGGTTTACGGTGGCTATGACAGCAAAACGCAGCCTGCCATGCCAGCCAATATGGAGCTTTCAGACGGCAGTCAGCGCATTAAGCTGAAAATGGATAACTGGATTGTGAAATGATGACCCATTGGCCTTCTCCGGCAAAATTAAATCTGTTTTTATATATCACCGGACAGCGTGCAGACGGCTACCACACGCTGCAGACGCTGTTTCAGTTTCTGGATTATGGCGACACACTCCACATCGAACCGCGTCACGATGGCGAAATCCATTTATTAACGCCGGTAACCGGCGTTGAAAATGAAGACAACCTGATCGTCCGCGCCGCGCGGCTGTTGATGAAAGTCGCCTCGGAGAGTGGACGCCTGCCCGCCGGAAGCGGCGCGGATATCAGCATTGAGAAGCGCCTTCCCATGGGCGGCGGTCTGGGCGGCGGTTCGTCTAACGCCGCGACCGTTCTGGTGGCGCTCAATCATCTTTGGCAATGCGGGCTTTCCATTGATGAACTGGCGACGCTCGGCCTGACGCTCGGCGCCGACGTCCCGGTCTTTGTTCGTGGCCACGCCGCGTTTGCCGAAGGCGTAGGCGAAATATTAACGCCGGTGAATCCGCCGGAAAAATGGTATCTGGTCGCGCACCCTGGCGTAAGCATTCCCACACCGGTTATCTTTAAAGATCCCCAATTGCCGCGTAATACGCCAAAAAGGTCAATAGATACGTTACTAAAATGTGAATTCAGCAATGATTGCGAGGTTATCGCAAGAAAACGTTTTCGCGAGGTTGATGCGGCGCTTTCCTGGCTGTTAGAATACGCGCCGTCGCGCCTGACTGGGACAGGAGCCTGTGTCTTTGCTGAATTCGATACAGAGTCTTGTGCTCGCCAGGTGCTTGAGCAAGCCCCGGAATGGCTCAATGCTTTTGTGGCGAAGGGTGTCAACCTCTCCCCATTGCATCGAGAGTTACTTTAAAGCATTCGGGTTTCAGGAAGATGGCGAAATGACGAGTCGCCAGTCATATACGCCGTATTTGACTGGTGTGAGGCATCGATGCCAGCGCACATGAAACGTGAATGAAGATGAGTAAGCCGGGCAAGCTGAGCTTCGGTGACAACGTCACCTTGTTCCAGACGTTGCATCGCGCTCTTTAATACACCGCCTGGATAGGATTTTGCCTGGCCCGCACAGTTTTCGGCAAATCTTTTCCACCAATGGACGCATGCCTGAGGTTCTTCTCGTGCCTGATATGAAGCTTTTTGCTGGTAACGCCACCCCGGAACTAGCACAACGTATTGCCAACCGCCTGTACACTTCTCTCGGCGACGCCGCCGTAGGTCGCTTTAGCGACGGCGAAGTCAGCGTACAAATCAACGAAAATGTACGCGGTGGTGATATTTTCATCATCCAGTCCACTTGTGCCCCAACCAACGACAACCTGATGGAATTGGTCGTTATGGTTGATGCCCTGCGTCGTGCTTCCGCAGGTCGTATCACCGCCGTTATCCCCTACTTTGGCTATGCACGTCAGGACCGTCGCGTACGTTCCGCCCGTGTGCCGATTACCGCAAAAGTTGTCGCTGACTTCCTGTCCAGCGTCGGCGTTGACCGCGTTCTCACCGTAGACCTGCATGCTGAACAGATCCAGGGCTTCTTTGACGTTCCGGTTGATAACGTGTTCGGTAGCCCAATCCTGCTCGAAGATATGCTGCAACTGAATCTGGATAACCCGATCGTGGTTTCCCCGGATATCGGCGGCGTGGTTCGTGCCCGCGCTATCGCTAAGCTGCTGAACGATACCGATATGGCTATCATTGATAAACGTCGTCCGCGTGCGAACGTTTCTCAGGTGATGCACATCATCGGCGACGTCGCTGGCCGTGACTGCGTGCTGGTTGACGATATGATCGATACCGGCGGTACTCTGTGCAAAGCAGCAGAAGCATTGAAAGAACGTGGCGCTAAACGCGTGTTTGCTTACGCGACGCACCCGATCTTCTCAGGCAATGCGGCAAACAACCTGCGCAACTCCGTCATTGACGAAGTCGTTGTCTGCGACACCATTCCGCTGACCGACGAAATCAAAGCACTGCCGAACGTGCGTACCTTGACCCTGTCAGGTATGCTGGCCGAAGCGATTCGCCGTATCAGCAACGAAGAATCGATTTCCGCCATGTTCGAGCATTGATCGAACCCGGATCTAAAACCCGCTGCGGCGGGTTTTTTTGTCTGTAATACCCTTTTGTATGACTTATGCCTCCTTCACCTGCCATTTAGTTGACAGATGATGCGCTCATGGATGAAACATTATTGTGAACAAATTATTTTCCTCACATGTGATGCCTTTCCGCGCTCTCATCGATGCTTGCTGGAAAGAAAAATATACCGCCTCCCGGTTCACCCGCGATGTGATAGCCGGGATCACCGTCGGGATTATTGCTATCCCGCTGGCGATGGCGCTGGCAATTGGCAGTGGCGTTGCGCCGCAATATGGCCTCTATACCTCCGCTGTCGCCGGGATCGTGATCGCGCTAACCGGCGGCTCGCGCTTTAGCGTTTCCGGCCCTACCGCCGCGTTTGTGGTGATTTTGTATCCGGTGTCGCAACAGTTTGGTCTGGCGGGTCTACTGGTCGCCACGCTGATGTCGGGCTTCTTCCTGATCCTTTTCGGCCTGGCGAGACTGGGGCGATTGATTGAATATATCCCGGTGTCGGTCACGTTGGGTTTTACCTCAGGGATTGGTATTACCATCGGTACCATGCAGATTAAAGATTTTCTTGGTCTGCAGATGGCACATGTGCCTGAGCACTATTTGCAGAAAGTCGGCGCGCTGTTTATGGCGTTGCCCACCGTCAATATTGGCGATGCCGCCATTGGCGTGGTGACGCTGGGAACGTTGATTTTCTGGCCGCGTCTCGGCATTCGTCTGCCGGGACATCTTCCCGCGCTGCTGGCCGGTTGCGCCGTGATGGGGATCGTTAATCTGCTGGGCGGCAATGTGGCGACTATCGGTTCACAGTTCCACTACGTTCTGGCTGACGGCACCCGGGGCAACGGCATCCCGCAGCTCCTGCCGCAACTGGTGCTGCCGTGGAATCTTCCTGGCTCCGATTTCACGCTAAGCTGGGATTCACTGCGCGCGCTGTTGCCGGCGGCCTTCTCGATGGCAATGCTGGGGGCAATCGAATCATTGCTCTGCGCCGTCGTGCTGGACGGCATGACCGGCACCAAACATAAAGCGAACAGCGAACTTATCGGCCAGGGGCTGGGGAATATGGTCGCGCCGTTCTTTGGCGGCATCACCGCCACCGCCGCGATTGCCCGCTCTGCCGCCAACGTCCGCGCTGGCGCAACCTCTCCCGTCTCGGCGGTGATTCACGCCATCCTGGTCATTCTGGCGCTACTGGTCTTGGCTCCGCTACTCTCCTGGCTGCCGCTTTCCGCGATGGCGGCGCTACTGCTGATGGTGGCATGGAATATGAGTGAAGCCCATAAAGTGGTGGATCTGTTACGCCATGCGCCGAAAGATGACATCATCGTTATGCTGCTGTGCATGTCATTAACGGTACTGTTTGATATGGTCATCGCCATCAGCGTGGGGATTGTTCTTGCCTCCCTGCTATTTATGCGCCGTATTGCGCGTATGACACGACTTGCGCCGGTCAATGTCGATGTGCCTGATGATGTGCTGGTGCTGCGCGTTATCGGTCCGCTCTTTTTCGCCGCGGCGGAAGGGCTGTTTACCGAGCTTGAGTCGCGTATTAACGGTAAACGTATCGTGGTTTTGAAATGGGATGCAGTGCCAGTGCTGGATGCAGGCGGGCTGGATGCTTTTCAGCGTTTTGTGAAACGTCTGCCGGAGGGTTGCGAATTGCGTATCAGTAACCTGGAGTTCCAACCACTGCGCACAATGGCGCGCGCCGGTATCAAACCCATTCCAGGCCGTCTGACCTTCTTCCCGAACAGGACAGCGGCGTTAGCAGACTTGAGCAGTTAATGGGCAATGCCCGGTGGCGATAACGCTTACCGGGCCTGAACCGGTTAGCTATGACGACGATTGTCGTTACGGCGGCAACGTTTGTCATAGTGACGTACCCACCAGTATTTGTCGCTCACCTGCTCATGCCCCCCTACGCGAGCCCCCGCCAGCCAAAGAACCGCACCGACAAAAATGCTGAGTACAGCGCCATGTGCAAAAAATTGCGGCAAATTAAACTGCG
This sequence comes from Salmonella sp. FC25216, assembly GCF_057751355.1. Classification (NCBI taxonomy): domain Bacteria; kingdom Pseudomonadati; phylum Pseudomonadota; class Gammaproteobacteria; order Enterobacterales; family Enterobacteriaceae; genus Salmonella; species Salmonella sp. FC25216. The sequence continues at coordinate 295,143 of NZ_JBDGON010000002.1, read as the reverse complement.
GCAATTGGTTTAAAATAGAGTAACCAACGCCGACAACCATCACTGCCAGCCCCAACCCCATCAGCACGTTACCGAATAACGAAGCGTTTTTGCGTTTCATATGTCACCTCCGGAACTTTTGGGTTGTTTTAAGGAAATCCCCCTAAACTTTATGTGTAAAGTATAGACAACACTGCCGTTTGTAAGTGCGGGTGCGATCACAAATGTAAAGTTTCATTTAACAAAACTTTACAAATAACACACTGAACAGTTTACTTTTTTAATAATTTTCACTGGCAATTATTTAATTTACTTCAGAGTGTCGCTGTATTTTGTCAAGCGGGCAGACAGACAGTAAACTACGCGCCAGTTATGGATCTACTCAGGACAAAAAAACGTGGCAATTAAATTGATTGTTGGTCTGGCGAATCCCGGTGCGGAATATGCCGCGACGCGACACAATGCAGGCGCATGGTACGTCGATTTACTGGCGGAGCGTCTGCGTGCGCCGTTGCGTGAAGAGCCTAAATTCTTTGGCTATACCTCACGCATCATGCTGGAAGGGGAAGATGTTCGCCTGCTGGTACCCACCACGTTCATGAACCTCAGTGGTAAAGCAGTTGGCGCAATGGCCAGTTTTTACCGTATTCAGCCGGACGAAATGCTGGTCGCTCACGATGAGCTGGATCTCCCACCGGGCGTCGCGAAATTTAAACTTGGCGGCGGCCACGGCGGCCATAATGGTCTGAAAGACATCATCAGCAAGCTGGGCAATAATCCCAACTTTCATCGATTACGCGTTGGAATCGGTCATCCAGGCGATAAAAATAAAGTTGTTGGTTTCGTACTGGGTAAACCCCCTGTTTCTGAACAAAAATTAATTGATGAGGCCATTGACGAAGCGGCACGCTGTACGGAAATGTGGTTCAAAGAAGGTCTGGCCAAAGCAACAAGCCGTTTGCATACCTTTAAGGCGCAATAACCAGTGATGTGCGGCATTTTTGCCGCACGCCGTGTATAATAGGCGAAGTTATTTCCATTTCTGCAATCTGTTTTCTATAACAGGTTGATTATTAAGATATTAAGGTGAGTTAAATCATGGGATTCAAATGCGGTATCGTCGGTCTGCCCAACGTTGGGAAATCCACCCTGTTCAACGCGCTGACAAAAGCCGGTATTGAAGCGGCAAACTTTCCGTTCTGCACCATCGAACCGAATACCGGCGTCGTGCCGATGCCCGATCCGCGTCTGGACCAGTTGGCTGAGATTGTTAAACCGCAGCGTATTCTACCAACCACGATGGAGTTCGTGGATATCGCCGGTCTGGTAAAAGGCGCGTCCAAAGGCGAAGGATTGGGCAATCAGTTCCTGACCAACATCCGTGAAACCGAAGCTATCGGTCACGTTGTTCGCTGCTTTGAGAACGACAATATCATCCACGTGGCGGGTAAAGTAAACCCGGCAGAAGATATTGATGTTATCAATACCGAACTGGCGCTGGCTGACCTCGATACCTGCGAGCGCGCTATCCATCGCGTGCAAAAGAAAGCAAAAGGCGGCGATAAAGACGCCAAAGCGGAACTGGCTGCGCTGGAGAAATGCCTGCCGCACCTGGCCGAAGCGGGGATGCTGCGCTCGCTGGACCTGACGGATGAAGATAAAGCGGCTATCCGCTATTTAAGCTTCCTGACGTTGAAGCCCACAATGTATATCGCTAACGTCAATGAAGACGGTTTTGAAAACAACCCGTATCTGGACCAGGTTCGTGAAATCGCCGCGAAAGAAGGCTCGGTAGTGGTTCCGGTGTGTGCCGCCGTCGAGGCCGATATTGCTGAGCTGGATGATGAAGAGCGCGATGAGTTCATGGCAGAACTGGGACTGGAAGAGCCAGGACTGAACCGTGTTATTCGTGCAGGTTACCGTCTGCTCAACCTTCAGACCTACTTCACCGCCGGCGTGAAAGAAGTCCGCGCATGGACTATTCCGGTTGGCGCAACCGCGCCGCAGGCGGCCGGTAAAATCCATACCGACTTTGAAAAAGGTTTTATCCGCGCCCAAACTATCGCCTTTGACGACTTCATTACCTACAAAGGTGAACAAGGCGCGAAAGAAGCCGGTAAGATGCGAGCGGAAGGGAAAGATTACATCGTTAAAGATGGCGATGTGATGAACTTCCTGTTCAACGTCTAATTCGTTTCTGTTGTCTCATTCGATCTCACTGAATCGCATAAAAAATATAAAACCTCATAAAATCCACGCAGTTGCGTGGATTTTTCTTTTCATAACGTCTCAGTTCATCTCATAATAGCGCAGCCAAAAATGAGTATAGGAATGAGTACAATCAGTTTCCATCTTCATTATTGGTGAGTACAATAGCGGTATAAGAAATAAACAAGGACTCGCTATGCTCACTGATACGCAATGCCGCACTGCTAAGCCTAAAGAAAAACTCTATCGACTCAATGACTTCAATGGGCTCTACCTCGAAGTGAAACCCAACGGCAAAAAGGCATGGCGCTATCGGTTTAAACTCAACGGCAAATCCAGCATGTTCGCGCTGGGTGAGTACCCGACGGTCAAACTTGCCGAAGCTCGCGAGAAATGCGAGCAAGCGCGTAAGCAAGTCGCAGATGGAGTTAGCCCGACACAGGCTCGTCAATTAGATAAGATCCGCAAGGTCAATGACGCATCCAACACCTTTGAGCTGATCGCCAAAGAGTGGTTGCAGATGAAAGACTGGGCCGAAATCACCAAAACGCGGCGACTGGATATGCTTGAACGAGTGGTTTTCCCCGCAATCGGTAAGCTACCTGTCAGGGAGATCACTCCACACCATATACTTAAAATTCTTCAGGAAACCGCTAAACGAGGAGCACCAACAGTTGCCGCTGAAGCCCGTCGCACCATTTCATCAGTTTTTGAGTTGGCAGTCGCGACGCTTAGAGCTGATAGCGATCCCGTATGGCCTGTGCGCAAGGCCCTTCCGGCTAATAAGACACAGCACAAACAGGCACTAAATCCTCAGCAAATCGGAAAGTTACTAAGCTGTTTTGACAATAGTCGTGGCTCGTATCAGGTTAATTATTGCATGTGGCTTATGTGGTGGACATTGGCGCGTCCTGCAGAAGCCACCGAAGCAGAATGGACAGAATTCGATCTTAATAACGCCCTATGGACCATTCCGGCAGCGCGAATGAAAGCCCGCAGAGAACACGTTATTCCCCTACCCTTCCAAGCTGTCAAAATGCTCAGAACACTACAGGGGTTAACCGGGCATCGGCAGCACCTTTTCCCGGGCAGAGATAATCCGCTAGGGCCAATGACATCGCACTCGCTGCGCCAGCTACTTAAAAGCCTCGGATGGAGTGGCATTTATAGTCCCCATGCTACCCGAACAACAGGAAGTACACGTTTAAACGAAATGGGCTATCGACCTGATGCTATTGAGGCCCAACTTGCACACGCTGATACCAACAATGTTCGTCGCACATACAACCATGCAACTTATCTTGATGAGCGTAAAGTGATGATGCAGGAATGGACGGATAAGCTTGATGAATGGGTAGGGAGCGCACACAGCAATATTAATGTTTCGTAAGCATAATGCATTGGTATGTTAACACTAATTAGTCCGCTGAGTGCCAGGAGCGGACGTAGCAAAAATTCCTTACGTTAATCAATCCAAGGATTAACATATCATAAGGCTAAAATACGAATTCTTCTCAAGGAGTCTGTTATGAAAAAGTTAAGGCTTTGGTGCTATCTCAACATTGAAAACCCTCTTGTCGCTTGGGAAGTTGCAATTGGAAGAATAGCTTCTCTAGAGGCATTACCTTCTCTTCAGGGACAAGAGAAAAGATGGTTTTTATCTCAATGGCAATACTCTCGTCTAAAGAATGCTTTTTGCAATGAACCTACAAACAAAATAGCGTTAATCAATGAGTTCAGAATAGAATCTGTGAGACACCGATTTTATACTCATAAGGTTTCAAGACTCCGAGGTAGCTTCTTCTTCAAAAGTAAAGAGGATGCAATAAATATAGTTAGATGCTATGGATGGGGAGGATTTAATCCTAATTATCTTTCAGAAGTAGAAGTGTATTATAAAAACGATGAGGATATAGCTTACTATGATTCAACGTGGTTCTCCATGAAAGCAAAAGACATTATGACTGTTGAAGATATTAAATGTTATCTTGCCAATACTACCTATTGGGGTAGTGATACAAAGCCTGCTACTGAAGTATTGGTTTATGGGTTGGGATTTGTTATCAATGAAGAACTGATTCAGAAAGCATACAATATTGTCAAAACTACTAATCCTGAGTCAATATGTTTTGTTGATTCTGCACGATTCATGCTTAAAGCATGTAAAATGACCATAGATAGTGAAATACCTAACTGGGAGCTATATGAGGCAGGATTAGCTTGTAGTTTTACCACTTATCAAGACGGTGATAAACATTGTAACATTTTTTATTTGATGCGTGATCAGCCATTTAAAAAATATGGTATTTTCCAGGATGGATATCCTAAAAAAATTAGGACTCCTAATTTCAAAGAGTTGTATTACTCATATCCCAAAGATGAACTTTTACAGATTATGAGTGAACATCTCAATGTTGTTTAGAATCTCACAATTTTATGTTATTAAATAGCTTCAAGTGATTTAGGCGTTTCAATGCCACTCATGATGATTGAATAACGTCCGCTTTTCGCTCAAAGCTGCCCTTGGTTTTCCTACGGCAACTTCGTGCCAGGAGCTGACGTATGCATCATTAACGAGTCAAATAACGTGGTTCAATAGATGAAGGTGATTTATCAATTTTCAGATAGTCACGCTTTTTGAATTGTTTAAGAATTTCCTAAAGTCTTTACCAAATATGCCGATATTAATATTTCATGTTAGACTACTTTGATGTTGAAGTATATGAGGAATCACCTGTGAAAAGAGTGGCAATCTTCCTAAGGAAAGACATTGTTAATAAATTTCGGCGCGCAATTATTGAGACATTGAAATCCGAAGAAGTTGATGAGGCACTTCTTTGCAGCGGTTTTTTTCAGCACACTCATAATTATCAGGCTGGGTTGGATTTAGATATATCTAAACACAGGAATTCAACTCCACTGAAATTGACTGTTATGGGGATATACTCCTACACTTGGAAACAGCAATATATTGATTTTTTCAATCAATTAAGCGCAATAAATGCGGGTGGGTTATTTAGTGCGACTCAAAAGAAAATGAAAGGAATGAGGTGGCACGCGAAAGTTTTTATTGCAAAAAAACATTCAAATCCATTAGTGGCAATCATCGGGAGTAGCAACATTACCAGTAGAGCCTTTGGTGAGCATGCATCGTTTAATTATGAGTGTGACGTTATTTTTTGGGAAGAAAAAAACTCTAGGGTAAATAGAATTATTGAATCAGTTATTGGTGATGATGGAGATTCATCAGGAGTTATAGTAACGAATTATGATGAGAGTCATAGAGTTAATCAACTACCTCTTGAGAAAAGACTTCTTAATTTAGAAAAAGAGATTCTAGCTAGATCTGTGGATTTCTAAAAATAGTTCCTCTTCGTAAAAAGGAACTTGTTTTTTTACATTCCTGAATAATAATAAATATTATTTAGGTTATATTTTATTATTTCTATATTTGAAGAAAGTGAGCTCTTGGATTTTTTATGGTTAAATTCGATGTGTTATTAAAATATAAAATGCGATAAAATCTAAATTGTTATCCTAAGGGAATGTGTGTGAATAATAAATTGAGGGTTGCTGGCTACTGCTAGAATAAATATTCCCAAGGATGCATGATAGTATGAAAATTAATTTCAGGTTGAACGATTTAATTTTTACATAAAAATACGCACGACATATGATACTAACTATTTATACACCACTATTTTAGTAAAGCTTTCGCCAATATATTAAACGCTGTGAACTTCCTCTTATTGCTCACAGCGGACCTTAAGCCCACTCCGCTTCGTGCCGAAAGCGGCAGTAGCTAATAGTCGATTGAGTGGAACAACTGAAAGCAAATCAAATAGCCGCTATTGACACATGATGCAAATACTCCGCAAGAGCGGGGGTTTGAACGAAACTACAATTTTTTAATCAGATTCTCAATATTGGCTGGTTCAAAGTAATGCGGATTAACTTCACCATTTATGAGGAAACCATCTTTAAGTAGGTCTTCAAGTTCACTCTCTACCTCTTTGTTGAAGATACCTGGATATATTCTCTTGTATGCCTGAAAGGTACCTTTCATCTTCCTGCAAGCATTTTCCGCGATTTCGAATGAGATCTCGTTCCCTGCATTAAAGACCGGTATGAAGATCTCAAGAATATCGTTCTTTAGCTTCTGCTTAAGTTTCTTTTTTTCAACGATATTTGAGTAACAGATACCTAAAAAGAAGGTGAAGATACCAGGAACCCAATTGTTAACAAAAACTTCAAAAATACCTTTAATAGACAAAGTGTCCACTATCTTACTCCTGAATTAAGATTGAGGTTCGTAAAATACAAACCCCGTACAAGTCGGGTATTAAACTGCAGGTCGAATACGCTATTTATTATACAGCGTTCATGTGAAAGTGCTTCACCTTTGGTGGCAAATTGCATGCGAATCAGTTTGCCGCTTGCCCTAAATAGATAACACTCGCTAAACCACTTTCCTGATAGGTGCTTACGAACGATCATTCTGTTTAGTCTTCATGAGTAAATCCCGGATTTTCGCAAGGTTTGAATTTTCGGGGGCTGAATCCATGTATGGATCGCGCTCAAACACTAATTGCTCAGACTCAACAAAAGCATGCCACTCTACTGGGTCTAGCTCAAATTCCATCGCCGACATATCACTTTCATCTTCCCCCTCGATCCAGCGGACTAAATAAAACAATTCATCATCAGGAGACTCATCATCGTCATCAACAATATCAACGTCGGTTACAGTGATGCGAAGGGTGGGATCGATTTTTGAGACATAAATCCCTAACTGCGGCATAGAGGGAATATTGTTCATGAGAATTCCTTTTATTAGTGTTTGCTATTCGAATAAAAATACGCCAAACAGTGTGCTTACTGTGAATACGGCAAGAATCGTTATAAGTATCCCGCTTAGACGCCCCATTCTCTTTCAGAGGGAGTATGTTACCTGAAAACGAACTTCCATTCCTCGCTCACTGCGGACCTTCTGCTCAGTGACTTCGGCCGCCTCGAACCAGAAGCGGTCCCCTGCCCCTCGCTTCTAGTAGAGCTGCCGCCCACTGTGCTTGATCGATGGGCCAATAGCAGACAGGACCGGAGCCCTCCATTTCAGAATGATGCCAAAGGAATATACGGATATGTCGCTGACTTGTTGCGGGTATCGTCGATCTCCTGATTGAAATCATCAATAGATATCTTCTTGAAAGTCACACCAAGAAGAACCTCGTAATGATCAACTAGTTGAGTGAATGTACGGGCACCACCATGACGACCATCCTTGAGCGCTTTGTACAGAGTGGTATTTACCGACCTGATATTTGACGTGCTGGGGGCATCTTTTGACGCTTTTATGAGCTTCTGTAGAACAGTCAGTGTGGTTGATTCACCTTTGATTTTCCTTTTCTCATCGTCCGTCAGAGAAATGAACGTCTGGAGTACCCTGATAAGACGTTTCATTCTTGGATCTGATTCAGCTTTCAGCGGTTTAGTAATCCCGCAGCCACTCTTTTTACTACCACCGGAGGACTCGCCCGTAAGGGGATTGTACGATGAAATTTCCTCAGGTCGCTGTCCGTTCAACTCGAACCACCCCTTTGCTGCGTACATGCCACAGGTAAAATATCCTGTAAGCTTCGGATTCTCCCTGCTGGTAAACAGGAAAAGGTAATAATCCGTCGTTAGTAGTCCATCGTGATAAGCGGTTTTCTCCTGTCCCGGTAGTAGAACCGACCGGGTGATTGCTTCAACATAGTAGTGTTTATACGCCGCATCTCTTACCGCTTGAGTCGTCTTGCTGTACTCCTTTGGCCAATCCATTTAGCTCTCCAACTTGATGTTTTCAACGGTAACAAAAGTAACAATGTAACATGCAGTCATTTCAACGATCTCAGTGTTACCACCCATTTTGAGCAATCATATCAAAGTAACAAAAGGGGAATATTTTGTGGTTCATCGCTGAAAGCAGGCTAAGATCACCTGCCGGCTATGCATATCATGAAAGTGCTAAATGTCCCGTCTTGTTTATCAACCGGGATAAGCTGTAATTGACTGAGTGGCTCCCCTTAATGCTTTTTCTCAATCAACAGATATGGATGGGACCAGTCAGTGACCTCTTTATATGAAACAAACCCATCGTGCTCCAGTGCGCAAACGCCCTTATGACTGGCAACGTAATCGTAAACAGCCCGGCTTTCCAGTCCCTGTAACATGTGCGAAAGCAGCTTTCGGCGCATCACATCTGACTTCCTGCGTTTACGCGTAGCCACATCTTTGTAGGTAATGTTGAATGGCTGCCCTACCGCGTTGGTAACGCATTTGCCGTAACGATTGGTTTTTGCTATGCCTTCGTAATGATCCAGCAGTAAAGCCAGATCTCGCCTCAGGGGTTTCAGAAGGTGCTTCCAGCGTTTCAGTACTCGCTTTGCTTCTACCTTACCTAGCTCACGGTTCAGCAAGCGTCGGGTACTGGATTTAAGTGATAGAGTAACGAACCCGGCGTTGAATACGCTAGAAAACCTGAATTGTTTCACCAGTTCTTCAGCAATACGCAATACCCGGCAGATATAGCCTGTTTCCAGCACTTCCAGCGACTTGGCCGAAATGCCAATACTCAACAACTCATGTCGTAGTATCTCAAGCTGGCATCCCTTAATATCATAGTTCACACCACGAGCCAGACTCGCCCACTTCATGCCAGACGGCAGACTTTGAAAGCCCGTACCAACCTCAAAGGATCTTCCGCCAATGAACGCGGTTTTATACGATTGCCTGTAAGAAACCGTTAACGGTGACTCCTTCACCAAATCCACGCCTGTTTCAGCCAGTCGCGACAGGAAGTTGAAAATGAATATTTTGTTCTTCTTGGTGGGATACTCGTTATAGAAATCCAACAGTGCATCCAGATTGATTTCAAGCGGCTCAAGGTTGTCCCAGACATCTACTACCAGTTCTCTGAAGGCAGCGTTAGGGATATCGCGTTTAGACTGGTGATGTTTAGCGTTCTGCCCACGGTCGATCGCAACTCCAATCAGATCATCAAATGAGTAGCTTTTACGCTTGGTGAAAATGTCAGTCAGATAATGGTAACGATCCTGGCGGCTAAGGTATGCCTCGCGGTCGTTGCCAAACAGCTTACGCAGGAAACGTTGAGAAACAGCATATTCCCGGCATAAATGATTAGTATTTGAATACCCGGTTAGTTTTATGATTCCCGCGCTTGCCAGTGCCTCCATTGCACGTTCATGCGTAGGCCCACTTTTCTTAAATACTCCGGGAAGTTTCTCTCTACCCAGCTCAAATGGTACTGGCACAGAATAAGACCATTTTTTATTCGCTTTGATCTTTGCTTTCTTCTTGTTCTTATGACTACAGGTAGCAACACAAATAACGTGCTGGAGAAATACTGCAATATTACGATAAAAGGGGCGCCGTAAACTTGGCACACCATTATAAGGAATATTGAAAACGACCGATTTGAAATAGTCCAGCGTTGAACCTGTCACAAGGATATTGTTACGCGTAATGTATGGTTCCATAATCCACCTGTATATAGAGATCAAAGCACCATGCCCTGACCCCATTTATTTACAACTGAATTACTCAAATCTTGTGTGAACCCAACAAGGTTCAGATGCTGGATAATGATCATAATATTGGAGGCTGGAGCCTCATGATAGCTGATACTTGATAATGGCTATAGTATGTAATGACATATATACAATAATATAGAGATAGAGTGTATACAGAGCATAATAGATACGTCTATATACCTTGTAGACGTAAATAGAGATTAAATATCAGCTTGATCAGAATGGGATTAGCGGATACGTAAAACGTTACCGGTTATAAAGCGGAACGACTTCTCCCCGGTAATATTCAATAGCGGTTGTAGACACATGTACACATTATGGAATTTGATCTTTTGAAACCTCGAATTTGCTCAAAACCGCCGATCCTTGCAACTATCAGAGTCAGAGAAAGCCATCGCCGGTTTTCCCCTACCATTGTACGAGGTGCGGATCTGACACTAAACAGCAGCGGTAGTTAGCCGATCTACCATGCCAAAACTCAGCCACGTTAGGCGGTATTGAGGGAAGAATTCAGCGACACAAGAGGGATGAAGAACCTTCTCACCGAGTATAAAAGCCAAAGATATGGCGGCCAAAAAGACCGCCATCAATGGTTAATGCTTGAACTACCGTTTTGGATGTTCCTGTTCCTGACGTTTATGACGCCGCGTTTTGCGCTTTCGTTTGCGTGTATCTTCAACAAGCTGGCTGACAGCCATCTCTTCCCCGGTCGCAAATTCTGACTTTAATCCACCAATAGCCTGCCCCAGCTTAGCTATGCAGACAGGCCAAAAAGACCAGACGTCATGCTTGTTAAACAGCTCTACCTCATTAAGGTACAGGAGTTTGGTGAATTTACGGGCCAGACGTCCCTTTGAATCGCCATCGCTCGATGCATTTGTCCATGCTTTGATCCCATTAGTTTTAGGGCGGTCATTGGTAAAAACAGCATTCATTAGTTCCCCCTCCAGTTTGCGCTTATACACCAACAGACGCTCAAAGGGATGTTTGAGCTTTGAGAGGTCCGACAACATCAGCGCTTTTTGCTTGCATCCTCGCTTACCGGGGCCAGTAGACTCAGGTTGTATACGCACTTCAACACGTAGAAACTGCGGATGTTTTTCCTTGTCAATTTCAAGGAAATACTCCCGTTTACGCCTCCCTTTTTCATTCACATATCCTGCGCGCTCAGGGAATGCAATCCGCTTAAAGTGCGCAACATCAATCTTGCCATAGATTAACACTGACAGTTTCGAGTCAAACGCCCCAAGGGATAGCCCCGGCAACCCTTTATCATTATCGTAGTCTTTATAAATCGATGACTTTTTTAACCCCCAAAGATAGTCATTCAACTTGCACCCATAGATATCCAGAGCGATATCAAGCCGGGTGACCCATGCTCGCGCCAGCAGATGATTGAAAGTGTCACCGAGACGGTCACTCAACCATTTAAGCAGTAGATCCATCCGTTTACCCCTCATGTGTTGGGGATGAAACTGGATACTGAACCCACCAGTTCCTAGTGCTTTTGGCCCCCACATGAGATATGCCAGCATTGGTGCATTAGGTTCATTACGTGAAATGCACAAACCATACTTGTAAGGGTGACATGTCCCCGTTGCGTTCCGAGGAGATTTCTCCTGCACAACATAGTTTTTCCACTCCCGTTCCGGTAAAGACTGCAACTTCTGAACAAATGCAGTTTTCTCTTCCTCACTGTGGAAGCGGGATACTATTGAAAGCCAGTCGATACGCAGCTTCATCTCATGTCCCTCAAGACTGTCGCAAATCTTACCTGATGGACTAAATTCAACATTCTTCTTGTTAAGTAACTTGTTCTTTTTCATTGGTGTTCCGTATCAGGGACTAACCCGATTGAGGAACAGAGAGCACCAGCATCCCATCAGCTATCAGCTATCAGTAGTAACTGTGATGAATCGATCGATTAGTTAAACCAGTGTCAGCATTGGCTGATATGTTCTCTGTTCATGGTTATACGTGCGTGAATAACGTGCTGTTAGACGTTCATGCACTTACTGAACACGCTGGCGGTCAGTCAGCCACTGGTTAACTTCGTGCTCGTAGAATCCTATAGAGCGGATACCTATACGAACCTGCCGGGGAAATTCATTACGCTGGAGCATTCTGTAGAGTGAAGCCCTGCTCATGGCGCAACGTTCAAGAACTTCCGGAACTTTGATGATACGAATTGTGGTCATAGCGCACCTGTTTAAGTTACGCATCGGCTGATGCGAACAGGCTTTTACAACCATCATTTCCACCCCTATTTTGGTCAAAAACACCAAAAGCAACTGTTGCATAATCGAAAAATTAAACTTGCAACCGTTGCTTTTGTGGATCAGTTCAGGCTTAATCCCTTAACAAAGCAACTGTTGCTTTTCTGTATGAATGGTTGATTACAACATGGGGGGTCTAGTGAGAAATAAGGAAACAAGCGATGCCGTGATCCGGGTTTTAGCCAGTCGGGAAAACCTTGAAGAGGAGATTGGAAGTGCTTTCACGATCAATATGAATGAACAGGTTAAGGCGAGGTTGCGGGAGTTATGTGTGTTCTATGATCATGAGGACATGCTTACAAGGAAATCAGGGACAGGTCGGCGCTTCAGTGATGTACTGGCCAGGCTGATTGATGCTCATTACATTGTTTATGTATTCAATCCTCGAACTGCTCCAGCTAAGGAGCTGATTCGAGTTTTCAAACATGTTCATCGTTTGAAAATGAGAGGCAAGGATAACGAAACCATCAGGGAGACCATGATCGCCAGAGGATTTGACAGGCCTGGCGCTATTGCAGATGTCCTGACAGACCAAAAAATGGACCCTAAAGCATGGACAGAGAAGGACGTAGAAAAGATGCTAAACCCGGCGAGAGTCCTGAGGCTTTTGGTAAAAATCGAAAACAAACAAAATGAATGAAGTTACGTATACATCCTAGCAGCTCACCACCAAGATAAATGGTAATAAAAACGAGAAATGAATGCGTACAAGATTACTTTAGCGTCACTTGTAACGATATTACATCCTTTCGGGTAGTCACATTTTGTTTGCACTACGATATTGCCCCCATGTCACACTCTTTAGAGTTGCGCTTCCAATCCTCTGGCAAAATGTCGCGCTGTATGTTCTCATGGAATGTCTGCTAGAGGAGCCATTTATGAGCCAATACATTGGTGAAGTTCTTAACCTTCCCCCCTTACTTCGTGCAGTAGCGCATTGGAAAAATGAGTGTCTTTTAAAAAACAGATCTATTTTTAGCAAGAAAAAACTGTGGACTACCAAAAATGCAAACATTTTATTAGAACTATATGTTAACAATCCAGATGAGAGCAATAAAGACTTTTTTGAAAAGTTAAAAGGCCAACTTGGTGTTAATTATCCTGATGTTATTTGCCTCGTCGCAGAAATGATGTGGGTTCTGTTATTACCATCCATAAACATCACTGAAAGAACAAAAATCGAGAATGTTGCTCAGGTATGGGAGTGGTCCGGCTCACCTTTCAATAAAGGGCATAACCTTCTATCTGATGAAACTCTGGCTGGCTATGCCAATACTAGCATTGGTTATAATACTAACCGGTGGCGGGAGTTATCCTATTTAATTGAGATAACGGGAAAGTTGCTTTCACTTCCGTTAGCAGCAAGAAATAAGGTGCTAAACGATGGATGGGAGCTGGCATTCTGGCTTGAAAAGACACCAGAGAGTAGACGCAGGCAATTTCGACACATTCTGTTATATCTCTTATTTCCTGATGACTTCGAGCGTATTACTAGTGGTGAGCATCGTCTGAAAATTGTTAGTACTTTTGATAATGTCGCTGTAAAAAATTTGCGCAAAATGGAACTATGGAAGATTGACAGAAGGTTACTAGCTATCCGTAAGCAGCAAGAACAGATACTGGGAACCACGAAAATCGATTTTTACCAAGCCCCATTACACGACATATGGCACATCAAAAAGAAATCATCTGCCCTAGATATAGTCCCCCAGATAATCAAGAAAGAGGAGGCCCGTGTTAACGCCATTAATAATGATAAGAAAATAAATAAAAAGATAAAAGAACAAATGATCTACGCGCGCCAAGGACATGGCATTTACCGTCGAAAACTTTCTGAAGTGGAAAAAAGATGCAGAATCACTGGAGTTCAAGATACAAGATTTCTGACGGCAAGCCACATTAAGCCATGGCGAGATTGCGATACACATAATGAATGTCTAGATGGAAACAACGGTCTTTGGATGTCTCCACATCTTGATCGATTATTTGACCAGGGTTGGATTTCATTCAATGACGACGGCGACTTACTTTTTACCGATGAAATTGTCATGAACGTTTTGTCTGTATGGAAAATAAAATTACCTGTTAACATTGGGACACTGAATAAATTACAGCAATCTTATATGCGTTATCATCGAGAGTGTGTTTATAAGAATGGGGATTCATAAATGCAAAACAGAAAATGAATCAACCGACCTGCGCCCAGTGCATTAACAGTGTAGAATGAAGATTGCTAACGATCGAAATCAGTAAAGAAAATAGATTAATTGTTAAAAGCAATTAATCCCTTTGCTGGCACTGATTTTCATGTCCTCATTACGATAGTCGTATCGGGTTGTCGTGGATATGTCGCTGTGGCCTGCCAACTGGCGTACGGTATTGATATCCACGCCCTGCTCCAGTAAACGGGTGATGAAGGTGCGCCGCATATCATGCGGAGTAAAACGTGCTATGCCTGCCGTTTGCTGTAACTCAGCCAGGATACCCGTTAATCCGGTTGTTGTCAGAGGTTGGGTGGCGGTCTTCCCGTTGCGCTGAATACGGCTGAACAGTGCGTTTTCAGCTTCGTTTGCGCTGACTTTAACCCATGCGCGGATGGCCTTATCCACTGCATCCGCCACATGAATTTCACGGTATTTACGCCCCTTCCCCTGTCTCACCGTCAGGATGCCGTTGTCATAGTCCCGGCGCTCAAGTTTAACCAGTTCCCCGGCCCGCAGCCCCGTTCCGCAAAGCATCAGCACAATAGCGGCATCACGGTAGCGCCGTACCGGTTGCGGATGCTGTTTTGCGGCCTGAATCAGTGCTCTGATTTCCTGCTTGTCCAGCGCCCTTCCCTTACGCTGGATATCGCCGCTCACACGCTTCACTGACCGTATACGTGCCAGCGCTTCGGCATCCATACAATTGAGGTTAAAGGCTGTCTGCGCCACACCCCGCAATGCTGATAACGCCATATTGACCGACGACACGGCGTAACCGTCATCCAGCAGTGCCGCGCGCACTTTAGCGACGGCGGCGTAGTTGAGTTGTTCCCACGGATAATCTGCTGCATCCGCACCACGTTTGAGTATGCGGGCACTGCGGTTCAACAGACTGGTGATACCCCGCCGACCCGATGGTGCCAGACCGCCAATATACGCATCAAACACGGTTGTTTGTACCACCGAAACGACCTGGCGTAACACTGTCCTGTTCATGCGCCTAACCCGCAATAACGTACATTAAACCAGGTAACTTTCAGCATCACACCAGCCCCCGTTCAGCCATCGACACCGTTTCAGTCCCTGCCACGATAAAGTGGTCAAGCAACCGCACATCCAGCATTTCCAGCAACTCCTGTAGTTTTTTAGTCAACTTGATATCGCAACGGCTGGGTTCAGGCTCGCCGCTGGGGTGGTTGTGGACAAGGATGGCTGCGGCGGCGTTATGTTTCAGTACGCGTTTGATAACTTCACGGGGGTGAACGCTGACCGAGTTTAACGTACCCCTGAACAGGATTTCACGGTGCAGCAGCTGATTCTGATTATCGAGCAGGATGATGCCAAACTCTTCATGTTCAAGCGGGGCCAGCTCAACCATCACACACCGCCGGACATCATCAGGGGAGCAGAGCTGAACCCCACGCTGGTAGTATCTACTGATAATGTCACGCGCCTGGTCGAGGATAAGGGTTTCACGTTGGGTAAACATGGTCATTTCAGAACTCCCGTTCAATGAAGTAAATGGCGTCGGGAAACAGCTGGCGGCGGGTTACGCCAGTACGCAGGGAGAAAGCTTTACGTGGCATGGTGGTTCGCCCGTTGCTGTCGAAGAAGCAGAGCGTTTCTTCATCCATTTTGACCAGAAGGGACCAGTGAAACTGGTCGCTGAGCATAATCAGGCGGGAATAGTCAGTGACGTCCAGAAACCGCTGCATTTCCCTGAAAAGCCGCCCGTCTGATAATCCCCGCTTCCCGGCAAAGGGTCTGGTGATTTGAACCGGGAACTGGCGGCTGTAATGTCCTTTCTGCAACACCTGAGCTATCAGCCAGTCTAAACGGTCTTCTTCAATCCCTTCAGTCAGCCATTCCTGCAAAGGCCAGCGCTGCTGATAAGTCTGAATAAGCCGGTTCATTAACGGGCGTCGTTTCACCCTGCCGTCAAACAGCCAGCTCAGCATGTTAACCACGCAATAAGCACCGCAAAGACAGTCCAGTTCGCCCTGTTGAGACGCACGTATCCCTCTGTCAGTTCTCACAGATAATTCCCCATAAAGTAGTGATAGTTAGTGCAGAGGGATTAGCTTTCCCACAGGACGGTAATGGTGTAGACGTTCATGGCATGATACTGAATAAAGTTGGATTGCCAGAGTTCAAACAGCTCCCTTCCGGCGTTAACAGGCAGGTCACCAACATGAGCCAGAAAGACATATTGCTGACTCCAGCTGATATCAATTTCCTTTTCCAGTTCGGGGGACACCACTCCCATGTAACTGAAGTCGGTGATGTAATCGAAATACAATTCGTCATTGCGAGAAATAAGCCGTATTTCGACGGGATGATAACCGCCCTTTTCGGCGCTGTAAGTCAGGTCTTTAAATAACAGACTGAGGGCTGTGATTTTGGCTTTATGCGGCAGTGGATTTCCCGTTTCATTTATTATGATACTTATTAATTCCTGATCGACGGGCATAACTAGCCCTTCCTGATGGAGAATATTCATCAGTGATTTTCCTGTTCAACATATTATGATAAGACGTTATGTCTGCACCAGCACAGGTGGGGTTTAATCACCGAATAAATGGTAAGTGCATGACAACGTACTGACTGGGTAAAATATAGTTCATCAGCAATAGTATTATATCAAAAATATGATTTCAATGCAAATAGTAACAACGAGAAACTAATATGTAGTTCAGAAATGAAATAACTGACAATAGGTTTTTATTCATTATTAAGTGATGGCATACTTTCCATTCTGCCATGTCAGACAGGTCAGGATTCCGGGGTGGTTCCTTCTGTCTGGCATGGCGGAAAACTGACGTTATCACACCTTCCCATTCAGCTTTTCAAAGAGGCTCTTACGCTTATCTTCGGGCAGCTTCATGATTTGTACCGCCAGCTCAGAAACTTCAGGCCCCTTAGACATCAGATCATCTTTTACCATCCTAAGGGCCTGCTCCATCAGTTGCGCCCGCGAAGCTGGCGACATATTGCGATACAACTGTATCCAGAGGCTAAGCTGGCGATCGCTGTCGGTGAGAGTAAACGCTTCACCCTTAGCCCTGTTTCTCTCATCATCAAGCGACATTGTGGCTGCGCTGATATGGTAAACCACGCCTTTCCCGGCAGTCCTTTTACGACGTATTTCCGGGTGCAGAGATGCCAGCTTCTCCAGGCGCATCCTGGCGCCACGCGCAGTGCCCGGCATCCCCTCAATATGAGTGAATTCCTCTGCTGTCAGCCAGTCTTTTCCCTCTTCAACAGAAGCTTCAGGATGGGTCGGTATAGACGATACTGCTTTCTTGCTGCTCATATAAATTTCACCAGATATCAATGCGTTAATATGAAAACCCATAAATAGATACCAAAAGAACTTGAAAGGTATCTTTTATTCGCATTTAATATCCATGTACTGATTCCATGGAGTTAATACTGTGCGTAACTCAACAGCATCGCAGAAAAAGCAAAGCAAAGGAAGTTCAGGGAACTGGCATCGTGCCGATATTGTGGCAGCACTTCACAAGCGAGGGTTAACGCTGGCGTCACTTTCACGCAGTCATGGCCTTGCGCCACGTACATTAAATAATGCCTTAGAGCGTCATTACCCCAGAGCTGAGCGCATTATTGCCGGGGCTCTGGATACGACACCGGAAACATTATGGCCGGAAAGGTATGCCCTTAAAAATGGATCTAATAGCAGGTAAAGAATGCAGCCATGGCAACCACCATCACTGAAATAACAGAATGCTTTGAGTATTTTTTCAGTTCTCTTTATCGCAAGGAGTTCGTCAAAACCCTGCGTCTGAACGAATGTAGCGAGCGGGAATTACTGCCTCTGGTACGTTGCTATTTGCTGGGTTGGTTTGCAGATAATGTCTCACCGGAAGTAAAAAGCAAGCTGCCAGGAACTGTATCCGGGCATGGTTACATTGATTTTGTCATTGATGATGTAGCCGTTGAGTTTGCAGTACGTAAACCAACTGCGGCACGTTCCAATGTCTCCGCGACCGTCAACAGTACAGAAGTAAAGAAATTGATGAAGCACGACGGCAAAGCCTTGCTTGTGCTGTTTGACTTCTCTGACACGCCCTACTCAGAAGAACAGATCGAATCTTTCCGCAACTGGCCCTCTCTCGGTCGAGGGAATCATCGCAAGTCCGCATTCAATGTCGTTTATTTCTTTGTGGAAAAACGCAGACCGCTTGCACTAGGGAAAATCGCCAAAAACATCCGTATCACTTAACAGGGAATTAATTAATGAACAGAAAACTGTTGGCCTTATTGATGGCAGCCATAACGCTACCTGTAGCAGCAGCGCAGTACGTAAAACCCGGAGCGGTTCTAACCCTGAATCCGGGAAAGGGTAATGCTGAGTTCAACATTAATGCCTCAACGGGGGATGGTTCGGGCGTATGCAATATAGAGGGAACAGCACAGCAAATAGCTGCCGGAGAAAGCCAGAAGCATCGATGGATATGGAATGACAATGCCAGCCAGTGTGTCGTAATAATCAGTGAACTGAATAACGGCAAGACCAGCGTTATGACTCGTGGCTGCGAAGGATACTGCGGGGCTTCTGCGGCAGGCACAATAGATGGTCTATTTAATAAGAAATAAAAGTATCATTAATTAACGAAGGAACTTTAGATGAAAAGAACAATGCTTCTGGTATTAATTGCTGCTGGTTTGCTGGCTGGCTGCGGCGAGAAAACGCCAAAATGTAGTAGTGATGATGCAAAAAACCTGGTCGTGGATATTGCAAGAAAGACTATCGAGAAGGGCATGACACTGGATAAGGATGTGCGGATTTCTGTTGAAAATGTCAGAACAATAAGCCATGAATCAGGGCTTGATGTTTATCAGTGTGCGGCTGATTTAACGTTCACAAAACCTGACCTGCAAAATTCCCTACCAATCACCTATCGGATTCAGAAAACTGATGAAGGTAAAGGTCAGTTCTATATAAACGTATCAGGCTTATAATCATAAGACTTGTATAATCTGCTCGCACCATTATTTAATATGGCGCGGGCTTTAAAATTTTCTATAGAAATTGGAATATCAAATTATTCAAGTAATATAAGAAATTTCGATTTACCTCATCATGGAAACTGGAGCACTTCTGCATCACAGCAAGCGGTCAAGAGCACACCGATTAACCGTTAGTAATTCAAAGCTTGCCAAGTTCCTCCTCCAGCCGTGCGGCCTCGGGTACACCGAGCGCGACAAGTGATGCGACGAAGTTATCGATGGCAGGCCGCAGCGGCGCGCTGTTACTGAAACTACAAGGGCTACGCCCCAGTATAGACTCCATCACCAAGCACCATCGGCGGCCCACGCCGTAGTCAATCCATAGTTGTTGGAAATCAGGATAGACCTCAAGCCATACACTTACAGCCCCGACGAGCATATTCAGTTGTTCAGCCCGGGGCGCAACCTCAAGTAAGTTGAGTAACAACAATGCGACGAACGGTGACGGCCCTTTGCTGACTAATTTATCCAGAACAGGTAAAAAAGGACCAATTCGATCCATTCCCTTCTCAAGTAGATAGCATTTCGATCCCTTCCCAAACATTTGGTCGTTGAAAAACAAAACTGCGATTGCCGGGCCAAGGTGCATTTCGATTGACAAGTCCCTGCTCCGGTTGAGACGCCCCCATCCACGCGTGGTGAGCATATGATCAACAAGTACTTTGCGAACATCTATGGCAATCTGCGTCGGAATACTATTGCCACCAAAGTAAACCACATCGAAGCTGCGCAAAAAATCGACGAGTACGTCGTAGAAATTCTGGTCTGGGAGAGTAATTATGTGCTGTACGACTAACTCAATGACTTCAGACGACGATAGCCCGACAACGCAACGCGCAGCCAAATCAAAGAATGTATTGTTCCATTCAGATGGAGGCTGATCCGTTTCATCTCCGTCGTCTAGGTTTGCTCCATTTGCGACGATCGTCCACGGCATGTAGGATTTCACGACTTCGCTGAGCCAGGACAGCGCAGCATCCTCGGAGACAATATTCACTTGGCGTAGCCAGAGTGCCGCCCCCTGATGATCTGCATGCACTTTTGGTGAGGCAATTGACACTTCTGGCTGCTTTGATGCAGCCATGCTAACTTCTCGCAAGCGTAGTCGCCTTCCCGGCCGTGCGCGCTCTTCTGGAAAAACTGGCCACAATGGCTCCGTCCCATCGCTGTTAAGCCATGAGATCTCGGCGGCAACGGCTGCCCGTGCTCGTTCGTGGCTGCGCGCTTTACGAGCTTCTACTTCTTCCTCCGACGCATCCCAAACCCGCTCCTCAACAACACAAGCGCTGAATGCACATCGGAGAATAGATCTCGGAAGACGACTATCGACGGCCGCGAGGACTGAGACGGACGTCCCTAAGCCGTGCGCGGCAGCGTGATTTCCCCTAGCCGCTACCTCAAGAAGTGACCGCACATCTTCTGTTGTTGATCGATGTCGCAAGGCGTGAATCAATCCAGCATAGGCGATTGCAGTCGGATTGAAGCGAAGGCCCCCTCGCATCTGACGCACAGGATTGTCGTTAAGCGCCACAAGCGTCTTGCCCAGTTGCGACCGAGCCCATTCTCCGTGTTCAGCATACAAGGCATCATTACCATCCCGCATCACGATCATGGCGGCCGCCACAAACGCTTCTTCTTGCATCCAACGCTCGTCGTCATCGTCGTCGGATTCAATGTCTGTCGTAGCCATCGCCAAACGTCGTGCCCAAGCTACAGCCACTATTCGACCTTCCGGCAGTAACTGAGATGGATCGTCGATCGCGAGTGTCAACACAGAGCATGTGGCGAAATCTGACTCTCGCTCGGTTGCGGCATCGCGCAAAGCCTGTAGATGGGTTTGCTCTGCCGGAGGTGATACATACTTGCGCGCAGTCGTGGATGAACCGTCCTTGAGAGTCATTTCAAATTCTTGCCAATTTGTGGCATCTGATAGATTCAGCGCATACCGAACCATAAATTCCGGGCTTCTGAGATTAGAGCTCGCGACGGGTTCGCCTAAACGAGCAGCCTCGCTCACCAGCAGCATCCTCAGCGCGGTACGTTGTTCCAAAGATGCTTGAAACGTGAAAGAACCAATCAGTTCGTCAAGAGTAGTCCGTCTGGATGAGCGACGCTGAAGATCAGCCGCAATCATATTACCTTGCGACTCGCTACGCGAAGTGTTGAGATCGAAGAATTCGGGTATTTCGACTCTATCATGCACCTGACGTATGCGATCTAAGCACAGCAGTTCGGGACAGCTGAGAAAAGCCGTGGCTATCCTAAGCGATTTGGGCCAATGCGAGATGATGAGATCAACTCCCACCAATAAGTACGCAGCGCATGAGCCTGGCGGACCAAGAACATCTGTTAGTACATCTTCAAATGCTTCACCTGCATCTACGCGGCGATGAGCCCACGCTTCAAGTGCCATAAGCGAGGATGTAACGGCGTAGAAATTACTGTTGCGTGACCAGAAGTAAGTCTGACTCCATGGGAACGTGCGCACACCCTTCGGCAAGACCAGCTTGAATCCATTTATCCCAGAATCGGCTCCTTGGCTCTCATGTGCGACTGCGTGTGTAACCAAGCGATGGATCAGAGCCAAGCCGTTCTTGGGTGAGTTAATCAATAAATCGAGAAATGGGCCTTGGGCCGGGGATACCGGAAGGAATACGTGATCGAGATAGGTAAACGCCTCTTCGCGTTCCGTGCCGAAGTGGCGCTTGCGTCCCCGGGGGCCCGAGATCAACGCCTGTGCGGTTAAATTGGCCAGTTCAACTGGGGCTGCTTGTGCCAACGTGCCGCGCATCTTCAAGATACTGCGCACAATATATTCGTTGTGTTCGCAACTTCCCACTGCTGTCAGGTATTCGGCAGCCAATTCCGGTGTTGTACGTGCAAATATGATGAACGCATCGCGAAGGTCAGATTTAAGAGACTGAGTACCATTCCGATCAAGGTGCCCCCTGAACAAAGGCTCTTCACCCGGCAAAAGCATCTCGTTTCTTGGCTCTAACAGCCGTAGCCAACCGTATATCTGTCGTGTTGTAAGGGCCGTGATATCGGTAATGCCAAGTGTACCAATGGAAAATGCTGTGTATAGCTGGACGATGTCGGGAATAGCTTCAATTGGAGCTATTTCCGCAGTGTCCAACAGCCAGGTAATCAACGCTATCCATGCTGGACCGCGTGGGATATTGACTGATGGGGGTATCAGTGCTGGGTCCACTCCCGCAGCAGCAAAGACTTTTGCAGCCGGAAGTACATCGACAGCCATGACGATTCGGATGAGTTCCCGCAACAATGCGGCCCTATTGGCAAGAAGCTCAGGTGATGCTCGACTGAGAAGTGTTTCCGCAGCCTCTGACCGAACTAATGCGAGCAACGCAGCTCGGCGCCAAGACTGATGCACTCCCACCTGGCTTAAACGCTCAACAATCGCGAGCCACTTCACACCATCAACCGCCCGCTCGACCGCCATACGAGCTGCCAACTCAATTCCACGAGCAAACATCGCGGTTGCCGGCCGATCTAGTTGTAAACCGTCAATAAGCCTTGGGTCAGAGTGAATGGCATTCGCGATCGCCCACTCTCGCAGTACATCGTGGCGAAATGCGACGAGGTCGGTGCTTAGATTTCGCAGCGTGCCACTGGACTCTAAGGCATCGATCGGGATAGCACTGTGACATTTTATATCGAGAAAGTCGGCACCAGACAAAATCTGAAAAGCCAAGTCCTGCAGTAGACGAGAACGATCACGCCAACCGGCATCACGTGTACCATCCGCATTAATCCACCATTGCTCGGCCATATCTACTTCGGTACGGGGCATCGGCTCAGATGCGGTCTGGCTTGCTAGACGTGAGAGGCGAAATAAGTTCCTCGCGACCTGACGTGCGGGATGACCTTCGGTGAGAAGGGGCGCAAGAGAAGGATCAATCGCTTTTAGCTGTTCGACTTCTGCCTTATTCAGCTCATCGATAATGATTGGTTCAGTTAGTCCCAAACGCGCTAGTGCATCTTTTGGTAGCCAATTGGGCTCATCGAGCCCAAACTCAAGCCGCGCTGTCGCTATAATGACCAAGCCTGGAACGATAGACGCTTCGCTGACAATATCGACAACGGTGAGCCTCTCTTCTGCATTGAAAAAATCGAGGTTATCGATATATATCGTGGCTCCACCGTCGTTTGCAAGCTCGACAAGTAACTCACGTAGCGTACCGTCGAAGCCTAGCTGTGCACGCCATGCCACCCACCCACGGGGAACGCATCGCCCTGGGCTGAGTACAATGACCGGCCCCTCAGTTTGCATAGCTTCGGCCATCTGCCGTAGGATCCCTGATTTTCCGACCCCTGCATCTCCACGGATCTCTACATAGCGCCCAAGCCCCAGTGCTGCATGTATAGCGGCAACACGCTCCTGCCTAGCAAGGACTGCTTTACCAACTCGATTACGAATATCAGCAAGAGCCAAACGTGAAGACTCAGTCAATGCAGCACGGGCCGCCATGTGGCGTCGCTCACCTAAGAACCGATAGCCAAATTGTGCAAGTGTCACTAGTGCTGTGTCGCGGGTTTTGTCTCCACCGCTTTTTGCCACATCGATTGAAAGTTCAATAAGACTGCCCCAAAAGGCCCCAACACGCGATCCGTCATCAGCATGGAGGATACGAAGGGCCCGTTCCAGTGCCAAGTCATGCGATGCAGAGCCGGGTGCCGTAAAATCGAAGGTCAAAATTTGGATCCGACGCAGCAAAAACCAAACAGTTTCATTGTCGTCAGGCGAACCTTCATCAAGTAAATGGGTTTTGAACGTCTTGACGAATGAGCGCATATCGTCGTTCGCTACACCAGCCAGATCAATTTGTGCGACGAACGTAGTTGCGTCGCTAATTTGGCGGGCTAGTGTGAGTACGTCTTGATATGCTCCATCTATCTTGCGAGACCCTTTAGTTGTCGCGATCGCTAACTCGTATCGCTGGGTTGAAAAATCAGGTCGTTGAGAAGCTTTGACGATTTGGCCCACGACTTTACGAAAGACCGGATCGGAAGCAGCGAAGGTGATAGACCGCTTAACCTGAACTTCGAGAACAGCCACTTTCCCGGAAATGTTGTCATGCCCGTGAATGATCACGTCATCAAGCGGATACCCCGCGTTGGCCTGTTGCAAGGCTACTCGATCTATTGACGCACCGGGAAGGCCACGCGCAGGGGCACCAGCGAGCATGGCTAGCATGTACGACGCCGCAACTTGGGCCTCAAAATGAGTACCTGCAGGCCCACTGGCAAGCGTGCTTGTCCCTGGGCTTTTATCCTCAGGTAACGTGTGCTGTTCTCTCATGCTTCTTCCTTTCGAAGCTGTCGCCCATTGTTTATCTTGCGCTGACCCAGCCTTTAACTATTGGCATACCCATCGACATTATATTTTTTACCCAATCGATGTGAACTAAATTCTCTTCCAAACAAAGATTCAAACATCCTTAATGATCTTGCTAACCAGCTCTCCAAATCTTGGCTCTTGTAATATCGAAAATGGTCTCGTGCTCAAGGAGCACCGATAGCGATAGACACTCGTATACACGACCATATAGCAATCTTACTAGCTGAACCTTGGCATTCCATGCCACGGAATCCGGAAATCTAAGATCGGCTTAAACATTTCCACGGTCGTGATAAAGTTCGATAAGCATGCCCCGTTTTCTTGAGCTGGCGACCATTGCTACGCTAGCTGCTATACGCAGGATGTGGAGTGCCCATGAGCTTGTAGGCAAATCAGCCCTAGTGTTGGACTGACCCCGCCCCGGTAGACGATCCTGCCCTATAGTTGGAGTCCACCCACGCGGTCTTCGTCATGTTTAGATGGCCCCAAATCCAAGTTGTAACCGGTCTGGTATACATCCACCCGATTGTGCATTGACGCTCATCTTTTAGACAGATATTGTGATGTCATATTAAAAATATGAGGTTTTGTAATGAATGAGCTCCTTTTACCAGAGCAAGTTAAAGCTGCAAGAGCTCTTCTCGCTTGGTCTCAACAAGAACTGGCCTCCAAAGCAAATGTGGCAACATCTACACTTGCGGATTTTGAGCGTGGCTTTCGTACTCCAGTAGCAAATAATGCCCAAGCTATCCGTGATGCCTTAGAAGCGGAAGGTTTGCAGTTTATAGCTGGTGGGGTAGTTGAAAGGGGTATGCTGCAGCCACCTGAAAATGTAAAACCTGGTTCTTTGATGCGCTGGATTAATGCAACTCACCTTTCACAGTGGGGTGAACGGAGAGATGGTCAGAGTGGTATTCCTGAATTATTACGACGTTTAATTTTTGCAACAGTAGGTCCTGCCGCAAAAGTTCATTTCCCATCAGATGAGAGTGTGCAATATCCTGGTTGGGATGGTGAGTGTAAAACGAGTTTGGGTTTGGGCTTCGTTCCTGAGGGTGATTCTGTTTGGGAAATTGGTGCTCAACGTACCTCTATCCGCGCTAAGGCAGAAGAAGATTTTAATAAAAGATCTGGGAATCCACTCGGGTATAGTCCAGATAAAACAACGTATGTATTCGTTACTCCACAACGCTTTCCTGGTAAAAATAAGTGGGTAGAGGAGAAAAAAGCTCTCAATATTTGGCTGAATGTCTGTGCCATTGATGCTGATGATCTTGTCCATTGGTTAGAAATTTATCCTGCGGTCGCTCAGTGGTTGTCAGTAAAAATAGGTCATCGGCCACAGGGATTACGTAATATTGAAGAGTCATGGAGCGAGTGGAT
Source organism: Salmonella sp. FC25216 (assembly GCF_057751355.1). Taxonomy (NCBI): domain Bacteria; kingdom Pseudomonadati; phylum Pseudomonadota; class Gammaproteobacteria; order Enterobacterales; family Enterobacteriaceae; genus Salmonella; species Salmonella sp. FC25216. The sequence continues at coordinate 269,108 of NZ_JBDGON010000002.1, read as the reverse complement.
TCACGCAACGAGAACACCTCTCACTCCCGATGTTATCTTGGCCGGACGTGATGAAGAACAAACAAAAGTCCTTAGGTGGTTAAGAGATTCACCGCAACAACTCTCAGTGCAAGCCGAAGCTCCCGATGAAGCACTAGCTTTTCTTTATGCATCTATAAGTCCTCTGCCTGAAGAGCATAAGCTGTTCTATTGGAGCAAATGTGTCGTAGTTGACAACGCAACAACAGCCCGGCAATTAGCTGGTTTAGGCACGCCATTAATCATTGTTCTCACTATTTCAGAACCGGGGATTGCGCAATCTCTTGTTAATAATGGTCACCATGTCTACGCTATCTATGGCTCAGATGTGTCTCATCTATCCGGTCATTCAATACGCCTCCCCCGCCCATGGAGATTTGAGCTAAAAATAGCATTAACTCATGCTGGATTAAATGAGGAGGATGCTCATCGTTATGCCCACGCATCAGGCCGCAGTATTACGGTCTTAAGGCGCTTAATGCCCATAGCCCCAAACTATAAACCACAATGGGCTGAACATGTTTCATCTGAGCTTATTGCCGCAATGTTCGCGGGGAGCTGGGATGAAACCTCATCTCAAGATCAAAAAATTATTAGTGAGTTAGCTGGTTGCTCTTATGAGCAGGTAGAAGAAATCTTGGCACCGTTAGCATCCACTTTTGGTGGTCCATTAATTCGCTCTGGTAATCTTTGGAGAGTAGTTTCATTACGAGATCTTTGGACTCAAGTAGGTAATCAGCTAACTTCCCACCAACTAAAGCGCTTTGAGAATACATTCCATTCGGTGGTGAGCGCCATTGATCCCTATTTTGAGACTCAACCTAATGCCGATACCTTCTATGAAGATAATAGCGTAGGGAAACCATCAGGTAGCATCAGACGTGGCTTAACAGAATCGATGATTGCCTTGGCTGTTTTCCCAGAGGTAGCAACGCTTATTACGGATGTATCTTCTCATGTGAATAGTGCGGTGTATAAGTTGCTTAATAATGCAACTGAGCCACTTTGGTGGTCTTTGTCTCAGGATTTCCATAATCTTGCAGAAGCAGCCCCAACGGTATTTCTAGACGCTGTAGAAGCTGGGTTGGAAGGCGATTCACCGCAGATTTTGTCATTATTCCGAAGTGATGAAGGGATAATGCAACCCACAGAGTATCTTTCAAATTTGTTATGGGCATTAGAGATGTTAGCGCGTAGCCCACGTTATCTAATGCAATCTGCACTTTTACTGGCTTGGTTAGATGATGTTGATCCCGGAGGTCGATGGGGAAACCGTCCAGCAGTTTCTTTAAGGCGGATTTTTGTTAGTTGGTCACCACAAACTTATGCTAATTCATCACAACGTATTAAGGTCATTGATCGGATCATATCGCTGCATCCAATTGCTGGTTGGAAGTTATTGCTCGCATTAGCACCTCGTTCACACGATACTTCAGAACCTTCTTCTATGCCAAATTGGCGTGATTTCACTCCTAATGAGCCGGAGTCTATTACCTGGTCCTCTGTTGCAACAGCAGCATGTGAAATCGGTGAAAGATTATTAATGCATATAAATGGGAGGTGCGAACGGTGGTTTGAACTTTTCCACCTTTGGGGGAATTTTGATTCAAACTGGAAATTTTCAGCAGCTAAGCAATTAGCTGATTACTCCCTTAACCTCACATCTTCTGATAAAAAAGAAAGGTTGTGGAATGAGTTACGGCATTTTTTACAGAGAAACCGTGGCTTCAAAGATGCTCCATGGGCTCTGTCTGAAGAAGAATTAGCACCGTTGGATGCTATATTTCTTTCACTAACACCAGAAAATGTCGAGGAACGTTTTCGCTGGCTATTTTGTGCAGGGGCCAATGAGTTAGGCGAAAATTATGATTGGCAAACACAACGAAATAGACTCGAAGAGAGACAATTGGAAGCAGTAGAGTTCTTACTTGCAGAACTTGAAATTGAACAAATATTTCATTTCTCTTCAACAATTACGCTGCACTACGATTTTGGTCTTGCTTTAGCGCGATCCTCAACAAAGTGTGGGCATAAACATTTTCTAATGAAAAAAGCGCTAATGTCTGGTGATTCAGATATAGCAAATATTGGTTTGGGAATTCTTTATGGACTCAAAGCCACGAAAGGCTCAGAAAGCGAAACTTGGGTTCAAGAAATATGGGAACAAGCTATAACTGATAATTGGGGGGAGTTAGCGGAAGTACGCATTGCCCAAGTATTACCACCTGTAATGTCACTTTGGCTGAAAATAGAATCGAGACCAGTTAATATTAGTACAATATATTGGAAGACGATCCCTACATTTAGGCTTTCTGCAGATTTAGAGCTTGAGTATGTCATTGATCATTTACTTCTGGCAGACCGAAGTCACGATGCTCTTGCGTGGCTTGCTAATAATATAAAAATAGAACCAGAGGGCTCAGTTATTATTAGAGTAATGCATACCGCTGCAAGCACTAAAGACTCTTCCAATAATGATAATACGATGTCGAGCTATTATATTGGTATTCTCCTAGATTACCTGGAGAGTGATGTAAAGACTTCAAAAGAAGAACTTGTGAGGCTCGAATGGATTTATTTTCAAGTTTTACGGTATTCACGACATCCAGCCAGAAACTTACATCAGGCTCTTGCTAAAGACCCTGTGTTTTTTACCTCGCTAATGAAATTACTCTATCTACCTGAAGAAGATAGTGGTGTAGTTGAATCTGAACCAGCAAATCCTAAGCAGGCCCGTGATCTAGCAAGCCAGGCATATCAAGTTTTGCATGATTGGGCAATTGTACCCGGGACCGATGAGAACGGGACTATTGACTCTTATGTATTGATGTCGTGGGTCAAGCAAGCTCGTCAATTACTGAAGTCTGCAGGTCGTGGTGACATAGGTGATGACACGATTGGCATGATTCTCTCTGCCGCAAAAAGAAAAAAAAATGAAACGTGGCCGCCAGAAGCAATTCGCGAAGTTCTTGAGTTTGCTAGAAGTCGAGCAATGGAGAGTGGTTTTGAAGTTGGTGTTTACAACCGCCGTGGCGTAACTGTACGCATGCCACATGATGGTGGGGGGCAAGAACGAATATTAGTAGAACGCTATAAACAAGATGCTGATGATCTTAGATTTGAATGGCCTCGAACCGCAGCTTGCTTAGACCGCATTGCTATAAGCTATCAACAAGATGCAATTAGAGAAGATCACAGTGCGGACCAAGGTGATTGGTTATAAACCCTTTTATCATAATTGTATTTATTGAGTTTTTTAAATATGCAAAGGAGATTACATGCAAAGAAATTTATTAAAATACTTAAAAGCCTCTACAGGAAAAATAAGGAAATGTCAAGAAGAAGCTGTGGGGAAATTTTTTAAATTTAAGAAAAGAAATATTCGTGATAAGGCATGCTTAATTAACTTGCCAACGGGAGCGGGTAAAACAGGTGTCATAAGTTTAATATCACATCTAAGTAAAGAGCGAAATATTTTAATTATCTGTCATAGGAGAGCAGTTAAGGAACAGCTCTATAGAGAAGTATCAAGTAGATTTTTTAGAGTGACGTTAAACGATCCAGATATAAAATTAAAGAATACCTTTAAAAACATTAATAATTTAAATGAAGAAGGTATATATATATCAACATTTCAAAAACTATCAATGTTATCACCAGAAGACCTAGATGAGACACAAAGTTTCTTTGATCTTATTATTATTGATGAAGGTCATTCTGAACCATCTCCTGTATGGCGAGAAATCGTACGACAATCAGATGCAATAAAAGTTGTAATAACGGCAACACCATATAGGAATGATCTTTTCGAATTAAACGTTGACTTAGATGATTATTTTATCTTTACATTTAAACAGGCTATTTCTGATAAAATAATTACTGAGCCAAATTTCATTCAAGTGAATTCAATGGAGAAAATGCTTCAAGAAGTACAGGTTTTTCTAGAAAAAAATGAAAATATAAAATGCATAATAAAATGTAAAGATGCCTATGATATATCTCGATACCACGAATCAATTTCTAAAAAATTCAAAACAGTAAGTATACATGAGACATTTAGAAATGATGAAGTTAGCGGTAAATTTAAATCAATAAATTCCGCATTAAAATCTGACGACATAAGAGTTCTAATTCATCAACATAAACTTGATGAAGGTGTAGATTTGCCTGAAGCAAAATTACTAGTTTTAACCTATCAAGTTGGAAGTGGTAGAGAATTGGTTCAAACTATTGGGAGAGTTGTTAGGAATTACAATTCAATAGAACCGATGATAATAGATCTAGCTAGTTCATCCAATGAAAGAATGTGGCAAAGTTACCGTATATTTGATGACTACATATCAACACCTAGCGGTTCAAAAGGATTTATAAAATCGCTAAGCACAACTAACCTGATAAAAGGATTTCTTGATAACTTCCCTGAATACAGCTACTTCTCTAGTCGTTTCAGAGAACGATTGGACTTGCAATCCATAAATGCCAATGATATTTCAATACCATTGGCATCCGTTTGCTTTATAGAAAAAGGGCCTAATTACTCAACCCCCCTTCTTTTGGATAAAATATATTGGGAACTGCATACACAAGGTTCACTTGTTAAAGAAATAAAAAATGACCATAATGTATTCATGTATCTATATATATCATTCAATAGCTCCAGGTATCTTTCTGATAAATTATTTTTTGAACCAAAGCTAGAAATAATAATAATCAAAGAGTTATCTAATAGCATAGCTATCTTTGACAGCGCTGGTGCCAAGTATGCAAATAGAATCGACTTAAATCTTGCAAACCCTATAAATATTAATAGATTAACAGCATTAGCTGCAGCCACTAAAGTCCGTGAAATAAAAGAAGCTCACTCAAGGGCTATAGGTACTGCAAAAAATAGACCTGAAGCGATGTCCTTAAAAGGTAAAAACCTAGAAAATATAAATAGCACTCAGCGCAATGCCATGTACGCACTAACAACATTGAAAGTAGTTAATAAGGATGAACAAGGGAAAAATGACAGTAGTTTCTATATAGGGGCTAGGTCTGGTCGTGTCTCTGACCAAATGGAAAGGAATTTTAGTATAGAAGAACTATCTGAATGGATTGAGAAAATTGATTTAGGAACAGCAAAAGAAGCAACTAATAATGGCCGATTAATAAAGTCATTCTCGCAACCCATCAATGAAAAACCCAATTCCGATATAGTTTCAATTATTCTAGATTTATCAGATTTCGATACCGAATTAATTTCCGAAAAGAATTTCCTACCGGACTACTATTACCTTCAATATTCAGAAAGTGAAGGTGCGGAGTTATTTGTTGGTTCAAAACCATTTAAAATACAAATTCAGTATGAAGAAGATAAACATAGTTACCTTTTGACAACTACTAACAATTATGATGATTTCAATAAAATAATTTCTTATTTAAATAATGACTATTTTAGAATTCTTTTTTTAGATGGAACAACATATAGTGCGTCGAAATTTTATAAATTTTCACTTCCTTTTGAAAAAGGTATTACTGCTGAGGAAAGTTGGGCGGGACGTTCACTCATAAGCATTCCAGCCCTGCTTTCAAAGGGTCTTAAAGAAAAAGGAAAGTATGATGAAAAAGATATGTATATTAATACTACAAGCACAAGCTTTGATAAGAATTCTATATTTTATTTAATTGATCAATTAAAAAACCACTCAAATAGCAATGCTACTCTTCCACAATTGGGCCCCTTTCATCCTTATATTCCAAATTGCGATCTCGTTCTTTGCACTGACATGGATACAGAACCATGTGATTTTATCGTATCATCACCGGATAAATTATGTTTCATTCATGTAAAATGTGGGAAATCATTCAGCTCTCCAAAATCCTCAGCAGGAGCGATAGCAGAGGTCGGAAGTCAAGCAATTAAAAACTTAACCTATCTGATTTCACACTCAGATGCTAATACCCCAGGAAACTACTCTATTTGGGATAAAGCATGGCCATCCCATAAAGCCAAACATAAACTTGAGTCTCGTTTTAGATTAGCCTTTAACGAAATTGGAAAGATCCCTAATAAAGAAAATAAACTTAAGGAAAAAACCTGGGAGTTAATATCTAATAGAAGAAAATCACCACTGTGCAATAAAGAAATATGGATAGTAATGGGCAACTCTTTTTCGAAAAAACATTTCATTGAAGAGATGTCAAAAGATACTGACCAGCAATCTGAAACAATACAAGCTTTTCAACTAATCGAAGATTGGTTAAGTAGTGCTGACGAGATGGGTGTAGATATAAAAATATTCACATCATAACAAACTCACTTCCCCGACACATTTAAGTGTGTCGGGGAAGTCATGGATAACCAATTCAACTGATTATTTTTTTAATGACTAATAAATGCCATTTACTCTCTGACTCCACAACAATAAGGAAGGGATAATGTTTTGATTCATGTCCTGACATCACGCTGGTTAGATCCGCTGCGGGATTGTATTCCGTACGGCTGGTAACTATGGCGTAATGAAAGACTTCACTGGAGCAATGGCGAACCTTCTTGGTTTCTCTGTCGCACCACGGCTTACCGGGATACTTACACTTCATTAGGGCATATCCCTGGACCGAACACAGATTGCCCCCCACTTATGCCCCCAACTGTGATTTGATTCCAGTTGATACCAAAAGATAAGGTACGGGCTAGAAACTAGCCGTATACGGGCTTTGAGTTGGTTTCGGTAGACTTGGCAAAAGTTTGAAATGGTGCCGATTATGGAGTCGAACATACGAACTGTCCATTTCGAAAGCGAGCCAATTCCAAAATGAGTACAATAATGAGTATAATTAAAGAGCAGTAGAAATTAAAACATTAAATATCAATGAAATACAATAAAAGTCACGATTCAACGTCTAAATAAAATTTGCTGTCTCATGAGGTTTCGCTGAATCTCATAACGCTCGCAAAAACCAATTAAATCCACGCAATTGCGTGGATTTTTGTTATAACGCTGCACTTCACATTAAATAACCAGCCACTGACTCCCAGGGCGGACAATCTCGCCTGACTACCCCTGCTCTGCCGCTATTAAATAGGGCGCAATGCTCGCTAATTTTTCCCGGGTTTCCGTCAGTTCGCGTTCCGGCGTAGATTGCGCGATGATTCCCGCCCCCGCCTGTATCCAGCAGCGCTGGCTGTCCTGAAATACGGAACGCAGAACTAGCGCCGCGTCGAAGCGCGTATCGTCCAACAGCAGGATTGCGCCGGAATAAAGCTCTCGCGGCGTCTTCTCAATTTGCATAATCGCGTTCAGAGCAGCATTTTTAGGGATGCCTGAGGCGGTAATAGACGGAAACAGCACGGTAAACGCATCCCAGGCATCCTTGTTTTCCGCAAGCTGACCGCTCACGCCAGACCCCAGATGCTGAACGCTGCCGCGCTGGCGAACCGACATTAAATCTTCAACCACCACGCTGCCCGGCTGGCAAACGGCCTCCAGTTCGACGATAGCTTCTTTGACAGAAAGGATATGCTCAAGCACCTCTTTACTGTCGTGCAGCAGTTCTGCCTCTTTCGCCTTATTATGCTCCGGGTTTCCCATGCGATCGCGGGTGCCCGCAAGCGGTTCAGTAACCACTTTATTGCCCGTCACTGACATCACCAGTTCCGGGCTAAAGCCCAGCGCTTCGCGTCCTTCCTGACGGAACATAAACGAACGCGTAGGCGTGTTTGCCTGCCGCCCGTATAACAGCGTGGCGGGCATATCAATCCTCGATGGCAGGGGAATAGCGCGCGAGACAATCACTTTGACATACTCGCCACGGCGGAGCTCCGCAACGGCGCGTGCAACCTGTTGTTTATACGCCTCACCATTGAGAGCGGTATCCACCGCCAGTGGTGCGTTCTGCGTCGTTGTACCGGCCTCTTTCACCCACTCGCACAGACGTCGGCACCCGTCGGCGGAGTCCGCATAAACGGTGACATTTCCCTTTTCAAAAATAAGTTCTTCACGGGGAACGGTTAACGTCAGTAGCGGCCACTCCCCGGCGTTAAAGGCAATCCCCCGCGCATGCGCCGCAAAGTTGAACCCAACCTGTCCATATACCCGACGTCCTTTCACCTGAGGATGCGCCATAAAACGACGCGCGCAGTCGGCAATGGAATCCACCGCCCATTTTTGCTCCCCGGTATCATCAATAAATGTCGCCTGCGTTCCATCGGCATTAATGTGCAACCGTGCCTGGCACCCTTTGCCTAAATACCAACAGGGTTGGCGCTCATAGACATAACACTCTTCTTCTGCGAACTGGCGTAAAACGCCAGAAATCGTCGGCAGCCATTGTTCCTCTGGTAACGCCAGGTGTAAAAATTCACTGATTTTCATCCCTTACCTCTCTGTGTTATTCCCGGATCAATCAATTGCGCTTGTCATCAGTTCTCTTGCCGAATGCAGCCGGATATAAGCAACCCACGCCGCCAACAACGTGAATGCCCCGGCAAACAGGAAGCAGGCCGCATAGCCAAAATGTTGAGCAACAACGCCACCGATAACGCCTGCCAGAATGGCGATTGCCGCGTCAGTACATTGAAAGAGGGTGAAGTCGACACCGGCCTGCAAAGGCGATGAAAGCGACATCAGCGTGGCGTAAAGACAGACCAGCGCGCAGGCCAGCGAAATGGACTGGACAATGACCAGACACTGGAGAATCGGCGGCAACAGATGACCCGGCGCCATCATGAGCGTCATCACCACCGCCAGCAGCGCGATCCCCTGGACGCCATAAGCCGTCAACAGCGCTCTGCCGGGTGAGGTGTATTTCATCAGCAATCCACCGGCCAGCGTTCCTGCTATGCCCGCTGCAATATTGCCGCCGCTAAACAGCGCGCCCAACGCGGACATGCTTAACCCATGATCCAACAACAGCGGCGCCAGAAGAGGCAGCACAAACCGCATGCCTGAATTCAGCATCAATACCAGCAATAAGCCCAGGCGCGCCTGTTTCCTCCTTAGCGCATAACCTAACGCCGGAACATGCGGGATAGTCTCTGTTCGCGTCGGCTCCGTAATGCGCCACAGCGGGAGTGACAGCGCCATAATCAGCACCGCCATCATCAGCATGGCGACAGGCCAGCCGGATGCTGCCGACAGCATCAGGAACACCCCGCCGCCGCACATCATTCCCAGATAGCTGCCGCCGACCTGCACGCTGTTTCCCCAGCCGTAACCCGCGCGGGTCAGTTGATCGACGCAAAAGCCGTCGCTGGCGATATCAATGGTGGAGGCGACCGTGCCTGCCACCATAAACAGAACAAATAACGCGACGATTTGCGTATCGGGAAATCCCCCTTCTCGCCCAAACCAGCCAATCGCTGCGGTAATCGTCAGGATCGCCGCTAACGCGACCTGACCACGCAGGATTAACATGCGGGAACGGCGTTCCGGGCTACCGGGCGGAAGCCGCCAGCGTTCGATCCACGGCGCCCAAATAAACTTCAGCGCCCAGGGCAGCATAAACAGGGTTGTCGCACCGGCAAGCGCCAGCGAACCGCCAGCAACGCGCACCAACGCGGGTAAGGACTGCATAGACAGCGCCGATACCAGGCTCTGCGTCACATAGACGCCGGCAATAGCAAAAATCACCCGCCCGGTCGTCAACGTCAGCGGTTTAACATTCGACTGAACATCACTCATGCACCCACTCTCCAGACGCGGAAACCCCTTCGTCGCGCCACGCGCGCGCGGCCATTTGCGCCTGCCACAGCGCCTGATAACGTCCATGACGGGAGAGCAATTGCGCATGAGTACCCTGCTCAACCACCTGTCCCTCTTCCATCACCAGAATGTTTCCGGCCCCGGCGATGGTGGATAAACGGTGGGCGATGATAATCACCGTCCGGTTGTGAACCAGGTTATCGATCGCTTTTTGCACTGCCAGCTCGCTTTCAATATCCAGCGCGGCGGTCGGTTCATCGAGAATGACGACCGGCGCGTTTTTCAATAACGCTCTGGCAATGGAAATCCGCTGGCGCTCGCCGCCCGATAGCTGGCCACCCATCTCCCCCAATGGCGTCAGCCAGCCTTGCGGAAGACGGGAAATAAACTCAAGGCACTGCGCCGCGCGGGCGGCCTCTTCCACCTCCTGTCGCGTCGCCTGTGGGCGCGCGATACGGATATTCGCCAGCAGCGTGTCATCAAACAGCCAGACATCCTGGAAAACAACAGAAATCAGGCTATTGAGCTGTTCCGGCGTCAGGCGGCGAATATCGACGCCGCCAATAGAAATCTGCCCTTGCTGCGGATCGGCATAGCGCATTAACAGTTTAGTGACCGTGGTTTTGCCTGCGCCGGAGGCACCCACCAGCGCGCTCATACTGGCTGCCGGGAACGTCAAAGAAACATTATTAAGCGCGTGACCGTCGCCTTCTTCGTAGCGATAGCTGACGTTGTCAAAGCGGATATCGTAACGTTCCGGCATCTCGTTTTGCGCTGCGACGGGAAGCGGTGCTATCGCCATAAACTGCTCAATCCGTTGCAGGGCGCTGGCGATCAGTTCCACAACCGAGGTGTAGCTGATAAACATCGCCATCGGTTCTGCGAAGCGCATAATCATCGCAACGGCGGCAATCAGAAAGGCGAGATTCAGAGTGCCCGTCACCACCCAGACGATCCCGGATAACACCACCACCTGTAGGCCCAACTCCACGACGCTGGCGATCAGCATCGTCGCGCCAGCGCCCTGACGGTGAGTGCGGGTCTGCAAGTTTTCCAGCGCATTGAAATGCGCCAACAGCGCCCGGCTTTTATCGGCATCGCTGCCGCAGGTGCGCAATACCATCATCCCCTGAGCAAATTCAACGATATCGCCACTCAGTCGCTGGTGCGCTTCCCCCAGCGTCTGCATTTGTCGCCGCATCGCCGGGCGGCGCCAGTAATAAAACGGCACCAGCAGAGGGAAGATCAGCAACATCACCAGCCCCAGCCGCCAGTCTATCCACAATGTCGCCAGCGACGCCGTCAGCGGCGTGATAATGGTGAGCAGCAAAATATTGGCTATCGCAATAACATAATTGAGGTTTTCATCCACGCTGCCCAGCAGCAAGGCATTCATCTCGCCCGCCCTGCCGCGCTGGAGCTTCTCCAGCGGCACGCGGCGTAATTGCTCGCCAAGTCGCAGGCGCAACTCATGGGTGGCCTGCGCCAGATGACCACGGTATTCAAAGCCCAGGCCATACCAGCGTAGCGCCAGCGTCACAATAGTGGCAACGCTGAAGGCCACAGCCCAGTTAAGGAGTTGCGGCGCGTCTCCCCGTAACAGCGCATCAATGATCGGATAAAGACAGGCAAAGGCAATCCCCTGCATGAATGCTGCCAGCAACAGCGCCAGCATACTGCGCCTCAGCATCCTGGCCTGACTGCCAACGCTGGAGATAAGCTGGCGCCAGATGACGCGCCAGGCCAGGTTATCCGCAGGATTATTGTCTTTCATTTTCCACCACCTCTTCCTGTGTTCCACCCGGCACCCAATGCTGCGCCTGCTGATAGTGTTGCCAGAGCCGTTGATACAGGCCGCCCTGCGCCAACAGTTGCGTATGGTTCCCCATTTCCCTGAGCTGTCCGTCGGAAAACAGCAATATCACATCGGCCTGAGTCACCATTGAAAGACGATGCGCGACCATGATGACCGTCCGGCCGCGCATGGCCGCCGCGAGCGCCTTGATAAGCGCCGCTTCGTTTTCCGGGTCAGCAAACGCCGTCGCCTCATCGAGCACCAGGATGGGGCGATCCTGCAAAATCGCCCGGGCAATAGTGATGCGCTGCCGCTGGCCACCGGAGAGAAATACCCCGCGTTCCCCGACTCTCGTGTTGTAACCTTCTGGCAACACGCTAATAAAATCATGGGCCTGCGCCACTCTGGCCGCCGCTATTACCGCCTCCAGCGGCGTATCCGGCGCGCCCAGACGAATGTTATTGGCTATCGTGTCGGCAAAAAGGAAGTTGTCCTGAAACACAAACGAGAGTTGCTTCATCAGGGTGTCCGTCTGCATATCGCGCAGATCCACGCCGCCAATACGGATATGGCCTTTGTCTGGATCGGCGTAACGCAGCAGCAAGCGCGCCACGGTGCTTTTTCCGGCGCCGCTTGGCCCGACCAGCGCCACAATTTGCCCGGCAGGCACATGAAAGCTTACCTCCTGCAACGCGGCGCCAGTACGCGCTTGCGGATAATGAAAGCTCACCTGCTCAAAGGTAATGCTCGCCTCTTTCGGCTGCTGGTCGGACAGCGGCAGCGATAACTCCGGCATCGCGAGTACCTGATAAATACGCTGAATGCTTAAACGCGTTTGCGCGACCAGGTTATTGAGCATCATCATTGGCATCACGGCTTCGGCCATCCCGCTGCCCAACAGTAAAACGGCCACCCACGCAGTAAAATCGAGACTGCCATAGTGCAACAGGCCGTACCCCGACCAGATCAGGACAACCAGGGTCGGGAGAGGATTCAGAATCGAGAAGGAAAAACGCGCTGAAAAACCGGCTTTGCGATACCAGGTTTTGAGCACATCGACCCACTCTTCAAGGGCGCGTTGATAGCGCAAAAAACTGGTGCTGCCGCTATCAAACGTTCTCACCACGGGCATGGCCTGCACGAACTCAATAACCGCCGCACTGACCTGCTCGCGCGCCTTATGATAACGCTGAGCCATATCTTCCGAACGCTGGCGGGCAAGCACGAGAACAACCGAGCCAAACGCCAGTACCCCCAGCGTCGCGATTGCCAGCCGCCAGTCCAGCCAGAACAAGATAACGATTGTCGCCAGTGGCATGATGATCGCGCGGGCATAGAGCGGCGTGCTGTCGGCCACAAAGATATGCAGTGACTTCACGTCATCCAGCATCACTTTCGCCACTGACCCACTCCCCATTTGCTGTAACACGCCAGGCGGAAGCTGCAATGCTTTACGGGCTAACCTGCTGCGCAGAATATTCTCCAGATGAAAAGCCGCGTAATGAGAGGTGTTGAACGCCTGCAAGCGCAGAACAAAAGTTAAGACCACGCAGCCGATCACGCCGCCCAGCGGCCAGGCCGGAATAGCGTCAGGCGTCGCGCGAAGGTCGCGCAGGCTCCACGCCAGAAAAAGGAGCGCTCCCAGGCTGGTTAATGCCGCCAGCCCCGCCAGCGCCATAGCTAAAATAACCTTCCGGCGAACCGGTGTAATCACCTGCCAGAGAGGAAATCGGGACAGCGATTCAGTGTTGGATGATTGAGATGACATGGGAGTGACTGAATTTCCTGATGAATTTTTACGGACGCCAAAAACGACAATTCAGGGTGGCGTTCTGAGAATTAATGTGAATAATAAGCATTATCAATAACTCTTCTACCCCATTCGGTTCTATTTATACCCTAAATAGTTCGAGTTGCAGGAAGGCGGTAAGCGAGGGAAGCCCCAGGAGCTTACAGAAGTAAGTGACTGGGGTGAGTGACAAATCTGTCTGGAGCAGATTTGAACGCCGCTTGCGGCGGCCCGTAAGGGCGGGCGAGGCCCAGGGATGGGCCGAGTAACCCGTAGCCAACGCACATGCAACTTGAAATATGACGGGTATATGCCCGCATTGGTCTAAGCCACAGGGAGATAACCAGGTCATGACGGAGTCACCGCAAACGCAATCTGAAATCTCTATTCACCAGTTGGTGGTTGGGAAACCTGCAAACGATGGCAATATTCCTGCTCAGTGTGAACTGCTGCGCTGTTCGTTGCAGGAAGGTATGGATATTTTGCTCTGGAGGGGCCATTTTGCGCGGCCTGAGACGTTGCAGCTACACGACGATCTGGGCAGGATTAACTTCTCGTGCATCCTGGAAGGCACATCACGCTTTGCAATTCAGGGACTCAGGCGCCACACCGACTGGGAGCTTGCGCGCAATCGCCATTACATTACCCATACACCAGGCTGCCGCGGCAGCGCCTCCTATTGTGGCCGATTCGAGAGCATTACCCTTTCCTTCAGCCCTGAAACCCTCGCGCTGTGGGTGCCGGATATTAACGCGGTCATTAAGAATAAGATCGACTCCCAATGCTGTTGCCAGCAGCAGCGTTGTAATGCTGAAACCCACTTAACGGCTCAGACTTTGCGTCACGCGCTGATGCGCATGCACGGCGGCTTCAGCCATGAACAAAAGCCGTCGACGCTATGGTTGCAGGGGCAAAGTCTGGTCATGCTCAGTCTGGTGCTGGATGAACATCGCGAAGACGCCAGTTGCCTCTCCTGCCACTTCAACCCGATGGAACGCCAGAAACTGCTGCGGGCGAAGGATCTGCTGCTGGCTGATCTGACGCAAGCGCCGGGCGTCGCGGAGCTGGCCAGAGAGTCCGGTCTGAGCGTTCTCAAAATTAAGCGAGGCTTCCGCGTTCTGTTCAACAACAGCGTCTATGGCCTGTTTCAGGCTGAACGAATGCAGGAAGCCAGAAGACGCCTGGCCAACGGCAATACCTCCGTCATGACGGTGGCGGCCGATCTGGGCTATGCCAACGCCAGCCATTTCTCTACCGCCTTCCAGAAACAGTTTGGCGTAACCCCTTCGACCTTTAAACGCGTGATGTAACCTGGGTCGCGCCCCCATAAACGCCTCCCAGACAGAGGCCCGGATACCCCATCCGGGCCTCTGTTCTTTCCGCCTGTTACCAACCCGAAACGGGCATAAATAAACCCGTTTCGGGTAGCGCCCAATTGTTAATAATTATTATTCTCATATTAACAATGCTTTTCGGTAAGACGTGCCATCAGGAGGAAGAATGATTTCTGGCGCACCATCTCAGGATTCGCTGTTACCGGACAACCGCCACGCGGCTGATTACCAACAATTACGCGAGCGGCTTATACAGGAACTGAATTTAACGCCGCAGCAGTTACATGAAGAGAGCAATCTGATCCAGGCCGGCCTGGATTCCATAAGGTTGATGAGATGGTTACACTGGTTTCGTAAAAATGGCTACCGCCTTACCCTTCGCGAGCTGTATGCCGCCCCCACGCTGGCGGCATGGAACCAGTTAATGCTCAGCCGGTCGCCGGAGAACGCGGAAGAAGAAACGCTGCCCGACGAATCATCCTGGCCGAATATGACCGAAAGTACCCCCTTCCCATTGACGCCGGTACAGCACGCCTACCTGACGGGCCGCATGCCGGGGCAGACGCTTGGCGGCGTGGGTTGCCACCTGTATCAGGAGTTTGAAGGCCATTGTCTGACGGCGTTGCAACTGGAACAGGCCATCACGACCTTGCTGCAACGCCACCCAATGCTGCATATCGCCTTTCGCCCCGACGGGCAGCAGGTCTGGCTACCGCAACCTTACTGGAACGGCGTCACCGTTCATGATTTACGCCATAACGACGCTGAAAGCCGTCAGGCCTATCTGGAAGTACTGCGCCAGCGCCTGAGCCACCGTCTTTTACGCGTGGAAATCGGCGAAACGTTTGATTTTCAGTTGACGCTCTTGCCGGACAATCGCCACCGCCTCCATGTCAATATTGACCTGCTGATTATGGATGCCTCCAGCTTTACGCTTTTCTTCGATGAGCTTAACGCCCTGCTGGCCGGAGAATCGCTGTCGGCTATCGACACCCGCTATGATTTCCGTTCGTATTTGCTGCACCAGCAGAAGATCAATCAACCACTGAGAGACAACGCACGCGCTTACTGGCTGGCGAAAGCATCGACGCTTCCCCCCGCACCCGTCTTGCCGCTGGCCTGCGAACCCGCCACACTGCGCGAAGTCCGTAATACCCGGCGCCGCATGATTGTCCCGGCAACACGCTGGCACGCCTTTAGCAACCGGGCCGGCGAGTATGGCGTGACGCCGACAATGGCGCTGGCGACCTGTTTTTCTGCCGTGCTGGCTCGCTGGGGCGGCCTGACGCGTCTGCTGCTTAACATCACCTTATTCGACCGCCAGCCGCTGCACCCGGCAGTTGGCGCGATGCTTGCCGATTTCACCAATATTCTTCTGCTGGATACCGCCTGCGATGGCGATACCGTTAGCAACCTGGCGCGTAAAAACCAGCTCACGTTTACGGAGGACTGGGAGCATCGCCACTGGTCCGGCGTCGAATTACTCCGTGAACTCAAACGCCAGCAGCGCTACCCCCACGGTGCCCCGGTGGTATTTACCAGCAATCTGGGACGTTCCCTCTACAGCAGCCGCGCAGAATCGCCGTTGGGCGAGCCGGGATGGGGCATCTCGCAAACGCCGCAGGTCTGGATAGATCATCTGGCGTTCGAGCATCACGGCGAGGTCTGGCTGCAATGGGACAGCAATGACGCGCTGTTCCCTCCGGCGTTAGTCGAAACGTTGTTCGACGCCTACTGCCAGTTGATTAACCAACTCTGCGATGACGAAAGCGCCTGGCAAAAGCCGTTTGCAGATATGATGCCCGCCCGCCAGCGCGCGATACGCGAACGGGTCAACGCCACCGGTGCCCCCATTCCCGAAGGCTTGCTGCATGAAGGCATTTTTCGTATCGCTCTGCAACAGCCGCAGGCGCTGGCGGTAACGGACATGCGTTATCAGTGGAATTATTATGAGCTGACAGACTATGCCCGCCGTTGCGCGGGCAGGTTAATCGAGTGCGGGGTTCAGCCCGGCGATAATGTGGCTATCACGATGTCGAAAGGCGCAGGACAACTTGTTGCGGTTCTGGCCGCCCTGCTGGCCGGGGCGGTTTACGTTCCGGTTTCGCTGGACCAGCCTGCCGCACGGCGCGAGAAAATCTACGCTGACGCCAGCGTCCGGCTGGTGCTCATTTGCCAGCACGACGCCAGCGCCTGGTCAGACGATATTCCCGTCCTTGCCTGGCAGCAGGCCATTGAGGCGGAGCCGATCGCCAACCCGGTGGTACGCGCCCCCACGCAACCGGCCTACATTATCTACACCTCCGGCTCTACCGGCACGCCAAAAGGGGTGGTCATTTCTCACCGGGGAGCGCTCAACACCTGTTGCGATATCAATACCCGCTATCAGGTTGGCCCCGGTGACAGGGTGCTGGCCCTCTCCGCCCTGCATTTTGATTTATCGGTTTACGACATTTTTGGCGTACTGCGCGCGGGCGGCGCGCTGGTGATGGTGATGGAAAATCAACGGCGCGATCCTCATGCATGGTGTGAGCTGATCCAGCGCCATCAGGTCACGCTCTGGAACAGCGTCCCGGCGCTGTTCGATATGCTGCTGACCTGGTGTGAAGGTTTCGCCGACGCCACGCCGGAAAATCTGCGCGCAGTGATGCTTTCCGGCGACTGGATCGGGCTTGACCTCCCCACCCGTTATCGGGCCTTCCGGCCACAAGGACAATTTATCGCGATGGGCGGCGCTACCGAGGCGTCTATCTGGTCTAACGCCTGCGAAATTCACGACGTCCCCGCCCACTGGCGTTCCATCCCTTACGGTTTCCCGCTAACCAACCAACGCTACCGGGTGGTGGATGAACGGCGCCGGGACTGCCCTGACTGGGTGCCGGGCGAATTATGGATTGGCGGCATCGGCGTCGCGGAAGGCTATTTCAACGATCCCCTGCGCAGCGAGCAGCAATTTTTGACGCACCCGGACGAGCGCTGGTATCGCACCGGCGATCTCGGCTGCTACTGGCCAGACGGCACAATAGAGTTCCTCGGTCGTCGCGACAAGCAGGTCAAAGTCGGAGGATATCGCATCGAGCTGGGCGAAATCGAAAGCGCACTCAGCCAGTTGGCGGGGGTGAAACAAGCAACCGTTCTGGCGATCGGCGAAAAAGAAAAAACGCTGGCGGCATACGTGGTTCCTCAGGGCGAGGCTTTTTGCGTTACCGATCATCGGGACCCGGCACTGCCGCAGGCGTGGCACACGCTTGCGGGAACGTTGCCCTGTTGTGCTATCTCGCCAGAGATCTCCGCAGAACAGGTAGCCGATTTCCTTCAGCATCGCCTGTTAAAACTGAAGCCGGGTCACACCGCTGGCACCGATCCTCTCCCCCTGATGAACTCACTCGCTATCCAGCCGCGCTGGCAGGCCGTGGTGGAACGCTGGTTAGCATTTCTGGTGACGCAACGGCGACTGAAGCCCGCTGCTGAAGGTTATCAGGTCTGCGCTGGTGAAGAACGAAAGGATGAGCACCCGAATTTCAGCGGACATGATTTAACGTTATCGCAAATTCTTCGCGGCACCCGCGACGAACTGTCGTTACTGAACGACGTGCAGTGGTCGCCGGAAAGCCTGGCCTTCAACCATCCGGCCAGCGCCCCATATATTCAGGAACTGGCGACAATTTGCCAACAGCTTGCACAGCGCTTACAGCGCCCGGTACGCCTGCTTGAGGTGGGAACCCGCACCGGCCGCGCCGCAGAATCGCTGTTAGTACAGCTCAACGCCGGACAGGTTGAGTATGTCGGGCTTGAGCAGAGCCAGGAGATGCTCCTGAGCGCCCGGCAGAGGCTCGTCCCCTGGCCTGGTGCCCGTCTGTCCCCCTGGAATGCAGACACGCTGGCGGCGCACGCTCACTCGGCGGACATTATCTGGCTTAATAACGCCCTGCATCGTCTGCTGCCGGAAGATCCCGGGCTCCTTGCGACATTACAACAGCTTGCCGTTCCCGGCGCGCTGCTCTACGTGATGGAGTTTCGCCAGTTAACGCCGTCCGCCTTGCTCAGCACGCTCCTGTTAACCGATGGACAGCCGGAGGCCCTGCTGCATAACAGTGCCGACTGGGCGGCGTTATTTAGCGCAGCCGCCTTCAACTGTCAGCATGGCGATGAGGTCGCGGGGTTACAACGCTTCCTCGTACAATGTCCCGATAGCCAGGTGCGCCGCGATCCCCGTCAACTTCAGGCTGCCCTCGCCGGACGCCTGCCGGGGTGGATGGTGCCGCAACGGATCGTCTTCCTCGACGCCTTACCGCTGACGGCTAACGGGAAGATTGACTATCAGGCGCTGAAGCGTCGTCATACTCCTGAAGCGGAAAACCAGGCCGAAGCGGATTTACCCCAGGGCGACATTGAAAAACAGGTTGCCGCCCTCTGGCAGCAACTCTTATCGACTGGCAATGTCACCAGAGAAACCGACTTCTTCCAGCAAGGCGGCGATAGCCTGCTGGCGACCCGTCTGACCGGACAACTTCATCAGGCAGGTTATGAAGCGCAATTAAGCGACCTGTTTAATCATCCCCGGCTGGCGGATTTTGCCGCCACGCTGCGTAAAATCGACGTTCCGGTCGAACAACCATTCGTCCACACCCCTGAAGATCGCTACCAGCCCTTTGCGCTTACCGACGTGCAGCAGGCTTACCTGGTGGGGCGTCAGCCGGGCTTTGCCCTGGGCGGCGTCGGCTCACATTTCTTTGTTGAATTTGAAATTGCCGATCTGGACCTCACCCGGCTGGAGACGGTCTGGAACCGATTAATCGCCCGCCACGATATGCTTCGAGCCGTCGTACGTGATGGACAGCAACAGGTGCTCGAACAGACGCCCCACTGGGTGATAACCGCACACACCCTCCATACGCCTGAAGAGGCGTTGCGGGTGCGCGAAAAACTGGCGCATCAGGTACTCAACCCCGAAGTGTGGCCGGTATTCGATCTCCAGGTCGGATACGTGGACGGGATGCCCGCCCGCCTGTGGCTGTGTCTGGATAACCTGTTGCTTGACGGTCTGAGCATGCAGATCCTGCTGGCGGAGCTGGAGCACGGCTACCGCTACCCGCAGCAGTTGCCTCCGCCGCTGCCCGTCACCTTCAGGGATTATCTGCAACAACCCTCGCTACAGTCGCCCAATCCAGATTCTCTGGCATGGTGGCAGGCGCAGCTTGATGATATTCCTCCGGCACCTGCGTTGCCGCTGCGCTGCTTGCCTCAGGAGGTTGAAACACCGCGCTTCACCCGCCTGAACGGCGCGCTGGACAGCACGCGCTGGCATCGCCTGAAAAAACGGGCGGCTGACGCCCATCTCACCCCGTCGGCCGTACTGTTATCGGTGTGGTCAACGGTTCTCTCTGCATGGAGTGCGCAGCCTGAGTTCACGCTTAACCTTACGCTTTTCGACAGGCGGCCGCTGCACCCGCAAATCAACCAGATTCTGGGCGATTTCACCTCGCTGATGCTGCTGAGCTGGCATCCCGGCGAAAGCTGGCTGCACACCGCGCAGTCACTACAGCAGCGGCTGAGCCAGAACCTCAACCACCGCGATGTGTCAGCCATCCGCGTGATGCGTCAACTGGCGCAACGGCAAAACGTGCCAGCCATTCCGATGCCCGTCGTCTTTACCAGCGCGCTGGGCTTTGAGCAGGATAACTTCCTCGCCCGGTGTAATCTGCTCAAACCGGTCTGGGGCATCTCCCAGACGCCGCAGGTCTGGCTCGATCACCAGGTTTATGAATCCGAAGGCGAACTGCGCTTTAACTGGGATTTTGTCGCCGCGCTGTTTCCTGCCGGGCAGGTGGAGCGCCAGTTTGAACAGTATTGCGCATTGCTAAACCGAATGGCCGAGGATGAAAGCGGCTGGCAACTGCCGCTCGCCGCGCTGGTGCCTCCCGTTAAATACGCAGGGCAATGCGCAGATCGCTCACCGCGCGTATGCCCTGAGCACTCTCAGCCACACATTGCGGCGGACGAGAGCACCGTCAGCCTGATTTGCGACGCCTTCCGCGAGGTGGTTGGCGAGTCTGTCACGCCCGCAGAAAACTTCTTTGAGGCGGGCGCAACGTCACTGAATCTGGTGCAACTACACGTTTTGTTACAACGTCACGAATTTTCCACCCTGACGTTGCTTGACCTCTTCACCCACCCTTCTCCTGCCGCCCTGGCCGATTATCTGGCCGGCGTCGCCACGGTGGAAAAAACAAAACATCCTCGCCCTGTTCGCCGTCGTCAGCGGCGGATATAGCGCGAAGCAAACTGATTTTCCCCAAAACGCCATCGCGGACGCATGGCGTTCCATTGACTTTGTGAATCTTAGGAAACGAGACCGATTATGGATAACTTGCGCTTCTCTTCTGCGCCGACAGCAGATTCCATTGATGCATCGATCGCTCAACACTACCCGGACTGCGAACCTGTCGCGGTTATCGGCTACGCCTGCCATTTTCCTGAATCGCCGGATGGCGAAACGTTCTGGCAAAACCTGCTGGAAGGTCGTGAATGCAGCCGACGCTTTACGCGCGAAGAGCTTCTGGCCGTCGGTCTGGATGCCGCCACTATTGACGATCCTCATTATGTCAATATCGGTACGGTGTTAGACAACGCCGACTGCTTCGACGCCACCCTGTTTGGCTATTCGCGACAGGAAGCGGAGTCGATGGACCCGCAGCAGCGCCTGTTTTTGCAGGCGGTCTGGCATGCGCTGGAACATGCCGGTTATGCCCCCGGCGCCGTCCCCCATAAGACCGGTGTTTTCGCCTCTTCCCGGATGAGTACCTACCCCGGTCGCGAAGCATTGAACGTGACAGAAGTCGCGCAGGTAAAGGGTCTGCAATCTCTGATGGGCAATGATAAAGACTATATTGCCACCCGCGCCGCGTACAAACTCAACCTGCACGGCCCGGCGTTATCGGTACAGACCGCCTGCTCCAGCTCGCTGGTTGCCGTGCATCTGGCCTGTGAAAGCCTGCGCGCAGGCGAATCCGATATGGCGGTTGCCGGCGGCGTGGCGCTCTCTTTCCCCCAGCAGGCAGGCTATCGCTACCAGCCCGGAATGATTTTCTCTCCTGATGGTCACTGTCGTCCCTTTGACGCCTCGGCTGAGGGCACCTGGGCCGGTAACGGTCTCGGCTGCGTGGTGTTACGTCGCCTGAGAGATGCGCTACTGTCAGGCGATCCGATTATCTCGGTGATCCTCTCCAGCGCGGTCAACAACGACGGCAACAGAAAGGTCGGCTATACCGCCCCTTCCGTCGCAGGGCAACAGGCGGTCATCGAAGAGGCGTTAATGCTGGCGGCCATCGACGACAGGCAGGTAGGTTACATTGAAACCCACGGCACCGGCACACCGTTGGGCGACGCGATTGAAATTGAAGCGTTACGCAACGTCTATGCGCCTCGCCCGCAGGATCAGCGCTGTGCGCTCGGTTCCGTGAAAAGTAATATGGGGCATCTGGATACCGCGGCGGGCATTGCCGGACTGCTAAAAACCGTTCTGGCAGTCAGCCGCGGACAAATTCCACCCTTACTGAATTTTCACACCCCCAACCCGGCGCTGAAACTTGAAGAGAGCCCCTTTACCATACCGGTGTCAGCGCAGGCGTGGCAGGACGAAATGCGTTATGCGGGCGTCTCCTCCTTTGGTATTGGCGGCACCAACTGCCATATGATCGTCGCCTCGCTGCCTGACGCGCTCAACGCGCGCCTCCCCAATACGGATGGCGGCAGAAAAAGTACCGCGTTGCTGCTCAGCGCCGCCAGCGACAGCGCGTTGCGGCGGCTGGCGACGGATTATGCCGGAGCGCTAAGGAATAATGCGGATGCCAGCTCTCTGGCCTTCACGGCCCTGCACGCGCGCCGTCTCGATCTTCCCTTCCGCCTGGCAGCGCCATTAAACCGTGAAACCGCTTCGGCGCTCAGCGCCTGGGCCGGTGAGAAATCGGGGGCGCTGGTTTACAGCGGCCACGGTGCCAGCGGCAAGCAGGTGTGGCTGTTTACCGGCCAGGGCTCGCACTGGCGCACGATGGGTCAGACAATGTACCGGCACTCAACGGCGTTTGCCGACACGCTGGATCGCTGTTTTTCCGCCTGTAGCGAAATGCTCACGCCGTCACTGCGCGAAGCGATGTTTAACCCCGATTCGGCGCAACTGGACAATATGGCCTGGGCGCAGCCAGCGATTGTCGCGTTTGAAATCGCGATGGCGGCGCACTGGCGCGCTGAAGGACTGAAGCCAGATTTCGCCATTGGGCATTCCGTCGGTGAATTTGCCGCTGCCGTCGTCTGCGGACACTATACGATTGAACAGGTCATGCCACTGGTTTGTCGACGCGGCGCACTGATGCAGCAGTGCGCAAGCGGCGCAATGGTGGCGGTATTTGCAGACGAAGACACGCTGATGCCGCTGGCTCGTCAGTTTGAGCTGGATCTCGCCGCCAACAACGGTACGCAACATACGGTATTTTCCGGGCCGGAAGCCCGTCTCGCGATATTTTGCGCCACGCTCTCGCAGCATGACATTGACTATCGTCGCCTGAGCGTAACCGGCGCGGCGCACTCCGCTTTACTGGAACCGATACTCGATCGGTTCCAGGCCGCCTGCGCGGGGCTGCACGCAGAGCCGGGGCAAATACCGATTATTTCCACGCTCACCGCCGACGTCATTGATGAGTCAACGCTCAACCAGGCGGATTACTGGCGCCGACACATGCGTCAGCCGGTGCGTTTTATCCAGAGTATCCAGATGGCGCATCAGCTCGGCGCCCGCGTTTTTCTGGAGATGGGACCCGATGCCCAGTTGGTTGCTTCCGGGCAGCGCGAATACCGCGATAACGCATACTGGATAGCCAGCGCCCGGCGTAACAAAGAGGCGAGCGATGTCCTCAATCAGGCCCTGCTCCAGCTTTACGCTGCCGGCGTCGCCCTACCGTGGGCCGACCTACTGGCGGGCGATGGACAACGTATCGCTGCGCCATGTTATCCGTTTGATACTGAGCGTTACTGGAAAGAGCGCGTCTCCCCGGCCTGCGAGCCTGCCGACGCAGCGCTGTCTGCCGGGCTGGAGGTGGCGAGTCGCGCCGCGACAGCGCTCGATCTCCCCCGTCTGGAAGCGCTTAAACAGTGCGCCACGCGACTGCACGCCATCTACGTCGATCAA
This sequence comes from Salmonella sp. FC25216, assembly GCF_057751355.1. Taxonomy (NCBI): domain Bacteria; kingdom Pseudomonadati; phylum Pseudomonadota; class Gammaproteobacteria; order Enterobacterales; family Enterobacteriaceae; genus Salmonella; species Salmonella sp. FC25216. The sequence continues at coordinate 245,302 of NZ_JBDGON010000002.1, read as the reverse complement.
CTGGTACAACGCTGTACCGACGATGCCATTGAAAACGGTGTGGACGCCATGACCATCATGCGCCGTGGACGTCTGCTGCCCCGCTACCAGCAGCTACTCCAGCGCCTGCTGAATAACTGCGTGGTCGACGGCGATTACCGCTGCACCGACGGGCGATACGCTCGCGCCCGCCCCATTGAACATCAACAGCGGGAATCACTGCTGACGGAACTTGCCGGTTATTGTGAAGGTTTTCAGGCTATTCCCGACACCATCGCCCGTGCCGGCGATCGGTTATATGAAATGATGAGCGGCGCGGAAGAACCGGTGGCGATTATCTTCCCGCAAAGCGCCTCTGACGGCGTGGAGGTGTTGTATCAGGAATTCAGCTTTGGTCGCTATTTCAACCAAATCGCCGCTGGGGTATTACGCGGCATTGTCCAGACGCGTCAGCCCCGCCAGCCATTGCGTATTCTTGAAGTTGGCGGCGGAACCGGCGGCACCACCGCGTGGCTGCTGCCGGAACTCAGCGGCGTTCCGGCGCTGGAGTACCATTTCACCGATATCTCGGCGCTGTTCACCCGCCGCGCCCAGCAGAAATTCGCCGACTATGATTTTGTGAAGTATAGCGAGCTGGATCTCGAAAAAGAGGCGCAATCGCAGGGTTTCCAGGCACAGTCTTACGATCTCATTGTGGCGGCGAACGTGATTCACGCCACCCGCCATATTGGCCGCACGCTCGATAATCTGCGCCCCCTGCTCAAGCCGGGCGGGCGTCTGCTGATGCGCGAAATCACCCAGCCAATGCGTCTGTTTGATTTCGTTTTCGGCCCGCTGGTTCTTCCGCTACAGGATCTCGACGCCCGCGAAGGTGAGCTATTCCTCACCACCGCTCAGTGGCAGCAACAGTGCCGCCACGCCGGATTCAGCAAAGTGGCGTGGCTACCGCAGGACGACAGCCCGACCGCCGGGATGAGCGAACATATCATTCTCGCCACGCTGCCCGGTCAGGCGGTTAGTGCCGTAACATTCACCGCACCATCAGAACCCGTGTTGGGGCAGGCGCTGACGGATAACGGTGACTATCTTGCCGACTGGTCTGATTGCGCAGGTCAGCCTGAACAGTTTAACGCCCGCTGGCAGGAGGCCTGGAGTCTGCTCTCACAGCGTCATGGCGACGCTCTGTCTGTGGAACCGCCCCTCGCCGCCGCCCCGGAGTGGCTGGGGGAGGTTCGCTTAAGCTGGCAAAACGAAGCCTTTTCCCGCGGTCAGATGCGCGTTGAAGCCCGTCATCCTGATGGTAAGTGGCTGCCGCTATCGCCCGCCGCGCCTCTTCCTTCACCGCAAACGCATTATCAATGGCGCTGGACGCCCCTCAACATCGCCAGCGTTGACCATCCGCTTACCTTCAACTTCAGCGCCGGTATGCTTGCGCGCCGCGACGAGCTGGCGCAATACGGCATCATTCACGATCCGCACGCCTCTTCGCGACTGATGATTGTTGAGGAGAGCGAGGATACGCTGGCCTTAGCGGAGAAAGTGATAGCAGCGCTCACCGCCAGCGCAGCCGGATTGATTGTGGTCACTCGCCGCGCGTGGCGAGTCGAGGAAAATGAAGCGCTCTCTGCGTCCCATCACGCGCTATGGGCCTTGCTTCGCGTCGCGGCCAACGAACAGCCGGAACGGTTGATTGCCGCCATCGATCTCGCCGAAAACACCCCGTGGGAAACGCTACATCAAGGGTTGAGCGCAGTCTCACTATCACAGCGCTGGCTTGCCGCGCGGGGTAACACCCTCTGGCTCCCTTCACTGGCGCCCAATACGGGATGCGCCGCCGAATTACCGGCAAACGTGTTTACCGGCGATAACCGCTGGCATCTGGTGACCGGAGCGTTTGGCGGATTAGGCCGCCTTGCCGTGAACTGGCTCAGAGAAAAAGGGGCGCGACGCATCGCCCTGCTGGCACCGCGCGTGGATGAGTCATGGCTACGCGATGTGGAGGGCGGGCAGACGCGCGTCTGCCGTTGTGATGTGGGCGATGCCGGGCAACTGGCCACGGTTCTTGACGATCTGGCGGCCAACGGCGGCATTGCCGGAGCGATTCATGCCGCTGGCGTATTGGCTGACGCGCCCTTGCAGGAGCTTGATGACCACCAGCTGGCCGCCGTTTTTACGGTAAAAGCGCAGGCGGCAAACCAACTGTTGCAAACCCTGCGCAACCACGACGGACGCTATCTTATTCTCTACTCTTCCGCTGCCGCCACCCTCGGCGCGCCGGGTCAGAGCGCCCATGCGCTGGCCTGCGGCTACCTGGACGGGCTGGCCCAGCAGTTTTCCACCCTTGATGCGCCGAAAACGCTCTCTGTCGCCTGGGGCGCATGGGGAGAAAGCGGTCGGGCGGCCACGCCGGAAATGCTGGCGACGCTCGCCAACCGCGGTATGGGCGCGTTAAGCGATGCCGAAGGCTGCTGGCACCTGGAACAGGCGGTGATGCGCGGCACCCCGTGGCGACTGGCGATGCGCGTTTTTACCGACAAAATGCCCCCGTTACAACAGGCTCTGTTTAACATCAGCGCCACAGAAAAAGCCGCCACACCTGTCATTCCTCCTGCTGATGACAACGCCTTTAACGGCAGCCTGAGCGATGAAACGGCGGTGATGGCATGGCTGAAAAAGCGGATTGCGGTTCAGCTAAGGCTGAGCGATCCGGCATCACTGCGCCCAAACCAGGATCTGTTACAACTCGGCATGGACTCGCTGCTCTTCCTTGAACTCAGTAGCGATATTCAGCACTACCTGGGCGTACGCATCAATGCGGAACGGGCGTGGCAGGATCTGTCTCCTCATGGACTCACGCAGCTTATCTGTTCTAAGCCAGAGACGACGCCTGCCGCTTCGCTGCCGGAAGTGTTGCGGCACGACGCCGACGAGCGTTATGCGCCCTTCCCATTGACGCCCATTCAGCACGCCTACTGGCTGGGGCGAACCCACCTCATTGGCTATGGCGGCGTCGCCTGTCACGTCCTGTTTGAGTGGGATAAACGCCACGATGAGTTTGATCTCGCTATACTGGAGAAAGCATGGAACCAGCTCATCGCTCGCCACGATATGTTGCGTATGGTGGTTGATGCCGACGGGCAGCAGCGAGTCCTGGCGACAACGCCTGAGTATCACATCCCACGCGACGATCTGCGCGCGCTTTCCCCGGAAGAACAGCGTATAGCGCTGGAAAAACGGCGGCATGAACTGAGCTATCGCGTTTTGCCTGCCGACCAGTGGCCTCTTTTTGAGCTGGTGGTCAGCGAAATCGACGATTGCCATTACCGCCTGCACATGAACCTCGACCTTTTGCAGTTTGATGTGCAGAGTTTTAAAGTCATGATGGACGATCTGGCGCAAGTCTGGCGCGGCGAAACACTGGCGCCGCTCGATATCACCTTCCGTGATTATGTGATGGCTGAACAGGCGCGCCGACAGACATCGGCATGGCACAATGCCTGGGATTACTGGCAGGAAAAACTGCCGCAACTGCCCTTAGCGCCAGAGCTGCCGGTGGTTGAAACACCCCCGGAAACGCCACACTTCACCACTTTCAAATCGACGATCGGCAAGAAAGAATGGCAGGCCGTGAAACAACGCTGGCAGCAGCAAGGCGTCACACCGTCTGCCGCGCTGCTCACGTTGTTTGCCGCCACCCTTGAGCGCTGGAGCCGCACCACGGCATTTACGCTGAACCTGACTTTCTTCAATCGTCAGCCGATCCATCCGCAAATCAACCAGTTGATTGGTGATTTTACCTCCGTCACGCTGGTTGATTTTAACTTCTCAACGCCGGTGACGTTGCAAGAGCAGATGCAACAGACCCAACAGTGCCTCTGGCAAAACATGGCGCACAGTGAAATGAACGGTGTTGAGGTGATCCGTGAGCTGGGCCGCCTGCGCGGGTCACAACGTCAACCGCTGATGCCGGTGGTGTTTACCAGTATGCTGGGGATGACGCTGGAAGGCATGACTATCGATCAGGCAATGAGCCATCTGTTCGGCGAACCCTGCTATGTGTTCACGCAAACGCCGCAGGTCTGGCTGGATCATCAGGTCATGGAGAGCGACGGCGAGTTGATGTTTAGCTGGTACTGCATGGACAACGTGCTGGAACCCGGCGCTGCCGAGGCAATGTTTAATGACTATTGCGCCATCCTGCAAGCCGTCATTGCCGCTCCTGAAAGCCTGAAGACTCTCGCCAGCGGCATCGCCGGGCACATTCCCCGTCGACGCTGGCCGCTGAACGCACAGACAGACTACGACCTGCGGGATATTGAGCAGGCGACGCTCGAATACCCCGGCATCCGGCAGACCAGAGCGGAAATAGCCGAACAAGGCGCGTTGACGCTGGATATCGTGATGGCCGATGATCCGTCGCCATCAGCGGCGACGCCCGATGAGCACGATCTCGCCCAACTGGCGCTGCCGTTGCCTGCGCAGGTGCAGCTTGATGAACTGGAGGCGACCTGGCGCTGGCTGGAGGCGCGTGCGCTACAGGGGATCGCGGCTACGCTAAATCGTCACAGCCTGTTTACCACGCCGGAGATCGCCCATCGCTTTAGCGCAATAGTACAGGCGCTGTCCGCGCAAGCATCTCACCAGCGTCTGCTGCGCCAGTGGCTACAGTGTCTGACGGAAAGAGAGTGGTTAATCCGCGAGGGTGAAAGCTGGCGCTGCCGCATTCCGCTCAGCGAGATTCCTGAGCCTCAGGAAGCGTGCCCGCAAAGCCAATGGAGCCAGGCGTTGGCGCAGTATCTGGAAACCTGCATCGCCCGGCACGACGCCCTCTTCTCCGGGCAGTGTTCACCGCTGGAATTGCTGTTCAACGAGCAGCATCGCGTGACCGACGCGCTGTATCGCGACAACCCCGCCAGCGCCTGTCTGAATCGCTATATCGCGCAGATTGCCGCCTTGTGCGGCGCAGAACGGATTCTGGAGGTTGGCGCCGGAACCGCAGCCACTACCGCGCCGGTACTGAAGGCCACGCGGAACACGCGGCAGTCGTACCACTTCACGGACGTCTCCGCACAGTTCCTCAATGACGCCAGAGCCCGTTTCCATGATGAATCGCGGGTGTCTTATGCCTTATTCGACATCAACCAGCCGCTGGATTTCACCGCCCACCCGGAGGCGGGTTACGACCTGATCGTTGCCGTCAATGTGCTCCACGACGCCAGCCATGTCGTCCAGACGTTGCGCAGATTAAAACTGTTGCTGAAAGCCGGCGGACGTTTGCTGATCGTTGAAGCGACGGAGCGAAACAGCGTATTCCAACTGGCGAGCGTGGGCTTTATTGAGGGATTAAGCGGATACCGCGATTTCCGCCGCCGGGATGAGAAACCGATGCTCACCCGCTCCGCATGGCAGGAGGTTCTCGTTCAGGCCGGGTTTGCAAACGAGCTGGCGTGGCCCACGCAGGAATCGTCGCCGCTGCGCCAGCATCTGCTGCTGGCGCGTTCGCCTGGCGTAAATCGCCCGAATAAAGAAGCCGTGAGCCGCTATTTACAGCAGCGCTTTGGCATCGGTCTGCCCGTTTTACAGATCCGGCAAAGAGAAACGTTATTTACGCCGCAGCATGCCCCGTCTGATGCGCTGATTGAGCCACCCAAACCCACGCCAGTTGCCGGGGGGAATCCGGCGCTGGAAAAACAGGTGGCTGAACTCTGGCAATCGCTGCTGTCTCGCCCCGTGGCAAGGCATCACGACTTTTTCGAACTGGGCGGCGACAGCCTGATGGCGACAAGGATGGTCGCGCAGCTAAACCGGAGAGGGATTGCCAGGGCTAACCTTCAGGATCTGTTCAGCCATTCGACGCTGAGCGACTTCTGCGCCCATCTACAGACGGCTACGTCAGGAGAGGACAACCCGGTTCCCCTTTGTCAGGGCGACGGCGAGGAAACCCTGTTTGTCTTCCACGCTTCGGACGGCGATATCAGCGCCTGGCTACCGCTCGCCAGCGCGCTGAACAGGCGCGTTTTCGGCCTGCAAGCAAAATCGCCGCTGCGCTTTGCCACGCTTGACCAGATGATCGATGAGTATGTCGGGTGCATCCGTCGCCAGCAGCCTCACGGCCCTTATGTGCTGGCGGGTTGGTCGTATGGCGCGTTTCTCGCGGCGGGTGCCGCACAGCGCCTGTACGCCAAAGGCGAGCAGGTTCGCATGGTGTTAATCGATCCCGTGTGCCGACAGGATTTCTGTTGCGACAACCGGGCGGCCCTGCTGCGCCTGTTAGCCGAAGAACAAACGCCTCTGGCGCTACCCGAACATTTCGACCAGCAGACGCCCAACAGCCAGCTTGCTGACTTTATCGGTCTCGCTAAAACGGCCGGTATGGTGTCGCAAAACCTGACGCTGCAAGCGGCAGAAACGTGGCTCGACAACATCGCGCATCTGCTGCGTTTACTGACTGAGCATACGCCGGGCGAAAGCGTTCCGGTCCCCTGTCTCATGGTGTATGCCGCCGGGAGACCCGCGCGCTGGACGCCAGCAGAAACCGAGTGGCAGGGCTGGATAAACAACGCCGACGGCTATGTGATTGAAGCCAGCCACTGGCAAATCATGATGGAAGCCCCCCACGTTCAGGCTTGTGCGCAACACATTACGCGCTGGCTTTGCGCAACCTCAACGCAACCGGAGAACACGTTATGATGTCGTCCGCCTCCCCAAAACAACGCGTACTGATTGTGGGCGCCAAATTTGGCGAAATGTACCTGAATGCCTTTATGCAGCCCCCGGAGGGGCTGGAACTGGTTGGCCTGCTGGCGCAAGGAAGCGCCCGTTCAAGAGAGCTGGCCCATGCGTTTGGCATTCCGCTGTATACCTCGCCGGAACAGATAACCAGAATGCCGGATATCGCCTGTATTGTCGTGCGTTCGACCGTCGCCGGAGGAACCGGTACGCAGCTTGCCAGACACTTTCTGGCGCGCGGCGTACACGTCATTCAGGAGCATCCCCTCCACCCGGATGACATCAGTTCCTTACAAACGCTGGCGCAGGAACAGGGTTGCTGCTATTGGGTAAACACATTTTATCCGCATACGCGCGCGGGACGCACATGGCTTCGCGATGCGCAGCAACTGCGTCGCTGCCTGGCTAAAACGCCGCCGGTAGTCCACGCCACCACCAGCCGTCAGTTGCTCTACTCCACGCTGGATTTGTTGTTGCTGGCTCTGGGCGTTGATGCCGTCGCCGTGGAGTGCGACGTGGTTGGCAGCTTTAGCGATTTTCACTGTCTGAGACTCTTCTGGCCGAAGGGAGAAGCCTGCCTGCTGCTTCAGCGCTATCTCGATCCTGACGATCCAGATATGCATAGCCTTATCATGCACCGCCTGCTGCTGGGCTGGCCGGAAGGTCATCTTTCGCTGGAAGCGAGCTACGGCCCCGTCATCTGGTCATCCAGCCTGTTTGTCGCAGACCATCAGGAGAACGCTCACAGTCTCTATCGCAGACCGGAAATCCTGCGCGATCCGCCGGGTCTGACGCGCAGCGCGGCCCCCCTGAGCTGGCGTGACTGCTGCGAAACCGTCGGGCCGGAGGGTGTCAGTTGGTTGCTACACCAGTTGCGCAGCCATCTGGCGGGCGAACATCCACCAGCGGCCTGCCAAAGCGTACATCAGATCGCGTTATCACGTTTATGGCAGCAGATTCTACGTCAGACCGGCAATGCGGAGATCAGACGCCTGACGCCGCCGCACCACGACCGGTTAGCCGGTTTCTACAACGATGATGATAAGGAGGCGCTGTGACGCAATCTGCAATGTGCATCCCGCTGTGGCCCGCCCGGAACGGCAATACTGCGCATCTGGTCATGTGCCCTTTCGCTGGCGGCAGCAGTAGCGCGTTTCGCCACTGGCAAGCTGAGCAACTGGCTGATTGCGCGCTTTCTCTGGTGATCTGGCCGGGGCGCGATCGCCTTCGCCATCTGGAACCGCTCAGAAACATTACACAACTGGCGGCACTGCTGGCGAACGAGCTGGAAGCATCCGTATCGCCTGACACGCCGCTTTTACTCGCCGGGCACAGCATGGGGGCGCAGGTGGCGTTTGAAACCTGCCGACTTCTGGAGCAACGGGGGCATGCGCCGCAAGGACTGATTATTTCCGGGTGCCATGCCCCGCATCTGCATTCTGAACGCCAGCTCAGCCATCGCGATGATGCCGACTTTATCGCTGAACTGATAGACATTGGCGGATGTTCTCCTGAACTGCGGGAAAACCAGGAATTAATGTCGCTGTTTCTTCCTCTTCTGCGCGCTGATTTTGACGCCACCGAGAGCTATCACTACGACTCGCCCGACGTCTGTCCGCCGCTGCGCACGCCTGCGCTGTTATTGTGCGGTAGCCACGATCGCGAAGCCTCCTGGCAGCAGGTCGATGCCTGGCGTCAGTGGCTGAGCCACGTTACAGGCCCGGTGGTGATTGACGGCGATCATTTCTATCCCATTCAACAAGCCCGGTCCTTTTTTACGCAGATTATCCGCCATTTTCCCCATGCATTTTCTGCAATGACCGCTTTGCAAAAACAGCCCAGCACTTCAGAAAGGTGACGCATGAATTCTTCCTTTGAATCTCTGATTGAACAGTATCCCTTACCCATTGCCGAACAGTTGCGCCACTGGGCGGCCCGTTATGCCTCGCGAATTGCCGTCGTTGATGCAAAGGGGTCGTTAACCTACAGCGCGCTTGATGCACGGGTCGACGAACTTGCCGCAGGTCTGTCATCACTGGGTTTGCGTTCGGGGGAGCATGTGATTGTGCAGCTTCCCAACGACAACGCGTTTGTTACCCTGCTGTTCGCCTTGTTAAGACTGGGCGTTATCCCCGTGCTGGCGATGCCCTCCCAACGGGCGCTGGATATCGACGCGCTGGTTGAGCTGGCGCAACCCGTCGCTTACGTTATTCACGGGGAAAACCACGCAGAGCTGGCCCGACAGATGGCGCACAAACACGCCTGCTTGCGTCATGTTCTGGTCGCTGGAGAGACCGTGAGCAACGATTTTACGCCGCTCTTCTCCCTTCACGGTGAGCAGCAGGCGTGGCCGCAGCCTGATGTTTCCGCCACCGCGTTGCTGCTACTTTCTGGCGGCACAACCGGCACGCCCAAACTCATCCCTCGCCGACACGCCGACTATAGCTATAACTTCAGCGCTTCTGCTGAACTGTGCAGCATCAGTCAACAGAGCGTATATCTCGCCGTCCTCCCGGTGGCGCATAACTTTCCACTGGCCTGCCCCGGCATTCTGGGTACGCTTGCCTGCGGCGGAAAAGTGGTGCTGACCGACAGCGCCAGCTGTGATGAGGTGATGCCGTTAATCGCGCAGGAAGGCGTGACTCACGTCGCCCTGGTTCCGGCGCTGGCGCAATTATGGGTGCAGGCCAGGGAGTGGGAAGACAGCGACCTCTCGTCGCTGCGCGTCATTCAGGCAGGCGGCGCCCGGCTCGACCCGACGCTTGCTGAGCAGGTTATCGCCACCTTTGACTGTACCCTGCAACAGGTCTTCGGTATGGCGGAAGGCCTGCTCTGCTTTACCCGGCTGGACGATCCGCATACCACTATTCTCCACAGCCAGGGGCGCCCGTTGTCCCCTCTGGATGAAATCCGCATCGTTGATCAAGACGAGAACGACGTCGCGCCGGGCGAAACAGGGCAATTGTTAACGCGCGGCCCTTATACCATTTCAGGTTATTACCGCGCCCCTGCCCACAACGCGCAGGCCTTTACCGCGCAAGGGTTTTACCGCACAGGCGACAATGTCAGGCTGGATGAGGCGGGGAACCTGCACGTTGAGGGGCGCATAAAAGAGCAGATCAACCGCGCCGGAGAAAAAATAGCCGCGGCTGAAGTGGAGTCGGCACTGATGCGTTTAGCGGAAGTGCAAGATTGCGCGGTAGTCGCCGCGCCGGACACGCTGCTTGGTGAGCGGATTTGCGCGTTTATCATCGCGCAGCAGGTGCCAACTGACTATCAGCAGTTGCGTCAACAACTGACCCGTATGGGGCTCAGCACGTGGAAAATTCCTGACCAAATCGAGTTTCTGGCCCACTGGCCACTCACCGCCGTCGGCAAGATAGACAAAAAACGCCTGACGGCTCTCGCCATCGACCGTTATCGCCATTCCGCCCAATAAGCGCAAACCGACCCGAAACAGGTTGAAATAAATCCGTTTCGGGTAGCACCACTATTAGAAATAGTTATCATTTTCAATTCACCATTGTCGGTATTTTTGGCGTTTCGCCGTCTTACAGGGACTCACAACAATGAAAATGACACGGCTTTATCCTCTGGCCTTGGGGGGATTATTGCTCCCCGCCATTGCTAATGCCCAGACTTCACAGCAAGACGAAAGCACGCTGGTGGTTACCGCCAGTAAACAATCTTCCCGCTCGGCATCAGCCAACAATGTCTCGTCTACCGTTGTCAGCGCGCCGGAGTTAAGCGACGCCGGCGTTACCGCCAGCGACAAACTCCCCAAAGTCTTGCCTGGGCTCAATATTGAAAATAGCGGCAACATGCTTTTTTCGACAATCTCGCTACGCGGCGTCTCTTCGGCGCAGGACTTCTATAACCCCGCCGTCACCCTGTATGTCGATGGCGTCCCTCAGCTTTCTACCAACACCATCCAGGCGCTTACCGATGTGCAAAGCGTGGAGTTGCTGCGTGGCCCACAGGGAACGTTATATGGCAAAAGCGCTCAGGGCGGGATCATCAACATCGTCACCCGGCAGCCGGACAACACGCCGCGCGGCTATATTGAAGGCGGCGTCAGCAGCCGCGACAGTTATCGAAGTAAATTCAACCTGAGCGGCCCCATTCAGGATGGCCTGCTGTACGGCAGCGTCACCCTATTACGCCAGGTTGATGACGGCGACATGATTAACCCCGCGACGGGAAGCGATGATTTAGGCGGCACCCGCGCCAGCATAGGGAACGTGAAACTGCGTCTGGCGCCGGACGATCAGCCCTGGGAAATAGGCTTTGCCGCCTCACGCGAATGTACCCGTGCCACCCAGGACGCCTATGTGGGATGGAATGATATTAAGGGCCGTAAGCTGTCGATCAGCGATGGTTTACCAGACCCGTACATGCGGCGCTGCACTGACAGCCAGACCCTGAGTGGGAAATACACCACCGACGACTGGGTTTTCAACCTGATCAGCGCCTGGCAGCAGCAGCATTATTCGCGCACCTTCCCTTCCGGTTCGTTAATCGTCAATATGCCTCAGCGCTGGAATCAGGATGTCCAGGAGCTGCGCGCCGCAACCCTGGGCGATGCGCGTACCGTTGATATGGTGTTTGGCCTCTATCGCCAGAACACGCGCGAGCAAATGCAGGCAACTTACGACATGCCTACCATGCGTTATCTGACCAGCGCCGGCTATACCACCGCTGAAACGCTGGCCGCATACAGTGACCTGACCTGGCATTTAACCGATCGTTTTGATATCGGCGGCGGCGTGCGCTTCTCGCATGATAAATCCAGTACACAATATCACGGCAGCATGCGCGGCAATCCGTTTGGCGACCAGGGTAAGAGCAATGACAATCAGGTGCTCGGACAGCTATCCGCAGGCTATATGCTGACCGACGACTGGAGAGTGTATACCCGTGTAGCCCAGGGATATAAACCTTCCGGGTACAACATCGTGCCTACTGCGGGTCTTGATGCCAAACCGTTCGTCGCCGAGAAATCCATCAACTATGAACTTGGCACTCGCTACGAAACTGCTGACGTCACGCTGCAAGCCGCGACGTTTTATACCCACACCAAAGACATGCAGCTCTACTCTGGCCCGGTCGGGATGCAGACATTAAGCAATGCGGGTAAAGCCGACGCCACCGGCGTTGAGCTTGAAGCGAAGTGGCGGTTTGCGCCAGGCTGGTCATGGGATATCAATGGCAACATGATCCGTTCCGAATTCACCAATGACAGTGAGTTGTATCACGGCAACCGGGTGCCGTTCGTACCACGTTATGGCGCGGGAAGCAGTGTGAACGGCGTGATTGATACGCGCTATGGCGCACTGATGCCCCGACTGGCGGTTAATCTGGTCGGGCCGCATTATTTCGATGGCGACAACCAGTTGCGGCAAGGCACCTATGCCACCCTGGACAGCAGCCTGGGCTGGCAGGCGACTGAACGGATGAACATTTCCATCTATGTCGATAACCTGTTCGACCGTCGTTACCGTACCTATGGCTACATGAACGGCAGCAGCGCCGTCGCGCAGGTGAATATGGGGCGCACCGTCGGTATCAATACGCGAATTGATTTCTTCTGATCCTTTAAATAAACAGGGATGCCGTCACGGCATCCCTGATGCGCTTATCCCGCCCAGGGCAGCTCCGCCCAGGTTCCCCCCCTGCCTCTTCGTCTATGTGGACTGACCCCACATCAGCAGCCAGATGAGAGTCAAGTTCTGCGACCATTGAGTTAACTCATTGTTTATTAGCGTTAAGTTACCATTCTTTTCTGTTAATATCTGATCGGTTATAAAGCCCTAAGCGCTTTGTCAAAATCGAAGGGATGATGCATGTGTCATTCCTTTTTTGACGTATATTACGGGAATGACACAGAATTTCTAACGCGCTTTGGAAAAAAACTTTATACCTAAAGCTTGCCGATGCAGAGCCCTCCCCTCCTTTACAACTCCGCCAGGGTTGCAATGTCATCGCCCCGACATTCAGGGCTTACAACCTCCGGCTCACAGGCCTGCAATAGACACCATCCTGCAGCGACAGTGGCACAGGCAGCGGTATAAGAGAACTCAACATTTACTGCATGTACATACGACCGTTCCAGCCATAATAAAATAACGTCTCATTCCAGAACACCTCTCGTTGTTCCGATGTCAGAGGTTTTTCGGAGCGTGACGCATTCCGTTTTTGATTACTGTTGTCAAAGATCCTGTCACCGATTACGTCACTATATTCCCTTAGACGCAACATTTGTGTTTTAGTGACTGATGTCGTTTCATCACATGAGTTAGTCGCGTCCTTGTAAAAGACATCCGTATGCTGAACGCCTCTGACAAGCATGTCACGCATATGCATCAAACACCTATTCGCTGGCCAAAAAAGAAGTTTCGTAAAAGCGGTAATATCGGCGACATCGTCTTGTGGCAGCCCGAAGGTAGTTGGAATCAGTTTCAACCGCCTTTGAAGCGCTTTTACTTCATTGTGATGTGTGGTCCAATCAATAGGTGGGTAGTCACATCCTGAAGACTGGCCGTTTTTATCAATTGATTCACAGAAATAGATGGGCGGTGGCGGCCCGGCTATTTCCTCACTATCAAACGAAAGATGGACAAAAAATAGCTTCTGCTTAAGCAGTGTGTTTATTTCATCCCAGTTCGCGCGAACTCCACCTGCACAAATGTTGTCAGGTAGCCCATCTTTACGGCACTGCTCGCTATCGGCGGGCGGTACAAAAATTCGCGACCTGAACTCCGCCAGTGCCCGGGTCCTGCTTACAGCCAGGAGTGAATCAAAAGCAGTGAGTAACGTATTAGTATCAATAACCAGCCCCATCGGTGAGCGCATATACGGGGTATCGTCCCTATGGTTACCCTGAATACCAAAGGCATCCACTGTTAACACAATCACCTGATCGCATTGTGTTAGTATCCGGTGAGAATCTTCGATGAGCGCTCTTTTCACCGCCAGCAACCCCAGGTTATCCGAAGCACCACCGTCAATCAGATGAACATACTTTGGTATGCCGGCTTCCGTCTCATCAGTGCCTCGTTGAAAACGATTTAATACGACCGGCGACATCATGCCAGGGAAGGCTGCAGAGGCGGCGACAGCCCGGGAAATAGGCATGCTTTGATAATCAACACCGATTGAGCCAAGATTCGTCTCCGTAAAAGTAAAAAGGCTACCGAATGGACGGGGGCGAAATGCATCAGAATCATCCCGGGTGGCGATTGTTGAGTTAATGATGATTTGAGGGCGCGTGGGATTCATATCCCCCAACGTGAGCGTACGGCGTTCTCCGGGCACATTGAAGACATCTGAATCCAGAACGGCGAACAGAGCATCCGTCCGGGTTTGGTGACCAAAAATATAGCTGCCGAGAAATATTGGATTGGCTAACTTTGCAGCAGCACTCAACCTCAGGTTAGCGTCCAGGCGTTCGCGTATCAGATTATCATTCCAAACCGGACGCCACACCTCACCCTGCCCCACGTCTTCCGAGATTCCATACAGCGCCGCCGCCAGTGAACCTCCAGAAACAGAAGAGATCACATTGATATGATGAGTGAGATCCTCGCCGTCAACATGCTTAAGTTCCGATAAGACTCGCGCCCCGAAGATTGCCGAACGAGAACCACCGCCAGAGATCGTCATAAAAAATGCCGTACGCTTCCCCGACCCATCGGCGGAACAGATTGGCTGTTGTACCAAGGGTAAATCACCCGAAATACGTGCGGCAGGCTTACCGGATATTGTTGGTCCACACCCCGTAAGGAAAATTGCAGATGCAAACAAAAATGCGAATAATGAAACTGAGACTTTCATGACCTTCCCTGAGCTCAGGTACAACGCATGGTCGTACTGTCAGACTGGTAGACATTCCCCTTCCACGTAGAAGAAGCATTATTTACGCATTACGCGTACATATCGAAAAAAAAGATTGTACGATCAATTAGCTAATCAACACATCGCTATTTAATACTTTCTCACTCGCCAAATTCAGTACCACATATCCCGCCTCATCGTTTTCTGCCAGCATATTTAGCTGCATGATTAACTGAGTATTCATGCCGTCCTCCTCCTTACCATAGAGTCACGTGGACTGACGAATGACCAACTGTGTCTGCAGCAGTTCGGGGATGAGCATCTAAATATAGAGAAAAAACAGTACCACACAATCCTGGTGAACAAGAATTGACTGTTGCTGTGATAACTAGCATCAGTTAACAGCATCAACAAAAGTGAGTACAAACATGAGTATAAAAATAACATTAAAAAATATAAATATTAAATATCAATATGATAATTAAAAAATCACGGCTCAGCGTCGAATAAAATCTGCTGTCTCATGAGGTTTCGTTGAATCTCACAAGAGTCGTAAAAAGCGATAAAATCCACGCAATTGCGTGAATTTTATCTTTCATAGTATCTCAGATGACATCGTAGAAATGCAGCTAAACGGAGTACGCCAGTGAATATGGCAAGCAGCGTAGTATTATTCCCGGCACGATTCATACCTTGAAGACGTCTCCAGCCCCGCCCCGCGGTATCCGTCCGCTATGATGCAAAATATGACGAGTATAAATACCACTAAAAAAAGGCCGTCATTTTAGAACTGTAACTTGTCACACCTTTGCGCAATAAATTATTTTTAGGCCGTTCAGCGCGCCCTGTAAGCCACTCTTTAAAACGTGCGGACCTTGATGGCGTGGTAAGGCCACGCGTTAATGGGGATTGCTCCTGGGTATAATCACTACGGAACGTAGCCACCACCTCTTTCGTTTCGCAAGTTCCCATCACAAACAGATTTACAGGCTCAATAGTGAAACTAAAATCCTGGAGTTCTACAGGTAATTGACGACTTTCACACGACCATAAATTAATATCGGATGCACAATACAGAGCAATATTCAGGGCACGTAATGACCAAAAACTACTGGCAGGTCCACTGTAGTTGTCCACCAATCGCTCGTCATCTGCAAATAATCCCTGCGTTGGAACACCAAAACGCATCGCCCCATTGCCAATAAAATAACGCAGTGTTGTTTCCAGAGCACGCTTCGCCTCCCCTATATGTAACGCATCTTTTGAATGACTGGCTACCGCCAGTAATGGGGCAGAAACAGCCAGGCGATAACAGGCACTGCGACCAAAAAAAGGAATGCCCTGCGGCGTCATCAAATAACGATAAGTCGTAACAAACTCCGCCATACAGGATCGAATAAATTGTGGATCATATTCAGGATTGATTTGGTCAAGCCAATATAAGGAATAGTGAAATCCCCAGGCATTGTAATAATCGTAATTACCATGCGCCCCATCCCGAAACCAACCGCCACCTACATGGAATTCTTTTATACGTTCATATTTTTCGTCGCTAACATCCCCAGAGCCATTCAAGGCACGCATTACAAATTGCACGGTTAACGGAAAAAGGTGCCAGTTATTATCAACCGTTTGTAAACCATTAACCTGATTAAACCAGCAAGTAATTTGCTGCTGTTGAGCGGAGGTTAACCGCTCCCAAACTGTTTCACGACATAGCCATAATGCCAGAGCCAAATCGGCACTTTCACAAATACGCTGATCATAATCATGAAGCTTTCCCCAGTAACCTGGATGCGTGGGATCGGTTCCCGCTAAGAACGCCTCAGTGATGATCGCCGTAATATTCAACGTTCCCCCCTTCAGATCATCCATACGCCCCTCTCCGGCAGGTTGATTTCGTAACCACACTGCCAGCGTAGGTAACACCCGACTCACGCCTTCTAAGGCATCAGTACGCGCGTTTTGCTGGCTGGGGCGTCCCGGATAATAGGCATGGGTATGTCCCCAAACAGCATAATGATCAAAAGCCTCTGCTACATAACGGACTAAATAATCACACTGATATTGCAACGAAACCTGAGAATCCTGAAACAGCTTCTGTAACCGCGTGTCGTGAATGTCATAGGGGCATTTTTTGTACCATTGCCGAATGATGTGTTGTTTAAATAACAGGCAATACATCGCTGCATCGGGATGTTCATAAGGAATTATCGGGCGGGGTTTAGCACTAATTTCCACACTCATGGTCAACATACCTGAAAAATATTATAAAGATATTAATGACAAGACTGCTTTTTAACTTAGCATTATTCGAGTCTCATGCATCACGAGATACACTCTCCAGGAATAGCTTTTCTCAACTACCTGAAAATGGGCAAATAAAAATCATCAGAGTTTAGAACTTGATGTCCTTCCCTCTGACGATTAGTCGTTTATTTTTTCGCTGATTCTTCTAATATATGGAAACGATCTTGCCCCCATGCGACAGGTTTCGGCTTATCTTTGATCCACTCATAAAAAGCAGTTTTCATTACTTTGACGCGTTCAGGAAATTGAGCAGCCAGATCCTTCGATTCCATTGGATCTTGCTTGTCATTAAATAATTTCGGAGTATTAGTTCCATCATCGTAAAAATAAAGAGTCCACTCTTGATCACGGATTGCCCATGAGGCTTTTGAAAGTTTTTCTAAATTGGGATTTTTAGGGGCTGACGGATTATTATAAGTTATCCACTTCCAGTAGCCGTACCAGAAAGGTTGATTTTCTTCACTGTAATGTTTCGCTCCCGGTCCAGCCCAGTACAGATATTGATGTGGAGAAGTCTTCGTTTTACCCGCCAGTACCGGCATAATATCTTTACCATCGACATTCATTTCATCAGGAATAGTAATCCCTGCCGCGTGTAATGCGGTAGGTAAAATGTCTAATGCGCTGATCAACGTATCGCTTTGTGTACCCGCAGGGATCTTTTTTGGCCAATATGCCACAAACGGAATATGTACCCCGCCATTATACATCTGACCTTTATAACCGCGATCCATACCATTCATTGGCATTGGAGATTCATTTACAGCACCGTTATCAGAAATGAAAAAAATGAGTGTGTTTTCCAGTTCATTTTTTTCTTTCAAGTAATTTATTATTTTGCCAATGCCTTCATCAGCAGCATTGATTGCCGCAAAATATTTATCTGCTTCCACATTACCTGTATTAAATCTCTCCATATATTTGGCTGGAGACGCTTGCTCTAACGGGATATGAGGGACGCTATATGCCAGACTGATAAAGAAAGGCTTTTGACCTGCCCGATCAATAAATTTTAGTGTTTCGTCAGTAAGATGATGCGTCAGATAACCTGGTGCAGAAATATTCTGGCTATTGCGCCAAATAGCCGGGGAATTCCATAGCGCTGCGCCAGACGCGTAATAACTATAAGAATAATCAAAACCGCGCTTTTCGGGCTCATAACCAGGTTCGCTGACAGAAATCATATTGTCATGATAATCACGGGTTTTAACGTCATCAGCAACATAATTCTTTTTGTCAATGCGTGAATTATGCCATTTACCAATGTTAGCCGTAGCATATCCATTTTCTTGAAACAGCGCTGGCAGCAATTTGATGTCCAATGGAATCCCTTTAATAGCATCATCATTACTGTAAGTACCGAAACTAGTCGGATAACGACCAGTATAAATTCCCGCACGTGATGGTCCGCACACCGGATGAGCCACAAACGCATTGGTCATTTTGACCCCGTTTTGTGCCAGTTGCGCCACATTAGGCATCGCCCGTTGTGCCGCATCAATCATTTTGTCCAAATCCCCCTGATATCGCACGGGAACCGAACGCTGACTTAATACTTTTTTATCCAAATTATTCAAAGTGAAATCTAATTGACCAGTGCCCAGATCATCCATGATGACTAACAGCACATTAGGTTTTTCATTACCTGAGACAACGGATGTCGGTGCAGCCAATACATTGGATGCTATAGTGGAACACACCGTGGCAATCAGGCCAGCTAACAGGGTTTTTCTTCCTGCGGATAACTTCATTGTCATTCACTCCTTAATGGCTATTAAATTTATTCAGTAACGGCATAATGTCAGCCGCCACGCCGCCACTCTGAATAATCTTGCTCATGGCCTGCATGACTGGTGCGGTGTGATAGAAGAAATGCTTGTAAGAAGCGCACAGATAATTGTGCTTATGCTTTTCTCCCGCTTGTGGGACGATACGATGTTTCGGACATCCTCCCTGACACAGAGCTTTGACCTCGCACTGCTGACACATTTGGGTCAATTTTTCCTGTTTTGCATTCCCAAAACGCTGTTGCTGGCGTGATGTAGCCAATTTTACCAGCGATGTGTTAGCAATATTACCTAACAAATAAGCCGGATAGACATAGTGATCGCAGCTGTAAATATCGCCGTTAGTTTCAATGATCAGCGCCTGACCGCACGTAGTAGCTTGCACACAGGTTGATGCCGGATATCCCATCCAGGTGCCCAGTAAACTGTCAAACTCACGTATATAGATTGAACCAACATCTTCTTTCACCCAGGCATCAAATACCGCATTCATAAAATGCCCGTAACCATCTGCCGGAACGCTAAAAGGTGATAACACGGCATCTGCTGGTGGTGAGTAATGACCCTTTGCAGGAGTCAAACAACGGGCATCAACTTCTACGATGGGAATAAACTGTAAAAAAGTGGAACCTAATGCTTTGAGCGCCTGGTAAGTCTCCCGTCCTTTATCATAGTTTTGATCGTTCACGACTGTTAGTGTATTAAAATCCACGTTGTATTCACGTAGCAACGCAATAGATTTTTTGACACGCTCAAAGGTTGGCTGACCATTAACAGCAATACGGTATTTATCATGTATCTCTGCTATTCCGTCGACAGAGACACCAATCAGAAAACGATTTTCGGCAAAAAAGTCTGCCCATTGACGATTAATAGCAATTGCATTGGTTTGAAAACTATTGGTAACCGTTTTCCCCTCAGCATATTGCTGTTGGTATGCCACAGCCTTACGATAAAAATCTAATCCAGCCAGCGTAGGTTCACCCCCTTGCCAGGCAAAATCCACCGTATCGCCGGCATGGGAACGTAAGTAATCACGGATATAGCGGCGCAACATACTGTCGCTCATTGTCTGCTCCGGGCTTTTCCGCGCATTCAGCATCGTCTCCTTTTCAAGATAAAAACAGTATTCACAATGCAGGTTGCAACGATAGCTGACAGGTTTTGCCATCATGTGAAAGTAGGCTCGTTGAGTCGGTGACATATTCATTGAAAACGAGTTCCGAAAAAATGAAACGATATCGGCTAATTTACCTAAATAAAACGACCGCTGAAATGCGCAAAATCACAAAAATGAAATAAAACGAAAGCAAAACAAAAATAAACGAAAGGTAAGCATTAAAACACGCTTCGTCGAAGAACGATAAATTAGCCAGACGAAATAGAACACACGCTAACGGTCCCTATCTGACCGCAGATAAACGGTACGATGCGGATTCCACCTGTTCGATTTCATTATTCACTACAGACCGTAAAATACGCGCAAGTTTTGTCTCTTTTGCTCTCATCACGATTCACATCAGAGACAGGCTCGTTATACCTTACTTCAAGCGCATCACTTCGGTTGCCGCTAATAAATATGCCCCGGCGCCATAGTCAATATTGTGCTCAAACTTTACATCACGTGGGTTGAACGCCGGCAATTGAACCCAACCGATCATACCATTATCGTGAATACAGCCCTGCAAAGCATCCCAGGCCTTTTCGACGACTGGCAGATAAATTTCAACTGGCAGCACACCCTGATTCACCCCCCAACACAGCCCATAACAAAACAATGCTGTCGCGCTACTTTCCGGCGCCGGAAAACGATGGGGATCAAGCAAACTGGTACGCCATAAACCATCCTCATGCTGATAACGGATCACTTTATCTGCAAGATCAATAAAGAGATTAAGATAGCGCTGACGACCCGCATAATCTTCTGGCATGCGCGCCAGTAAACGTGGGATAGCCGCTAACACCCAACCAATACCTCGGCTCCAGAATACTTTTTGACCATTTTCTTCACGCAATTCACTGCCGTTACCATCAGGAATATAACGATGATCACGATAAAACAGTCCCGTTTCAGGATCGCGCAAATGCTCCACGGCATCCCAGAAAGCCTGATCCATATAGGCCAGATAACGAGGATCATGTGTACATTTACTTAATGCAGCAAACGTTGCGGGCGCCATAAATAACGCATCGCACCACCACCAGTCTTCACGTCCGGGTTTAGGTTCGTTGACGATGGCAGAAATGGCCTTAATCGTGGGTTCCAAAGCTTCCGGGATAGCTATCACCGGCCAAACATCCAGATATGCCTGACAACAGATTAGATCGTCAGCGAAACGTAAGTTTGGCCCGGGACGGAACCCCGTGTGCAGCGTATAATTCATCACGCCATCCAGATATTCCTGATCACCTGTTGCCAGCCAGGCGGCCGCCACACAAGACCAAAATACGCCACGTTCCCAATCGGTATCTTTGATAAAACGGACTTTACCGCTCCGGCGGATCACGCTACGAGTCTGATGCGTTGCCTGATAACGGTATACGCGCTTCATCGTTTCACTCGCCTGCTGAGCGCGAGTCTGCTGTACCATGTTACTCATGGTGAATCTTCTCCCTTGTGTCACAGGCCGGGCTGTCATTAACAACCCGCATGTAACCGGTGACATAATCAATAGCAGTGGCATCCGCATCAACGCCTTGCGGCGTCAGCAGATGCAACAACACATCAGAGCCCACTTTCATTATCACTGTTATCAACAACCAGTGCGGCAGCCAGTTCAGTACGCATGTTCTGTACGCTGGTAGCGCCAATATCCATCAGAATGTCCACCAGTTCAGCTAACGATACGCCATCACGCTCAAAAGCCGCGTTAGCGATCATCGGTAAATTAACCCCAGCCAGTAGCTCAGCATTGCGACCACTCATCAGGATATTTAGCGCACGGTTACACGGCGACCCTCCGGGAATGTCGGTTAAAAACAGTACGCCATCACCACTATCAACCCGATCAGCAGCGTTGCGTAATTCTTCTTCCAGCATGTCTGTAGACAGATTTTCCACGAAATCGACGAAAACCATTTGCGGCTGTTCACCGGCTATTGCTCGTACCGCTGATTCCATACCGGAAGCAAAATGAATATGGCCAGAGACAACAATCCCAATCATTTACAACGTCCTTACCCTAATAATCCTGAATGCATATTACTTACACCATATCCGCATGCTGCGATTGCCCACAGGCGGATACGGCGACACGAATCAATTCATTACACAATGCCCAACAGATGGCCGATAACTCCCGCAGCCAGTGTCGAAAAAATGAGAACCGGGGGTTTTGCCCAAAAGCCTGTTCCCTTCACCATTTTGAACATAAAGAACACTAACGCCAGCGGGAGCAAATTCGGCATGATCTTGTCAAACAGGGCAGTTTGTAACTCCACTGTCTTGCCACCAAGATCGATTGCCGCAGTGGTCTGTAGCCTGATAAAGGTGGCGCATAACGCTCCGATAACAAAGATCCCCATGATGTTGGCGGCTTTTGCCAACTTCTCTGTGGCATCACTCATGTTCACCATCGCCGCTGTGCCCGCGCGATAGCCCATAAACATCAAACCGAAATAGACCAAAAAATGGACAATTTGATACAGTATAAAGAACACAAATGGTCCCGCGATCGACCCTTCAATCGCAATCGATGCCCCCAGAGCCAACGTCAATGGCATCAGCGTCATATGGTCTATAGCATCACCAATACCACCGGTCGGCCCCATTCCCGCAACTTTCATGACGTTAATCGTCGACGGTTTTTCTTTGTTCTCTTCCATAGCAACCGCTGTCCCCAGCAGGAAGGTGAACAGTTTTGGACTGGCATTGAAGAACTGCAAATGGTTCTTCAGTGATTTCGCCAGGTCCGCACGGTTATTACCGTGGATTTTTTGTAATGCCGGGATAATCGAATACGCAAAACCGCCCCCCTGCATGCGTTCAAAATTGAAGTTACCTTCCATAAACAGCCCGCGGATCGCACACTTCCATAGGTCCTTACGGGAAATCACTTTACGAACCTCGGTATCCTGATAAGCATCAACGTTATCTATCAGGCTGCTTGTTTTGGCTTCCGCTACGCGGCCTTTGTCTGCGGTGATATCAGATGCCATCTTCGAAATCCTCTGCTTGTTTGGTATCGTTATTGCTGTTTTTTCCACTAAAGAAGTAGTACAGAAGGGCAATGGATGCGCCCAGAATTGCCACGGCCATAATTGGCAGCTTCAGATAAGTAGTCATCACGAAACCGATAAAGAACACCCCTGCCACTTCTTTCGACCACATGATTTTCAACAACATAGCAAAACCTATTGCCGGTACCATCTTCGCCCCAATCCCCAGACCTTCTAACAAGACCGTTGGCGTGTTTTCATCAATCCAGGCAGCAGCATGCTCACCGAAATAAACCGTCACGAAGGCAATAATGAAATAGAGCATGGAACGCGTAATCAATGTTCCCACCAATAAGCGGGAGATCCCTGCCATATCAGCTTGTTCAGCACATCTATCTGCTTTCCCCATTGTGAAGGCGGTCATTGCAAAGAATCCGATAACAATCATCTGCATCAGAACAGCGATTGGCATACCGACGCCCATAGCAACTTCCGGTGACTGCCCTGTCATAACCGCAAAAGCGACAGCAGCAATCGTCCCCATGGTCACATCAGGTGGCTGTGCGCCAGCATTAGGCACCAGACCTAGCCAGGCCAACTCCAGAGTAGCACCAGCGATCAATCCCACTTCCATATCGCCCATAATCAGGCCTACAACCGGGCCGGTAATTAAAGGACGGTGAATATTCAGGGCTACGTCGTACTTGTCGATACCGCACAAGAAGGCCCAGATTGCAACTAAAGTAGCTTCAAACAGCATAATTTCTTCCTTTATTGCCGTATGTCGTGATGCGATACGTCATGAACTCATGCACTGGCGGCTAGTTCTATGACATTGACCGGAGTCTGGTCTGGTGTGTTCTGCACGGTACAAGTTACACCGCAGGCGAGAATGCGTCTGAAAGCATCGAGATCTTTTTCATCGACAGAAACCGTTTTGGCTATTTGACGTTTACCTTCATGGAAATGCATATTGCCCACATTGCAATGTTTAATTGGCACACCACCTTCAACCAGACGTGCAACATCCGTTGGGTTATTACACAGAATGAATACTTTCTGCTGTGGGGAGGCTTTATGGATCACGTCAATGGTTTTCTGAATACTGAAGAAACGTACGGCATATTCACCGCCCGCAGAAGCTTTCATTCCCGCCTGCATGAAAGCAGCATTTGGGCCTTCGGCGGCATCATCATTAGCGACCAGAATCAGATTAGCCTCTGTATGTTTTCCCCAGGTAATGCGGATTTGTCCGTGAAGTAAACGCTCATCGATACGAGTCCAGACGATATTTGGCTGAGTCATAAAAATATTCCTGTATTTTATTTTAAAACATAAAGCGTTATAGCTTGTGCCATACGGTTAGCTTTTCCGTCAGCATTTGGTTATTCAGTGTATTATTTTAAAAACTAAACAATAAGAAACGGGAATACCATACTCAGTAAATAATGAGGGTATTCACTATAATTAATAGCTTCTGCCATAAATAGTTACTTGCAGTATTATTGTTTTCCGCAATCCACTTTTTCTCCCGGTAAGTTGATTGTTGCTTAATTTATTACGTTACCCCACTAACAGGCAGATGTTTCAACTTTTTCGAGCGGAATTGTAAATATTACGTCACCTTCATCGACTATTTGTCGCCAGTGTAGCCCCAATAACAAGAGGATGGGCAGAACAAACAGAATAAATTCCAATTTGTTCCCCAGCCCTGTGGCACTGAACAAGCTTTTCTAACGAAGGCATTAATTTACTCCACAATTAACATTAATAATGTCACTATGGAGTAAAGCGTTACTTCTCTTTTTCAGCGATAATGACTTCGATTCGCATATCCCGCAAGCGTTGCACATACTCTTCGGGGATATTAGAATCCGTCACCAACACATCAATATCACCAAATTCACGGATCATATGGCAACTGCGTTTCCCAAACTTCGTAGAGTCAGCAACCGCAATCACTTGCTCCGAAATATCACACATTAAGCGGTTAAGACTGGCTTCCTGCTCATTATGTGTCGTGATACCCACTCGCAAGTCAAAGCCATCAACCCCCAGAAAAACCTTGTCAAAACGCACGTTTTTCAGGCTGGCTTCAGCTTGAGAACCAGAGAAAGACATCGCACTCTTACGTAGCACACCACCGGAAATGAGGACCTCCACTCCAGGCGCTGACGCTAACTCCACAGCCACATCCAGCCCATTTGTCATGACCACCACGTTTTCTACTGATTTTAAATTGGCAGCGATTTCACGCGTGGTGGTTCCCGAATCCAGAATGACCGTATCACCATTGTTAATCAATTTTGCAGCAGCCCGCCCAATCAGGGATTTTACGTCAGAATTACGACGACTCTTTTCATTAACAGTAAGTTCAGCAATTACGCCGACGTTCGGGATAGCCGAACCGTGCGATCTGACGATATATCCGTTTTTTTCTAAAAAACTCAGGTCACTACGAATGGTGACACTTGAGACATTGAATCTTTCGGCTAAGTTTTCGACACGAGCTTTCCCCTGCCGGGTTATCACCTCAAGGATTTCCATACGCCTTTCGATTGCTGCCTTCACTTCTGTCTCCTTACGAAACCAAACAAATACCATTCGTTTGGGCTCGAATTAAGATTAATATACTTACGTTTACTTTCAAACAGAAAAAACAAAAGTTATGATCTCTTTCACAAAGTTTCGTCAGTTTGACCATATGTTTGCAAAACCTTACACGTAGGCCCCTATCATATAGCCAGCTAACATACTTTCCAATAGCACGGCTACCACGATATCTGATCAAAGATGCAATTCCGTCACAACCACAACAAAAAGCAATATAAACAATAAGTTAATTCTGATATTTTTACTGATAAAGAGCAGATTTACGGTAACAAAAACACAAAAGTTCGTTACCTGGAACAAGATGATTTTTAACGAAATTCCAAATAGCACCAATGGATAATGTAGCAAAAAATGAAAATACCATTATTTACGCTGAAAAAAGAACGCAACTATTAAAGGGTAAAATCTTTGAAAAAAACAAAAATAGTTAATGAAAATCAATCATATAAAAAAAATTTCTAACAAAAAAAACTACACTCATGCTCAAAAAGAAGCCAAAAAATGCATGGTGAATCGTTGACCATTTTTGGCAAAAACTTTCACCTTGATCACAAACTCAGACTTTTCATTTTGTTTTCTTACGATTAAATAATATCGTAAGAAAATGAAAACAATAACTGAAAGACAAACGACCTATATCCATCTGGAGTAAAGAACATGTCAGTCACAAGAAGAAACTTGCTCAAAGGACTCGCAGCTTCAAGCGCATTAGGCGCAACAGCAGCAGCTGCCGGTTTAAGTGTTACACACACTACCGATACAGTTGCCACAACTAAAAAAATAACCAAGAAGCCTAATTTGTTAATCGTCTTTCCTGATGAAATGCGGGCACAGTCGCTGGGCTTTATGGGTCAGGATCAATCTATTACACCCTTTATTGATCGATTTGCGAGTCAGAGTGTCGTATTGAGGCAAGCGGTTTCGAACTACCCGCTATGTACACCTTTCCGCGGTATGTTAATGACCGGCCAATACCCATATCGCAATGGGTTACAAGGCAACTGTCATACTGGCGCAAACGGTAATTTTGGAGGGAAAGATTTTGGTATTGAGCTCAAAAAAGAAGCCATAACCTGGTCTGACATTCTTAAGAAACAAGGGTTTAGCATGGGGTACATTGGTAAATGGCACCTTGATGCGCCAGAAGCACCTTTCGTGCCAGGCTACAATAACCCAATAGAAGGACGTTACTGGAATGACTGGACACCACCAGAAAAACGCCACGGTTTCGATTTCTGGTACAGCTATGGCACTTACGACTTGCACCTCAACCCAATTTATTGGAGCAATGATACGCCTCGTGATAAGCCGTTGAAAATAAACCAATGGAGCCCAGAACATGAAGCAGATATGGCCATCAAATATCTACGCAATGAAGGGGGCAAATATCGTAATAACAACGAACCTTTTGCGCTGGTCGTTTCAATGAATCCGCCACATTCGCCGTACGATCAAGTACCACAAAAATATCTTGATCGCTTTAAAAATCAGACATCCCGCACTTTGAATAAACGCCCTAACGTAGTATGGGACAAAACGTATCAGGAAGGCTATGGACCTGAATATTTCAAAGAATATATGGCAATGATTAATGGTGTCGATGAACAATTTGGACGTATTCTGGCTGAGTTGGAGCGCCTGAAACTGGATAAAGATACGCTGGTTGTCTTCTTCTCCGATCACGGGTGTTGTATGGGTTCGAATGGTCAACCCACTAAAAATGTGCATTATGAAGAGGCTATGCGTATTCCAATGATGTTCCGCTGGCCCGGTAAACTACCCGCTTGTCAGGATGATTTGCTTTTCTCTGCCCCCGATATTTATCCGACATTACTAGGATTGATGGGCTTGGGTGAGCACATTCCAGATAACGTTGAGGGTACTGATTTCTCAAAGACTCTTATGGGACATGGTGGCGATAAACGTCCAACCTCACAATTCTATACATTTATGCCTTACGGCGGACAATCTTACGGTAGACGCGGTGTACGAACCGACCGTTATACACTGGTTATTGACCGTAAAATAGGCAAACCACTTACCTATATTTTACATGATAATAAAAATGATCCCTATCAGATGAAAAACATCGCATCAGACAATATGCCTCTGGTGAATAAACTGATTACAGAAGAGCTGATTCCATGGTTGGAACATTCAGGTGATGTTTGGCGCCCAACCGAAGTTTCAGCCAAGGCAGTAAACGCTTATATTTAATAATTAAATTTTATTTCATATATCAAAGGATAATGATGAATACGTTTATTAAATTTATCGTGGCCTCCTCATGTCTTTTTTTTACAGAACAGGCATTAGCAAATGATTATAAAACAACAATTGAATATCGTCATGATTATCGTGATGGTGTTAAAAAACATGGTGACCGCTTTAAAGTCTACCTCGACACAGGGGAAAATATTGGCTTAGAGTTTGATGCTCGTTACAACAATAAAGATGAGAATCCTTATGACGAGATGCAATTAAATGGCTCTGAGCTATCAGCCTTCTATTACACTAACTTAAATAAGAATACCGTCGGCTTAGCAGGCCTTTCTTTGGACTATAACTCTGATGGTTTAGTTTATATTCCTTATGTTCGTCTAAACTATACCTTTGACAATGGTTTTCGTTTGCAAGGCCGTTATAAATGGAAATTATGGGATTATGGTATGGTCGGAGCCGATGGAAATAGCTATCATTCTAAAATTCAGGAGTTTGATAGTTTCATTGGTTATAAGTATGATCGCTGGGATTTTCTGTATCAGTTCGATATTTTTTGGGAAATGGATTCCAATGCGTTACCTCTTTATAACAATCGCAAATGGGATTATCAGCATAACATTAGGCTCATGTATTCTCTTGATAAGAACTGGCGCCCTTTTATTGAAATTGGAAACATTAAAGAGAATCGTTATACCAGTGAGCGACAAACACGCTATCGTGTAGGTATCAAATATACATGGTAACCGTTAAACGTTCTCAAGAATTCAGATAATAAGTACAACGCTCGGCTGTGGAGAGTGTGGGAGAAGGGTTAACTGGCGATCGGTTATCCCATTCTTCCTGCCACAACTGAGCGAGTGTCATAAAATATTGATCCTGGTCTAAAATTAGTACAGATACACAATCTTAAGTACAATCTCTTTTATATTAGTGTCTATTTTTTAATATTACATTAAAAATCAAAGAGTTAAATTTCACGCAAATCTAAAAAAGTAAGTTCTTTTCTTAATTACCAGTCGACATTCATTGTATGATTATAAAAAGGATACTGGTCCTTTAGTGGCGTCTCATAACTTGGGACAGCATCATAATCATCTTTTCCCCAAACAGAATACCTTCCCGCTTCGATACCAAAACGATGCTTGAGCCATCCAGCGACATGACTTGCGAAAGCTTCTTTTCTTCTTAATGGCCAATCAACAGAAGCCAAATTAACATCTAATAAGTACCTTCCTTCTTTATTCACCTTGATCATTCCAGTTTGCAGTAACGCCCGTACCACCTGGCATTGGTTATCATGAATCCAGACCCAGGCATTTCCAAATTCCATTGCATAACTATCATTTAAGAAATCCTTTTTCGAATACAATTCATTTACATAATTATAAATAGAATCAGCATAGTTTTTCACTTTGGATTCAGATAAATTAAAAAAAGCTTCGAATTCGAATGTATTATCATTAATATAAGAAAGCAAATTATCTGGTTCTGAAATCTGAGACCATGACTGTAAATTATCAATAGCGATAATAAATCTGAAGGTGTCCCTCCCAATTACACCTCGATCAATTAAGGTTAAAATATCATGAGCTACGGTAGGGATATCTTCCGCTAATGGAACTATTATTCCCGCGCCCTTTATTTTACTTGATTTAAAATCAAAGCCTGGAGTACTTTCAATGTCTTCCGGAATACCATACTCTTCAATATGATTAAGGAAACTTTTAATATCTCCACGATATGGCCATCGCCATTCGCGTTCATGTGACCAGTCAATCTTACCTGGAACATAAGTAACATATCTATATTGTTCAATCAAAGGGAGAACAGATTCATCAAGGATACGTTCCCCGTTTCTGCCTTGCGAGCATCGAGCATTGTTATGCTGATCCAATCCATATATTACTGGTCTTGCCCCATAATTAAACATTTGCTCTTTAGGTAAAACGATTGCATATAAACCGATTTTTTCATTTCGTTCCAATCGGCGCAACCCAGTTTCTAAATAAGCTGCAATCGGCATATCTGTAAAGCATACAACCGGGGAGTCACCATATACGGTTCGTTGCCCATTTCGGTATGACCAGGACGAGAAAATTTTATGACTACGTAAAGATAATCTAAGTAAATATTTAGCATCAATGAAACGTGAATGGTGCTGATTATTAAAACCACAGTGCTCAGGCAAATAAATATGGCTACCGGTCTCTAAATCAACATCCCGAAAAAAATGAATCAAATAATCGGACAAGTCAAATCTGATGTTGTTTTTCATAGAGGTTCCTCATTCAAACATTCTATTTTTTGCATTCCTTTAAAACCAGCACCACTATTTTATATAAAAATCATCACGAAGTACGCTTCTTTTAACGATTACATCAGATCTCCCCCTCCTTTTGCATCAACTTACGTATCCCTGAAATGGCGAGGCCTGGCTGAATCCACCCGAGGTTCCTCGCTGAAAACCTCATCCCGGGATAAGCTCAACCGTCCTTCCCTGCCGCCGCCCTTTCGCCGAAAAAACGATAATGGGCATAAATATACCGCAATAAGCTATACCCATACTCTTTGCATTGTTTATCCCGGTCAATCAGATACGCTTTTTTCACATTATTTCTGGCGATATACGCCAGTGCAAAGTGAATCGGGATTGTTTTCGCGCTCGCGCGTAACACGATGATTTACCTTGCTGGCAGAACGTCGACGGACCCGCAAAAGCGCCTTATGCCCCTGGCGGAGCGTGGTGCAAAAAGGAGAAAAAATACGCGTTATGAATAACGAGGAGACCTTTTATCAAGCCATGCGTCGTAAGGGAGTGACCCGACGCAGCTTTCTCAAATTCTGTAGCCTTGCCGCCACGTCGCTGGGACTGGGCGCCGGAATGACGCCAAAGATTGCCTGGGCGCTGGAGAATAAACCACGGATTCCGGTTGTCTGGATTCATGGACTGGAATGCACCTGCTGTACCGAATCCTTTATCCGTTCCTCGCACCCGCTAGCCAAAGATGTGATCCTCTCGCTGATTTCCCTCGATTATGACGACACCCTGATGGCCGCCGCCGGAGCACAAGCCGAAGAAGTCTTTGACGATATTACCACTCGCTACGCCGGGAAATACATTCTGGCGGTGGAAGGCAATCCGCCGTTAGGAGAGCAAGGGATGTTCTGTATCAGCGGCGGCCGCCCGTTCATTGAAAAACTAAAGAAAGCCGCCGCTGGCGCCAGTGCTATTATCGCATGGGGAAACTGCGCCTCCTGGGGTTGCGTCCAGGCCGCCCGTCCCAATCCGACCCAGGCAACGCCTATCGACAAAGTGATTACCGACAAGCCGATCGTGAAAGTCCCTGGATGTCCGCCAATCCCGGATGTCATGAGCGCCATTATTACCTATATAGTGACGTTTGATCGTCTGCCGGAACTCGATCGCATGGGCCGTCCACTGATGTTCTACGGTCAGCGTATCCACGATAAATGCTACCGCCGCGCCCATTTTGACGCCGGTGAATTTGTCGAGAGCTGGGATGATGACGCCGCCCGCAAGGGATACTGTCTGTACAAGATGGGCTGTAAAGGGCCAACCACCTATAACGCCTGCTCCTCCACACGCTGGAATGGCGGCGTCTCCTTTCCTATCCAGTCCGGCCACGGATGTCTGGGATGTTCAGAAAATGGTTTCTGGGATCGCGGCTCGTTTTATAGCCGCGTGGTGGATATTCCCCAGATGGGTACCCACTCAACCGCCGATACGGTGGGTCTGACCGCGCTGGGCGTAGTCGCTGCGGGCGTTGGCGGTCACGCGGTCGCCAGCGCGCTCAACCAACGTAAACGCCACAAACAACAGTTAGCGCAAGCCGAACAACAGCCGGACAATGAGGATAAGCAGGCATGAGTAACCAGTATCAAACCCAGGGTTATACCGTTAACAACGCCGGCCGTCGTCTGATCGTGGACCCGATTACCCGCATCGAAGGACATATGCGCTGCGAAGTGAACATTGATGAGCAAAATGTCATCACCAATGCCGTTTCCTGCGGCACGATGTTCCGCGGTCTGGAGATCATTCTGCAAGGCCGTGACCCACGTGACGCCTGGGCGTTTGTTGAACGTATTTGTGGTGTATGTACCGGGGTACATGCTTTGGCGTCGGTGTACGCTATCGAAGATGCGATCGGTATCCAGGTGCCGGATAACGCCAATATTATACGTAACATCATGCTGGCTACGTTGTGGTGTCACGATCATCTGGTCCATTTTTATCAGTTAGCCGGGATGGACTGGATTGATGTTCTGAATGCGCTGAAAGCCGATCCGCGCGCCACCTCGCAGTTGGCGCAAAGCCTTTCCGCCTGGCCGATGTCATCGCCGGGCTACTTCTTTGACGTACAAAATCGGTTGAAGAAATTTGTCGACGGCGGCCAGCTTGGGATATTCCGTAACGGTTACTGGGGACATCCACAGTACAAACTGTCGCCAGAGGCTAACCTGATGGGCTTTGCCCACTATCTTGAAGCCCTCGACTTCCAGCGCGAGATCGTCAAAATCCATACCATATTTGGCGGTAAGAACCCCCACCCTAACTGGATCGTCGGCGGTATGCCATGCGCGATCAATCTCGATCAAAGCGGCGCGGTCGGGGCTATCAATATGGAGCGCCTCAACCTGGTGCAGTCGATCATCACCCGCACTGCCGACTTCATTAACAACGTGATGGTTCCGGACGCGCTGGCTATCGGCCAGTTCAATAAAGCATGGAGTCAAATTGGCATCGGACTGTCGGATAAATGCGTTCTGAGCTACGGCGCGTTTCCGGACATTGCCAACGACTTCAGCCAGCAAAGCCTGTTAATGCCGGGCGGCGCAGTGGTCAATGGCGATTTTAAAAATGTCATGCCGGTAGATTTGGCCGATCCGCAACAGATACAGGAGTTTGTGGATCACGCCTGGTACCGCTATCCGGACGATCAACTGGGTCGTCATCCTTTTGACGGCATTACCGATCCCTGGTACAACCCAGGCGATGTCAAAGGCAGCGATACGCATATCCAGCAGCTCAACGAGCAGGAACGCTACTCCTGGATTAAAGCACCGCGCTGGCGTGGCCATGCCATGGAAGTCGGCCCGCTTGCCCGAACGCTAATTGCCTATCACAAAGGGGATGCCGCCACCATAGAGTCGGTGGATCGCATGATGTCCGCCCTTAAACTGCCGCTCTCCGGTATCCAGTCTACGCTTGGCCGTATTTTATGCCGCGCGCATGAAGCGCAATGGGCCGTCAGTAAGCTGCAGTATTTTTTCGACAGGCTTATGACCAACCTGAAAAACGGCGACCTGGCCACCGCCAATACCGAGAAATGGGAACCGGCCAGTTGGCCGCAGCACTGCCGCGGCATCGGTTTTACCGAAGCGCCTCGCGGAGCGTTGGGACACTGGGCGTCAATACGCGATCAGAAGATCGAACTCTATCAGTGCGTGGTCCCCACCACCTGGAACGCCAGCCCGCGCGATCCTAAAAAACAGATCGGTGCCTATGAAGCGGCATTGATGGGAACGCAAATGGCGATTCCCGACCAACCGTTAGAAATCCTGAGGACGCTGCACAGCTTCGACCCCTGCCTCGCCTGTTCAACCCACGTGCTTGGCGACGACGGCAGCGAACTGATTGCCGTCCAGGTACGCTAAGCGTTAAGGAAAAGAACGATGACTGGAAAGCAATCTCCACGCGTCGGGGAGGCGCGTGATACTGTCGTCAGCCACTATGTGTTTGAAGCGCCGGTACGCCTGTGGCACTGGCTAACGGTGGCCTGCATGTTGGTACTGATGGTAACAGGCTACTTCATTGGCCGACCTCTGCCGTCGGTGAGTGGCGAGGCGACCTATCTGTTTTACATGGGCTATATCCGGCTGATCCACTTTGCCGCCGCGATGATCTTTACCGTGTTACTGCTGGGGCGAATTTATTGGGCCTGTGTCGGCAACCGCTATTCGCGAGAGCTGTTTATCGTCCCGGTCTGGCGTCGCAGTTGGTGGCAAGGCGCTTTCTCCGTGGTTCGCTGGTATCTATTTCTGGAGAAAAAACCGGGGAGCGACATCGGACATAACCCTGTCGCGCAGGCCGCGATGTTCGGCTATTTCCTGTTGTCGGTATTTATGATCCTCACCGGTTTCGCTCTGTTTGGCGAGCATAGCCAATACGCCATCTTTGCGCCGTTCCGCTATGTGGTTGAATTTTTCTACTGGACCGGCGGCAACTCCATCGATATTCACAGTTGGCACCGACTGGGCATGTGGCTGATTGCCGCCTTCATCGTCGGGCACGTTTACCTCGCTATCCGGGAAGACATTATGTCCGACGATACGGTGATCTCCACCATGATCAATGGCTACCGCAGCCACAAATTCCCCAAACCGCACGACAAGGAGACCTCATGAATGCGCAACGCGTAGTGGTGATGGGATTAGGAAACCTGCTGTGGGCCGATGAAGGATTCGGTATCCGGGTCGCGGAGCGTTTGTATGCCCGGTATCACTGGCCTGAAGAGGTAGACATTGTTGACGGCGGTACGCAAGGGCTAAACCTGTTGGGTTACGTTGAGCAAGCCAGCCATCTCCTGCTCCTTGACGCGATCGATTACGGCCTGGCGCCGGGCAGTCTGCGAACCTATGCCGGCGAGAAAATCCCGGCGTATCTCAGCGCCAAAAAAATGAGCCTGCATCAAAACAGTTTTTCCGAAGTCCTGGCGCTAGCCGACATCCGCGGCCATCTACCCTGTCACATTGCGCTAGTCGGCCTGCAACCGGCGCTACTGGACGACTACGGCGGTAGCCTGACCGAAATAGCTCGCGCCCAGCTACCGGCGGCGGAACAGGCCGCCCTGGAACAACTGGCCGCCTGGGGGATCGTACCGCAGGCAAACGAAGCCGCACGCTGCCTGAACTATGAATGCCTGTCGATGGAAAACTATGAAGGAGTGCGCATACGTCAGTATCAGACACGTCTGGAGGGTAAGAGAAGTGGCGAATGACACCCCATTTTCTGCGCTATGGCAACGCCTGTTAACCCGGGGATGGCAACCGGTAGAGGCTTCCACGGTAGACGACTGGATCAAACAGGTTGGAGATGGCGTCATCCTGTTAAGTCGCGATCCGCGGCGTACGCCGGAAGTCAGCGATAACCCGGTGATGATCGCCGAACTCCTGCGCGAGTTCCCGCAGTTTGACTGGCAGGTGGCGGTGGCCGACCTTGAACAAAGCGAAGCTATCGGCGATCGCTTTAATGTACGTCAGTTTCCGGCGACGTTGGTTTTTACAGACGGC
Source organism: Salmonella sp. FC25216 (assembly GCF_057751355.1). Lineage (NCBI taxonomy): Bacteria > Pseudomonadati > Pseudomonadota > Gammaproteobacteria > Enterobacterales > Enterobacteriaceae > Salmonella > Salmonella sp. FC25216. Next base: position 210,356 of record NZ_JBDGON010000002.1, on the reverse strand, counting down.
GAGCTACGCGGCGCGCTCAGCGGTATTCATCCCTGGGCTGAACTGCTCACTCTGATGCGTTCGATAGTTGACACTCCCGCAGCGCAGGAGGCGGCACAATGAGCAACGCCTTTTTTCATCTGCTGGGGCCGGGTACGCAGCCTGATGACGCCAGTTTCTCAATGAATCCCTTACCGCTCACCTGTCAGGTCAATGGCGACCCAAGTATGGCGGCGCTCGAGCACTGCGCTCACAGCCCGGCGGTGATGGCATTGCTGACCGATCTACGAGGTCAGCTTTCCCGGCGCATCCCGGAAGTCGGTGACGTGCTGGGATGGGAGTTATCTCCCCTGAATGCCGATGATCTCTCATTCCTCAATACGCTATTGGGCGAAGGCGAAGTCTCGGTACGCATTCAGCATCCGGACGGGAGTGAAAGCGAGATCCAGGAGACCATCTTCTGCGGCCTTTGGCGGGTACGCCATCTGCACAACCGACGTCTGCTGACGGATCGTCTGGAAGCGGGTAGCGCGCCCCTGACATTGTGGCAAGTGGCTACTGCCGATACGCTGCCTGACGACACTCTGCTGCCTCCGCCTGTCGCCGGTCTGATGAATGGACTGCCGCTGGCCCATGAATTATTGGCGCACGTACGCGATCCGGCGATGCAACCCCACAGTATCAATTTGACCCAACTGCCGCTCAGCGAGGCCGATCGTCTTTTTCTGGCGCGCTTATGCGGACACGGGAACATCCAGATTCGCATCTCCGGGTATGGCGAAAGTCAAATCAACGCCACGGCATTGCGCCATCTCTGGCATGTGCGCTGTCTGGACGCCCTTAAAGGGCTGTTGCTCGACAGCTATGAGATTTGTCCTTTGCCGGAGCTGGTACTGGCGGCCCCGGAAGATCTGGCCGATTCGCGCCAGCGCCTGGATGAAGTCTGCCGATGGCTGGAGACGCGCTAACGCTCTCAACAGGAACGTAACCGGTGTCCGGTACTGATTAGCTTTTTACTCTCTTTCTGCCTACAGGAGTTAGCATGTGGGATGTCATTGACTTATCGCGCTGGCAGTTTGCACTGACCGCGCTGTATCACTTTTTATTTGTTCCCCTTACGCTTGGGCTGATTTTTTTGCTGGCCGTCATGGAGACGATCTATGTGGTCACAGGGAAAACCGTCTACCGCGATATGACGCGTTTCTGGGGCAAGCTCTTCGGGATCAATTTTGCTCTCGGTGTGGCTACCGGCCTGACCATGGAGTTTCAGTTCGGGACTAACTGGTCGCTCTATTCCAACTATGTGGGCGATATTTTCGGCGCGCCGCTGGCGATGGAAGCGTTACTGGCCTTCTTTCTCGAATCTACTTTTGTCGGCCTGTTCTTTTTCGGCTGGCAGCGGCTGAATAAATACCAACACCTGCTGGTCACCTGGCTGGTGGCCTTCGGCTCCAATATTTCAGCATTATGGATTCTGAACGCCAATGGCTGGATGCAGCATCCTACCGGCGCTCACTTCAACATCGATACGTTACGGATGGAAATGAGCAGCTTCAGCGATCTGGTCTTTAACCCGGTGAGCCAGGTGAAATTTGTCCATACCGTTATGTCCGGTTATGTCACCGGCGCCATGTTTATTATGTCCATCAGCGCCTGGTATCTGCTACGTGGTCGCGAGCGTGAGGTGGCCTTACGCTCGTTTGCTATCGGCTCAGTATTCGGCACCCTGGCCATTCTGGGAACCCTGCAACTGGGGGACAGTTCGGCCTACGAGGTCGCCCGGGTTCAGCCGGTGAAACTGGCGGCGATGGAAGGCGAATGGCAAACCGAACCCGCGCCCGCGCCGTTTCATCTGATTGCCTGGCCGCAGCAGGAACAGGAGCGTAATGCATTTGCCGTGAAGATCCCTGCTCTGCTGGGTATTCTGGCCACCCATTCGTTGGATACGCCGGTTCCGGGATTAAAAAACCTGATGGACGACACTCTGCCGCGCCTGAAGCGTGGCCGGGAGGCCTGGCTACTCATGCAGGAGATAGCGCAAGGCAATCGCTCGCCGCAGGTACTGAATGCTTTTCACGCCGTTGAGGGCGATCTGGGGTACGGCATTCTGCTGGCGAAATATGCCCCGGATATGAACCATGTAACACCGGAGCAGTATCGCGCGGCCCAGCGTGGCGCTATTCCTCAAGTGGCGCCGGTGTTCTGGAGTTTCCGTATTATGGTCGGCTGCGGTTCGCTGCTGTTAGTGGTGATGTTGATTGCGTTGATACAGACTCTGCGAATGCGTATCGACCAGCATCGCTGGGTATTGCGTATGGCGCTCTGGAGCCTGCCGTTACCGTGGATTGCCATTGAAGCCGGTTGGTTTATGACGGAGTTTGGCCGTCAGCCCTGGGCGATTCAGGACATTCTGCCGACCTGGTACGCTCACTCCACGCTGACGCCAGGCCAGTTGGCCTTCTCAATGGGGCTTATCCTCGGACTTTACACCCTGTTTTTAATCGCGGAAGTCTATCTGATGCAGAAGTACGCGCGTCTTGGGCCGAGCGCCATGCAACGTCAACAACAAGCGCAACAACAGGGATAAAGGAGACAATCATGTTGGATTATGAAACGTTGCGGTTCATTTGGTGGCTGCTGATCGGCGTCATCCTGGTGGCATTTATGGTAACTGACGGGTTTGATATGGGTGTCGGTTGCCTGCTCCCGCTGATAGCGCGCAACGATGACGAACGCCGGGTATTGATCAATAGCGTGGGTGCCCACTGGGAAGGAAACCAGGTATGGTTGATCCTCGCGGGCGGGGCATTATTCGCCGCCTGGCCACGGGTCTATGCCGCCGCGTTTTCCGGTTTTTATGTGGCGATGATCCTGGTGCTGTGTGCCCTCTTCTTTCGCCCGCTGGCCTTTGATTATCGGGGTAAAATCGCCAATGCCCGCTGGCGTGCACTGTGGGATACCGGTCTGGTTATCGGCAGTCTGGTTCCTCCGCTAGTATTCGGCATCGCGTTCGGCAACCTGTTTTTAGGCGTGCCGTTTGCCTTCACGCCGCAGCTTCATGTTGACTATTTTGGCACCTTCTGGCAGTTACTCTCGCCCTTTGCCCTACTGTGTGGATTATTGAGTCTGTCATTGGTGGTGATGCAAGGAGGCGTCTGGTTACAGTTGAAAACAGAGGGCGTTATTTGTCAACGGGCGCTGTCGGCCACCCGCCACAGCGCACTGCTGGTCGTGCTCTGCTTCCTGCTGGCCGGGTACTGGCTGTGGGCCGGCATTGATGGCTTTGTCTTACTCGCGCAAGATGTCAACGGTCCTTCCAATCCGCTCTTAAAAGGCGTGGCGATACTCCCTGGCGCCTGGATGAATCACTTTATACGCTCGCCGCTACTGCTCATCATCCCGTTGCTCGGTATGCTACTGCCGATTCTGGCCTTCTATGCCTGCCTTCGCGGTCGGACTATTCGTGGATTTCTGTTCGCTTCCCTGACCCAGGCCTGCGTCATCTTTACCGCCGGAATAACGCTATTTCCTTTTGTGATGCCGTCGAGTGTTAGTCCTCTCTCCAGCCTGACGGTGTGGGACAGCACCTCCAGCCAGATGACGCTCGAAATCATGCTGGTGATTGTGCTGATTTTTCTGCCGATCGTACTGCTCTATACGCTGTGGAGCTATTACAAAATGTTGGGGCGTATCAACCTGGAGACCCTCCGCCGCAACGATCATGAACTTTATTAGGGAGCGGGAGCGATGTGGTATTTACTGTGGTTTGTCGGCATTCTGCTGATGTGCTCACTGTCGACGCTGGCGCTGATATGGCTTGAATCGCGTCAACAATAAAGAGGTAAACCGGGGCCAGCGTCGTCTGACTCCGGTTATTTTTATCTTTTTACGCGCCTGGCGAAGACGTTTCCCCGCCGACAGGACGACATAACATTGATACATGTCGTTATCATAACGTTTACTTTTAGAGGTGCGTCATAATTATGACAAATAGCCGCCTTTAACACATTGTGCATATTTAAGCAATTAATCGCATAGTTAGCAACATATCACCTCTTATCCCGGATAATTAACCACTTCCCACCCAAAATCATAGCGAAAATCCAACCGCCTGCCGTTTTTGATCTGAGTCAATTGTTTAAAAAAGTGTTAAATTTATCGCTACATGGTGTGATCTACTATGTACCACGGTCAATTAAAGAACATATTACTTTTATCACTAAGGTTTATCATGGATAAGTTATCTTACGCTTCAGATAGCAGCACATCTGCCTGGAATACCTACCTGCAACAAATCGAGCGTGTGGCCCCTTATCTGGGCGAGTTATCCCCCTGGGTGGATACTCTGCGCCACCCGAAACGCGCTCTGATCGTCGATATTCCGGTGCAAATGGATGATGGTACTATTCGTCATTTCGAAGGATATCGCGTGCAGCACAACCTCTCCCGAGGTCCGGGTAAAGGCGGTGTTCGCTACCATCCTGACGTTGATCTCAATGAAGTGATGGCCCTGTCAGCATGGATGACCATCAAATGTGCGGCGCTAAACCTGCCGTATGGCGGCGCCAAAGGCGGCATCCGCGTCGATCCGTTCTCGCTGTCGGAAGGTGAACTGGAGCGTTTGACCCGCCGCTATACCAGCGAGATCGGCATTATCATCGGGCCACAGAAAGATATTCCTGCGCCGGATGTCGGCACCAACGGTAAAGTGATGGCCTGGATGATGGATACGTATTCCATGAATCACGGCACTACGGTCACTGGCGTCGTCACCGGTAAACCTATCCATCTCGGTGGTTCGCTGGGCCGTGAAAAAGCGACGGGGCGCGGCGTTTTCGTCAGCGGCCTGGAAGTCGCGCGTCGGGCAAATATCGCCGTTGAAGGCGCTCGCGTTGCGGTTCAGGGTTTTGGTAACGTCGGCAGCGAAGCTGCGCGTCTGTTTGCCGGCGCTGGCGCCCGTGTCGTAGCGATTCAGGATCATACCGCGACCCTGTTTAACGCCACCGGTATTGACATGAAGGCGCTCACGGCATGGCAGATAGAACACAAACAGATAGCCGGTTTCCCGGGCGCAGAAACTATCGCCAGCGATGCGTTCTGGCGTCTGGAGATGGATATCCTGATCCCGGCGGCGCTTGAAGGTCAGATAACCCGTCAGCGCGCGGAAGCCCTGACTTGTAAGCTGGTGCTGGAAGGGGCAAACGGCCCGACCTATCCGGATGCTGATGATGTTCTGGCCAGCCGTGGTATCCTTGTGGTGCCTGACGTGGTCTGTAACGCCGGCGGCGTAACCGTCAGCTACTTCGAATGGGTACAAGATATGGCCAGCTTCTTCTGGAGCGAAGAAGAGATCAACGCGCGCATGGACAAAATCATGACCGACGCGATCGTCCATGTCTGGGAGAAAGCGGCTGAGAAATCCTGCTCTCTGCGAACCGCAGCCTATATTGTCGCCTGTGAGCGCATTCTGTTGGCCCGTAAAGATCGCGGTATCTATCCGGGTTAAGGCTACAAGTCATTGCGCTAAAATCCACGTCCCGGCGTGGATTTTTTTCTGTATACCCCATTTTCCACGCGCGCGTCGATAAATTCTGTCTGAATAAAATGTCTATTTGTTCGCAAAATAGCGGTTCAATCACGCGTATCTGGTCATCGTAGGCTAAGGTTTTGTCATGGTAAATGCCGTTGGCTTTGGCTCACCGCTAAGGAGATAACTTGATGATACCCCCCGAGATTCGCCGTTCTGTTCTGCTGGAAAAAGCCATAAAACTGGCGCTGGCAGGGACGCTGCTGACATTTGCATCGTTTTCGGCGACGGCCGCAGACTCTTCTTCCGACACCGAAACTCCACCGCCGCCGGATATTTTGCTTGGCCCGCTCTTTAATGATGTCCAGAATGCAAAACTCTTCCCCGATCAGAAAACCTTTGCTGACGCCATACCTAATAGCGATCCGCTCATGATTCTTGCGGATTATCGTATGCAGCGGAACCTGTCCGGCTTCGATTTGCGTCATTTTGTTGATGTTAACTTCACCCTGCCGAAAGCGGGTGAAAAATATGTCCCGCCTGCCGGGCAGTCATTGCGTGAACATATTGATGGCCTGTGGCCGGTGCTGACCCGTTCAACTAAAAACGTCGAAAAGTGGGACTCGCTCTTGCCGTTGCCTGAGTCCTATGTCGTACCGGGTGGGCGATTCAGAGAAATTTACTACTGGGATAGCTACTTTACGATGCTGGGGCTGGCGGAAAGCGGGCACTGGGATAAAGTTGCGGATATGGTGGCGAACTTTGGTTACGAAATTGACGCCTGGGGGCATATTCCTAACGGCAACCGTACCTACTACCTGAGTCGTTCGCAGCCGCCTTTCTTTGCGTTTATGGTTGAGTTACTGGCGCAACATGAAGGTAACGATGCGCTGAAAGAATACCTGCCGCAGCTACAAAAAGAGTACGCCTACTGGATGGAAGGCGTTGAGACATTGCAGCCAGGGCAACAAAACCAACGCGTCGTCAAACTGGAGGACGGCAGCGTTCTCAACCGCTACTGGGACGATCGGGATACGCCCCGCCCTGAATCCTGGGTTGAAGATATCGCTACCGCCAAAAGCAACCCCAACCGCCCGGCAACGGAGATCTATCGAGACCTCCGCTCTGCCGCCGCCTCTGGCTGGGATTTCAGCTCCCGCTGGATGGATAATCCGCAGCAGCTCAGTACCATCCGAACCACCACGATTGTCCCTGTCGATCTTAACGCTCTGCTGTATAAGCTGGAGAAAACCCTCGCCCGCGCCAGCGCTGCGGCGGGCGATCAGGCCAAAGCCTCGCACTATGACGCGCTGGCCAACGCGCGGCAAAAAGCCATTGAAATGCATCTGTGGAATAACAAAGAAGGCTGGTATGCCGACTACGATCTGAAGAGTAATAAAATCCGTAACCAACTCACCGCTGCCGCACTGTTCCCGCTCTATGTAAACGCCGCCGCGAAAGAGCGCGCCGCGAAAGTGGCGGCAGCGGCCCAGGCACATCTGCTACAGCCTGGCGGTCTGGCTACCACCTCGGTGAAAAGCGGACAGCAGTGGGATGCGCCAAACGGCTGGGCGCCGTTACAATGGGTCGCCACCGAAGGATTGCAAAATTATGGGCAGGATAACGTGGCAATGGAAGTGACCTGGCGCTTTTTAACCAATGTGCAGCATACCTACGATCGCGAGAAAAAACTGGTCGAAAAATATGACGTCAGCAGTACCGGAACCGGCGGAGGCGGCGGCGAATATCCCCTTCAGGACGGCTTTGGCTGGACCAACGGCGTGACGCTGAAAATGCTCGATCTGATTTGTCCGCAGGAAAAACCGTGTGATAGCGTACCGTCTACTCGTCCGGCATCGTTAAGCGCGACGCCAACAAAAACGTCGTCCGCGGCGACGCAGTAACGCGCGTTTATAGTAGGTTGACCCGGCACTGACCGGGTCAACGCTTAAACGTTCTGCAGCGGTTAGCCGCGTCGCAGGAGGCGGAAAATCACCAGCACCACGATCGCGCCTACCACGGCGACCAGGAAACTGTGCAGATCAAAGCCGCTGATACTGCCGCCAATACCAAACATCGTCGCCAGCCATCCGCCAACGACCGCCCCGACGATACCGAGAATACAGGTCAGGATAAATCCCCCGCCATCGCGCCCCGGCATAAGCAATTTGGCGATAACGCCGGCAATCAAACCAAAAATAATCCAGGCGATAATTCCCATTTGCAGATCCTCTTTCCAGTAAAAACGTTTTAAGTATAGGCAAAGTCGGACGCCGCACTTCTGAACATTGATTTATCTCGTGGGCGTAAAAATTTATTTATCGCTATTAAGTTCTTTCAACAGATGCCGATAACCCAACGATAGTCTGTGTATCAGGGGTTATTTCGTGTGAGTGGTTACAATGAGCAGTTCCTGAAAAAAAATCCATTAGCGATATTAGGCGTGCTACGGGATTTAAATAAAAATCAGGTTCCACTGCGTATTTCATGGGCGAAGGGGCAATTCATCAGTAAAATTTTGGCGGTAGACCCGGAAAAACTCATCATGGATTACGGCAGCCAGGAATATGAAAATAGCTCCGTATTACGCGCCGGGCAGGTAGCCATTATCGCAGAAACGCAGGGCGCAAAAGTCGAGTTCACGTTGCCGCAGCTCGTCGCAGGTCACTATCAGCAGCTTCCGGCCTTTATCACGCCCCTGCCGTCCTCACTGTGGTTTGTCCAGCGCCGGGAGTATTTTCGCATTGGCGCACCGCTGTATCCGCCTTACTACGGCGTCACCACGCTACCGGACACCCATACGTTACGTTTTCGCCTGTTTGATCTTTCTCTTGGCGGCATGGGCGCGCTACTGGAATCCGCCATCCCCGACGGATTAACGGAAGGCGCACGCTTTTCGCAGGTTGAACTGAACATGGGGCAATGGGGGATTTTTCACGTTGACGCCCAGCTTATCGCCATCAGCGAACGTAAAGTGATTGATGGGAAAAATGAAACGATCACCACTCCCCGCCTGAGCTTTCGTTTCCTTAACGTTAGCCCGGCGGTGGAGCGGGAGTTACAGCGGATTATTTTTTCGCTTGAGCGCGACGCCCGAGAAAGAGCGAATAAAGTACGAGAATAATCTTCACGCTAAACTACATGGCGTCCAGCGCCTGCTGAAGCTTCCAGATATAGCGCGGCGCCTGCGGCGCGGGATGATTATCAACAACATGTTCAAAAAACTCGTCCGCATCCAGATCGTTAATTTTTTCTATCGCCTTCTTCCTGTCGGATGAAAAAGTACGCAATAACGCGCCTGCACCGTTAGCATAAGAGACGACCAGCGCATATTGCATCACCTGCGGATCTTTGATGCCGGCCAGCGGCCCATTTTCCAGAATGCTCAGATACGCCGCGCCCATTGAGATGTTACGCTCAGGGTTTTTCAGCTCGCCGGTGGTCGGTTCGCCACGCCAGCCCATACGACGGTAAACGTCGCGCCCGGAGGTCGACGCCTTTAGCTGCATCAGGCCAATCGCATTGGACTTACTGACCGCATTAGGGTTGCCGCCGGATTCAATAGCGATAATCGCGGTGATTAAATGCGGATCAACCCCCCATGCCGCTCCGGCTTTTTCACTGATGGGCATCCACTGCATCGCACGCTTTACAGGCACTTCGGCATTCCACGGCGGATTCCTGTAATCCTGTTTTGAGCTACAGCCAGCCAGTATTACTACCAAAAAAGCAAACCATCTTAATTTCACGTCATCTATCCTTATAGCCGGAACTTGTCGCTGAGGCGCAATGTCCGCTGACCATCGCCCTGTCACACAGGTCTGGCGCGCTCATTAACCTCTTGTCGGCCAGGGACGAAACCACCCCGGCCAGGCACTCAGGCTGCCGCCCTCATTGCGTCATACAGAAACGCTGCACAACGAGGGACATCGCCTAATATATGCGGCATGATATACATTTGCATTCTATTGTCAGCAAGGAATTGCCATGTCTCTGTTTCATTTAATCGCCCCCTCGGGCTACTGTATTAACCAACAGGCCGCGTTACGCGGCGTTCAGCGCCTGACCGACGCAGGTCATCAGGTGGAGAATGACGAGGTGATTCGCCGCCGCTATCAGCGTTTTGCCGGTACGGACGCGGAACGGTTGGCCGACGTTAATTCGCTGGCCTCTCTGGCCACGCCGGATACGATTGTCATGCCGGTGCGCGGTGGCTATGGTGCCAGCCGCTTACTGGACCGTATTGACTGGCAAGCGATCGCCTCCCGGCAACAGCGCGCCCCCTTACTCATTTGCGGTCATAGCGATTTTACGGCGATTCAGGCTGGACTCCTGGCGCAGGCCAATGTCATCACCTTTAGCGGTCCTATGCTGGCGGCAAATTTTGGCGCCGAAACGCTGAATACGTTCACCGAGCAACATTTCTGGCTGGCGCTACGCAAGGCGCAATTTACCGTAGAGTGGCAAGGCGACGGCCCTCAGTGCGACGTACAAGGCACCTTATGGGGCGGAAATCTGGCGATGTTGATTTCCCTTATCGGTACGCCCTGGATGCCGACTATCGATAAAGGAATTTTAGTGCTGGAAGATGTCAATGAGCATCCTTTCCGGGTCGAGCGTATGCTTTTGCAACTGGAGTACGCCGGAATTTTAAACCGTCAGAGCGCCATCATTCTCGGCAGCTTTAGCGGTGCGACGCCCAACGAGTATGACGCGGGCTATTCTCTGGAGAGCGTCTACGCGTTTTTACGTTCCCGTCTGTCCGTTCCGCTGATTACCGGTCTCGACTTCGGGCATGAACAGCGTACAGTGACGCTCCCTATCGGGGCAAACGCTACGCTTAAAAATACGCGCCAGGGTACTCAACTCACTTTATCCGGTCATCCTACGCTGCAATTGTAAAAAAACCGCCTACAGGCTAAGTAAAACGCTGTCCCGGCCGTTATTATGTTAATGTTAAATAATACGAAGTCGCGTAAGTCAGGAGATAGAAAACGTTGGATGCTGCAACAATTATTAGTCTATTTATTTTAGGTTCCATCCTTGTAACCAGCAGTATCCTGTTAAGTTCATTCTCATCGCGGCTAGGTATCCCGATTCTGGTCATCTTCCTCGCCATTGGGATGTTAGCCGGTGTGGATGGCATCGGCGGTATTCCTTTCGATAATTATCCTTTCGCTTATATGGTCAGTAACCTGGCGCTGGCGATTATTTTACTCGATGGCGGAATGCGCACTCAGGCCAGCTCTTTCCGGGTAGCGCTGGGCCCCGCGCTGTCGCTGGCGACGCTCGGCGTGCTGATCACGTCGGGGCTAACAGGTATGATGGCCGCCTGGCTGTTTCATCTGGATCTTATCGAAGGTCTGCTCATTGGCGCAATAGTCGGTTCCACTGACGCTGCGGCGGTCTTTTCTCTGCTTGGCGGTAAAGGGCTAAACGAACGTGTAGGCTCCACGCTGGAGATCGAGTCGGGTAGTAACGATCCGATGGCCGTTTTTCTGACCATTACATTAATTGAGATGATCCAGAAACATGAAACCGGTCTGGACTGGATGTTTGCCGTCCATATTATCCAGCAGTTCGGTCTCGGTATTGTTTTTGGCCTGGGCGGGGGTTATCTGTTACAACAGATGATTAATCGAATTTCCCTGCCCAGCGGCCTGTATCCGATGTTGGCGCTCAGCGGCGGTATTCTGATTTTTGCCTTGACGACCGCGCTTGAAGGCAGCGGTATTCTCGCGGTCTATCTGTGCGGATTCCTGTTAGGAAACCGCCCGATTCGCAACCGTTACGGCATTCTGCAAAACTTTGACGGACTGGCCTGGCTGGCGCAGATCGCGATGTTCCTGGTACTGGGGCTGCTGGTGACGCCTTCCGATCTATGGCCGATTGCCGTCCCTGCGCTCATTCTCTCTATCTGGATGATTTTCTTCGCCCGCCCACTGTCGGTGTTTACCGGCCTGCTGCCATTTCGCGGCTTCAATCTTCGGGAACGCATTTTCATCAGTTGGGTCGGACTGCGCGGCGCGGTGCCGATTATTCTCGCCGTTTTCCCGATGATGGCCGGGCTTGAAAACGCTCGCCTGTTCTTTAATGTCGCTTTCTTTGTGGTACTGGTGTCGCTGCTCCTGCAGGGAACATCGCTGTCATGGGCGGCGAAAAGAGCCAAAGTGGTCGTGCCTCCGGTTGGCTGGCCAGTATCGCGCGTGGGGCTTGACATCCATCCTGATAATCCGTGGGAGCAATTCATCTATCAGTTGAGCGCGGACAAATGGTGCGTCGGCGCGGCGTTGCGCGACCTGCATATGCCGAACGAAACCCGCATTGCCGCGCTATTTCGCAATAATGAACTGTTTCATCCCACTGGCAGTACTCGCCTGCGGGAAGGCGACGTACTATGCGTGATTGGCCGGGAGCGCGATCTGCCAGCGCTGGGCAAATTGTTTAGCCAGTCGCCGCCAGTTTCGTTAGATCAGCGTTTCTTTGGCGATTTTATCCTCGAAGCGAGTGCGAAATTCGCCGACGTGGCGCTTATCTACGGGCTGGAAGAAGGAACGGAATACCGGGATAAACAACAAACCCTGGGTGAAATCATACAGCAACTGCTGGGCGCCGCGCCGGTCGTCGGCGATCAGGTGGAGTTTGGCGGCATGATTTGGACGGTAGCTGAAAAAGAAGATAACGTGGTACGCAAGATTGGGGTACGCGTCGCCGAAGACGAAGCAGAATAAGGTCGCCTGAAAACGTCGACCGGCCCACCAGGTGAACCGGTCGATATCTTAGTTTGAGTAACGTTACGTTGTCACAAAAGGCACGCGCAGCGCTACGGCGCACAGTAGCTCATAGCCCAGAGTGCCTGCCGCAGCAGCGACATCATCGACCTTAATTTCTTTGCCCCATAATTCAACCGGCGTGCCGATCCCCGCCTGCGGACACGGCGTCAAATCCACCGCCAGCATATCCATTGAAACGGTGCCTACTGTTCTGGTACGGATACCGTCCACCAGCACAGGCGTCCCGGTCGGCGCATGGCGTGGATAGCCATCGGCATAACCCGCCGCTACGATGCCAATGCGTTGTTCCTGAGTCACAGAATACCCCCCGCCATAGCCTACCCTTTCACCCGCGCTCAGCGTCTGCACGCCAATAATTTCGCTACTCAACGTCATCACGGGTTTTAGTCCGGTATCGGCAATATCCCGCCACTGTCCTGACGGCGACGCGCCGTACAAAATAATGCCTGGCCTGACCCAGTCATAATGCGCCTGGGGATGCCACAGCGTCGCTGCCGAATTTGATAACGAGTATGAACACTGAAGGCCTTCCGTCGCCAGCGCAATACGCCTCATCGCCTCCCCGATACCTTCCGGATGATCGGCCTGGGCAAAATGTGACATCATTGTCATTTCACCGACATTGCGCATTGCCCGCAATTGCTGCCAGACGGTCTGCGCCCGCTCAGGCTGAAAACCGAGTCGGTTCATGCCGCTGTTAACTTTGACATAGATATCCAGCGGCGCGTTAAGCCGCGCATTTTGCAGCGCTTTCAACTGCCAGTTACTGTGGATGCAGGTGGTCAGCCGATAAGTGTCATACGCCTCCAGGTCTTGCGCATGGAAAAAACCCTCCAGCATCAATATCGGCCCTTTCCACCCGCGCTCACGTAGGGTAATCGCCTCTTCAAGGTTGAGCATAGCGAAACCATCTGTGGCGCTCAACGCGCTCCAGACGCGTTCAATACCGTGGCCGTAGGCGTTGGCTTTCACTACCGACCAGACGCGCGCCTCTGGGGCCGCCCGGCGCACAATAGCCAAATTTTGTTTCATTACCTGTAAATCAAGGTTGGCCTGTATAGGGCGGGTCATTTCACTTCCTTTATCAGTTATGCGCGCTATGCAAACGTTGCGGACGGGTGGGCGTAAAATCGGAACGGTATCGCGCAACGCTCAGATCGTCGTAGGGTATCGCTGGCGTACGACCCGACAAGATATCGCTTAACAACTGGCCTGAACCGCAGGCCATCGTCCAGCCTAACGTGCCGTGTCCGGTATTAAGCCACAGATTTTTATAACGGGTGCGTCCCACTACCGGCGTGCCGTCCGGCGTCATGGGCCGCAGGCCGGTCCAGAATGTGGCCTGCTCAATATGGCCACCGCGCGGAAAGAGATCGCGCACAACCATCTCCAGCGTCTCGCGGCGCGGTTGCAGTAAGTCGGTATTAAAGCCCACGATTTCCGCCATTCCCCCCACGCGAATACGCTTATCAAAACGCGTAATGGCGATTTTGTAGGTTTCATCAAGAATCGTCGATACTGGCGCGCCGTCTGGCTCGACGATTGGAATGGTTAATGAATAGCCTTTCAGCGGATATACCGGAATATCAACAATACCTTTAAGCATCGCCGTCGAATACGATCCAAACGCCATGACATACGCATCTGCTTTAATGATCTCATCGGCGCATTTCACGCCGTAAATCTGTTCATTTTCGTACAGTAATTTTTCCACGGGAGTATTAAAGCGAAAGGTTACGCCTGCCTGCTCCGCCATGTGCGCCAGACGCTGGGTAAAGAGCTGACAGTCCCCGGTTTCATCATTCGGCAAGCGCAGTCCGCCGGTCAATTTATGCGCAACCTCAGCCAGAGCGGGCTCAACTTCCGCCAGTCGGCTGGATTCCAGGAGCTGATACGGCACCCCAGCATCTTCCAGCACCGCGATATCACGGGTGGCGTTCTCATACTGTTGCGCGGTGCGGAAGAGCTGTAGCGTTCCCCCCTGGCGGCCTTCATATTCGATACCGGTCGCGGCGCGTAGCGTTTTCAGACAGTCGCGGCTATATTCCGCCAGACGCACCATGCGGCCTTTATTTTCCATGTAATGCCGGGTATCGCAGTTACGCAGCATTTGCCACATCCACTTCAGTTGAGACGGGGTGCCATCCAGACGCACCGCCAGCGGCGCATGGCGCTGGAACATCCATTTTATCGCCTTCAGCGGTACGCCAGGTGCCGCCCACGGCGCCGCATATCCCGGTGAAATTTGTCCGGCATTCGCCGCGCTGGTTTCTTGCGCCGGGCCGGATTCGCGATCGATGACGGTGACATCATGTCCCGCCTGACTTAAATACCAGGCGCTGGTCACGCCAACTACGCCACTCCCCAGGATGACAACTCGCATAGCCACTCCGTTAATAGTAAAAGAATAATCTTCTGATTACATCTTGATAACCCAGATGAAAATATTATTCAACATATGACTTTTTTATGGTGACGTGCTTCACATATACCCTAAAGGCAAGCGATCCCACTGGTTTGGGATCTCCTGCTACGCCTCATTTCTATACAGCATAAAATGATGCCAATGCCCGCTTTTTTGCCGTTCAGAGTGGCGGAAATCGCAAAGAAAAATTTTCGCGATCAAGTCGTTTTTTAACATGGTGTTCTATGCTTGAAAGGAGGCGCTCCATACAGAGAGCGTCGCCAACAATGAGGGTGCGCGAATGGTTACGATTGATTCGATGAACAAGGACACCACACGTTTGAGCGATGGACCCGACTGGACATTTGATCTGCTGGATGTCTATCTGGCAGAGATAGACCGCGTGGCGAAACTCTACAAACTGGATACTTACCCGCACCAAATTGAAGTCATCACTTCCGAACAGATGATGGACGCGTACTCCAGCGTCGGAATGCCGATCAACTATCCGCACTGGTCGTTTGGCAAAAAGTTCATTGAGACTGAACGCCTGTATAAGCATGGTCAACAAGGACTGGCTTATGAAATTGTGATCAACTCTAATCCCTGTATTGCCTATCTGATGGAGGAGAACACCATCACCATGCAGGCGCTGGTAATGGCGCACGCCTGTTACGGACACAACTCCTTTTTTAAAAATAATTATCTATTCCGAAGCTGGACGGATGCCAGCTCTATCGTCGATTACCTGATTTTCGCCCGTAATTACATTACCCGCTGTGAAGAACGCTACGGAGTGGATGAAGTAGAAAAACTGCTCGACTCCTGCCACGCGCTGATGAATTACGGCGTCGATCGCTATAAGCGCCCGCAGAAAATCTCATTGCAGGAAGAGAAAGCGCGACAAAAAAGCCGGGAAGAGTATCTACAAAGCCAGGTGAATATGCTGTGGCGCACGCTGCCAAAACGCGAGGAAGAGAAAACTGTCGCCGAAGCACGCCGTTTTCCCTCTGAACCGCAGGAAAACCTGCTCTATTTTATGGAGAAAAACGCCCCGTTGCTGGAGCCGTGGCAACGCGAAATTCTGCGCATTGTGCGTAAAGTCAGCCAGTATTTTTATCCGCAGAAACAGACGCAGGTCATGAACGAAGGCTGGGCGACCTTCTGGCATTACACCATCCTGAATCATCTGTATGATGAAGGCAAAGTGACGGAACGCTTTATGCTGGAGTTTTTACACAGCCACACCAATGTAGTATTCCAGCCGCCCTATAATAGCCCCTGGTATAGCGGAATTAACCCCTATGCGCTCGGCTTTGCCATGTTCCAGGATATCAAGCGTATTTGTCAGTCGCCCACGGATGAAGATAAATACTGGTTTCCAGATATTGCCGGTTCCGACTGGCTGGAAACGCTGCACTTCGCCATGCGCGATTTTAAAGATGAAAGCTTTATCAGCCAGTTCCTGTCGCCAAAGGTGATGCGTGATTTCCGTTTCTTCACGGTACTTGATGATGACAGGCATAATTATCTGGAGATCTCCGCCATTCATAACGAAGAAGGTTATCGGGAGATTCGCTCAAAACTGTCGTCACAGTATAATCTGAGCAACCTGGAGCCGAATATTCAGGTCTGGAATGTCGATTTACGCGGCGACAGATCGCTGACGTTACGGTATATCCCGCATAACCGCGCGCCGCTGGATAAAGGCCGCAAAGAGGTGCTGAAACATGTGCATCGGTTATGGGGCTTTGATGTAATGCTGGAGCAACAAAATGAGGATGGCAGCGTAGAACTGCTTGAACGTTGCCCGCCGCGCATGAACACTCTGTAATTGTGATGCTGCCCGGTAGCGTTTGCGCCTACCGGGCATCGCTGGATTATCGTCCCTGAATCGCTAAATCGCCGGGCAGATTTTTCTGCATCCGATGCCAAATCTCGCCGCTGTCATGTCCGTAACGCCGCACCGTTTCATACACCTGGTCGTGCGCGCCCTGCTCGCATAACAACGATAATTTATGATAGAAGCCCAATGCCAGACTGCGCGCTTCCGGATTGGCGAAATAGTGGCGACCAATGCGGGTGTATAACCCTTTCATGCCGTTCAGGATCAAGCCGTAGATAGGATTGCCAGAGGCGAATGCCAGACCACGAAAGATGTTATAGTCCAGATCGGCGAATGCATCGGCATGATCGGCCACTTCGTGCGCAGTGGCCAGCACTTCCTGCGCCTTATCCGGGTGTTGACGCAACGCAGTACGAATAAAGATAGTAGAAATATTGGTACGCACCGACAACAAATTGTCGATCAGTTGTGGAACACTTTCATGGTCAAGACGGGCCAGCGTTTCAAGGATATTCAACCCTGACGTTTCCCAAAAATTATTGACCTTTGTCGGTTTGCCATGCTGAATGGTCAGCCAGCCATCTCGCGCCAGCCGCTGTAATACCTCGCGTAATGTCGTGCGCGTCACGCCGATCAGTTCGGAGAGTTCTCGTTCTGCCGGTAAGATCGTGCCGGGAGGAAAGCGGTTATTCCAGATACTTTCAATAATATACTCTTCCGCGAAACCCGCCGGGCTCTGCGCCTTAATGACCATAGTGAGATTTCCATTACACAGCAAAACATAGTTACACTCATCATACCAGACGGGCGTAGCACCTGATAGCGGACGCGATGAAGAAAAAGGGGATCAAGACACCATTTCTGATATCGCCTGCCAATATCGTTAAGGACTTGCTTGCATTCGCCGCGCTCGCTACTCTCTGTGTTTAAACATAAAAACGCTATTTTATTTTTTAGGTAAGGGAAACTTTCATGGAGATCTCCTGGGGTCGCGCCATGTGGCGCAACTTTTTAGGCCAGTCGCCTGACTGGTACAAACTGGCACTACTGGTCTTTTTAATTATCAACCCATTCATTTTCTTCGCTGATTCCTTTGTTGCCGGTTGGCTGTTGGTGGCAGAGTTTATCTTCACCCTGGCGATGGCGTTAAAGTGTTACCCCCTGCTGCCCGGCGGGTTACTGGCCATTGAAGCCGTCATCATCGGCATGACCAGCGCCGCCCATGTGCGTGAAGAGGTTGCCGCCAACCTGGAAGTCTTGCTGCTGCTGATGTTTATGGTGGCGGGTATCTATTTTATGAAGCAGTTACTGCTGTTTATTTTTACCCGTCTGTTACTCAGTATCCGCTCGAAGATGGTCCTGTCGCTGGCTTTTTGCGTCGCCGCCGCGTTCTTGTCGGCTTTCCTTGATGCACTTACCGTCGTCGCGGTAGTGATCAGCGTCGCCGTCGGTTTTTACGGGATTTACCATCGTGTGGCCTCATCGCGCGGCGAAGAGAACGATATGCTGGATGACAGCCATATTGAGCAGCATTCCAAAACGGTGCTGGAACAATTCCGCGGCTTCTTGCGTAGCCTGATGATGCATGCGGGCGTGGGTACGGCGCTGGGCGGCGTCATGACCATGGTCGGGGAGCCGCAAAACTTGATCATTTCTAAAGCGGCTGGCTGGCATTTCGGCGACTTCTTTTTGCGGATGTCGCCTGTCACCGTCCCTGTACTGGTATGTGGGCTGTTAACCTGTATGCTGGTCGAGAAGATGCGCTGGTTTGGCTATGGCGAAACATTGCCGGAGAAAGTCCGCGGCGTCTTGCAGCAATTCGACGACCAAAGCCGTAAGCAGCGCACCCGCCAGGATAAAATTAAGCTAATAGTCCAGGCGATTATTGGCGTCTGGCTGGTTACCGCCCTCGCCCTCCATCTCGCGGAGGTGGGACTGATTGGTCTGTCGGTAATTATTCTGACCACCGCGTTAACGGGTGTAACCGATGAACACGCCATCGGCAAAGCGTTTACCGAGTCGCTGCCGTTCACTGCGCTGTTAACCGTTTTCTTCTCAATTGTGGCGGTTATTATCGATCAACATCTTTTCGCGCCGATTATTCAGTTCGTTTTGCAAGCCTCTGAACACGCGCAGCTAACGCTGTTCTATCTCTTTAACGGCCTGTTGTCCTCTATCTCGGATAACGTCTTTGTTGGCACCATTTATATCAACGAAGCGAAGGCGGCAATGGAAAACGGCGCCATCAGCTTAAAACAGTTTGAGCTGTTAGCCGTAGCCATCAATACCGGTACTAACCTGCCATCGGTAGCGACGCCAAATGGTCAGGCGGCATTCTTATTTCTGCTGACCTCCGCGCTGGCGCCGTTAATCCGTCTCTCCTATGGCCGTATGGTCTGGATGGCGTTACCGTACACTATCGTACTGACGCTGGTAGGGCTACTGTGCGTCGAATTCACTCTTGCGCCGGTCACCGAATGGATGACCCAGGCAGGATGGTTAGCAACGCTTTCGTAACGTTTGACCGGGCAATACACTGCCCGGTTTCGCTTTTTGCCTGATAATTATCCAATTACACATTATTTCATTTCCCGCTAGTGGCGCACGAATTGAATTGGTTTACACTGCGGTCTCTACGCATGTTGCAGGGAAATTATTATGTTGCGATTTTTAAACCAGTGCTCACGGGGTCGGGGCGCCTGGTTACTGATGGCGTTAACCGCCCTGGCGCTGGAAATGGTGGCGTTATGGTTCCAGCACGTCATGTTACTTAAACCTTGCGTGCTATGTATTTACGAACGTTGCGCCCTGTTTGGCGTGATGGGCGCGGGTCTGGTCGGCGCAATAGCGCCGAAAACGCCGCTGCGATACGTGGCAATGGTTATCTGGATTTACAGCGCCTGGCGGGGTCTACAACTGGCGTATGAACATACGATGATTCAGTTGCACCCCTCGCCGTTCATGACCTGTGATTTTATGGCGCGCTTTCCAGACTGGTTGCCGTTGGGTAAATGGCTGCCGCAGGTGTTTGTGGCATCCGGCGATTGCGCCGAGCGCCAGTGGTCGTTTTTAACGCTGGAGATGCCGCAATGGCTGTTAGGGATCTTTGCCGCCTATCTTGTGGTGGCGATAGCCGTCGTCATAGCCCAGGCGTTTAAGCCTAAAAAACGCGACCTGTTCGGTCGTTGATACACACGCTCCTTCGGGAGCGTTTTTTTTGCCCGATGCGTTGTTTGCCAGTCATTTAAAGGTGTATGTTTAATGTATCTTTTAAACGACACACCAGGGAGATGTCTTATGTCCCACTTACGCATCCCGGCAAGCTGGAAAGTTAAACGCTCCACGCCCTTTTTCACCAAAGAGAATGTTCCGGCGGCATTACTCTCTCATCACAACACAGCGGCAGGCGTTTTCGGACAACTTTGCGTGATGGAAGGCACCGTGACCTACTATGGCTTTGCGAATGAAGCCGCGACAGAACCAGAAGTGAAAGTAGTGATTAATGCCGGACAATTCGCCACCAGCCCGCCGCAATACTGGCATCGGGTAGAACTGAGCGATGATGCGCGGTTCAACATTCATTTTTGGGTGGAGGAAGACCATCAGGGCGAAGAACTGTATCAACAGAAAAAAGCCTGATATTGGTAAACCGATCACCACTGGGCAGCGTTCCGCCCAGTAGCCCGGTTGTTAATAACGCGGATTAAACGCTAGAGTAGTTTAATTTTAACGTTGTACCCTTCAAGCCCTTTCATCGTTTCTCGCGGCGCAAACTCTATTTCGGAAACCTCTTGCCCGGTTTTCTTCCGTAGTTCGGCGACCTTTTTGGTAATGAGTGCCGCGATTTCTTCTTCTGCTTTACGTGTCAACTCTTCGCTGTTCATTGATTTCCTCCTTTGAACTCGCAAACGGCTAAGCGCAAATAAGACAGTGTCGTCATGGACGCGCTACTATTTTAACGTACAAAAAATTATAGGCTATCTTTCTGAGGGTTATCAGGATGTTTCGCTTTGGATGACGCAAAAAAACCGCCTGGTATAGGCTGCCCACTAAAGTCAGGCAACTGCATCAGGCGGTTGGTTAATAGCACAAGACGCTATCTACGAGGATCTTCAACCTCATTTTGGGTATCCGGGTCGAGAGGATCGTCTCCCTCTGGCGTATCCGGAATATTTTCACCAGGAAGCGGTTCATCTTCTGGTAATGGATCGACTAAATCAGGACGTTCAGACATAAAGCCTCCAACGAACCATAGTTATTAAAGATACCCTATATCACTACTTTTGATTTTTCTTTGGATTTTTTCCTTCGTCTTCGGGTGTCTTATCAGGCTTCCTGGGCTGATCCTTCGAAACACGCAACGGTTGGTTATTCATGGGTAACTCCTCAGGATAGGCAGCGATATACTGCTTTGAAAGTATAGGGTCGCCGCCATACGTGCGCGAGCGCAGCGGCAAGGAGTATCGGAGACGATTAAGAGGTGGTGATAACGCCAGGTGACGGAATTTGCACACAATTCCTGTTTTCAGGGGCCGCCCGGCGTAAATTAAAGAATTGTAAACAATCAGCCGTTTTGCCGAAGACTTATTCTGCCCACGACGGTTTGTTTAAAATATGATCCTGCCAGTCCCGCACTTCAGATTCTTTAACCGCGATATGACGGACAGAAATTCGCTCGCCATGCATAGCGGCTTTCGATCCAGTAAGCAGCGGATGCCACGTCGGCAAGGGCTTACCTTCCGCTAACAAACGGTAGGCGCAGGTCATCGGCAACCATTCAAAGTCTGGCAAGTTTTCGCGAGTGAGTTTGATACAGTCGGGTTCAAATTCAAAACGGCGCTCATAATGACGGCACTGGCACGTTTTGATATTTAATTGCCTGCACGCCACGTTGGTGAAGTAGATTTCATCTGTATCTTCATCCATCAGCTTATGCAGGCAGCATTGACCGCAGCCATCGCACAGCGACTCCCACTCGGCATCGGTCATTTCATCCAGGGTTTTACGTTGCCAGAAAGGTGTATCGCTCATTAAAGTATCCGCCATTGCACTAAAGCTGCACCTTATAACCAGTCTGGCCTGCAGATGCAAGTTTTACCGCCGCTGAAGGCGGCAAGCAGATTTTACAGAACGCGGGTAGACAACGTTTCGCCATTAAAACGAATGTCCAGCTCATCGCCGCTTAATAATGGCCCCACGCCTGCCGGCGTGCCGGTTAGCACCACGTCCCCGGCTTTGAGCGTAAAATAGCGGCTCATATAGGCGATAAGAGGCACAATAGGATGAATCATATCCGCGGTCGACCCTTGCTGGCGAACCTCGCCATTAACGTTAAGTCCGATAACCGTATTTTGCGGATCGCCGCTGAAGGCCGCGACAGGGATGAAGCCTGAAATCGGACATGCGTTATCAAAACCTTTGGCTTTTTCCCAGGGCTGTCCGGCCTTTTTCATTTTCCCCTGAATATCGCGCAGGGTTAAATCAAGCGCCACGCCATAACCGGCTATCGCTTTACGTACATGATCTTCGGTCGCCTGGCGGAGCGTTGCGCCAATCAGCACAGCAAGTTCAACTTCATGATGAACAGCGCCCATATCCGCCGGAATCGCCAGCGGCTGGCGAATATCACACAATGCGGTTTCCGGCTTGATAAAAAGCACGGGTTCTTCCGGCGTCGCGCTGCCCATCTCCTTGATGTGATTTGCGTAATTACTGCCCACGCAGACCACTTTACTTACCGGGTAATCAAGCAAGGCGCCTTGCCAGTTACGATGTTGATACATATTTTCCCCTAAGATCATGATGGAATTCAGGCGCGGCGCCGAATACCGTTTAACGGTCAGCGGGCGACGTATTTTGTCCTACCGAAGAAAGATGTTGTTTCAGCAAATCTTCCGGCGGCGGCGGCAATTGTAAATAATAGCCCTGCTCGCTTAACGCCTGTTTTACTTTTTCGAGCTCAGCATTGACTAATTTTTTACGTCCATCAAGCGGCAGCATCATCGCTAACTGCGGCTGACCGAATCCTTTCATCAACGCTTCAGGCACCCGCGAAAAATCGTCTTTTTTTTCGACATACAAATAGGTTTGATCGCGCTTGCTACTTCTATAGATCACACAAAACATACTTTTACTCTGAATTAACGGGATGGTGACTTGCCTCAATATAATACTGACTATAACATGCCTTCTGGACTTCGGAATATCACTCCGTATCGGAGATGATAAATAGCAAATTGAGTAAGGCCAGGATGTCAAACACGCCAATCGAGCTTAAAGGCAGTAGCTTCACCTTATCAGTGGTTCATTTGCATGAAGCGGAACCAGAGGTTATTCGTCAGGCGTTAGAAGACAAAATAGCGCAGGCTCCTGCGTTTTTAAAACACGCCCCTGTCGTTATTAACGTTAGCGGTCTTGAAAGCCCGGTAAACTGGCCGGAACTGCATAAGATCGTGACCTCAACTGGCTTACGCATTATCGGCGTGAGCGGCTGTAAAGACGCCAGCCTGAAAGCAGAAATCGATCGGATGGGTCTTCCTTTACTGACCGAAGGTAAAGAGAAAGCGGTTCGACCGGCGCCCGTTGAGCCGGCAACGCCCAGCGAGCCGCCGCAAAACGCTAATCCCATCACAAAAACGCGATTAATTGATGTTCCGGTTCGTTCCGGTCAGCGCATTTATGCTCCACAATGTGATCTGATTGTTACAAGTCACGTCAGCGCTGGCGCAGAGCTTATCGCTGACGGCAATATCCATGTCTATGGCATGATGAGAGGTCGCGCGCTGGCAGGGGCGAGCGGCGATCGGGAAGCGCAAATTTTTTGTACCCATCTGACGGCAGAACTGGTCTCTATCGCAGGTGTTTACTGGCTGAGTGATAAAATCCCGGCAGAATTTTATGGCAAAGCGGCGCGCCTGCGTTTAGCAGACAACGCTTTGACAGTTCAACCGTTGAATTGATCCCTTTTTAACAAGGAATTTTTATGGCACGCATTATTGTTGTTACTTCGGGTAAAGGGGGCGTTGGCAAAACCACCTCCAGCGCGGCCATCGCTACAGGTTTGGCCCAGAAGGGAAAGAAAACTGTCGTCATTGATTTTGATATCGGACTGCGTAACCTCGATCTGATTATGGGGTGCGAACGTCGTGTCGTTTACGATTTTGTAAACGTCATTCAGGGCGATGCGACACTGAATCAGGCGCTGATCAAAGATAAGCGTACTGAAAATCTCTTCATTCTTCCGGCGTCGCAGACTCGGGATAAAGACGCGCTGACGCGCGAAGGCGTCGCTAAAGTATTGGACTCACTGAGAGCGATGGACTTTGAGTTCATCGTTTGCGACTCGCCGGCGGGTATCGAAACCGGGGCGCTGATGGCGCTCTATTTTGCCGATGAAGCGATCATCACGACCAACCCGGAAGTCTCTTCTGTTCGTGACTCGGACCGTATTCTGGGTATTCTGGCATCGAAATCTCGTCGCGCAGAAAATGGCGAAGAGCCGATTAAAGAACATCTCCTGTTGACGCGCTACAATCCAGGCCGCGTAAATAAAGGCGACATGCTCAGCATGGAAGATGTACTGGAGATTCTGCGTATTAAACTCGTCGGGGTGATCCCGGAAGATCAATCCGTACTGCGCGCATCTAACCAGGGCGAACCGGTGATTCTTGACGCCACTGCGGATGCGGGTAAAGCCTATGCAGATACCGTAGATCGTCTGTTGGGAGAAGAACGTCCTTTCCGCTTCATTGAAGAAGAGAAGAAAGGTTTCCTCAAACGCCTGTTCGGAGGATAAATTATGGCATTACTGGATTTTTTTCTCTCGCGGAAAAAGAGTACCGCTAATATTGCAAAAGAGCGGTTGCAAATCATTGTCGCGGAACGTCGCCGTAGCGATGCCGAACCGCATTATTTACCGCAGTTACGCAAAGATATTCTTGAGGTCATTTGTAAATACGTACAAATCGATCCGGAAATGGTTACCGTCCAGCTTGAGCAAAAAGATGGCGATATCTCCATCCTTGAACTTAACGTAACGCTGCCGGAAGCCGAAGAGTCAAAATAAGCTCTTTTATGGGAAAATTCCTGGATTAAAAAAGGCAGAAGAATCTGCCTTTTTTATTTTTTTGCATTACTCCGGATACGGACATTTATTTCACTGGCCGTTTTCCTGACAATTACCGTCGTTAACGCGGATACTCCTGCAACAGAAGAGTTAACTTCTCCGCCATCAGTTCGGCGCGCCAGCCGGAAATCAATTCCGGTTGCCCATTTTGCGGTTTTAATTTCCAGTGCCAGTTAAGCAACTGATTAATCTGCCGACGCGATGCCAGTAGCTCGCCGCTGACGTGATGCGCCGCGCTTACCTCCGCCACCAGCACTTTGATGGCCTTAAACGCTTTGCGATAGCCCGGCATGTCCATCAGATTCAACAGCGGTTCCGGCAATGCCTCTTCCGGTAGCGCCTGCGCTTTCGCCACCAGCGATATCAACGTTTTGCCGTGAAAACGAATCTCACTGCCGGAAAGGCCCAGGCTATCCAGCTCACCGAGACTGCCCGGCATATAACGCGCGACCGCCCACAGGTTTTCCTCACGCACAACGAAGTTCACCGCCATATCGCGCTCACGTGCCTTACGCAGACGCCAGTCAGCTAAAAGTTGTAGACAGGCTAACTGGCGGGTACGCAGTTGCCAGGCATTGGTGATATCCCGCCATGCTTCTTCCGGCGCCTGAATCTCCTGACGACGCTGCTGCATCAATCGGCACTCATTAAGCGCGGCAGGCAACCATCCTGCGGCTTCAGTTTCAATCATCAGCTTTTTAGCGATCGGTAACAGATACCAGACATCCGCCGCCGCGTATTCACACTGACGTTCGCTTAAAGGCCGGGCTAACCAGTCGGTACGAGACTCGCTTTTATCCAGCGCCACGCCCGTATACTCTTCCACCATCGACGCAAACCCCCACGACAGCGGACGCCCGCAAAACGCCGCCAGAATTTGCGTATCAATCAGAGGTGCCGGCAGTTCACCAAACGCATTAAGAAATACTTCCAGATCTTCGCTGCCCGCGTGCAGAAATTTGGTGATTCCCGTATCGCGCAGCACTGCTTTTAACGGCGACCAGTCGCTGATGCCGAGCGGATCGATCAGGGCGACATTTGTCCCATCAAATAGCTGGATCAATCCTAACTGTGGGTAATAGGTACGGGTACGGACAAATTCAGTATCTAAAGCAATAGCCGGACATGCGCGGACAGCCTCACACAGGCTCGCCAGCGCATCGTCCGTTTCAATCATTTGGTAATTCAAATCGTGTTCTCTTTGGTTCGCGCCAAAAAAAACGCCGGTTTAACCGGCGTCTCTCGTTAGCTGACTTAACGCTCAGGCTTTATTGTCTACTTTGCCACGGGCTTCGTCACGCAGTTCTCGTCGTAAAATTTTCCCAACGTTAGATTTTGGCAACTCCTCGCGAAACTCCACCTGTTTGGGCACTTTATATCCGGTCAGATGGCGACGGCAGAAGGTAATCAGCGCATCGTCAGTCAATGCGGGATCTTTCTTAACCACAAAAATCTTCACCGCTTCGCCGCTACTGCCGGAAGGCACGCCAACCGCTGCAACCTCCTGCACGCCAGAATGCTGCATCACCACATCTTCAATTTCGTTTGGATAAACGTTAAAACCGGAAACCAGAATCATATCTTTCTTGCGATCGACAATCCGCAGAAAGCCTTCTTCATCCATAACCGCAATATCGCCTGTATGCAGCCAGCCATCTTTAATGATTTCATCCGTCGCGTCAGGACGCTGCCAGTATCCCAACATAACCTGCGGGCCTTTCACGCAAAGCTCTCCGGCCTCACCCGGCGCGACTTCATTGTCATCGTCATCCACCAGTTTGGCTTCTGTTGACGGTACCGGCAGGCCGATACTGCCGCTATGATAATCAATATCATGCGGGTTGACGCTCACCAACGGGGCGCACTCGGTCAGCCCGTAGCCTTCCAGCAGGTATTGCCCGGTCAGTTTAACCCAACGTTCCGCAACGGCGTTTTGCACCGGCATCCCGCCGCCGGCTGACAAATGCAGCGAGGAAAAATCCAACTGCTGAAACTCTTTATTATTGAGCAAGGCGTTGAACAGCGTGTTAACGCCGGTCATCGCCGTAAATGGATATTTCGCCAGCTCCTTGACCAGGCCGGGGATATCACGCGGATTGGTAATCAGCAGGTTTTGCCCGCCCAGCTCAATAAAGAGCAGACAATTCATGGTTAAGGCAAAAATGTGATACAGCGGCAGCGCGGTCACCACCAGCTCTTTCCCCGGATGAAGCAACGGCCCATAGGTCGCTTTCACCTGCTCCAGATTCGCCAGCATATTGCGATGAGTCAGCATCGCGCCTTTCGCCACGCCCGTCGTACCGCCGGTATATTGCAGGAAAGCCAGATCTTCGGCGACAACCTCCGGTTTTACGTACTGCATACGGTAGCCATGCTGTAGCGCGCTGCGAAACGAGATTGCGTCTGGCAAGTGGTATTTCGGCACCAGACGCTTGATGTATTTCACGACAAAGTTAACAACCGTACCTTTAGCGGTAGAAAGCTGGTCGCCCATCCGCGTCAGAATAACGTGCTGTACCGACGTTTTCTCGACCACTTTTTCCAGCGTATGGGCAAAGTTAGAAACAATAACAATGGCCGCCGCGCCGCTATCGTTAAGCTGATGCTCAAGTTCGCGCGGCGTGTAAAGCGGGTTAACGTTCACCACAATCATGCCGGCGCGTAAGATACCAAATAGCGCGACGGGATACTGCAACAGGTTTGGCATCATCAGCGCAACACGGTCGCCTTTTTTGAGTCCCAGCCCTTGTTGTAAATAAGCCGCAAATGCCCGACTACGTTCTTCTAATTTGCGGAAGGTCATTACCTCCCCCATATTGACGAACGCAGGCTGATCGGCATAGCGCGTCGCCGCATGTTCAAACAGTTCAACCAGGGATTGATAACGGTCAGGGTTGATCTCCGCCGGAACATCAGCGGGATAACGGTTAAGCCAAACCTTCTTCAATGCATCACCTCTAAAATGAGTGTTCGTCGTCATCACAACCCCAGTTAATAAACAAGTCGTTAACATTATATTAACTCAGCGTACCAGTTTATTAATTACGCAACTGAAAGGTTGCGAAGCGCGTCACTATTTATTTTTATTATGTCTCTATGAATGCAGAAACAGCGGCCCAGCCGCTGTTTCTTTCATTGATAAAACAAAGAGTTACTCTGTTACTATCGTCTGAACCTCTGCGGGTCCAGGGTTATACCATCCCCAACCACCATAGCCATAAGGCCAGGCGCGTCCGCCGTAAAACCACGGATCGATCGGCTGTGGAGGCATGACGACCTGCTGAACAAGATGCCAGCGTTTATAGCCGGTAGCCTGCATCAGCATAAATTTATACGGCGTATTACCGATTTTGCCGTCAACCGTTCCGGTTATCGGGCCGACAACGGTAACTAACTGGCCACGGAAGTCCACCGGGTCCAGAAAACCATTCACATCTGCAAAAATTCTGCCGCGCGAGGCTTCGCCCAGAACAGGACGCGCGCCGCTGTCGAGCGGTACGGTAGCGATTTCAAGCCGGGTTTTTCCCTGCTGATTTTGTACCGCCACAACTTTACCGCCGAAACGCGCCTCTTGCCCGATATAGAGCTGCGGCGCATTCATGACCCGTACCAAATCCTGCTGCGGCGTCGGACTCGAACCTTTAATGGCATCCGGGATAGTCACGCAACCGCTCAGCATAAGCGCAAAAGCGCACGCCAGCGCCCCTTTTATTAACCGTTTTTGAACCGCCATGATGCGACTCCTTTTTCTCGACGTCTATTCCACCCCACAGCATAAAGTATGGGGGGTAATAGTAGTGAGAGTCATTCTTTGCCGGGAAGTTTCTTCCACGCCACTTCGTTACGCAAATAAACCGGCTCGGCATGTTCCACGACAACGGTCTCTCCTGCCGCCAGTTTTTGACTGGCGATGGGCAACATATCTTCCGCTGCCGGGAGCGACACCTCACCATCGTAAAGCGCCAGGCCACACTCCTTCGCCAGATCGGGCCATGCGGACCAACCCGTTCCTACCGTCGCCCACTCGCCGGAAAGCTGTTTCAACCGCTCGCCGACCCGTTCCGGTTTCAGCACCGCTTCCGTCTCTTCGCCCTGCCAGACGCCCTGCGCATCACGCTGGTATTCCGCCCAGTACACCTCGCCCATTCGCGCGTCAATCGCGGCGAGTACGCGGGTCGCGCCGGTTTTACGCCACGCGCCCTGCGCCATCGTGGCAAGCGTCGAAACACCGATCATTGGCAGATTTGCCCCTAACGCCAGCCCTTGCGCAATTCCAATGCCGATACGCACGCCGGTAAAGCTGCCCGGACCGCGCCCAAACGCCAGCGCATCTATCTCATTGAGCGAGGCACCGCTGGCGGCCAGAATCTCCTGCACCATGGGCAGGATACGTTGAGTGTGTTCTCGTGGACAAAGCTCAAAGTGAGCATTGATAGTACCGTTGTTCCACAGGGCGACAGAACAGGCCTCTGTGGCGGTATCGATAGCCAGAATTCGCATGAGGTTTCGTGCTTAGATCAATAAAATAGCGCGCATCTTACCATACTCCGTAACAAATTACTCGGCGGATGGAATCGCAAGAAAGCGAACAGCACGGGCGATATCACGCGTGCGCGGCGCAGGAGGCAGGCTGGCGAGAAACGTGGCACCATAGGGCCGCATCACCAGCCGGTTATCACAAATCACTAACACCCCGCGATCGTCCGCATCGCGAATCAGCCGCCCCACCCCCTGCTTCAGCGTAATCACCGCATCGGGCAGTTGAACCTCGTCAAACGGATCGCCGCCGCGCAAACGACAGTCTTCCATTCGCGCTTTTAACAGCGGGTCGTCCGGGGAGGTAAACGGCAATTTGTCGATAATCACTAAAGATAACGTATCGCCGCGCACGTCCACCCCTTCCCAGAAGCTGCTGGTGGCGACGAGCAGCGCGTTGCCCGCGCTAACAAATTGCTGTAACAGTTGGCCTTTACTGGTTTCCCCTTGCAACAATACTGGCAGCGTCATGGTGGCGCGAAACTGCTCCGCCAGATCGCGCATCATGGCGTGCGAGGTGCATAGCATAAAACATCGCCCGTTATTGGCTTCGATAATCGGCCTTAGCATGGCCGCCAACTGTCGCGCCGCGCCGGGCTGGTTGGTTTGCGGCAGGTTACGCGGTACGCAGAGTAACGCCTGGCGCGTATAGTCGAATGGGCTGGGCAGCAGCATGGATTCTGCCTGCTCAATTCCCAGACGGGCGGTAAAATGGTGGAGATCATCATTTACCGACAACGTGGCTGAGGTAAAAATCCAGCTACCGGGCTTCTGTTCCATCACCTCTTTGAATTTGTCCGCCACGGTGAGCGGCGTCAGCGCCAGGGTGAAGTGCCGAGAGGTGCACTCATACCAGTAGCTGTATCCCGGCTGATTGATCTCTTTTAAGCGTTTCAGCCGTGAACGATATAGCGTGGCGCGTTCAAAAGCCGCATCCAGCAGCGCCGAACGGCCGAGCGACAGCTTCGCCACGTCGTAACAAAGCTCCAGCGTATCATCCAGCAGTAAAAATGCCCGTTGGATACGTGGGTCGGCTAACAGTTCACGCAAATTCCCCCGGTAGCCAGGCTCCCCCAGTTGCAGACGAAAATCCTGCGCGCTCTGGGCAAGGCGATCGGCGCATTTTTGCAACTGTTGAGTGTCTTTCAGTTCCGTCCGGTAGGCAATGGTGATGTCTTTTGCTAAATCCAGTAACTGGCGGCTGGAGAGCGATTGTCCGAAATACTGGCTGGCGATGTCAGGCAGTTGGTGGGCTTCATCGAAGATCATTACTTCAGCCTGAGGGATGAGTTCGCCAAATCCGCTCTCTTTAACCACCATATCCGCAAGAAAAAGGTGGTGGTTTACAATCACCACATCCGCGTCCATCGCCTTTTTACGCGCTTTCACCACAAAGCATTCTTTGTAGAGCGGACAATCGCTGCCAAGGCAGTTGTCGTTGGTACTGGTGACCAGCGGCCAGGCCTGGGAATCCTCCGCCACGCTGACGCAGGTGCTGATATCGCCATCCCGCGTCTGATTTGACCAGGAGCGCAGCAATATCACGTCGCTTAACGTTTGTACCGGTAAATCGCCGCCCGCCAGCGCTTGTTGTTCCAGCCGCTCCAGGCAGAGGTAGTTTGAACGTCCTTTCAACAGGGCCGTCTTACCGGTAAACGCCAACGCTTTTGCTACCGTCGGCAGATCGCGGCTGTAGAGTTGATCCTGCAACGCTTTCGACCCGGTCGAAATAATGACTTTTTTCCCGGCGCGCAACGCCGGAGCGAGGTAAGCATAGGTCTTCCCGGTTCCGGTGCCGGCTTCAACGACCAGAGGCTGCGCATTTTCAATCGCTTGTGTTACGGCAACCGCCATTTGTCGCTGTGGTTCGCGTGGTTTAAAACCGGTTATCGCTTTAGCCAGTTGGCCATCTGCTGCAAAATCGTCCGTCACACTGCCCCCTGTTAATTTGCACAGGGATTATGTCAGGGTGGAGAGGCTTACGCCAGTTACAGAGGTGACGGCGGCGCCACATTGTGGCAGTCTTGCGCCATTCAAGTGGAAAGCAAATGAGGAATAAATAATGTCTATCGTGCGTATTGATGCCGAAGATCGTTGGTCAGACGTAGTGATCCACAATAATACGCTGTGGTATACCGGCGTGCCGGAAAACCTGGACGCCGATGCTTTTGAGCAAACGGCGAATACTCTGGCGCAGATTGATGCTGTGCTGGAAAAACAGGGCTCCAGTAAGTCACGTATTCTGGATGCCACTATTTTTCTGAGCGATAAAGCGGATTTTGCCGCCATGAATAAGGCGTGGGATGCGTGGGTCGTCGCAGGTCATGCGCCGGTACGCTGTACCGTACAGGCCGGGCTGATGAACCCGAAATATAAAGTTGAGATTAAGATTGTCGCGGCGGTATAAGCCGGTTATTCGTCTTCATCCTCAAAACGCGCCACTATCCGTTCACCGGTATGGTTGGCGCGAAGTTCGCCCGCGACCTGGGCAATTGCTTCTCCGCTGCTCATACCTTGTGACATCAATTCCTGGATACGTTCTACGGCTTTTTGCTGTTGTTCATGACTGAGTGAAGGTAAACCTGCAAACATGATTAACTCCTGCTAAATTGTTAGCGCTAATTATTTCACGCTACCCGGCGGTAAGCCAGTAGTGTTGTAACGAGTCAGGAATGATGAAGACGTTATCTCCCACTGTTATTACCTTACCCTGGCGTCCGGACGCCGCTGAACACTATTTTGCGCCCGTAAACCATTTGCCCTGGGCGATGCTGCTGCATTCCGGTGATGCCATTCATCCCTATAACCGTTTTGATATTCTGGTCGCCGATCCTGTCACCATGCTGACCACGCGCGCACAGGACACCACGGTATGTACTGCGCGCACGACCACCGTCACTCTCGACGATCCGTTACACGTTTTGCAGACACAGCTAGAGGCGCTGCCTTTCCATCCTCAGCCTGACCCTGACTTACCCTTTCAGGGTGGCGCGCTGGGTCTGTTTGGTTACGATTTAGGGCGGCGTTTCGAAACTCTGCCCGATACTGCCGCACACGATATCGCTTTACCGGATATGGCAATTGGCATTTACGACTGGGCGTTGATTGTCGATCACCAAAAACAGGTGGTGTCGCTGATAAGCTATCACGATGCAGACGCCCGATATCGCTGGCTCACCAGCCAGCGCGCACCGACCCGAACGCCCTTTACGCTTACCTCAGCCTGGCAGTCCAATATGACGCGTTGCGAGTACGGCGAAAAATTTCGTCAGGTGCGGGCCTGGTTGCACAGCGGGGACTGTTATCAGGTCAATCTTTCCCAACGTTTTCAGGCGAGCTACGAAGGTGATGAGTGGCAGGCTTTCGAACGCCTTAACCGCGCAAATCGCGCTCCGTTTAGCGCCTTTCTTCGTCTGCATGACGGCGCCATATTGAGTCTTTCTCCCGAGCGTTTTATCCAACTGGAGAACGGTCATATCCAGACGCGCCCGATCAAAGGTACGCTCCCACGGCTTAACGATCCGCAGGCGGATCATCAGCAAGCGCAGAAACTGGCCAACTCAATGAAAGATCGCGCCGAAAATTTGATGATCGTCGATTTGATGCGTAACGACATTGGCCGGGTCGCCGTGCCGGGTTCGGTGAAGGTGCCGGAACTGTTCGTCGTCGAACCATTTCCTGCCGTTCACCATCTGGTCAGCACCATTACCGCCCGTTTACCGGACTCGCTTCATGCCACCGACCTGCTGCGCGCCGCCTTCCCCGGTGGCTCCATTACCGGCGCGCCTAAAGTGCGGGCGATGGAAATTATTGACGAACTGGAGCCGCAGCGACGCAACGCCTGGTGCGGTAGCATCGGTTATCTGAGTTTCTGCGGCAACATGGATACCAGTATTACCATCCGCACCGTCACGGCGACACAGGGCCAACTCTATTGCTCAGCCGGAGGCGGTATCGTGGCCGATAGCAAGGAAGAAGCGGAATATCAGGAAACTTTTGATAAAGTTAATCGTATCCTGCACCCACTGGAGAACTAATACGTGGATACCAGCCGTCTGACGCTCGATCATTTCTTATCGCGCTTTCAGCTTTTGCGCCCGCAGATGACTCATGAAACGTTAAATCAACGTCAGGCCGCCGTACTGATCCCTGTGGTTCGCCGCCCCCAGCCGGGGCTGCTGTTGACCCAGCGGGCTATTCATTTGCGCAAACACGCCGGACAGGTCGCCTTTCCCGGCGGGGCCGTGGACAGTACTGATGCTTCGCTTATCGCCGCAGCGCTTCGCGAAGCGCAGGAGGAAGTCGCCATCCCGCCACAAGCCGTGGAAGTGATTGGCGTTTTACCACCGGTAGACAGCGTGACCGGTTTTCAGGTCACACCAGTGGTCGGCATTATTCCCCCCAACCTTCCCTGGCACGCAAGTGAAGACGAAGTGTCTGCGGTGTTTGAAATGCCGCTGGCGCAAGCGTTGCAACTGGGTCGATATCATCCGCTCGATGTTTACCGTCGCGGCACTTCGCACCGCGTATGGCTCTCCTGGTATGAGCATTATTTCGTCTGGGGCATGACCGCAAACATTCTTCGTGAGCTGGCGCTGCAAATCGGCGTGAAGCCCTGACTATATACAAAGTCATTCAAGTTGCTTCAAGGCGGCAAGCGAGCGCATCCCACTCGCAGCCTCCACAGAGGCAGCCTGAGGGATAACGTGTATATACTTAACTTTACGCGCGCAAGACACGACTTGAGATTACTGCAGCAATATTAGTAAAAACGCAGTTATTCATTAGTTTAATTCATGTGAATAGTTAAGCTGATAGCGGCGTTCCCTCTTACACTATGCGCAGTTATAACATCGTAACCGGAAGCCCCGGTTGCCCTGTCAGGAGTATTATCGTGATTAGCCTATTCGACATGTTTAAGGTAGGGATTGGTCCCTCCTCTTCCCACACTGTTGGCCCGATGAAGGCCGGTAAACAGTTCGTCGATGACCTGGTCGAAAAAGGATTATTGGATAACGTTACCCGCGTCGCTGTCGATGTCTACGGCTCGCTGTCGCTGACGGGAAAAGGTCATCATACTGATATCGCCAT
Organism: Salmonella sp. FC25216; assembly: GCF_057751355.1. NCBI lineage: Bacteria > Pseudomonadati > Pseudomonadota > Gammaproteobacteria > Enterobacterales > Enterobacteriaceae > Salmonella > Salmonella sp. FC25216. Next base: position 176,054 of record NZ_JBDGON010000002.1, on the reverse strand, counting down.
TATTATGGGATTGGCGGGTAATGAACCCGCTACCGTGGATATTGATAGTATCCCCGGTTTTATTCGCGACGTCGAAACGCGCGAGCGTCTGTTGCTGGCCCAGGGACGTCAGGAAGTCGATTTCCCGAAAGATGACGGAATGCGTTTTCATAATGGCAATTTGCCGCTACATGAAAACGGGATGCAGATCCACGCCTGGCATGACGACACGGTCATTTATAGCAAGACGTACTATTCCATCGGCGGCGGCTTTATCGTTGATGAAGCGCATTTCGGTCAGGAAGCGACGAATGAGGTTACTGTGCCTTATCCGTTTAAATCGGCGAAAGAAATGCTGGAGTATTGCAACAGCACCGGCCTTTCACTCTCCGGCATGGTGATGCAAAACGAACTGGCGCTGCACAGCAAGAAAGAGATTGAAGAGTATTTCGGTCACGTCTGGCAAACCATGCAGGCCTGTATTGATCGCGGTATGAATACCGAAGGCGTTCTGCCGGGGCCGCTGCGCGTACCGCGTCGTGCCTCCGCGTTGCGTCGTATGCTGGTTTCCAGCGATAAACTTTCCAGCGATCCGATGAACGTCATTGACTGGGTGAACATGTTTGCCCTGGCAGTGAACGAAGAGAACGCCGCTGGCGGCCGCGTCGTGACGGCGCCAACCAACGGCGCGTGCGGCATCGTTCCTGCGGTGCTGGCATACTACGACCATTTTATTGAGTCTGTCAGTCCGGATATTTACACCCGCTACTTCCTGGCGGCAGGCGCTATTGGCGCACTGTATAAGATGAACGCGTCTATTTCCGGCGCCGAAGTCGGCTGTCAGGGCGAAGTCGGCGTCGCCTGTTCGATGGCGGCGGCAGGCCTTGCTGAACTGTTGGGCGCCAGCCCGGAACAGGTTTGCGTTGCTGCTGAAATCGGCATGGAGCATAACCTGGGGCTAACCTGCGACCCGGTTGCTGGTCAGGTTCAGGTGCCGTGTATTGAGCGTAACGCCATTGCTTCGGTTAAAGCGATCAACGCTGCGCGTATGGCCATGCGTCGAACCAGCGCGCCGCGCGTCTCGTTGGATAAAGTCATCGAAACGATGTACGAAACCGGAAAAGACATGAACGCAAAATACCGCGAAACGTCACGCGGCGGGTTGGCCATTAAAGTCCAGTGTGATTAAACGCCGTTTCCCCTCCCTTCGCCCATCTGCTACGGATGGGCGAAATTTTTATCTCTTCCTCGTCGACTCCACGTTTCCCCACTACACTTGCTGTGTCGCGGTTGGCTTTTGTCGCCAACGCTTATTGGGCGGCCCGCATGCAAACAGCACAACGGATCATCAATCATTATCGCCGTAATCGTTTCATTGTTTGCACGATTTGTGCACTGACCACGCTCATTCTTACGCTGAGCATCCGATTTATTTCGGAGCGGAACTTAAATCATCATCGCACGGTCGCGTTCGCGAATCATGCCGTTGATGCGCTGGATAATGTTTTGCATCCCCTCCAGGTCGGACGAAACGTGCTGCTACCATTGCTTGAACTTCCGTGCGCGACCGCGCATCTGCCGTTGCGTAAGCAAGCCGCCCGCCTGCAAACCATCCGTTCTATCGGGCTGGTGAAAGAAGGAATACTCTACTGCTCAAGTATTTTTGGTGCCCGTAACGTCCCCATGCGCCAGCTTCAGCCCGATCTTCCCGCAGCCAGCGATCTACTGCTGCTTTCCACGGATCAATCATTACTCAAGGGAAGCCCGATTCTCATTCAGTGGTATCCCGCCTCCGCCGATGGCCAGGATGGCGTGATGGAAATTGTAAATATTGGCTTGCTGACAACCATGCTACTTGAACCGCAGCAGCCGCAGATTACCAGCGCCAGCCTGACGGTCGGCAAACGGCACCTGTTATATGGTCGGGGCGTGGTCGATACTCTCCCGGAATTAAAAAAAGATGAAGAGCGTTACCAGCTCTCATCGCAGCACTTTCCTTTTACTATCAGCGTCAGCGGACCGTCGGCAGGCGAACTGGCGTTCAAGCATCTACCGACGCAGTTACCGCTGGCCGTATTGCTTAGCCTGTTGATCGGTTATATCGCCTGGCTGGCGACGGCCAGCAGAATGAGTTTTTCCTGGGAGATTAATCTGGCCCTCGCCGAACGTGAGTTTGAGCTATTTTGCCAGCCGTTGCTCAATGCCCGTACGCAGCAGTGTACCGGCGTTGAGATCCTGTTACGCTGGAACAACCCGCGCCAGGGCTGGATCTCACCGGATGTTTTTATTCCTATCGCCGAGGAACATAACCTGATAGCGCCACTTACCCGCTATGTGATTGCGGAAACCATTCGGCAACGGTACTACTTCCCCATAAGCCACCAGTTTCATATCGGCATCAATGTTGCGGCAAGCCATTTCCGGCACGGCGTGCTTCTCAGGGATCTTAATCAGTACTGGTTTAGTGCGGAACCTGTTCAGCAACTGGTGCTGGAGCTCACGGAACGCGACGCGTTACTTGACGTTGATTACCGCCTGATGCGAGAGCTGCATCGTAAAGGCGTGAAGCTAGCCATCGATGATTTTGGCACAGGAAACAGCTCGCTCTCCTGGCTGGAAAAGCTGCGTCCGGATATTTTGAAAATCGATAAATCCTTCACCGCCGCCATCGGCACCGATGCGGTAAATTCAACCGTGACCGATATTATCATCGCGCTGGGGCAAAGACTGAATATTGAACTGGTTGCGGAAGGGGTCGAAAACCAGACGCAGGCACAACATTTGCGCCTGCATGGCGTACAAATGTTACAGGGCTATCTCTATGCGAAGCCGATGCCAATTAGCGAATTTCCACAGTGGCTGGCGGGCAGCGCGCCGCCCCCCGCCCGGCATAACGGACAGGTTATGCCCGCTATGCCGCATCTATAGACTTGATTCCTGCGTGTGACGTTATTCCTCTTCGTCACGGACAGGCTGTTCTTTAACAATCCGAACCAGATCTACACGATAGTCGTTGGCCTCGACAATGGTGATCCGCAACGGCGGAACATCAATGACATCGCCTACACGAGGAATATGGCCATTAGCGGCGATCACTAACCCCGCGACCGTCGCAATATCGCCCTCTTCGTTCACCAGATGGTCAACTTCCAGCGCCTGCTGTAGCGCATGAAGATCGGTGCCGCCCTTCACTATCCAGCCCTCGGCATCGGCAACGATTTCCGGCGTTTCATCGGCATCCGGGAACTCACCGGCAATCGCTTCCAGCACATCCAGCGGCGTAACCAGCCCCTGCACCACGCCGAACTCGTTAGTGACGATAACGAAACTGCCGCGCGCGCGACGCAGAACGCCTAACAGATTGATAGGATCAAGCGTTTCCGGCACCACTATCGCCGGAGAAGACGCGGCGATAGCCGCCACATCCGCGCCCTCTTCCAGCGCCACTAGCAACTCTTTCGCGCGAACGATACCGATAATTTCATCCAGCTCGCCCCGACATACCGGGAACAGGCTATGCGGAGAAGAGAGCAACTGCTGACGGATTTCAGCTACGCTGAGATTCGCATCCACCCAACTAATTTCGCCTCGCGGCGTCATAATGCCGCGCAGGGAACGCGACGCCAGAGTCAGTACACCGTTAATCATGTAGCGCTCTTCTTCGGCGAAGGCGCCTTCCGACACCGACATCGCGACCGGGCTATCTGTCTCATGTTGCGTACTCGCCTGGCGTTTACCGCCCATCAGACGCAGGATAGCGTCCGCAGTACGCGCGCGCAGCGGCAACGTGGACTGATGACGAATAAAGTTGCGGCGCGCAATCTGGTTAAACACCTCGATAATGATCGAGAAACCAATTGCCGCGTACAGGTAGCCTTTCGGAATATGGAAACCAAACCCTTCCGCCACCAGGCTCAAACCGATCATCAGCAGGAAGCTCAGACAGAGCACCACCACCGTCGGATGCTGGTTGACAAAACGGGTCAGCGGTTTTGACGCCAGTAGCATCACCGCCATCGCAATCACCACCGCCGCCATCATAACCGGCAGATGGTTCACCATACCTACCGCCGTAATCACGGCGTCCAGCGAGAAGACCGCGTCCAGGATGACAATCTGCGTGACCACGACCCAGAAGCTCGCATAACCTTTACCGTGTCCGGCGTCATGCTCGCGGTTTTCCAGACGCTCATGCAGCTCGGTGGTCGCTTTAAATAGCAGGAATATCCCGCCCAGTAGCATAATTAAATCGCGACCGGAGAAGGTAAAATCCCAGACGGTAAAGAGCGGCTTTGTTAAGGTCACCAGCCACGAAATTATGGACAGCAGCGCCAGACGCATAATCAGCGCCAACGACAGCCCGATAAGACGCGCTTTGTCACGCTGCTTTGGCGGCAATTTATCGGCCAGAATCGCGATAAACACCAGGTTATCGATGCCCAGGACAATTTCAAGGACGACGAGCGTGAGTAAACCCACCCAAATTGAGGGATCCATTAATAATTCCATGACAAGCTCCTGCTTAAGGAATGACTAAACGGCGCCCACAACATCTCAAAGGATGCAGGCGGTAACGCAATAAACAAAGTAAGGTTATGGCAAGATATGCCAGATTGACAGGCGCAAAACGGCCAAAAAGTGAAATGACGTCGGTGACGATCCATACAACGGGCTGCTGCCCTATACCCCATTCTAATTAAACGGAAGCTAAACATAACAGAGACAACTGGTTTTTGGCAAAGATTTACCTTCCTTTGCAAAGAGATGTAACCAGGATATTTTACACTTCGAAATTTCTCATTATCGAAAACAAAATTACGGATCTCCATCACACAAAATATTTTTTTCGATATCTAAAATAATTCACGAAAATCATGCGTTTTTCGTTGTAACCCGGATCTGAATCGATTCGATTGCGGACGGCGATGCAAAAATACATCTGTCAAGTTGATGTGTTGACAATAATAAAGGAGGTAGCAAGTGACCATTGCTATTGTGATAGGCACACATGGTTGGGCTGCAGAGCAGTTACTTAAAACAGCCGAAATGCTGTTAGGCGAACAGGAAAACGTCGGCTGGATCGATTTCGTTCCAGGCGAAAATGCCGAAACGCTGATCGAAAAGTACAACGCTCAGTTGGCTAAACTCGATACCAGTAAAGGCGTGCTATTTCTCGTCGATACATGGGGAGGCAGTCCGTTTAACGCTGCCAGCCGCATTGTCGTCGATAAAGAGCGCTATGAAGTTATTGCCGGCGTCAACATCCCGATGCTGGTCGAAACGTTTATGGCTCGTGATGACGATCCGAGCTTTGACGAGCTGGTCGCACTGGCAGTAGAAACCGGTCGCGAAGGCGTAAAAGCGCTGAAAGCGAAACCGGTAGAAAAAGCCGCGCCAGCACCAGTCGCCGCCGCGCCAAAAGCTGCCGCGCCGGCAAAACCGATGGGCCCGAATGATTATATGGTTATCGGGCTTGCCCGTATCGATGACCGCCTCATTCACGGTCAGGTCGCTACCCGCTGGACTAAAGAGACCAATGTCAGCCGTATTATTGTCGTGAGCGATGAAGTCGCAGCGGATACCGTACGTAAAACGCTGCTGACTCAGGTTGCGCCGCCGGGCGTTACAGCGCATGTGGTTGACGTTGCGAAGATGATTCGCGTCTACAATAACCCGAAATACGCCGGCGAACGCGTGATGCTTCTCTTTACCAATCCTACCGACGTCGAGCGCATCGTTGAGGGCGGCGTGAAAGTCACTTCCGTGAACATTGGCGGTATGGCCTATCGTCAAGGTAAAACGCAGGTGAACAACGCCGTTTCCGTCGATGAAAAGGATATCGAAGCTTTTAAAAAGCTCAACGAGCGCGGCATCGAGCTTGAGGTGCGTAAAGTTTCCACCGATCCGAAACTGAAAATGATGGATTTAATTGCCAAAGTGGCGAAATAACCGCCGGCATTTAATTAGCTTTCACACTTAAGATAGCAATAGGAGAAGTACAATGGAGATTACCACTCTTCAGATTGTGCTGGTGTTCATCGTCGCATGTATCGCGGGTATGGAGTCGGTACTTGATGAATTTCAGTTCCACCGTCCGCTGATCGCCTGTACCTTAATCGGCGCCGTTCTGGGGGACATGAAAACCGGTATTATCATCGGCGGTACTCTGGAAATGATCGCTCTGGGCTGGATGAACATCGGTGCCGCCGTTGCGCCTGATGCCGCACTGGCGTCCATCATCTCTACCGTTCTGGTTATCGCCGGGCACCAAAGCATTGGCGCCGGTATCGCGCTGGCGATTCCGCTGGCGGCGGCAGGCCAGGTACTGACCATTATCGTACGTACCATCACCGTGGCATTCCAGCACGCGGCGGACAAGGCGGCTGAAAACGGCAACCTGACGGCGCTCTCCTGGCTACACGTTTCCTCCCTGTTCCTGCAGGCAATGCGTATCGCTATCCCGGCGGTTATCGTTGCCATCTCCGTAGGCACCAGCGAAGTACAGGGGATGCTGAACGCGATTCCTGAAGTTGTCACAGGCGGTCTGAACATCGCCGGCGGCATGATCGTCGTGGTTGGTTATGCGATGGTTATCAACATGATGCGCGCAGGCTACCTGATGCCGTTCTTCTACCTCGGTTTCGTCACCGCGGCTTTCACAAATTTCAACCTGGTCGCACTGGGTGTCATCGGCGCAGTGATGGCTATTCTTTACATCCAACTGAGCCCGAAATACAACCGTGTAGCGGGCGCGCCTGCAGCGGCGGCTGGCAATAACGATCTTGATAACGAACTGGACTAACAGGTGAGCGAAATGGTTGATATGACTAAAACTACCACCGAGAAAAAACTCACTCCGAGCGATATTCGCGGCGTATTCCTTCGTTCTAACCTGTTCCAGGGGTCATGGAACTTCGAACGTATGCAAGCGCTGGGCTTCTGTTTCTCTATGGTGCCGGCGATTCGTCGCCTGTATCCGGAGAATAATGACGCGCGTAAACAGGCGATTAAGCGTCATCTGGAGTTCTTTAACACTCATCCTTACGTTGCGGCGCCGGTACTGGGCGTGACCCTGGCAATGGAAGAAAAGCGTGCGAACGGCGCGGAGATTGACGATGGTGCCATCAACGGTATCAAAGTCGGTCTGATGGGACCGTTGGCAGGCGTCGGCGACCCTATCTTCTGGGGTACCGTCCGTCCGGTATTCGCGGCGCTGGGTGCTGGTATCGCCATGAGCGGCAGCCTGCTTGGTCCGCTGCTGTTTTTCATCCTGTTTAACCTGGTGCGCCTGGCGACCCGTTATTATGGCGTGGCTTATGGCTACCGCAAGGGCGTCGATATCGTTAAAGATATGGGCGGCGGCTTCCTGCAAAAACTGACTGAGGGGGCGTCAATTCTCGGCCTGTTTGTCATGGGGGCGCTGGTTAACAAGTGGACGCATGTGAATATCCCGCTGGTGGTCTCCACCATTACCGGTCAGGATGGTCAGACACGTGTTACCACCGTGCAAACCATTCTCGACCAGCTGATGCCGGGTCTGGTCCCACTACTGTTGACCTTTGCCTGTATGTGGCTGCTACGTAAGAAAGTTAACCCGCTGTGGATTATCGTGGGCTTCTTCATCATCGGCATCGCCGGCTACTCCGTCGGACTGCTGGGCCAGTAAGGCTGTTGTACACTACCGGGGCCAAACGGCCCCGTTTTTTTATTTCTCTGGAGGATAAATGACTATCACGGACCTGGTGCTGATTCTCTTTATTGCCGCATTATTGGCTTATGCTCTCTACGATCAGTTCATCATGCCCCGTCGCAATGGCCCCACTCTGCTTTCTATAGCCCTGCTTCGCCGTGGTCGCGTAGACAGCGTTATCTTTGTTGGGCTGGTCGCCATCCTTATCTATAACAACGTGACCAGTCACGGAGCGCAGATGACCACATGGTTACTAAGCGCGCTGGCATTAATGGGGTTTTATATATTCTGGATCCGCACGCCACGGATCATCTTTAAACAACGTGGTTTTTTCTTCGCCAATGTCTGGATAGAATATAACCGTATTAAAGAGATGAATTTATCGGAGGACGGCGTACTGGTGATGCATTTAGAACAACGACGTTTGCTTATCCGTGTACGCAATATCGACGATCTGGAAAAAATATATAAGCTTCTCGTTGCAACTCAATAAGTTAAGATATAGCCTCAACTATGTTTTTCGAATTTTATTTCGAATCATAATATAGCTAAGGCTATATTTTCTATTGACCAATTGTTATTTAATTTAACGTTTTATTGATGAATAAATCTAAATGAAAATCGTTTTCAATTGAAAGGCAAATAATATTTTATCGCTGTTGTTTTATATTCTAAAAATATGTTAATGTTGCGCCGTCAATTGGGGAGTAGCCGATTTCCGGACTCCGGAAATGTACGCGTCAACATACTCGTTGCAAAACGTGGCGCGTACGGACCAGCCGCCGCTGGTCAGGCGAGACCATAGGCGCATCAACTGCTGTGTATTTCGTCACAGGATGGCGACATGCATGTTTGCTGGGGGCGGTGATGTGTTTAATGGATACCCCGGTCAGGACGCTGTCATGCACTTTACTGCTACTGTTCTTCTTGCTTTCGGCATGTCGATGGATGCTTTCGCGGCATCGATTGGCAAAGGCGCCACCCTCCATAAACCCAAATTTTCAGAAGCGTTGCGTACCGGCCTTATCTTTGGCGCGGTTGAAACGCTGACCCCGTTGATCGGCTGGGGGTTGGGGATGTTGGCGAGTAAATTCGTTCTGGAATGGAACCACTGGATAGCCTTTGTTCTGCTGATCTTTCTGGGCGGACGCATGATCATCGAAGGTATCCGCGGCGGTAGTGATGAAGATGAAACACCGCTACGTCGCCACAGCTTTTGGCTATTAGTCACGACGGCTATCGCGACAAGCCTCGATGCTATGGCGGTTGGCGTCGGTCTGGCGTTTTTGCAGGTGAACATCATCGCTACCGCATTGGCTATCGGTTGCGCCACGCTTATCATGTCCACCCTCGGAATGATGATCGGTCGCTTTATCGGCCCAATGCTGGGTAAGCGTGCTGAAATTCTCGGCGGGGTCGTACTGATAGGGATTGGCGTCCAGATCCTCTGGACGCATTTTCACGGTTAACTGTCACGCTGCCAGAGATGAAGGTTGAAATCCGTCTGGCAGCTAAGCCCGGCGCTGACGGCCAGTTGTTCCCACACTTCCGGTCTGGCTCGCCAGGCGAATGGCGTCATTTGCAACAGTGCTACAGCCGCTTCGGCGTTGAGCTGCATGTGATAAGCAAGGCGGGTACTCTGCTGCAATGTGAATCCGTCGAGCTGCTCGGTATGCGGCGCATGTAAACGCACCTCATCATAAATGAGTCCTTTTAGTTCCATCAGATGATGCGGTCCCGGCGTCGCGGTAACGACCCAACCACCAGGTTTCACTACACGCGCCAATTCCTGCGCCTTACACGGGGCGTAGATTCTGATCACCGCATCCATTGACGCATTGGCAAAGGGCAGTCGATGGCTTGACGCCACACAAAACTTCACCTGCGAATAGCGCTTCGCCGCCGCTTTGATCGCCGTTTTAGCAACGTCCAGTCCAAACGTGGTGATTCCCGGCAACGCCTCTGCAAAAGCATGGGTGTAATACCCTTCGCCGCAGCCGATATCCAGAATCGCCGTGGCCGACTTATCCAGCCGCTCGCGCAACAGGTTAATCACTGCATCGCGCAACGGCTGATAATGGCCTGCATCAAGAAACGCTCTCCTCGCCTGCATCATTTCGGCGCTGTCGCCCGGATCGCGTGAACGTTTATGCTGTACCGGCAGCAGATTGATATAGCCCTCTTTCGCCACATCAAACTGATGGCGCTGTGGGCACATAAAGCTGTTATTAATCTGCGTAAGCGGCTGATGGCAAAGCGGACAGGTAAACGACATGACAACTCCGGACTGGGGGCGCTAAAGGGCGCAAGTGTAACGCGAATTGCGCCTCGGGAAAATCCTTTACGAGCCTGGAACCGCAACGTGGCTGCCATGCATCACCAGAAGGTGATCTGAATCGGCTGGCATGCCGTCTGGCTCAACATTTTCCAGCCGCAATACATCGCCCATGATCTGGCTGAATACAGGCGCAGATACCGCGCCGCCATAATAAGCCCCATTTTGCGGATTATTAATCACCACCACCAGCGCAAATCTGGGATTGCTTGCCGGGGCTACGCCTGCGGTATATGCCACATACTTATCAACGTATTTACCATCATCGCCAATTTTTTTCGCCGTCCCGGTTTTGACCGCAATACGGTAGTCTCTTACTGCGGCTTTTGTTCCGCCGCCGCCAGGCAACGCGACGCTCTCCATCATATGTTCCACCTCGTGCACCAGTTCTTCCGACATTACCCGCGTGCCAATCACGGGCGGATCAACTTTGGTGATCGATAACGGACGATAAATACCAAAGCTGCCAATCGTGGCATAAACGTGCGCCAGTTGCAGCGGCGTCACCATTAATCCATAGCCAAAGGCGAAGGTAGCGCGATCCAAATCACTCCAGTAACGGCGTTTCGGTAATAACCCGCTGCTCTCTCCGGTGAGACCAAGTCCGGTAGGCACGCCGAAACCAAAGCTTTTATAAGTATCCATTAATTTCTGTACCGGCATCGCCAGAGAAAGGTGAGAAACGCCGGTATCACTGGATTTTTGCAAAATGCCGGTTAATGTCAGTTCAGGATAGTAACCGACGTCGCGGATACGGTGTCCATCGAGAATAAAGGGATGGGTATCGATAACACTGTCCGGTTGCACGATGCCCTGCTGTAATGCAGTCATAATGACCAATGGCTTCACGGTAGAACCGGGTTCGAAGGTGTCGCTGATGGCGCGGTTACGAAAATCATCCAACTGCGCGCCTTCACGGTTGTTGGGGTTGAAATCCGGGTAGCTCGCCATCGAGAGGATTTCACCCGTTGGGATGTTAATCAATACGGCAGCGCCGGATTCCGCTTTATTCCAGGTGACGGCGTTATCCAGCGCATCTTCGGTAACCGTTTGCAGACGTTCATCAATGCTAAGCTGAAGTTCATGAGCAGGAACCGGATTCACTTCCGTAATATTCTCTATAACGTGGCCAAACTTATCTTTACGCACCAGTCGGGAGCCCGGTTTTCCCGTCAGTTGCGCGTTAAAGCTCTTTTCAATACCTTCTATTCCCTGCCCGTCGATATTGGTAAAGCCGATCAAATTGGCCGCTACATGCCCGGCGGGGTAAAAACGGCGCGACTCTTCCCGCAGGTTAATGCCCGGTAGATTCAGTTTATCTATCCATTCGGCTTGCTGAGGTGAAACCTGGCGCGCCAGGTAGATAAAACGGCCTGCCGGGTTGCTGTTTACCCGTTCAGCAAGCGTACTGAGCGACAGATGTAGCGCGCTGGCCAGCGCCTGCCAGCGCTCATTGTAGCCAACTCCGCCTTTGCTTATGATAGTTTTCGGATCGGCCCAGACAGCATTAACCGGAACGCTCACCGCTAAGGGGCGCCCTTCTCTGTCGATGATCATGCCGCGTGGAGAAGCCGTCGTCACTTCACGAAGCGAGCGCATATCTTCTTGTTTCACCAGTTTCGACGGCGTAACAATTTGCAACCATGCCACCCGCCCTAACAGCAATGCCATACTGAGCAGAATGGCAGTGCAAAGTAGTGCAAAACGTATGGGCGTAAAATTACGGGTATCGCCGTCGCTTTTCTTTTTCACCTGATCTCCAGCCGAATCATTTTTCAGGTGATTGATTTAACGGGAAACGGCAGGAAAAACCAGAAAAAACAATGCTAATAATATCGCGCCTTTGCAACAAATCGCTAACGAGAGCGCATTCAGACACATTTTGAAGGATATTGAATTAAAAAGCCCCGCTTTTAGCGAGGCTTTATATCTGAGGCTGACGCGACAAACCGCATCAAATCAGTGGGGTCGATCAGATAGCTGTTACGTTAACAGCAGCCGGACCTTTCTGGCCGTCCTGAATTTCGAACTCAACGTTCTGGCCTTCAGCCAGAGTTTTGAAGCCATTGCCCTGGATAGCGGAGAAGTGTACGAACACATCTTTGCTGCCATCAGCCGGAGTAATGAAGCCAAAACCTTTGGACTCGTTGAACCACTTAACTTGACCTTTAATCTTTGCCATTTGCAAAATTCCTTAGAGTGTTTTCTTTGCCCGCAGGCATAACATAGATAAAACTGAGACATTACTGCTTGAGGCACTAATATAAGGTTCGGCAGAGAAGCGGTATTCAACGTCAACGTGTTTACTCAGGACTTCTTTACTGAAAATGCCACACATAAACAGAACTGTACCTCGTTTAACCCAAAGCCTGTTATCACATACAACGTTAATTATGGCAAGCCATTTTTAAACGTGTCTCGATCCGTCGCACAAATTACGAGAACCTTCACAAATTGACAGCACGTTTATGCAACAAAACTGCTGAAAATATATCCTTGCAAATTGGCGGACTTCCTGACAACGTCATTGCTGAACTGCCACTTTTTTACCATAGCTCAATAAGTTCGCTTCTTCCAGTACATCAAATCACATTTAAAAGCTGTATCTTTTATATCACTTTTTATGCAGATTAATGCATAAATTATCACAATGCTAAAAAACACCTTTTAATCAAAATAATAGAAAAGAAAAGAGGTATTCGACACTGCTTCCTGTGAAATTTCTCGCCTTTACAGGATGTCTTAAAATAATGAACAAACAATGACAATCCACAAAAAGAGAGAGAAACGTTTCGCTTTTAATAGACAATGATCGATATCACAAAATTGACATATACACATTTGTTATAGATATAAAACTATGTTTCATATAAAGCCATATATTATCTAAGGCGTTGATACTGTATTGTCAGTTACAAGCGGCAACACTGACAAATCCGAAGGGGGAATGGGGCGTATGGCATCTGGCTGCTTGCGCCCCGGTAAGCGTTATCGTTCAGCAACCAGACGGATGATGTCCTCATCCTCCTTCCGCTCGCTTGCCGCTATTGCGGGTTCAGCGTCTTTTTCTGGTTCGTTTGCTTCACAAAGGCGGCGCAACAACGCGTTTTGCCGCTTCTGTTGATCCAATAACGCTTCGAGCAATTCTATCTGCTCGTTAGCGCGGGAACTTGCCCGGTTGACAAAGAACCAGATCGCCAGCCCGACCACCAGAACCACCATTGATACTATTAAAGATGCAAGAGAAAACGCACCAGAGTTTAAAACATCGTTCATTTCACCACCTCAATGTAGAGACGTCATTCTACCACTGCTACACGGGAAGGAAATCTCTGGTATAAAACGTTTACCAGGGAATAAATTTATTGATGGCGCAAATACCGCTGAAAAATTGTACATCCTGATCGCACATGATATTAAACACCTGCGCCGACAGCAACAGGCATACCACCACCACGATGCCGAGAACGACCCATCGAAATTTTTTCACTCCACTCTCCGATCTTACATCTTATGTCGCTAAATTATCATGGGTTACCTAAACCAGGAGTAACTGTAGCGGCATTATATGTTTTTAGGAATGATTCACTTGTTTCAATCAATGTACACGCTACTCTTATTCTAACTAAAAAAGAAAAGAGGTAGTAATGCGTTTGATCATTCGCGCAATTGTATTGTTTGCCCTGGTGTGGATAGGCCTGCTGCTGAGCGGCTATGGCGTACTGGTGGGAAGTAAAGTGAACGCTGCGGGGCTAGGCCTGCAGTGCCATTACCTGACTGCACGTGGCACCACCACGGCGCAATATGTCCATACCAATAGCGGCATCATTGGCTTTTCTGACTGTCCCCTTTTCAGAAAAAGCGCCACTGTCGTGGATAATGGCTAAGCGATAATAAATAATTTCACAGCGAAACTATCACGGATGATTACCCTATATTAGCTGTTGTTTATAAGCGTCGTTAAATAATGTTTTAATAACCGTTAAATAAGCCGACAGTCATTATCCTCTTTGACCATTCCATCTCACCAGATGTTATAAAAAAAGCAGCTACATTTTTCGCGGCTGCTTTTTTTAACGTCATGCTAATAACGTTGCTTAGAAGGGATAATCGTTGTAACCCATTTGTTCAGAAATTTTACGCGCGGCGGCGTGTAACATAGCCACATATTCCTGTAGGCGCTCTTCTGAAAAGCGCAGCGTCGGGAACGAAATGCTTAACCCTGCGATTACCACGCCAAAACGGTCGAATACCGGTACGCCGATACAACGTAACCCTTCTTCCTGTTCTTCATTATCTTCACCGTAGCCTTGCGCACGTACTTTATCCAACAGCGGCAGCAACGCTTCAGTACTGGTAATGGTTCGTCCGGTGCTTTGTTTATACTCTACGCCGTCGAGAATCTGCTTAACCTCATCGCGATCGCGCCAGGCCAGAAGCACTTTACCGATGGCCGTACTGTACAGCGGATTACGACGACCAATGCGTGAGTACATCCGTAGATTGTACATAGAGTCAATTTTATGGATATAGACAATACTGTCTTCATCCAACGCGCCAAGATGGATAGTTTCTTTCGTCAGACGAGACAGTTCGCGCATCTGAATGTCCGCACTGCGGATCAAATCAACATTTTGCAAGGCTCGCGCGCCCAGTTCAAACAGCTTTAACGTCAGAGAGTATTTTTCAGACTCCCCCTCCTGAGCCACGTAGCCCAGCGTTTTCATGGTTTGCAAAAAGCGATAAACGGTGCTTTTCGACATCATGACGCGCTGCGATAGCTCGGTAATCCCTATTTCACGCTCTTCACCCAGCGCCTGCAGAATGCCGAAAACCTTCAGCACAGAAGATACAGAATCAGGCTGTTTATCCAGATCTGCGTTTGCCATTTATCACCTCATTACGAGTGTTTTATAAAATTCAGAACGAGTTTTTATTATAATTTCACGCCAGGTCGCCCGCAATCCATCTTTGCTTACTTCGTTACAAATCTGCGACATAACACCTCAATATTGATGCTAAAATTATTATTCAGCTCATAATTATCATTATTACAAAATACTTATGGAAAAAACACGGGCCGACGGCCTGCCCCTCCCGCAGAGATACGGTGCTATCCTGACGATTATTATCGGTATTTCGATGGCGGTTCTGGATGGCGCAATCGCTAATGTCGCGCTGCCAACTATTGCGACTGATCTACACGCCTCCCCTGCCAGCTCTATCTGGATTGTCAATGCGTACCAAATCGCGATTGTCGTCTCACTACTTTCCCTGTCTTTTTTAGGCGACATGTTTGGTTATCGCCGGATCTATAAATGTGGTTTAGTGGTATTTCTGCTTTCATCATTGTTTTGCGCGCTTTCAGACTCGCTGCAAATGCTCACGCTGGCGCGCATTGCGCAGGGGTTTGGCGGCGCGGCGCTAATGAGTGTAAACACGGCGCTGATTCGACTTATCTACCCCCAGCGTCATCTGGGACGAGGCATGGGAATTAACTCTTTTATCGTCGCTGTCTCTTCCGCCGCTGGTCCAACAATCGCCGCGGCGATCCTGTCCATCTCATCATGGAAATGGCTGTTTCTGATTAATGTCCCATTAGGTATCATCGCCTTAATTCTGGCTATACGCTTTTTACCGGCAAACATCGCCCATGACGCTAAGCCTCGCTTTGACTTACCGAGCGCGGTAATGAATGCGCTCACATTCGGCCTGCTGATTACTGCGTTGAGCGGCTTTGCTCAGGGACAGTCGCTAGCGTTGATTGGCGCAGAGCTGCTCGTCCTAGTCGTGGTTGGTTTTTTCTTCGTTCGCCGCCAGCTTTCTTTGACCGTCCCCTTGTTACCCATTGACTTGTTACGCATCCCGCTCTTTTCGCTCTCAATCGGCACGTCAATTTGCTCGTTCTGCGCGCAAATGTTGGCCATGGTCTCGCTACCTTTTTACCTGCAAACCGTGCTGGGCCGTAGCGAAGTAGAAACCGGCCTGTTGTTGACGCCCTGGCCGCTGGCAACGATGGTGATGGCGCCGCTGGCCGGATACCTGATAGAACGTTTTCATGCCGGTTTGCTGGGGGCGCTGGGAATGGTGATAATGGCAGCCGGATTGTTTGCTCTGGTCATGTTGCCAGACTCCCCCTCCGATGTGAATATTATCTGGCCGATGATCCTTTGCGGCGCAGGGTTTGGCCTGTTCCAGTCGCCGAATAATCACACCATTATTACTTCCGCGCCGCGTGAGCGCAGCGGTGGCGCCAGTGGGATGCTGGGCACGGCGCGACTGTTAGGCCAAAGTACTGGTGCCGCACTGGTAGCGCTGATGTTGAACCAGTTTGGTGACAGCGGAACCCACGTGTCGCTGCTGGCGGCGGGCTTTCTGGCGACCCTTGCCGCCATCGTCAGTGGACTTCGGATCACCCACCCCCGGATCAAGGGATAAAAAAGGTTCATCGCAGGTTAGCGTGAACCAATAGAAAACGGCAGTCAGAACGTTTAGGTTTGTATTCGCCAGAACACCCCCTGAACTTTCAAAACTGCCGTTACTATGAATGCTAGCCTGACTTCTCTTTCTGGAAAGGGTTCAGTGTCTCTTCCTGCACTAAAATTACTCCCGATACACGGCTCATTCGCCTCCAGCCTCTGACTTCCCTAACCCCATATTATCGCTCCGCATATTCATGATACTTCCCTGCGACGTACCTGCTCAGTTAGAAGGTCTCGCTGGATGTACCCGTTCGCCGCTTACGCTGCTCATCCTGCGGCATTATGACCGAAAAAATCAACTGGCTGCCTGAGCGTCAGCGATACACCTCCACCCTGTCGGCGTGAATAGCTATATGGACATGAACACTGCGTTACTGGAAGCCAGTCAGCCATTAAATACAGTCGATGTGATGAAAACGGCACTGAAAGAAGTGTGGTATGCCCCGAATGAACAGGAGGCGAGCCAGCACAGGAATAGTTGAAAAGGCAGGAGCGTATTATTGCAGGGAAGAGATGTGAATATCGCCGCCCTTAATCTAAAATAAGACGGGAATTAAAATTGTGTAATTACCTGTTAGTGATATGTTTATTCCAACAACGCAGACAGGCAATTATGGACGAAAATAAACTCAAAGCGCTCGCTGCTGAACTGACTAAAGGACTTAAACCGAAGCCGACCTTAATCAGTGGTTGAAGGAAGTGCCGCATCAGCCGTCAGAAGACATTCAGTAAGCTAAGCAGTACAGAGGGCCCGCCAGCCACCTGCGGACTTTAGCTCACTAATATTAATATTGAAAATATCAATAAAAAGGTTTGAATACATGCCGCAAATAACCGCTATCAATAGTATTGAAAGTCAAAATGTAATGCATGGCGCCCCCTCCGCGATAACAGCACTTACTACAGAACAATTATTAATAAAAATAGATAATGTAAGGTTAGAAGAAAGACCTGCAATTCCAGTCTGCTACCGGCTGGCTGTGAATGCTGGCGTTGTCGCCGGGACGATATCCAAAGAAACAGAAGATATCCTTTCATCTATTCCTGGTAATTATTCTGAAAACTATCAAAAAATTATGGGGATTACTGTAGGGAATTACTTCATGCATATCAGCAAGGATCATATTGTCGACTCTGGAATAATAAATTTCAGGAATTTAAGAAGTGGTAAAATATTTCACACAGCCTATGTGCATAAAACTATAAATGGCGAAATTATATTTCTACATAATAATAATCTGACAATAGATGCAATATTAAACAAAGGGATGCATTCTCTCCCTTTACAAAAAGGGGGACTGAATGTTCATATATTAGATGACCAGAAACTTAGAAACCTACAGGATTATCTTAACCAAAACATTGGCTTTCACTTCATTACAACACGTGATTTGGAAACTAATTTAAAAAAAGAGTATGGCTTTAACCATCCCTGTAATTTGCCATGTGAGCATTTAACACATAATTCAGAGGGAGAAAAACTTTCATCAGAACAAATGATGGATGTTGATGTACCGGGGACATCGGCACAACAAGCTAATATCCCTACTATTGTATATGAATTCTCAGCACAGAATTTGCCGGAAAAACTCAGCGATATAAAACCTGACGATGACGATGACATATATACTTCATCTTCTTCCTCTTCGCCTTGTTCTTCGCCTTGCCCCTCTCCCCCTCGTGTTCCTGATGCAGAAGAAATAAGAAGGAAAGAAGAGCATAATAAACGGGTTCGCTGGTATCAACAAAAACGGTTTGCAGAACTCACTAAATTACATCCGGATCTGGCTAGTCATATCGTAACAGAAATGTTACCTACAGGTATTTTGTTGACTCGTGTTAAAAACAGCCCAACTGATATATTATTTGTTGATGTACATGGTACATACATGAATATGAAGTCTGGCACAATGCTGAAACCAGAAGCTATTGCTCGAGGTTTCACTAAGACAATAACTATCCCTAAGAATTTAGAACTGAATTTTTTAGCACCACACGATACTATCCTTACAGAAGGACCTGGATCGAAGGATGGTAATCATGTTGGTATAACAGAAAGAGCATTAGGCGCTACCGGTAAATCTTGCCAGATTTATTCCAGGCTGGCAGCGCCTGATGCTATGAGACCCGGTATTGTTTACTCAGAATATAATGAAAAAACGGCGGGAACAAACGAAACAGGGAAAGTTGTGAATTATCTTTTGAGTTCTACTTCCGACGATGTGGATCAGACATTGTGCCAACTTTCTGTTTTAGAAAACCGTATTAGTTGTCCTGATAAAATGGATATGCTGACTATTGCACCGAAAGTAGGTATTTTTGATGAAAAATATAAAGTAACAACCCTGGAGGAACTCTTAAGAGTGATCCAGATTACTAACCCTCAATATAAAAGGATAATCCTTGGTTCATGCCGAAGAAGTTATTTTTCACGTGATGATTCTATTTATGAGTATTCTCTTCAGACATCAGACTTACCAATTGACAGGCAGATGCCTATACGTGGAGATAATAAATCAGCTTTTATTGTTGAAGATTACAATATCCTACCCAATGATGATTTAATGTCAATACGAAATTATATCGATAGGGAAATCAGGAAAAATCTCGCATGGACTCCAGATGCAGGTGATTTTATTCCCCATGTGATGATGAAGTTACCAGATTTTCAGGAGACAGGCTTACAACTTAATATATTTACGCCATCGCTGGAGTCAGGTGAGTATAATCACTGCGTTAGTTACCCAGAAAATACAGAACAGTCTATCCGGCATGAAATAAACCTTATTAATTATGGCGACCACTATGATCTTTTGACTGCAGATAACAAAATAATTGATATTCCTCCTGGTGGAAATTGTTTTTATCATGCAATTTATAACGCATTAACGGCAGAGCAGAAAATCAAGATAACAGGTACGCCATTCATTGATTTAGCTATCCAGAACTTAAGACATCGTATTGCCGATCAGATTCTTCGAGATCCATCTTTGTGGCATTTAATCCCCGGTTTACGCTCGTTCATCCCGGCTAATGATTCTCAAATGGATGAGGCTCAGCAGAACTTACCAACTCATTATACTGGTACTATCACCCGTAATGTTGGATATGAACATGATGAGGGTATTAAATTATCGATAAATAAGGTACAGCTAAAAAAACGACCGGCACACGATCAAAAAGTTAAAACTTTAACCAAACGTCTTCCTGAAGCCAAAAAATTGACATTACATGCTGCTTATGCCGGTAAACTTATGACAGAGACAGTGCTTGCTGAAGCCGAAAGAGATGGCATGCTGCCTGCCCGTGTCGATGGAATGATAAACGCAAAAGATATTTTAAGTCATTACCGGCAGCAATCACTGCGTTTAATGAACCAGGAATCTTTTGGCGTAACCGGATATGAAATAGCAAGACAGATGGAATCCAGACTGGAGAAACTAGACAGTGAGTTGTCTTATTTAGATCATGAGGGGAAGAGAGATGAGTACAATTTATTAGCCGCTTCACTTTTTGATATCCATCCTTATGATTTAAAAAAGATGGCGCGCGAATCTTTTCCACTGATGGATCGCTATTGCGAAATGTTGGATCGGGTTGTGACGAGTGGCAATCTCACGCCGGAGACGTTGCAACAATGTCTTGATGCATTGCTCCATCGTCATTCAGATGAAAAAATGCCATCAATTGTTACTACGCTTCTCATAGATGGTCATTTCTCAACCAATCATCGTGATGATTCACTGCATGAATGGAAACCCCGGTTGTGGAGTGTCATGGTGCATACCGCTCAGGCATTGGATCCTGTAGAGGGTATAAACAATATCAGAAAAATATTACTATCCCGATTGTGGCACGATACATCAGTCGGCAAAATAGGTTTTTCATTCAGGCAGAAAAAAGTCAATGCCTATGAGAAAATATTTTCCTCTTCAGTTCACAAAGATTCATTTTCTGCAAATCTGCCGCCTCTTGAACTTCTGCCCTCTCGTGAAGAGTTAAGAGCAAGCAAAGCTGGACTGGAATGTGTCAGGTTAAATGATAAATATGCCAGAATAGCGTTCTGTGTCTTAACGCACGTTGAAAATATGTCCCCCCTGTCAAAGACAGTTCGGGAACTGGCGCTCATCCCTGATGCTGAAACCCGGATGTCTAAGGTGGTAGGGTACCTACTTGATGCGGAAAATAGTCAGGATAAGGAAAAATTTAACTATTATATCAGACTATTGCTGCCTCCACTGATGAAGCCAGGAGCGTTATCAGGAATGGATGATAAATCAATGGCGCTTTATGCGAGTATTCTGGATACCGTGAGTCGAAGCGCGTTACTGGAACCGAAAATGGCAGAAAAAATTGTTCATACGTTGGTTAATCCGGATGAACTATTTTCTGTGATTCGTATCGCTTTACAGCGGAATTCTGCTCCCTGGATGCACTCAATATGGAGTGCATTGTACCATGCCACGAATAAATCGGAAAATATGACACTTGATAAGATAAAAGAAATTCTTTTATCCAATACCTATAGTAATGAAATGATTGGGTCGTTAAAGTCTATTCGAGGCCTTATCCATCCATATGGTTACAATGCTTATAAAACCATCTTCAGACGCCCTGTTTCTGACCATAAGAGACAACTACCACGACAGTTTTTACCCGAACGGAGCCAAATATTACGATATAGCAATTCCACCAGGCTTCGTAATGAAATTGAACAGCATAAAAACGTCGCTCCGGATGTGACAACGTCTCAATACATATCTTTAGGGGCCTTGTTTTCACGTCTTTTTGCTGATGGGGATGTCAGAAAACCTCTGGCGAGTATTGAGCATAATAATATCCGAACGCCTCAAACGTTGGCTCAAAGTTTACAAGCGAGGAAAGAAAAGGAGCAATTGGCACTGAGTCAGTTTTATACTTCTGCTACACTGGTAAAAGAAAGCGATTGGCTTCGTAATGATATTATCTCAACTCAACGTAATTTGTTACGAACAGATCTTTTGCTAAATGATTTTTGGTCTGAAGAGATGCGCCAGTATGCACCATCATTGATTGGACGTATTTTGCATTGTAATATTATCATTAGTAATAATGACGTAGTACGTAGTGTTGGTGGAAATTATCAGGATAAAGTACAGCTCATTGAAACTGCTGAAGGATATATTCCTCAGCATGCTAAAGATACTGATTATAAGCCTGCACCATTTTTTACTGCTTTACTCTCGGCATTACCCGATAAGTTACATAGCGAATTAACAGATGCACTTCGCAAAAAGACAGGAAAAACTCTGGCCCATTTGAAACCTGAAGAACAGATCGCGAAGTTGCTCTCTGATTATATTGAAATAAATCCACAAGTAATAGATAAGCTAATTGAGGAAAGATCTGGTATTGATAATCATGAATTATCATATCTGGATGTATTGATGTCCAGAATTACCGGACAAAGCGAATCAAAACATGGCGATCTTGATTTTTACGAATTTCTTTATTTATCTACACGAATTTTCCATGTGGACAATAATGATATACAAGAAAAAATACTATCTGTCATGTTAAGGAAGGATATTATCCAGAAGATGTTGAGGTTAGAAAAAAATTATGGCGTGATGACAACATATCTTGGACTACTACAAGTTGCATCCAACAAAAATAAAATAAGTAGTGACGGCATCATGACTATTTTCAACTTTCTTGCTGATAAGAATTCGTTTTTTATTAAAAGAATTATCGATAGCAAAGATGGCGAGCAGCTTTTCAGTTCTTATGTTTCTCTGTTGGATTACGCCATCGATTTCATTGCGAAAAGTAAAACCAATACTGACGAGGAATTCAAACGTGTGGTTGGGGAGATGAAATCTCAACTTCGTCAGAAATGGCTGAATATGGATGTGTTTAAAAAACTTGTCAGTAAAAAACAGCGGCGTGATTATAAAAAATTCATCTCTCTGTTGCATCATCGTGAATTAACGCCTACCTCCATGGAGTTCGATTCTGAACAGAAAAAAAGACGTCTCGACTTCAGGAAAAAAGTGCTCAGAACGTCACACCGCATAAATAAGTCTATTCGTATGGAGCCTGAAAATAGACAACCACACAGTACAGAGATAACCTCTCTGGGCTTATTACGATTTGCACAAAAATACTTCCATACCAGTATTATTGAGCCTGAGCGCATCTACAGGATTGAGCAAGAAGCTATCAGCATAGTTAAATCTGCAATTATTCAACAAGTTAAAAAAGAGGTAATAACAATCATCTCTCAGCAGTACCTTGATGCAGCGAATGATATATTGAGTCGTTACCCCGGTAATTTCGAAGCCATTGACCAGGCCGACAAATTACGTAACGAAGCTAAGAATCCATCTAAAGAGATCGTTGACAAAATTGCCAGTGAACTGGCGGAACAGTTTTTTAGGGAAAGAGAGCAGGATTATATTCCCGTTCTTCGGCAGATAATTTCCAGTCATGCGAATTTGCTTCCTTTTATGCAAACGTGGGATGAGCAAGAAGAACGGATGGTCGTTCCTCGTTATGCGAGTTATATTTCATCCAGCCCAGCATTCAACCTTTTAATTCAGGATGTTATCGTCGGTGATCATGCTTCTGAACACAAAGAGCCAATGATGCCCAACAGCGAACTTTCTGTTGAGGATTGTGCGAGAGTATCCAAATTAATTGATGCGAGTAAGGATGTATCGGGTATAAATGCAGATGGTCAATATACAACGGAGGAATTGTATATTGACCAGTATCGAAATAAAACAGGCCAGACTAATGCCTGGATTAGCAAAAATAAACGTCTCCGTCTTAATCATAAATATCCGCATACAAGAGATATTAAGATATTTTCCGACGAGAATATTTTTCCTGCACAAAGTGAACGAGCACAACAATCATTCAGTAAAACGCTAAAGAATAGTACGAGAAACAGTCTGGAAGATAGTGACCGAACTAAAATTACAGGAGAAACCGGAGGAATTCGTGTTCCAACAATTGTATCGCATGCAAATTCTCTGAACACAATGTCTCTACCTAATGGCATACAAAATAATGTTAATGCTTCGGTGGATACTGGAAATGAAAGAGTTAAAGTAACGAATTCTCTTGTAGAGAACCCTCTCACTACTGAAAAGCTTAAACCTGACCTTAACTATTTACAACCTATAGAGCATGAGCGAGAGTCCAGAGTGGCTCAAGCAGTTACTACCAATGGCGCGTTAAGTTATCACGCTATTTCATCCACGTATGCCATTGACAAAAAAGATGTAAAAAAATTACAAGACAAACCTTACTCTCCAGCTCTGATTAATGAAAAAAAAATGAAAGAGAATGTTCTACCGATGTCTAAACCACAATCGTTTCAATATTTTCAATATGATAAATCAATAACTGAAGATGAGATTAAGAAAAAATTTGAAGTGGAGAGGAATAAAGCCCAAACGCCTAATTTTACTTTTGATGGATATGTTGAGGGTATAAACCAGAAATCTATCAACGAAAAAGCGTTAGTTAGAGACGCGATACAAAAATTAAATGCGGAATATATTGAATGGGAACGGGAAGTTAAAAATAATAGTATGGTATCTAACGATGCAGTGGAGACCAAAGCACATTATCAATGGAATGAACCTGCTCTTGGTAAAGAAGAGGTCCACATGAATAAAATTTTGAATGACACACATCTTTTGAATAAAGTACATAATACTGTAAAATTAAAATCGGAAAGTGAAAATAACGAAACCCACTCCCGTTGGGAAAGCAAAATAATTAGCGCTAATACGCTCACATCGCTCCCTGAAGATATCCGAAGCCGATATAAAGATGGCTTTAATTCCGCTATAAAACATATTGAAGACAGTGCTAAAGCTATTGTTGAAACATCGCAGTTTGCCACTATCATAAAGCATGAGGCCGCTCTGGTTGATGCGGTTATATTTTCAGATAAAATGCAATCTAAGGACTCAACAGATACTACGGTCATAAAAGCTAATAGTGAAATTCATGATGCAGTCGATGCGAAGCGAAGTGAAATAGAAGAAGAAAGGGCTGAAAAGCATGAGAAGGCCTTAGACAAGGCCAGGGAAGAAGAGAAGAAAATAGAGGAAGAGAAGGAAAAAGAACAGAAAGAGAAGGATGCTTATAAGGCGTTAAAAAATGAGGACGATGAGGAAAAATTGAAGCGGATGCAAAACATGAAAGAACCGACACAGGCAGAAAAACGTGCTGCAGCACTCAAGCGTTTTGAGCTTGTACCGGATTCTGTGTAAATGCCTTTTCTCAGAAGTGACCGTCCAGGCGGTCACCGAACCCGATAAAAAAAGCGCGTCTGTCGACGCGCTTTCTCTTTTCATTTGCCGCAGATTACTTCAGGTATTCCCCACTGCGCAACGCTTCGATACGCTTATCTAACGGCGGGTGGGTCATAAACAGCTCACTTAACGATTTTGATTTACCGTTAATACAAAACGCCATCATGCTGGTCGCCTCTTGCGGCTCATAGCTGGTTTTCAGGCGCTGCAACGCGGCAATCATTTTTTCGCGACCAACCAGCTTCGCCGATCCCGCATCGGCATGGAACTCGCGATAACGGGAGAACCACATGGTAATAATACTCGCCAGAATACCGAAAACCAGTTCCAGCACCATCGCAACGGCGAAATAAATTAGCGGATTGCCGTTACTCCCTTCGCCCTCATCACGGTTGCCGCCCAGAAAGCCAGCAGCAATTTGCGCGATAATACGCGAAATAAAGATAACGAAGGTGTTTACCACCCCCTGAATCAACGTCATTGTCACCATATCGCCATTGGCAATATGGCTGATTTCATGGGCAATGACGGCTTCTGCTTCGTCAGGGCTCATGTTTTGCAACAGACCGGTACTCACAGCGACCAATGAGGCGTCACGGCGTGCGCCCGTCGCAAACGCGTTAATGTCCGGCGCATGGTAGATAGCAACCTGCGGCATGGCGATACCGGCCTGGCGCGCTTGCGTTGCTACGGTGTTCATCAACCAGCGTTCTCTTTCATTGCGAGGCTGTTCAATAACTTCCCCTCCTACGGATTTTAACGCCATCCATTTGGACATCAGCAATGAAATAAAAGAACCGCCAAAACCAAACAGCAGCGCCATGATCAGCAAGCCTTGTACGCTGCTCGACTGTATCCCCGTCAGGCTCAGAACCAGCCCGAAAACGACCATCACGGCCAGGTTCGTCAGCAGGAAGAGCGCGATTCGCATCATAATTTTCTTTTAACCTCAATTTAACAAAGCGCACTATGCGATTACCCACATCGTATGGGTCTTATGACTATTTTCAAGCATCATCAGGCTGTAAGTCACGAGAAAAACACAACTTTACATTTTGTAGCATTATACTGACGACTTTCTGCGCTTGTTAAAAAAAACAGGCACAATTTCTTGTGCCTGTTTAGCGTTACTTACTGGCTGCCGCCTGCTCTGTTGGTTTTTCTTTTTCAAGATGCGCCAGGTCCAGAGCAATCTTCACCGTTTCATCAAGGTACGGGTCTGGCTCCTGGTAATCCTTCGGCAGATCGTCCAGTTTCTTCAGCAACGGTTTACCCTCGCGTTTAAACCGATCATTGATACGCGCCAGACGCATAGCGTCTTCTTCATTGTTCTCTTTCTCACGCTGCGCATAATTCAGGGAGACAATGTTACGTTTATCCTTCATGGCATTGAAACGTGCGATATCCTTCATGATGTACTGGAACTCAGGATCTTTGGCGATACGCGCGTTGTGTTCTTTCAATAATTCCGGACCAAACGGAGTTAAATCACCCGATTTCGCGTACTTAGCCGCATCAATGCTATCCCACGGTAAGGCGTTATCTTCAAATTTTTCTCCGGTTTCCGTTTCTTCATTGCCTGTCGGCATGATGATATCCGGCGTGACCCCTTTGCGCTGCGTACTGCCGCCGTTGACACGGTAAAACTTCTGAATGGTGTACTGCACCGAGCCCAACGCAGGCCATTCCGGGCGAAGCATCTGATCGTAAATTCGATTTAACGAACGATATTGCTGTACCGTCCCTTTGCCGAAGGTCGGCTCACCGACAATCAGCGCGCGACCATAGTCCTGCATCGCGGCGGCGAAGATTTCCGATGCCGAGGCGCTGAAGCGATCGACCAGCACCACCAGCGGGCCTTTATAGTAGACCACGCCGTCGGTGTCGCTATCCTCACGCACCTTGCCGTTATTGTCGCGTACCTGCACTATCGGACCGGAAGGGATAAACAGACCGGAAAGCGAAACGGCTTCCGTCAGAGCCCCGCCACCGTTTGAACGCAGATCGATAACAATGCTGTTAACGTTCTGTTTTTCCAATTTCTGAAGCTGAACTTTGACATCATCGGTCAAGCCAACATAGAAGCCAGGAATATCCAGTACGCCAACTTTCTCTTTGCCAACGGTTTTCACCGACATTTTAACCGCGCGATCTTCAAGACGAATCCGTTCACGCGTCAGCGTAACAATACGGGTTTTCGTCCCTTTCCCAGCCGGCAGAATTTCCAGACGGACCTTACTGCCTTTTGGCCCTTTGATCAGCGCCACTACATCGTCAAGACGCCAGCCGATCACGTCGACCATCGGTTTTCCGGTCTGTCCTACGCCAACGATACGATCGCCGACGCTAATCGACTTGCTCTTCGCGGCCGGGCCGCCGGCAACCAATGAGTTAATGACGGTGTAATCGTCATCCATTTGCAGCACCGCGCCGATACCTTCCAGAGACAGACTCATTTCGGTATTAAACTGCTCGGTATTGCGGGGTGAAAGATAATTCGTATGCGGGTCGATTTCACGCGCAAAAGCGGTCATCGCCAGCGAGAACACATCTTCACTGTTAGTCTGCGCCAGACGGCGAATAGCAAATTTGTAGCGACGCGTCAGGGTTTCGCGAATTTCTTTGTCGCTCTTGCCAGTGAGTTTCAGACTAAGCTCATCGAATTTCACTTTCCCATCCCACAGCGCATTTAGCTCAGCCTCATCTTTCGGCCAGGGCGCTTTACTGCGGTCCAGGTTAAACGTATCGTTTCCGGTGAAATCCATTGGCCGTTCCAGCACTTTTAGCGCGTACTGGTAACGTTCAAACCGGCGCTTTTGCGCCAGATTGTAGAGATCGTAAAAAACATCCAGCTTACCCGTGCGCAGCTCATCGCCTAACACGGTTTTCTTTTTCGCAAACTGCTCGACATCGCTCGCCAACAAAACGTTATGGCTATAGTCGAGGAGATTCAGATAGCGATCAAAAATCTTTGCCGAAAATGCCTGATCCAGATCGAACTGGCGATAGTGGGAGCGGGTAAAACGCGACGTTACGCGCTCGCTCACCGTCGCATGTTGCGTCTCTTCCTTCAATACGGGAATTTGATCGGCTCGCGTAATATCTTCCACGGCGAAGGACTGACCTGCTAATGCAAGCAGGCCAGCTAACGCGGTAAGCCTAAAAAAAGTGTTCATGCCAGGCCTGGCCTCCGTTTCAGAACACCAGGTGTTCTGCGCGTACAATCAAAGACATACCCGAATTCAGCTGTACACGGACACCATCTTTGGTGATTTCTAATACGGTGGCATCCATCGCATTATTACCCGCTTTCACCTTGAGGGACTGCCCTACGGTCAATACTGAAATATCAGAAACCGGCGTGTGCTTCTCTTCGCGAGGCGCACGCGGCGCTTTCGTCGTCGGTTTATCAGCGCGAGGCTTACGTTCAGCGCCTTCTTTACGACGCGCTACCGGGCGAGGTTTACGCTCGCGTCGCGGCGCGTCTTCTTTTTCGCCTGCCGCCGCGGCAGCTTCGCGTTTTTTCGCTTGCTGCTCTGCGCGCTGCGCCTGAACCCGGGCTTTAGCTTCTTCAAGCTGCTTACGAGCATGTTCGACATGCTGTTCTTCCAGCTCGCCGCACGGATTGCCATCAAGATCGACGCGCGTTGCGCCTGGCTTAACGCCGTACAGGTAACGCCAGCTTGAAGTATAAAGACGTAAAGCGGAACGAAGTTGCGTTTTGCTGAGGTTCATTTCGCCCCCAACTCGCTCTACCAGATCCTGAAAAATACCAATTTTCAGCGGGCGAGCTTCGCCTTCCGCACTAAAACAGTGAGGAAAACGCTCGGCCAGAAACGCGATAACTTCTTTACTGCTATTCAACTTAGGTTGATTTTCCATGAAATTTCCTGATTACAACGGACGTAGCCAACAAGCCGCAGGCATGAACAGGCGTCATTATAATGACGCCATCAGTAATTGCTACGTTATCCGTTGATTATCCTGCGACGCTCGCAAAGAATTTTTTGTAATCCGTCGTTGCAAGCACGGTTTCAAGCTGTGCGACTAGCGTACGCAGGCCATGTTCATCTTCTTCGGTAAAACGGCCAAACGCCGTGCTATCTATATCCAGCACGCCGATAATCCGTTCGCCAACCGTGACAGGCAGCACAATTTCGGCGTTGCTGGCGGCATCACAGGCAATATGACCGTCAAACGCATGAACATCATCAATACGCTGAACCTTATTCTGCGCTACCGCTGCGCCGCACACGCCGCGACCAACCGGAATCCGCACACAGGCGATTCTCCCCTGAAACGGCCCCAACACCAGCGTATCACCTTCGAGGAGATAAAATCCTGCCCAGTTCACCTCAGTAAGGCGTTCGAACAGTAGCGCGCTGGTATTCGCCAGCGTGGCCAGAAAACTGGTTTCACCTGCCATTAACGACTGAAAATCACGGTTTAACGCCGCGTATAGCTCTGTTTTGCTCATTATATAATCACTTCGTGGTCTTACTCCTCAACACAGGCTATTAAAATAAGCATTAAATGCGTTCTTGCTCAAGATTATTCCTGTCATGAGTTAAGATTACATTATTCTAACACTTTGATTCACGATACATGGCTCTGAACACCTCACACGTCACGCCAACAAAAAAGCTAACGATCTGGTCAATTAGCGAAGCGCTGCCGCGCAGCCACTATCAGCGCTGCCCTGAATGCGACATGCTGTTCAGCTTACCGGAGATGAGCGCTCATCAAAGCGCTTATTGTCCTCGTTGCCAGGCCAAAATTCGCGATGGTCGCGACTGGTCGCTGACGCGGCTGACCGCGATGGCGGTAACCATGCTGTTACTGATGCCGTTTGCCTGGAGCGAGCCGCTACTCCACATCTACCTGTTGGGCGTACGCATTGATGCCAATGTTATGCACGGCATCTGGCAAATGACGCAGCAGGGCGATCCGTTAACCGCCGCAATGGTGCTCTTTTGCGTGGTGGGTGCGCCGCTTATTCTCGTTTTTTCAATCGCTTACCTGTGGTTTGGCAGCCTCCTCGGCATGAATCTGCGCCCGGTCCTGCTGATGCTGGAAAAACTGAAAGAGTGGGTGATGCTGGATATCTATCTGGTCGGTATTGGCGTTGCTTCTATCAAAGTACAGGACTATGCCTTTCTGCAGCCGGGCATCGGGCTTTTAGCGTTCGTCTCGTTGGTGGTTCTTAGCATTCTGACTATGATTCATCTGAATGTGGAGCAACTATGGGAACGATTTTATCCGCAGCGCCCTGCCCAACGTGCGGACGAAAGATTACGCGTCTGTCTTGGCTGCCACTTTAGCGGCTATCCGGATGCTAAAGGGCGCTGTCCGCGTTGCCATATTCCGCTACGGTTACGCAGAAAGCAGAGCGTGCAAAAGTGTTGGGCGGCATTGCTGGCGTCTATTGTCTTTTTGCTGCCGGCAAATCTGCTGCCTATCTCAGTGATTTATATTAATGGCGGGCGTCAGGAAGATACTATCCTGTCGGGTATTATGTCGCTCGCCAGCAGCAATATCGCCGTCGCCGCCGTGGTTTTTATCGCCAGTATTTTGGTGCCGTTTACCAAAGTCATCGTGATGTTTACGTTACTGCTGAGTATCCATTTCAAATGCGAACAGGGGCTGCGAACACGAATTTTGTTGCTGCGTCTGGTGACATGGATAGGCCGCTGGTCGATGCTGGATCTTTTCGTTATCTCGTTAACCATGTCTCTGATTAATCGCGATCAGATTCTGGCTTTTACAATGGGACCGGCTGCGTTTTATTTCGGCGCAGCGGTAATTTTGACTATTCTTGCAGTGGAATGGCTGGATAGCCGCTTACTTTGGGATGCACATGAGCCAGGAAACGCCCGCTTCGAAGACTGAAGCGCAAATTAAAACCAAACGCCGTATTTCACCTTTCTGGCTGCTGCCGCTTATCGCGCTAATGATCGCAGGGTGGTTAGTATGGGATAGCTACCAGGATCGCGGCAATAGCGTGACTATCGATTTTATGTCGGCGGACGGTATCGTACCGGGTCGTACTCCCGTTCGTTACCAGGGAGTAGAAGTCGGCACCGTGGAAGATGTCAGCCTGAGCAAAGATCTGCGCAAAATTGAAGTTCGCGTTAGCATCAAATCAGATATGGAGGATGCGTTGCGCGAAGAGACGCAATTCTGGTTGGTGACGCCCAAAGCCTCGCTGGCGGGCGTTTCCGGCCTGGATGCGCTGGTCGGCGGGAATTACATCGGTATGATGCCAGGTAAAGGTAAGCCCAGAGATCATTTCGTCGCCCTGGATACACAGCCTAAATACCGGCTTAGCAATGGCGATCTGATGATTCATCTCCATGCGCCGGATCTTGGTTCGCTCAATAGCGGTTCACTGGTCTATTTCCGTAAAATCCCTGTCGGACGGGTGTATGACTATTCGATTAACCCTAACAAACAGGGCGTCACGATTGACGTTCTGATTGAACGACGGTTTACCGATCTGGTGAAGAAAGGCAGCCGTTTCTGGAATGTCTCCGGCGTTGACGCCGATCTGAGCCTGAGCGGCGCGAAAGTGAAACTGGAAAGCCTCGCGGCCCTGGTCAATGGCGCGATTGCGTTTGACTCGCCGGACAATTCCAAACCCGCCGCCCAGGATGACACGTTCGGCTTATATAAAGATTTAGCCCATAGCCAACGAGGGGTAATAGTTAAACTTGAGCTACCCAGCGGGGACGGACTGAAAGCGGAATCTACGCCGCTAATGTACCAGGGACTGGAGGTGGGAGAGCTTTCTAAACTGACGCTCAACCCTGGCGGTAAAGTTACCGGAGAGATGACCGTCGATCCCAGCGTTGTTCCGCTGATGCGGGAAAATACGCGTATTGAGTTACGCAATCCCAGGCTGTCGCTAAGCGACGCGAATATCAGTTCGTTGTTAACCGGAAAAACCTTCGAGCTGGTGCCGGGCGACGGCGAACCGCGCAGTGAATTTATGGTAGTGCCGGGTGAAGAAGCCTTACTGCATGAGGCGAATGCCTTAATCCTGACGCTGACGGCCCCGGAAAGCTACGGCATCGAACCGGGACAGCCGTTAATTTTACATGGCGTAAAAATTGGCCAGATCATTGAGCGCAACTTATCCAGTAAAGGGGTGTCATTCACCGTCGCGATTGAATCGCAGCACCGGGATTTGGTACAGGGCGACAGTAAATTCGTGGTCAACAGCCGGGTGGATGTCAAAGTCGGCCTTGACGGCGTAGAGTTTCTCGGTGCCAGCGCCAGCGAGTGGATTGACGGCGGGATTCGCATTTTGCCAGGTACAGGCGGGAAGATGAAATCCACCTACCCGCTCTATGCTAACCTGGAGAAAGCGCTGGAAAATAGCCTCAGTGACTTACCCACTACCACCCTGACGCTGACTGCCGAAACATTGCCGGATGTTCAGGCCGGTTCCGTCGTGCTGTATCGAAAATTTGAAGTAGGCGAAGTCATCACTGTCCGACCACGCGCCAATACCTTTGACATCGACCTGCATATTAAGCCGGAGTATCGCCACCTGTTGACCAGCAATAGTGTGTTCTGGGCGGAAGGCGGCGCGAAGGTGCAACTTAACGGTAGCGGCCTAACGGTGCAGGCCTCTCCACTCTCTCGCGCGCTGAAAGGCGCCATTAGTTTTGATAACCTGAGCGGCGCCAGCGCCAGTCGGCGCAAAGGCGATAAACGTATTCTTTATGCTTCAGAAACTTCCGCCCGCGCAGTAGGCGGACAAATTACGCTGCACGCGTTCGACGCCGGAAAACTGGCGGAGGGAATGCCAATTCGTTACCTCGGTATCGATATCGGTCAGATCCAGACGCTGGAATTGATCACCGCGCGTAATGAAGTGCAGGCAAAAGCCGTACTTTATCCGGAGTACGTACAGACATTTGCCCGCGCCGGGACGCGTTTTTCCGTTATTACGCCACAAATTTCTGCGGCGGGCGTCGAGCATCTGGATACGATTCTCCAGCCCTATATTAACGTTGAGCCAGGACGCGGCGCGGCGCGGCGCGACTTTGAGCTACAGGAAGCGACCATCACCGACTCGCGCTACCTGGATGGATTAAGCATCGTCGTGGAGGCGTCAGAAGCAGGCTCGCTTAATATCGGCACACCGGTTCTGTTCCGCGGTATCGAAGTGGGAACCGTCACCGGAATGTCCCTGGGGTCGCTCTCCGATCGCGTGATGATCACCCTGCGCATCAGTAAGCGTTACCAACATCTGGTGCGCAATAATTCCGTGTTCTGGCTCGCCTCCGGCTATAGTCTCGACTTTGGTCTGACAGGCGGCGTGGTGAAAACAGGGACATTTAATCAATTCATCCGCGGTGGTATCGCCTTCGCCACTCCGCCAGGTACGCCGCTGGCGCCGAAAGCGCAGGCCGGTAAGCACTTCCTGTTACAAGAGAGCGAACCGAAAGAGTGGCGTGAATGGGGCACCGCCCTGCCACGTTAAACACCAGGCTCCGGCGTACTCGCGCCGGAGCGTTTTATGCTACACTGCGCGCCTGTTTTTTTGCCGGCGATACACCTGTGGCTCAACACACTGTCTATTTTCCCGACGCTTTTCTGAGGCAAATGCGTGAAACAATGCCTTCCACGCTCTCTTTTGATGAGTTTATTTCGGCCTGCCAACGCCCGTTGCGCCGCAGTATACGCATCAATACACTTAAAATATCCGTGGCTGATTTCCTCGCCTTAACCGCGCCCTACGGCTGGTCGCTCACGCCAATCCCGTGGTGTGAGGAAGGATTCTGGATCGAGCGCGATGATGAAGAAGCTTTGCCGTTGGGCAGTACCGCTGAGCATTTAAGCGGCCTGTTTTACATTCAGGAGGCCAGCTCGATGCTACCGGTCGCGGCGCTGTTCGCCGGTAATAATCATCCGCAGCGGGTCATGGATATGGCGGCGGCGCCAGGCTCCAAAACCACGCAAATCGCTGCCCGCATGGGGAACCACGGCGCCATTCTGGCCAACGAATTTTCGGCCAGCCGCGTCAAAGTTCTGCACGCTAACATCAGCCGATGTGGAATCGCCAATACCGTGCTGACGCATTTCGATGGCCGCGTATTTGGCGCCGCATTGCCGGAGATGTTTGACGCTATCCTGCTGGATGCGCCCTGCTCTGGCGAAGGCGTAGTACGTAAAGATCCTGATGCGCTAAAAAACTGGTCGCCAGAAAGCAATCTGGATATCGCTGCTACACAGCGGGAACTGCTCGACAGTGCCTTTCATGCTTTACGGCCCGGCGGCACGCTGGTCTACTCCACCTGCACGTTAAATCGCCAGGAAAACGAAGCGGTCTGCCTCTGGCTGAAAGAGACCTACGCCGATGCCGTTGAATTTTTGCCACTGGATGATCTGTTTCCTGAGGCTGACCGCGCCCTCACGCCGGAAGGCTTCTTGCACGTTTTCCCACAAATTTACGACTGCGAAGGGTTCTTTGTCGCACGTCTGCGTAAAATTTCATCCCTTCCAGCCATGCCCGCGCCGACGTATAAAGTGGGGAAGTTTCCTTTTACCCCCCTCAAAGGCCGCGAAGCATTACACGTTACCCAGGTGGCCAACGCCGTCGGACTGATCTGGGATGAAAATCTCCATCTTTGGCAGCGTGAAAAAGAGGTCTGGCTGTTCCCGGCTGCGATTGAACCCCTGATCGGAAAAGTCCGTTTTTCCCGGCTCGGCATTAAGCTGGCCGAAAGTCATAATAAAGACTATCGCTGGCAACATGAGGCAACGATAGCCCTTGCCAGTCGGAATCATGCTCACGCGTTCGAACTTTCCCCGCAAGAGGCAGAGGAGTGGTATCGCGGTCGGGATATTTATCCGCAAACACCCCCTGCCGCTGATGATATACTGGTGACGTTCCAGCATCAGCCGCTCGGTCTGGCAAAACGTATCGGCTCACGAATAAAGAACAGCTACCCGCGTGAACTGGTACGAGATGGTAAACTCTTTACCGGTAACCGCTAAAGGGCGCACAAAAAAACCGCACTTTTTGACTGGCGCTTTTGCGCACGTTGACTACGCTGAAAAATGGACGACTAAACTGGTCGTACCACAATTAGCGTATTAACGGAGAGCACGATGATGAAAACCAGTGTGCGCATTGGCGCTTTTGAAATCGACGATGCCGAGTTACATGGCGAATCGCCGGGAGAGCGAACGTTAACTATCCCCTGTAAATCCGATCCGGATTTATGTATGCAGCTTGACGCCTGGGACGCCGAAACCAGCGTTCCCGCCCTTCTTAACGGGGAACATTCCGTTTTGTTCCGTAATCATTACGATCCTAAATCTGATGCCTGGGTCATGCGTCTTGCCTGACTCAAAAAGAACCCGTCGCCAGGCGGGTTATTTATTCTTCCTTTTCTCATTTCCCCCTTGCGCTAACCTCTCCTACACTATCGTGTAAAGTAGTTAACATTGAGGATGGAATGTTCGCGCTGGTACTTTTTGTGTGTTACCTGGATGGAGGATGCGAGGATATCGTTGTGGACATCTACGATACCGAGCAGCAATGTCTTTATTCGATGGACGATCAACGTATTCGCCACGGTGGCTGTTTTCCGGTGGAGGATTTTATCGACGGCTTCTGGCGACCTGCGCAGCAATATAGCGATTTTTAACCCCGACATTGACCTCTCCAAATGCCGCTATTGCATCTGCGCTAACGTCAATTGTCCGCCAAATACTGCGCCCGTATCAATATAGTGTACGTTGCCAAAATCCATACGCCGACACAGCGGCGTATGGCCAAACCAAAAATGATCGGCGCCGCTGATCCCGCCACGTTTATTCATAAGCCGTTCGCGGCTCCAGAGAACCTGATGTAAATCGACCTTTTTTTGCCATTGATAGGTTGACGACGGATAATCAGCATGGGCGATCACATGCGTGCTATGGCGGCAGCGAACTTCCAGTATCCAGGGCAGCCACTGGCAAAGGGTAAAAAGCATTTCAGCTTGCGCAGCGTGTTCAGTCGTCAGGCGGGTAAACCAGTCGCCACCATTCATAAACCACAGCGTTGACTGCGATGAAGTCCGCGCATCCAGCGCCATTTGTTCATGATTGCCGCGAACCGCCCTCATCCATGACTCACGCAGTAAGGCCAGGCAGCGCAGGCTGTCTGGCCCTCTATCAATAATATCGCCCACAGAAACTAACAAGTCTTGTTGCGGATCAAATCGACACTCACGTAACTTTTTCATTAACATTGAAAAACAGCCGTGGATATCGCCGACAACCCAGATATGCCGCCAATCCTTCCCCTCTATTCGCTGATAAATTTCTTCAGGCCACATCATGTTTTTCCTGTCGTTCATTATCCTGGACGGATATAAAAGGATAGCGCGTATAGGTTGTTTTGCTTAGTAAATATCCTCTGTTGTAAATAGCGTATTTTAACAGTAGAGAATAAATTCATTGTTATCAGCGGAATAAAATATAACTGACTGCGCCAGGGAGCGTTATCCCCTGGCGCAGCGAGTTACTCAATATCGCCTGTTCACATTCAATATTTCTCCTCCTCAAAAACATGGCAAAAACATAAACCACATATCGACACCACAGACTTCAGCACACTCTTTAGCTGAGTGACTTGCAAGACACATCAGTGCCAATGCAGGTGTCGTTACCGTGGCTAGCATCGCCCCCAAAAACAGGAGCAGCACAATTTTTTTTAAAGGCGGCATAACCTCTCCTGACAGTTAACAGACCATTAATCCTTATCGAGACATCATCCGTGTGCGGGTATCATAGACTTAACAGCACGTGGCGTTACAAAAAAAGCTGTCTGGTTATGCAGGTATTTAGAGTAATAACAATTATTTTTAAGTTTTAAGGATATCCTTTTGATTTTTATATTAAAATAAAGATGGCGACCTTTTGTTAACAGCGTCGCCATAAAAATGAGTATACAGTTTAAGAAAATCTGCTATCAATTCACATGCTTAACAGTAGCACTATGTTTGCTATCTTCAGGAGGCATTCTGAAGATACTTATTCGCAATATTTTCCACTGTTAACTGAAATTGTTGTGGCGTCTGCATCGATCTCTCATTAAACAGCGACGTAACTTCTTTCATAATGATCTTCTCAGCATATGCTTTAAAAGACACCTGCTGATTATAATTTGTAAACATATGCGGATATTTAGTGCTCGCTGAAGAGATGAGAGGAACGACAAAAGGATTCGTCCCTGCCCCAGCTGGAGTAAATACGCCATTTTTTATCTCTCCAGGTAGCCCCGCATTTTGCGCAGCCTCTCCTATCTCTTTCAGAAAGGGCGTAATACTGCCCCCTTTATTGACGAGTAATTTACAACATTGATCTTTATGATTACTGTACACCGATGATAATATGGCTTCGCATGTCTGACGAGCATAGGCCGGATCTTTACTCGCATTCCCTTTGATATCCAGACTATTGAGTTTTTGCAGCATAAAATCTTTAACAATTTTATTGGTTAATACTGAGCGTCCCTCAGAAGCGTTCCCACGATGAAA
This sequence comes from Salmonella sp. FC25216, assembly GCF_057751355.1. Classification (NCBI taxonomy): domain Bacteria; kingdom Pseudomonadati; phylum Pseudomonadota; class Gammaproteobacteria; order Enterobacterales; family Enterobacteriaceae; genus Salmonella; species Salmonella sp. FC25216. The sequence goes on along the minus strand of NZ_JBDGON010000002.1, from coordinate 138,714 downwards.
ATGGGCAGTCGGTGTTTCTGTTTGCTTGTGCAAGCTAAAATGCTCTGACAGACTCGTAGATAGTCTGATAAAGCTATTTCTAACAGCGGTAATACTTTTTGCAAACGCGCTCTTCTCCGTTGTTTTTTCTTTTACTGGTTCAACGTCACTTTTATGAATTCTACAAAGCTGGGGGGATAGTGTTATGTTAGTCACGGTAGTTCTCCTTTTGAATATGTATGCATAGCTACACCTTGTTTAGGTTCCTTGCTTTCAAAAAATAACCACTTCCGACACAATCCTCTTTACATGTTGATTTTTATAAATTTTATTTACCTGGTGAATTTTGGCACTCTATCACTTAGCATGTTTTTTCGGCAAAACGTGATCAGCTTTTATCCAATCTCATTTTTACCAGGACAAGCCTGAACAGGGAAAACGTAACCCCAATTCATCTTCTGCATCACACGAGACATTCATGAATATTATTATTCATGCTGATACCGTTACGGTTTTACCTTATACATAGACTGCCCACCGATTTTTCTGTCGGTGAATTATCCACTTTTTCAGAACCAATAAAGTTACCCCCCCATATCTTTCGGCCACAGAAAACACCATCAAAAACACACCTAACCTACTGATTTTTTTAATAATTTATTTATTTTGATTTTCATGTCGATCGGAAGAACTACAAATTTATATGAATGGGCTAATCTAGTAGCGGTCCAAAAAACACTCAACAAGAAATAATCAGTAACAATTGAAACACTATTCCAATCATAACGTAAATTATATGATACCAGACGATTATTATTGCTTTTTGGTAACATCTTTGTACGGTTATTTTTAAAGCAACAATACTCTAGCACAACATATAGCATTATAACTTACAATAGGTTAACAAATGGAATTACAGCTTATACTTAATAATTATTTCGAGCGCGTCAGAAGGGATGCAAATTTCAACGCATTTTTAATCGATCTGGAACACAATAATATTGCTTATTATATCTATTTTGTTGCTACCGGTAATGTTAAAATCATTACCCATACCGGTCACTTTATTTCGGTTAAAAGCAATAGAAAGCTAACTAAAGTCAGTTCAACAACGAATGCAGAATTAATAAAATTCACTTCCGCTAAACATTTTTCTGGAGGACACTCCTATGAAAAGTACTGTAATGATCTGGCAACAGCAGGCGTTTTTAAATGGATTGTTGAGTTAAACCAAAAAACTCGACAATACTGGTCGAAAGACAACAAATTATTATATATAGAAAATGTGATCACGACGCTTTAACCGACAGCGGTACTAATAGAGTCAGTCGTGACATCTGCCGTGCTGCGAATACAGGTTGTCAATTAGAAACAACGGTGAGAGTCTGGCTGCGATGGCGCCTGTTCAGTTCAGACTGCGCGGCAACTTTTTATACGTCCCCTCTACAACTGAATGGCTTACATCAGGCAAAATGATTTTCAAAGTGATTTTGAGTAAAAACTCAAAATATTTGCATGCTATTTATACCCTGTCTAATTAATACCCTCCGGGAAGTATGGCATAATTGCCGAATCTGTCAGGCTTCGGGTGCGTACCGGAGCGTAATCGAAAAGCCATCTGGAGATGTATGAGCAAGGATGAAATCAGTTATCAAATTCTTTACCGGTACTATCTGGAAAAGCTGTACAGCACCTTTACCCGGAGAGTGGATAACGTGCTGTCATTTGCTCTCGTTCTTTTCGGGGTCAGCGTCATCGTAAACGTCGGGAGTCCCTTTATACTGGGGCTAAGCATTGTGGGTATCTCCGTACTAAAAATAGTATTCCGCTTCGGCACACGATCAACACAGGCCGACTGGCAATCCCGCGCCTGGTTGAAACTTTTTAATACCCGGCACCGCTTTCCTTCAGATAAATCTTTGTTTCTTAGCATCACATCTCTTGAGCAAGACGCGAGCGAAGTGTGGTCCATGCTTATTGGTCCTGCCATAGTCATGACCCGGACCGCCCTCGGGAAAACCCCCATTGAGCCATTGACGGCGGGTGAAAAACTATGTGCATTTTTGAGTGGCGCGACGAAACCCCAGCCCCTGCCCCCTATTGAAGAAAATGATTGGTTCAACGGCTAAAAAACTCTCTGAGCGTTATTTGAAAGTTTACAGGCTCCCTTTCACTCATAATCAATCCGTAATTTTATACTGATAACTACAGTAATCAGTTAATATATATAAATAGGGGAGTACCGATGCACATCAATTCAGCGAAAACCTATGCCAGGGCGTTTACCGCAAATACACAACTGCATGAAGCTGCAGGAAATTATGAAAATAAACTTGCCACTAAAATCGCCAAAGGAATCGTTGGAGCACTCACTCTGGGAATTGGATATGGTATTATCCGACTAATTGAAAATTATTGCAACGTTCGTGATAAAATTAATGATTATTGCGCTAATGCCGAGAATATTCATAATGGGATTGCGGTAGCTATAGTGACGGGGAATAACGTTGCCGAGATTAAACTCCAGGACAATAGAATTTTAACATTAGAACAAATTAACCATGAGCACGTTAGTGAATCCTCTGTAAGGATATCAGATGGTGAGCATACAGAAGAAATCCCAGGAACGTTTAGCGATATCTGTATGAAGCTAGGTCAGGAGTTTAATAGTGCGCCTGGTCTGTATAACATTAGCAGTCAATATCAGCCGCTGGACTTCTTTTTACAGATGCGAGCCTGCACAATTGCGCCAGTCATTAACTTTTCGCCGGTCACCGGACAATATGAAAATTTATATGAGAATAATATTCTCAATATACATAATGCACTTAGCAAGGCTATATCCATGGAAATGACAGGGGCAAAAGTAACGTTAATCGGAGGGTCGGAAATTGAATTTAGTATCTCGCAAGAATCAGGCGACGAACAAAAAAAATCACAGATAACTAATGGGTTACAAGTTATGGAAGTTGAAGGTACTTTCACCGATCTCTGTCGGGAATACGAGTTATTACTTTATACAAAAGACCAGAATATTGATTTTACAACGCTGGATGAAAGGTTAGCTGAGGTAAAAGCGAATAAAAACTCAGCTGGGGCAATCCCTGATCTGGAAGACTTTACTCTTACAGCACGCTGTATGGCTGACGCAGAAACGGCGCGTCTTGCAGAAGCCACCCAACGGTTTAATGCAGCGTATGGTGATAGCGCGCCACCTTCAAGACCCCCACTACGTTTTAAGTAATGAATAATGGAAACGTACGCTATCCATGCCTGAGACCACTCAAGCTAAAAACAAATAATGCCGAAACCTGTGGCGCACTTGAATCCCGTACAAGAATGTTCAAGTAACGCTTCAGGCAGTCTGTCCGGCTGCTGTAAGTATCCCGTATTATACGCTCAGTTCAGTTTGCAGTTTATGTAACAGCGCAATATGTTTTTGTATCCGGACAATGCCGCCGACAAGCTGCTGACTGAGTACCTCTAGTTGTGCAAGGTCGCTGGACAATTGATTAAACTCCGTTCCCTCAACCCCCTTATCAATTATTTTATTTATCATTTCATGATAGCGAGAATGTATCTCCCCAAGCGAACGGAATATCGGTAAATGTGAGTACGCTTTTTTACCTCGTCCATTATACCACAGGCCCAGATGACACTTTTCAGCGCTCATCAATTTCAGCGACGCGTTATCATCTCCGCCAAGAATAATCGCCATAAATACTCGCTCGCGCCATAAGAAATGCTTTATTGTGATAACCGACAAGTCGAGTAATTCAGCAGCATAACGCTGCTCAACCGAAAATGTATGAATCCTTTCGGCAACTGAAGAGGCAGTGGTATGAAATTCTCTCAACTGCTGCAATAACGATTTTCTTCTCACTGGGGACAGAGGAGTCCTTTCAGAGTCGGCATATTTTGTTTCTTTAGCATTCCAGTGCTCAAGACGCCTGATAACCAACCTACTCCGGTTGGCGCTGTCCTGTAGCTCTCCGGCCAATAGCCGATGAGCTGAGCATAAGTGCTCCAGATTTTCACGAACGCTGCCAAGTCCATCGGTCAGGTAGCTAAGACTGGTTAACTTACTCTGCTGAAGACGGTAAATGTACTGCATTCTTTTTATAGTATCGGGCATTTCCACTACTCCACTACAGCGGTGTCATCATGGGATAATCCACATATCGCTTACTGATGAGAAACATCAGTTCGGGATTCTGCAATTTCCTCTATGAAAAAGCTCACGTTCGTACGACAGATACAGATTAGAGACAGCAGGTTATAACTTTAAAGCGAATTTATCGATCATAACGATCGATAAATTCGATTATAGCGAGCATTAACCTCACCAGACGACAAAGCATCAGACCTTATACCTGCCAATGCCATCACATTTAGGTACCCGATTATTCAGGATGGATAAAAAGAGGTCGGATAAACAAAGGGTAACGTTCCAGTCTTCTGACCTCCTGACAACTACACAATGTTAGCTGTTGTAGTTTCATACTGCGTTGAGTGCAGCGAGGAAAATAGCGGCATATCGTGACAGGCATCACAATTAAAGAAATATGTCGCTTTGCCGATTAATCTTTATCGAATTTACACCAGGACAGTTTATAAATATTCATAAACTTAACGCATTGGAGTTAATGATCTGATACTTGCCGCTACAACAGGATTTAATCCTGTTAATCGCGACTATTTGAACGCATTTTTGAAATTATCATTCATGATATTTAGTTCCCCCACAAAACAAAAGATACATTTCATCTATAATATTACAAAATATTTCATAACCACAGTGAATATCTACAGGCAAGGCATTCCCCATGCTAATAATTCTTTTAAAAAGTGTTTCCCTGATGATTATTCTTAAATCACGATCATAAACATCGATCGTATCGATCTATTTTTATTATTTTAATTTAAATGAGACTTTTCTTATAACTATCCAGGCATTAGCTGAAATAGCAGCATCCTGAGATCGGTTCAGACATGTTGGTTGTCTCCTGGCATCTATTATTAATACCTGCTTTACCTGAACGCTTCTCATTAATATTTTCAGACCTGTTTTCAGCCTGTGCTCAATAATTCTCATTTGCTCAAAGGACATATTATCTATGTGTAATAAAATAATACTTGCCATGACGGCTGCCGGTATGATGTGCGCCACTTCGGCTTTTGCTGCTGGTGCTATTGCCACCACTGACGCTGGCGGAGGGACAATGACCTTCAGTGGCTCAGTCATTGATGCGCCGTGCAGCATTGTGCCGGACAGCCAGAACATCAAAGTGGACCTGGGTCAGGTCAGTATGAAATCACTATCAGCAGCAGACAAGTACTCCAGTTCGGTTCCTGTTACCATAAGTCTGACCGGATGTTCATTTGAGGCAGCCCCTGACACGCCACCGACAGATGGCACGACAGGTAACTATTCAAAAGTGGCCGTAACATTCCCTGGTGTTATGCCCCCACCGGGCGGCGATTTGACTAAAGGAGAAATAGCAAATACCGCAAACTCCCCTGCCGCTAATGTAGCTATTCAGCTCCTGAAAGGTGATGGCGTTAATCCTGTGGACCTGAGCAAGACGACACCTACAACAGGTGATATTACACTGGATACCTCTTCGGCAACCAATAAGCTGAATTTCTTTGCCCGTATGATAACCGTTGGCGGAGCAGCCTCCCAGGGCGCTGTCAGCGCCACAGTCACCTATAAACTGAAATATTTCTGATACGGTCCGCAGGCCGGTATTTATTTCAGACAGTAATAAACAGTTTCGCTGTTTATTTATCCGGCATGTCCGGGCACCGGAACTGTTTATTTTCTTTCTTCAGTGGCGGGCTGATATTTCACGGAGCGGTTTATATCAGCAGCAACGGATTTTAATTTATTCAGGTAACACGGACAGCGACACATACCATGAAAATAACCCGGCCGGCACTGCTGATTACCCTGAATATACTGACGTTACCGGCAGGGGCGACACAGTTCAGCGCCGGTTTTCTTAAAAACAGTGACCACAGCAGCGTGGATTTATCCGCCTTCAGCCGGGATGGCTACGTTGCACCGGGAGATTACCTGCTTGATATTTACCTGAACGACAGACTCATCCGCAGCCAGTACAACGTCAGTGTGGTGGAGACCGGCGACGGGCGCTCACGCTTCTGCATCACCCCGGCACTGACAGACATGCTCGGGCTGAAAGAGGAGAACCGCCGTCAGCTTATCCCGGTGGAAGGGACGGACGGTCAGTGCCTTAACCTGAGCACAGCGGACAGCAGGGTACAGTATTCACCGGACAACCAGTCCCTGTCCGTCACCCTGCCCCAGGCGTGGATGGAATACCAGGACCCGGACTGGGTGCCCCCGGCCCGCTGGAGCGAGGGCGTCACGGCGGCCCTGCTGGACTATAACCTGATGGCCAACCGGTACATGCCGCATCAGGGTGAGACCTCCACCAGTTACAGTCTGTACGGCACCGCCGGGTTTAACCTCGGCGCCTGGCGCCTGCGCAGCGATTACCAGTACAACCGCTATGACAGCGGAAACGGCAGCGTGCAGTCTGATTTTTACCTGCCGCAGACGTATCTGTTCCGGGCGCTGCCCTCACTGCGCTCGAAACTGACGCTGGGACAGACGTATCTCAGCTCCGCCATTTTTGACTCCTTCCGCTTTGCCGGACTCACCCTGGCCAGCGATGAGCGCATGCTGCCGTCCTCCCTGCAGGGATATGCCCCGCAAATCAGCGGCATTGCGAACAGTAACGCGCAGGTGACCGTCAGCCAGAACGGCCGCATGCTGTACCAGACCCGGGTGTCTCCCGGACCGTTCGTACTGCCGGACCTGAGCCAGAACATCAGCGGCAATCTTGACGTAACGGTGCGCGAAAGCGACGGCAGCGTCCGGGCCTGGCAGGTCAACACGGCCAGCGTGCCTTTTATGGCCCGTCAGGGGCAGGTTCGCTACAAGGTGGCCGCCGGACGTCCGCTGTACGGCGGGACGCATAACAACAGCACGGTCAGTCCCGACTTTCTGCTCGGCGAGGCCACCTGGGGAGCATTTAATAACACCTCGCTGTACGGCGGCGTGATTGCCTCCACCGGCGATTACCAGTCCGTCGCCCTGGGTGCGGCGCAGAACATGGGGCTCTACGGCGCGGTATCGGTGGATGTCACCCGCTCGGATGCACAGCTCCCGCACGGGCAGATCCAGTCCGGTTACAGCTACCGGGTTAACTACACCAAAACGTTTAACAGTACCGGCAGCACGCTGGCGTTCGTCGGATACCGTTTCTCTGACCGGCATTTTCTGTCCCTGCAGGAGTATCTGGCGCGTTCCGTGTATGACGGGGAGTATCTTCAGGATGAAAAGCAGAGCTACTCCGTAAGCTGGAATCAGTATCTGTCAGCCCTGAACATGAATGCCTCGCTTTCCCTGAGCCGTCTCAGTTACTGGAATGCTGATTCAAACAATAACTGGACCCTGTCGCTCAGTAAGTCGATGAATATGGGGCCCGTACACGGCATTAACCTGTCACTGTCACTGTCCCGTAACCAGTCGGCGTACAACCGGACACAAAACCAGGTTTATTTCCAGGTCAGTGTCCCCTGGGGGGACAGTCGCCAGGTGAGTTACAGCCTGCAGAAGGATAACCAGGGCAGTATGCTGCAGACCGTGAATTACAGCGATTTCCATAACCCGGATACCTCATGGAATATCAGCGCCGGCCATAACCGGTATGACAGCAACAGCAGTGACAGCTTCAGCGGGAGTATCCAGAGCCGTCTGCCGTGGGGCCAGGCCAGCGCGGATGCCACCCTGCAGCCCGGTCAGTACCGCAGTCTGGGGCTGAACTGGTATGGCTCACTGACCGCCACGGCACATGGCGCTGCGTTCAGCCAGTCAATGGCCGGGAATGAGCCGCGGATGATGATTGATACCGGAGACGTGTCCGGAGTGCCGGTTAACGGCAACAGCGGCGTGACCAACCACTTCGGGGTGGCCGTGGTGAGCGCGGGCAGCAGCTATCGCCCGGGCGACGTCTCCGTGGATGTGTCCGCGTTGCCGGACGGCGTGGATGTGGCTGACCCGGTGATCAGCCAGGTACTGACGGAAGGGGCCGTCGGTTACAGGAAGATAGACGTCAGCCAGGGAGAACAGATATTCGGGCATATCCGGCTGGCTGACGGCACAAGTCCGCCATTCGGCGCGCAGGTCGTGTCGGAGAAAACCGGTAAAACGGCGGGGATGGCGGGTGATAACGGGCTGGTCTACCTGACGGGCATTGATGCTTCAGAGCGGAATGCTCTGGTCGTGACATGGGGCGGCAGGCCGCAGTGCCGGCTGTCCCTGCCGGAGAACGCGAATCTCAGCCGGGGAGCCCTGCTGCTTCCCTGCCGGTGACGGCCTGCGACAGGCGTGCAACACAGCAGACGTACAACATTATTCTTACGGAGAGAAAAGGTGAACAACAGACAGACAGCGATGCTCATTGCCGGCCTGGTCCTTGTCCTTGCCGGGCCCGGTACTGGCCAGGCGGCCATCAATGTTGACCGCACCCGTATCATCATGAGCAGCGATGCAAAAGCCGTCTCCGTCGGGCTGAGTAACGACAGTCCCGACGCCCCCTATCTGGCGCAGTCATGGATGGAGGACAGCCTGGGAAAAGCGACAAATATACTGATAGCGCTGCCGCCGCTGCAGCGCATCGATGCGGGAAAAAAATCCCGGGTCAGGATAATGCGGGTGGAGAATGCAGGCACCGCCCCGCTGCCGGCAGACCGGGAGAGCCTGTTTTATTTTAACGTCAGGGAAATCCCACCGGCGCCGGAGGACAAAAACAAAAATATCCTGCAGCTTGCCACCCAGAGCCAGTTGAAGCTGTTCCTGCGCCCGGCCACGCTGGCGGCGGAGGGGAACGCCTCGCCGGAGAAGATGCTGCTGGTACAGTCCGCCGGCGGGTCGCTGACGCTGAAAAATCCGACGCCGTATTACATCACGCTTGTCTGGCTGGGACAAAGTCCGAAACAGAAACTGGCGGGCTTTAAGGAAGGCACGATGGTGGCCCCGTTTTCATCGCTGCCGGTGAATGCCGTCCTGCCTGCCGGAACTGGCCAGATAATGGTGGGCAATGTGGATGACTATGGCGGGCTGCGGATGAACCGCTTCATCTGCACGTCAGGAAGATGTACTTATCAGGAGCGTATCAATGAATAAGGTGATGTACGGAGAAAACAGGAGACGTGGCGGCAGGAATATGTTATGCCGGCTGCTCCGGTCCGGACGGTGGTTTTTATGTCTGGCGCTGCACTGTTCTGTCATGTTGCCGGGATTTGCCAGCGCGGCAGAGCCTGTTCCGTCTACAGCGCAATGTACAGACTGGAACAATAGCCAGGGAGATATACAACTAAAGTTGCCGGCCTCTGTCACTATTCAGCCCGGTATGGTCGACATTCCTCCCATCCCGTCGGTCACCGTTAAGTATAAATGTAGCGTACCGGACAGTAACAATCACACAGTGGCTATAGTCTCTCTTGCCGATGCGCATAATTTAATTAGCTCACTGAAATCACTTGGGCTGACACTGAAAATGACGATTACTGATAGCTCCGGAGGGGCCGTAGGTCATTGGACTTTTCCCGCCCCGGGGGGGGGGATATACCCTGAATATGTAGCGATCGGCGATTCTTATAAGGGTAATGACGGTACCGGTGAGAGAACGATGACCATCAATGCAACCCTGTCAAGAAATCCATCACAAAGTACCCGCCCCGGGTTTTATGCGATACCATCGCTGTCTGCTTTCAGACTGAAACCTTATTATAATTATGGCAGTGGTCCATTACTGATTTCTCCGGCAATAAGATTACAGTATGTCCCGACATGTTTTGTGAGGTTCCAACTGGATAAAAATAACATTAACTTTGGACCGGTAATGACAACAGATGTGGACAGTTCTTTTTCCCGGAGAGATAACTTTACTGTCACTGCAGATGTAAACCCAAACTGTAACAGCGGGCAGTTCGGAAATCTCCTTGGCGGCTATACCCCCCAACTGACAGGGGCACAGACATATTATCTGGACCTCCCTTTAAAGGTCTCTTTTACACTGCAGGGTGGAGGATATATTTCAGGGAATTCCATTCTTCTGTATAAGCAAGACACACTAACAAAAAATGGCCTGAAACTGACAATAACTGACCCGGATAATCACCCGGTTAAGTTTGGTGAAATCATTTCACCTGATGCCCAGTCACTACCTGGCAATAAACTAGGTGAATTCAGTAATGGAAATTTTAATGCTAAAAAAATATATAACGTCAAACTGTCCGCCACAGGAGAACCGGCATTAACCGGAAAATACAACGCACAGGTTCTCGTTAAGGTGGAATATTACTGATTATTTCCGGTGGAGAGCATAATAATCCATCGACTGAACACCGTCATAAAAATAATAAACATATTAATAATATTTAATGATACCTCAGGCCTTTCTTTTTTCGTTAATTATGATGACGAGGTTTTTATGTGCCCTGATAACACACACGCAAAAAAGCGGTACCTGACGCCCGGTAACGATATGCATTATCCCGGTCAGTCAAACCATGACGCTTGCTTTATTCCAGAGAGCGTCCGCCAGTATGCCAGCGAGCCCTTATATATCATCGTCGCGCACTGGTGCCAACAGCAGCAGGACTGGGTCCAACGCAACCAGATATCAGAGGCGTTTCATATTACTGCCAGACGGGCCAGTTACCTGATTGCCTATCTGCGAAGTAAAGCTTCGCGGGTAGTCTGTGTCTGCCGCCATCAGACTCTGCCTAATAAAGCGCTACGCTATGAGATTTATATTATTCGTGTTCTTAACAATCCCAATCCAGCTCGCCGTGAACGGCTCGTAACGCCACCGGTATCCCGGCGCAGGGTCGGGAATGCCGACAAGACGATGGCGAATGTGTTGTGGAACCAGCTGTGCAGTAACAGAAATGCGGGGAAAATCCTGAAAAAGGAGAAAGATGAAGATGACAGGAAATAACCGGATGCCGGTTCGGCAGATCATCGTGCATGGTGACTGCTGGCCGGTAACAACCGCCGTGGCGCATCTGGTCAGGTCAGTACTATCTACGTGTGAGTATGTAATTACGTACACGCTGCCAGTTCTGTTGCAGCAACTGCACCGGAAACCGGAAGCAACCTTAGTATTGTGTCTGCGCCCTCGTGAACATCTTTTTTTGTTTTACGCTCTGAAACAAGCGATCCTGGATCACCCGGTCCTGGTCATCAGTGATGAACTGTTTTTTAGTGACCAGTTGGTACTAAAGGTATATGGGGATATCCCGGCAATTCAGCAGCAGGAACTAACGGAGATGCTTATACGGGTTAAACAAGAAGAGCAATGGTATGGCGGAACGCGTTGTCAAGTGACGAAAAAGCTGGACGATTTTCTGTTATATCCGACCCTGGTGACAGGTTTTCTGGAAGTCCCCCAGATATTCAACAGCCCAAAGCGGCTGATGACCTACATGTCACTGCTGATGCACAGGGAAATTCTGGCATGTGGAGTGAGTCCGGCCCAGCAGCGTCTGCTTGAGGAGGTTTATCGTGGCCGGGGAAGGCTGTCAGCGCTCTGTGGACGGCTGAATGCAAGAGAAAGACAAATCTGGCAAGACAAGTATCGGTTACTGGTGAAATTAGGCATGAGAAATCGGTTACGTGAACTGTTGTACGGCACCCGGTTCTGTATGAATATGCAAAAAACAGTTTTTATGGCTCCGGCAGAAACCGTATTCCCTGACCAGCAGAATGATTTCGCACCACACTCATTCTGATGATGGCGCCAGACGGAGTATTGCTCGGCTCATGAAATGATAAATAATCCATTCACGCAACGCCTCAGGCAATCTGTTCGGCCGCGCATAGCCGTATCCCCGGCTCCCGCAACCGAGTCGGGTTCGAGAATGGCCACTGAGATAATCTATTAATGCCCTGCTTTTTTAATTTAAAAATGTTAAATAGAATTTTGTCGTGGTATAAGGAAAAAAGCCGAACAGGGATGTGTCGAGTAACGGCAAACACGCCTTCGATTTCAAAGACAAATAAAAAGAGACCAAATATGATTTCTACAATAAGTCAACATTAAAATTCCCATTTAAATTCAGACCACTACATAATAATTGAGTATTTTTAACGACTAAAATACGTTATGTTACGTTCTCATAAATTCAATTAGTTATCATTCTTTACGTTTTAATTGGGACGTATTTCTGACCGTTTTGTTTGTCATTTTCCCGCCCCAAAATCCGCACGACCAAATACATCTCCCTCCTCCTCTGGGGAACCCCCAGCACCAGATATTTCCCGATGCTAAAGTGAAGGTTAAGCCCATGTAGACGAATGGCTTGAATAGCGACGCCAGCAAAAGCGATCGTGAAAAACTAAACCGTATGCTGGAGGAAATGTTTGAAGTAACAAATAAGTAGCGGGTTTCGGATTCTCTTGTACTTTCGTATTGTACTAGTAACAGCCACGGTAACTGGCGATTGTTCAGTAGAACAAGTATCAATCTACCGCTCACGCCCCACATAGTATGAGCTGTGGTATTCAGCTTCTTCCTCCAGAGCACTATCAAACTCACATACTCATATGGACATTATCATAATGAACGATAATCCCACGTCACGTTAATCAGCACTGTCTTCTGATAATGAAAACTGAGCGTCACCAATCTACATCCAGGCCGAATAACCGGAACGGATGGCACTTCTCTCTATGCAACTAAATCATCAAGATACAATTATGAAAAATTCAGCAGCATGAAGTTTAAATTTCATGCACTTTATTCATATAATCGTCTGACTCTACTCACCGTAACAAAGGATTGACTTCGTTAAATAAATATAAATTTACTTCTATATCAGACATCTATTTCGGTTTTATTTACGTTTCATGATGTACTTTGAATACTACCCTATGCAATGTATGGAACATGAAGCATACATTGCCAGGATACAATCAACAGCAATACTGTGAACGGATAATATTATGGATATAATTATCATCCTGGTAAAGAATAACATCTCTAAAAACGAATATGATACTGGCGAATACTAATGAAACAATCAAGATCTACGCATTTTTATCTCATTCAATTTAAACAAACAGTCAATAATTCAGCGAATCAACAGGGGAGTAGATGATGAAAAAGAATTTTTTTCACCTTCTGATAATGCTTATCTGCAGCTATATTTCTTTTGCCTACGCGAATATCAGCGACTACAGAGTTATGACCTGGAATCTTCAGGGATCTTCAGCATCTACAGAAAGTAAATGGAATATCAATGTCAGACAGCTTTTAAGTGGTACTGCCGGTGTGGATATCCTTATGGTCCAGGAGGCCGGTGCTATTCCCACCTCAGCGGTTCGTACCGGACGACATATTCAGCCTTTTGGAGTGGGTATTCCCATTGATGAGTACACCTGGAATCTCGGAACCACCAGACGTCAGGATATAAGATATATTTACTACTCGCCTATTGATGTTGGAGCACGCCGTGTGAATCTGGCAATAGTTACCAGACGAAGAGCGGATAATGTTTATGTCTTGCGTCCGACAACTGTCGCATCTCGCCCCATCATTGGCATCGGACTGGGTAATGATGTTTTTCTGACGACGCACGCACTGGCTAGTGGAGGTCCGGATGCTGCAGCTATTGTCAGGGTTACCTATAATTTTTTTAGAACACCTCAGATGCGGCATTTATCCTGGTTGCTTGGCGGAGATTTTAATCGCGCCCCAGACAGACTTGAAAGTGACCTGATGACTGAGCATCTGGAACGACTTGTAACCATAATTGCACCTACAGAACCCACGCAAATTGGCGGTAATATTTTAGATTATGGGGTCATTGTCGATCGAGCACCTTATTCACAAAGGGTTGAAGCATTACGTAATCCTCAACTCGCTTCTGATCATTATCCTGTGGCGTTTGAAGCACAGCATTGTGGATAAGAGACTCATCCACAAAAACGATGTATTTTTCATATTATTAAGCATGATATCTATTAGCAGATAGTAAACAGCAGGAATAGTCAATTCTCCCCAGTATAGAGTTTTGCGATATGTATTCCCTGATAATACAGTACATGGGATTAATAACAGGTAAAATTATGAGTTGTTTTACTACTCCAGCAATAATGGAAATGTTAGGTCATTATAGATGGCGGGTTTACGAACCATTCCGATTTTATCTCAGTGAAGATAAAAATGATGTAATTGAAGTGCCAGTCGGTTTTATTACCGATCTAGCCACTGTTCCGCGTATTTTCTGGTCACTGTTACCACCGGATGGAGAATATGCCAAAGCAGCAATCATTCACGACTACCTGTACCACTATTCACTACGCGACAGAAAAGAATCCGATTTAATATTTCTGGATGGAATGACAGTACTCGGTGTGCCAAAATGGAAACGAACATTAATGTATCTTGCTGTAAGGATGTTTGGATGGAAATATTATGACTCTCATACTTCACAGTCTGATTAACTTTCTCAGGCTGACTTTCAAAATTAACAAAATGGATGGGTTATTAAAAAAGCATGGAAAGCCTCCATGCTTTAAAATAGCAATTATGATTCTTAACGGCTTTACTGTTCCATCGACAGTGACACAAATCGTATTGATGCATCCATCGCAAATAGCCATATTGCAGATTAATGAAAACTACAGTTTAACACGTTCTTTCATCCATCCGTAAATAAATGATTCATTAGCCTGACGCTGTTCAGCCAGTTCCAGATAGCGTTGCCCCTGACTACAATTTAGCGCAAGAATAAGTATCATTTCACCTTCACTTCCCCGGATAGAGAGGAAAAATCTCAACGCCGATAGGGTACGCGAACCAATCTGACTATCCACTATCAAATCCGGATAAAATCTTTGTTGATTATTAAAGACATTCAGCCAACGCTGGAACCACTTAATCGGGATTAATGGCCCCATATTCACACCCGTATCACAAAGCTCAGCAGCGACAGAGTGAGATATCATGGCGACTTGATCGAACCGCGGACCGTACCAGTAATCAGCCTCAAGAATTTTTAACGCTTGATCACGAGTAAGATTTCGCATATCGCCCATGTAGCCATTAGCTCGCGCCCTCATCAGGGTGATCCCCCAGTTAGTTGGACCGCCTCTGTCGTCAGGATGATTAACGTAACCGCCCTCTCTATCGAGGATAGACGCAAAGACTTCATCTTTAGTCATGATAGCTCTTCTCAATATTAATAAAGTACATCACCCGATTTCCATGTTTTATAATACCAGCAGGAATAGTGTCATCATTATCATATGAACATTAATCTTTAATAATAAATCTGTTCAGAAATCAGGAACTATTAACAGCATTGAACAGACTACTGACAGTGGTCTGTTCAATTTAATTTGCAGCATACTTTAACCCTCAATTACCTGAAATGATAAATTGTATTACTGGCCTTGCATCATAAAATGGCATTTTGTACATTTCAGTTTTTTGACCTCTATGTGTCTGACACACGCTATAAATTGAAAAGCATGAACTTATTAACGAGCCAAATGCATCAATCCGTTGCTGTGTATTAGCCTGCGGCTCGGGGAGAAAAGGTATCACTCCTGGATTCGACACACTGCTTATACTTACATAATCGGTATTTATTGTACTTGTACCATCCTTTATCTGACCTGTTGAACTATCATAAACGAGCGCCACAGCCTTTTGAATATTTTCCGGCAAAATAGACAATGTGGAAACATACTCACTTTGTAATCGTATCATGCTTTTTTCATAAGCATTAAAGTGACCGCCTTGCGATTCCAGGTAGTTGACGGATGGAGTCAAACTGTAGAAATTATTGTCTGCGCGAATTTTATATCTGTACAGATTACCCTTGAATTTTGAATGAGAATAGTACGCTCTGGCTATAGCGTATGTTTTATTAATATCTGATGTCGTTACAATATAACGACTGTCACTACTTCCACCAGCACACGATCTTCCACTGATCAATTGCTGTAGGTCCCGATTATATCCAAGTAGAGAGAACCCATCACGAAAAATAACATCCGGTGGATTTGGATCTACACGATAAACAAAATCTATCGCATAGATATCAAAACTGGCTATTATTAAGGTCAGTAATATTAACTTTTTCATTGTTCCACATCCCTCTTACTCTTACTCTTACTCTTAGGCTTACCAGGGCCAAAGCAGTCGGTTGCTGCGCTGCATGACGATAATCCCACGAGGGCATTTGTTGAAAATGTATTTACAAAGGGTTGATTTGTCCAGACATTATGATCATAATAAATCCTTACAGATTGTTCGGTGACGTAAAAATACCTTGCTTGTTCTAGGAGTACTTTAAAAGAAGGAGCCCATACACTCTCATTTGATACTGAGCATGCAATAAGAGGAGTACTACGACTACCATCGGCTTTAACCGCTTTTATGCAAAAATAAGCGCCCCCATCGATCTGGCCAACATGGAACTCACTGATAACTTCGTGTGAAAAATAACCAATATTTTCGTAATCTCCCGTCCACTCAGCGCTGGCGTTGAAAGAACAAATGAGGCTTAATAACGCACAAACAGAGGTGATTTTTTTCATAATACTTCCTCTTAGCTTAGCCAAAAATATTTAAAAGCAGGAATTACTATTACGAATAAACTATTATATCAGTTTAAATTCGTATATGATGGCATTCTTAATAGCCAGGAACTCACTTTACATCTTCGGCTTCACAGGTCCGAAACATTCAGATGTACTACATGAAGAAAGTCCAACAAGTGCATTGGATGATAACGCTTCTATAAAGGATTTATTGCTCCAGACATTTGGTTGAACATACACTCTTATAGAGTGCCCTGTAATATAAAAATTCCTTGCCTGTTCTAACATAATATTAAATGAAGGTATCCATTTAGAATCATGTGAAAGTGCACATGCTATAATCGGTGTCCCTTCTCCTGATTTTTTAACTGTTTTTATGCAAAAATATGCACTGCGGTTAAACTGACCGACATGAAAATCAGAGATAACTTCATCAGAATAATAGTTTATAGAACTATCTCCTGTCCATTCAGCCCACGAACTCAAAGGCCATGCTGTAATTAACAAAGCACAGACAGAAAAAATCTTTTTCATATTAACACCTCACACCTTTATAAACAGAACGAAGCTTGCATTTATTCATTGTGTATCTACCGTGCTCTATTAGAGTTAAACAAAACTATCATAACTTACTTCAACAAAGAGTCACTAGCACAGACTCCTCTCTTCTCATGTCAAGAATAACCATTCATACTATACTATCCGCACATGAAACTTTAACAGCTAATAATAAGCCAGATCTATTTCCATTATTAAAAAATATCACCACCAACACTTTTATCTTCATAATAATAATAAAACAAATTAACCTCTGGTAATGATGAGTACTTATGACAATCGTCTAACATTTTAATTATTAAGTACTCATACAAACCGAAATCTATATATTTCATTTTAGCGTTCGAAAAAAGTGCCTGTGACGGACATTATGCCGAGGCACTGAATACTGCATTCTGGCGGGATCTGGCGTGTTACCAGTTCATTTCTGTGGGGTGGGTAATAAAACTAACCCATGCCAGTCGCATTTGCCGGACGACACTGACAGGGCGCGCCTGACCACACCCGGCATCCATGCCGGATGTTCACCATTTACTCTCTGTCTTCTCCCTGTACTCCCGGTTACGCCATTAACAATTACGATTGGATATTGCATGGTGATTACCTTCAAAAAAGAGAGCACTGTCTCACCAAAACAGCCACACCCGAGCGCACCATGCTGCGATGGCGTTCTCAGCGGTCGCTTTTGTGAATGGTCTCGGGGTTGAAATACGTGGTGAGTGCGCGATGAAGTGGATAAGAAAAAGTCACACTAAATCCGAGGCCTTTAGGTACCAGACAAGCCAGGAACTTACTCTGGATGTTGAAGTAATCTACCTTGAGCAAGTGCTATGACAATGTCATAAGATCCTTGCCTGTCTTTGTAGCAAGTTTTGTCCACCAACTCGGCTTTGCTGATTGTAGGTAAATCTAATATCAGATTAGCAACCTGGATTGCTCTCTGGTACAGCTTTCCTCCTTTTTTCTCCTCATGCCGTGCTTCTATGCCCTGTAGATAGCCGCAATCAGCCAGGGTGAGAAATGTTGCTCTCGGGCATCCCTTCTTTCTTGAAGATTCACTTTCTTTTCAGCAGGGAGAATTTGGCAAATGCACCAGTACCAACGTTGTATGCAAAGGAGTAGAACGCCGCCCTTTCGCTTTCGGGGATACTGACCTTAATCAGTGGATCAATGCGGGCTGCGACCAGTGCAAGGTCTTTATTCAGTAGCGCATCACATTCCGCATCGGTGTAGTACTTGCCTGGAACGATGTCTTTTCCCGTATGCCCGTCGCAGACTGTGAGTACGACTGCCACATCGCGATAGGGTTCGTGGCGCCTGCCTTCCAGATCGTCAAGAAGCGCCGCCGCTATCACTATTGCCCCCGCGCCACCAGCCAGAAGGGCTTTTACTTTATTCTTTAGAACTACCATCCCCCTCCTGAATCTTTAACCGCCGCCACTGAAAATAAAAATTCGTTAGAAATGTCAGCGTACCAAAAATAACGCCACTAAGAATTCCAATTGCCGCCCATTCATCAGGAGTAAATGAGTCGAGGACGGAATAAAGCGTTGTGGCAAAAGACACGCCGTATGACACTCCCGTGGTCATTTTGTCCATTATCATAACTTCCCCTGTCCGGGAGACTAACTATCCGGGTATCGGGTGAGTGGAAAAAGAAAAGGCTACCGAAGTAGCCTTTGATTTAAATAATGAGTGAGTATTGCAGTGCCGGGCGCTACCCGGTGAGCCTTTGGTTGACCTGCCATGACCCGCTATGGTGTCTGCTGCGACATTGGTTAACAGAAGTATATGATCAGTTTGCCCCGTGCTAACGGGATTCACCGCAACATCATTACCATAACATGATAATTTACATGGTTTACTAGTTTAGGATTTATCTGTTTAACTTAACCATAAGAATCAGGCAAGGTTAGAAAACTGCACGATCCAGTCAATTGTGCGGTTCTCCTGCTAAAAGTGATGATGTACTCCTTGTTTATTTCAAATTCAGTATTTACTGCCCGCCTCTTCCCTTGGCGGGTTTTTTCTGCCTGAAATTTGCCCTGTAACAATGAGCCACCGCCGCCGCGTGACCAGCGGGACAACAACGGGGTATATGAAGTCGAACCTCGTATCTACAGTTTAGAAGGCTGCTAATCTGTCAGGATGAGCCAGTGGCGGTTGGTTGTTGTGGTGCCGGGCGTCTCCCGGTGAGTCTTTGGCTGGTTACGCACCGTGACTCGCACGATTATCCGTATCAGCAACCATTTACGACTCCCCGAGCCATGATTTTTAACGGGTGTGGTTTACGCGCAAAACGGGTACTTCATATCGACTTTAGCCATCATAAATCCTGCGATAAGAATCGGTATTCTAAACGATAATCACCGGATTGAATACATGACCCCGAAAGGACAATTCGATATAACTTTATTTGCATTGCAAATTAATCTTTTCCATAAGGAACACCATTAAGAATAATACCAATTTAATTAAAATAACTTGATCTCCCAATTGAAGAATGAATAATAACGAGCCCTGCCAGGGCAGGGCATAGAAATAACTAACGAGAAATAGGTAGGAACAATGAAAAACACCGCTCTGGGTAAGATCATTTTTATCGTCGGCACCGCGTTGCTGCTCGGTGGCTGTAGTGGCATGGCCATGCCACCCTATGCCACCCACGGCACATCGGTCGGCATCATCGCGCCAGCGGGAGGCTATAGCGAGTGGCACACGGATAGCCGCAACCACACCACAGGAGACAGTCACAGCCAGTCACAGGGAAACTGCACCCAAAGTGAAGATAGCCAGCTCAGCAAAAATGGTCTCACACGGACACACCAAAGCAACTGTAACACCCGTAGCCAAACCCACAGCAGTAGCACCAGCAAAACCCGCTCCAGTAGCGTCGGTTTCAGCGTCGGAGGGCCTGTTGGTGCCAGCCTGGGGTTGATCAAGCAGATGGAGTCGATGAACCGTGCGCCTGCTAACGATATGAGTAGTAATGATATGTTCAAAAATTTCGGTTTCTAAGCGCGTAACGCTACCTAGTACCGTCATGGTGTCCAGCCCGGCGGCTATCTTGTAACGACTCGCAGACAGCGCAAATTTTGGTTCACAATAACTGCAACTGAAATCGGACGTGGACTCACGCTAAGTGAGAACGAAATCCGACATCCAGACACAAATGAGAAATTTTTTCATTTACAGTTATTGTGAGCCAGCCAAAATGGATTGCGAGTCCGTATGGCTGATTGCGAGCCCATTTGCATTTAATCCGAGCTGAAAAATGGAATTATTGCGAGTCGTTACAGCTAGTTGCTCTAACCGGAAGAAGACAGTCTAAATCTAACATCGCTAATTCTATTCCTGATACCCCAGTATACCAAAATGGCGACATTGCATTATTTGAACAAAGAGGAAGTTAGCGCTAGTTTACACAAATAGAATCTCCCTGCCTGTCTGTTATCAACAATATTAGCAAACAGGAGGCAGACTCCAATAAACCAGTGCTAATTTTTTCTGGTAAGAGACATTAATCTATTTTTTTGCCATTTAAAGAGCAACTTATCTAAAAGAAATAGTTTGAATACTTTCACTATCAAAAGACCGCCCCAAATAGCCATAACCCAAACAGGCCAATCACTATGCGGCGCATATATATAATTAAGAAAATACATTATTGCACATACAATGATAGCTACTATTATACTTTTTAATAACTTAGCTTCATCTTTTACTCGTTTTTTAGCTTCTGCGATTCGACTATCTAACTCTATACTTTCCGGCAGCGGCTCAGAAGTAAGTTCAGATACACTGACATTAAACACGGAAGCTAATGCGCTAAGTGTTTCTAAACTTGGCACTTCATTATTTTCTATTCGCTGAATAGTCCTTGTGCTGAGCGATGATAACTCAGCCAGTCTTTCTTGAGACCAGGCTCTTTCCAGTCTTAGTTGTTTCACTCTGCTTTCCATAATGGCATACCCTCTGAAATAAATAATCACGGTTTGATTATTGTTGCAGTGCTGACCGTTTATGGCAACGACATCATCATGACACGAACACGACACCAGTATGACAATTTTAATATCAGTTAGTTACAGTCGGTAAGTGACATTTCTACTTTGTGGAATCGGGTGACATTTTAAACTTGCAGTAACAAGACGGGTCCCGTCCACGTTGAAACGACCATGAGATGGTTATTTTCGATGGCTATATGGTCAAAACAAACTGAATAAAAAATGCATAGAACAGAGTGAAAATTGCATAGCGTTTTTTCGTAACGAACACGCTGTTTTATTAACTTTCCTCTGAAAGTGGCAAGAAACAAGCCCCTATGATCTGGGGGATCTTCGTTGAGGTCAGAAATTCAACTCATACCAGCGTAGCGCACTTTTTGCGGCCCGTACTAATACTTTTCTTTTCCCCCTCAATAAAGCCCTCTGCAGTCGCCATAAGACGCCGAATTTCACGTTCTGACAGCTCGCGAGGAATTCACCCAAAAACTCCTGGGCCACACCTCAGAGAACACCACGAAACTCTATCTCGATGAACGCGATAATAAAGCTTACGTGATGCTCTGATTTTGCTGTAAAAGAAATGTTAAACTGGATTTGGATGTGATATAACCAAAAAGGCCAGAATACAGTAATTCGGAAAAATTTCGGATTCAGCGTTGTAAGCTATTGATTTAAAAACAAAAAGAGACCGAATACGATTCCTGTATTCGGTCCAGGGAAATGGCTCTTGGGAGAGAGCCGTGCGCTAAAAGTTGGCATTAATGCAGGCTAAGTCGCCTTGCCCTTTAAGAATAGATGACGACGCCAGGTTTTCCAGTTTGTGACGAAGGTGATTGAAAAAATCTGCCGCCATGTTTGTCATCAGAGATAAAAAAACCGTAACCCTTTTCGTGAAGGTTTACGGTTTTTTATTAAAAATCAGTCAGCTATTTGGATGGATCACAAAGCTTTTCCGCACGTTCGATAAACGGCGCCAGACTCATTTTCTCACCGGGCTTCGCCGGGTTATCCATTTGAATGACGGCAATAGGCTGAGCGCGCGTTTTACCTTCCGCCACTTGCTGTTCGGCAATGTCATTCAAGGGATACTGCACCAGCGTACTGGGGTTGATCGCATAGAGCGCCTGGCCTGGCCGACAGGTCAACATGACCTCTTCCCGATTAAACGCCCACTTGTCTTTTCCTACTTCAAAACGACTTACGGTAATCACCTGCGGCGCCGCCAGCGCAACGCCTGAAGTTGCCAGCAGAAGCAGCGGGAGTAGAATTTTTTTCATTCGTTATGCCAGTCCATCAGAAAGGTTCGAGGGTTGCAAACAGGCTGACGATCGCCAGGACTATGCCTCCGACTCCCCATTCAATTTGCGTCATCCTGACAAACCATATGTCAGCCCGGGGATTTTCCTGTCGCATACGTGGTACGAGAACATACCGATTCGTCAGCGCAATTGCCACCATAAGCACTACCAGCGCACATTTTAACAAAAGCAACTGTCCATAGGTGGTCTGCCAGATGGCAGTAAATCCCGTGATAAATAGCGTGTTGCTAATGCCTGTGAGCAATACGCCCGCCACAAAAAAGTGACCATAACGAGAAAAACGCATCATGGCGCTAATGGCCTGCTGACGCCAGCGTCCTTGAGCCATGCGCATACAATAAACCACTGGCAACAGCCCGCCAAACCAGGATGCAGCGCAGAGTAAATGCAGCGCATGGTTAATTTGCTGTAATGTTCCCGGTACGCCGTCGCGCATCGTCGCATGTCCAACGCCTGCCAACAGAATAAACTGAGCAACGGTCAGAATAAGAAGCCGTCGCTGCATTTTTACCGGCGCAATGACCACCATCACCAGCGTGACCAACGCGAGGATAATTTGCCATATCCAGACCGCGCCAAAACGGGTTTGCAGTACCGCGCTCCACACCGAGACGGAAAACACATCGGGCCAGCCGCCGCCCATCAGCCCGCCCTGAATCGCCAGCATAAAAGCCGCGCTGATAACACTCCAGGCGGCGGCATGTCGTTGCAGATGTAAAAATCGACACGTCATTAAACGACGAATTGATGCTGGCGCCAGCCAGGCGCCGTAAAGCGCACAGCCGTAGACCAGCATCAAACTGGTAAAATGAATAAATCGGAGAGTTATCCAGACGAATGTCAGCATCATTTATTTCACGCTGAAGGTGTATTTCCCTTTTGTTTTATGCCCATCCACCGACACAACATGCCAGTCTACCGTGTAAGTGCCGGGTTTTAGCGGCTGCTCGAGCGGGATAATTAACTGCGTTTTATCCTGTTCGTTTCGCTTTGCCGGTCGCGTTTTGATGGACTCTTGCTGAGGGCCGGTAATTGTTGCGCCGCTGAATCCGGGCTCAATCCCCTCAGAAAAGTTCAGGGTCAGCGCCTGTGGCGCAGCCGTGACGGCAGCATTCGCCGCCGGGTATTGATGCGTCAGGTGCGCATGCGCCCAGGCCGCTGGCGTCGCAAATGTCGATGCCAATAAAAGTAAAGCTAAACGTCGCGATGGTGCAGAAAAAGCCATATTCACTATTCCTTTTTGTTATGCCTACGTTACAGAGAATAACCTTCAACAATCAATGAGTCGAGGATGATCATTTCCATCTTGCCATTACCACGGACTCTTAGTACCTTCTGGCGGCAACAAAAAAGGAGACGCGTATGAAAACGAATCTGGCTCAGCTTGAACAAGCAGAAATGGATAAAGTCAATGTGGACCTGGCGGCAGCCGGGGTGGCATTTAAAGAGCGCTATAATATGCCGGTTGTAGCGGAAGCGGTTGAACGTGAACAGCCAGAGCATCTACGCGCCTGGTTTCGCGAGCGGCTGATTGCCCACCGTCTGGCTTCCGTATCCCTATCCCGGCTACCCTACGAACCCAGGGTTAAATAAAAATTATATAACGTTACACTTCCTTACATGCAGTTGACTACATTATAAGGCGATTCTTAACCTATGCTTTTTAGAATGGCTGTAGAGACTATGAAAAGGAAGTCATTATGTCATCCTGGAAAATTGCCGCTGCGCAATATGCGCCCGTGAACGCCTCGCCGGCGGAACATGTCGCCCATCATCTGGAATATATTGAGCTTGCAGCTCGTCAACAGTGCGAACTACTGGTCTTTCCGTCACTGTCGCTATTAGGATGCGACGAAAGAAATAAACCATTGCCCGCCCCGCCTGATGAGGCGCTTTTACAGCCGCTCACTCATGCGGCCAATACCCACCGTATGACTATCATTGTGGGCATGCCTGTCGAGCATAATTGCCGCTTCGTAAAAGGCATCGCCATTTTTGCCCCGTGGATAACGTCGCCGCTCGTGTTTCACAAAAGTCATGGGGCCTGTATTGCCAGGCAGCGAAGCGCTATCAACGTGGTGGATGAGCAGCCCGAAGGGGTTGATATAGACCCGTCATTTACGTTATTCACAACCAGTCAATGCCTTAACGATCCTGAGCTACATGCTTCTACAGCACGCTTACAACGTTTTTCGCATAAATATGCGTTGGCCGTACTGATGGCCAATGCCTGTGGCAGTAGCTCGCTGTGGGATGAAAGCGGGCAACTTATTGTTCGTGCCGATAGCGGTCCGTTATTACTGACAGGTCTGCGCACAACGGAGGGTTGGCAAGGCGATATCATTCCATTACGCTAAGGTCTTTCGGTGAGGAATGAATCATGTTGCGGATAATAGACACGGAAACCTGCGGGCTGCAGGGCGGGATCGTAGAGATAGCCTCTGTTGATGTCATTGATGGCAACATTGTCAATCCCATGAGTCACCTGATACGTCCCGATCGCCCTATTACGCCGCAGGCGATGGCGATACATCGCATTACCGAAGCCATGGTCGCTGATAAACCGTGGATTGAAGATGTCATACCACTTTATTACGGTAGTCAGTGGTATGTCGCCCACAATGCCAGTTTCGACAGACGCGTATTACCAGAATTGCCGGGTGAGTGGATCTGTACCATGAAGTTGTCGCGACGCCTGTGGCCGGGAATAAAATACAGCAATATGGCACTCTATAAATCACGCAAGTTAAGCGTACAAACGCCGCCGGGGCTGCATCATCACCGGGCGCTTTATGATTGCTATATCACCGCTGCCTTGCTGATTGATATTATGCGAACCACCGGCTGGACCGCGGAAGAGATGGTCAATATCACGGGCCGTCCTGCGCTGTTAACCACTTTCCCGTTCGGTAAATACCGCGGTAAGGCGGTATCTGAAGTCGCAAAACGCGACCCGGGTTATTTGCGCTGGCTTTTTAATAACCTTGATAATATGAGCCCGGAACTTCGCCTGACGCTTAAACACTATCTGGAGGATGTTCAGGCTGGCGAGCAACGCGGCAATGGGACACCATAATAGCCAACGACACTCACAAGCCGTTACGAGACGCGCGTTTACGCGCTATATAAGGTTCCCTGCGCCAGGCCGATTAAAAAGGCGAACTCCAGCGCGACGCCTTCATAGGATTTAAACCGCCCCGACTTACCACCGTGGCCGGAGTCCATATCGGTACATAATAGCAACAGATGATCGTTCGTTTTTAGCTCGCGTAATTTTGCCACCCACTTCGCCGGTTCCCAGTATTGCACCTGAGAATCGTGCAATCCGGTTGTCACCAGCAGGTGCGGATAGTCCTGCGCTTTAACATTGTCATAGGGACTATAGCTTTTCATATAGTCATAATACTCAATGTCCTGCGGGTTCCCCCACTCTTCAAACTCTCCTGTCGTTAATGGGATAGACTCATCCAGCATCGTGGTCAATACATCAACAAACGGTACCTGAGCAATAACGCCGTGGAAAAGCTCGGGACGCTCGTTGATAGCGACGCCCATTAGCATTCCGCCCGCGCTCCCGCCCATCCCGTAACACAGCGAAGGCGAACCGTAGCCCAGTTTTAATAAGGCATCGCAGGCATCAAGATAGTCATTAAAGGTATTCCGCTTTTTGAGGAACTTGCCATCCTCATACCACTGCTGCCCCAGCTCGCCGCCACCGCGAACGTGTACGATAGCGTAAACAAAGCCACGATCCAGCAAGCTCAGTCGACTGCTGCTGAAGTCTGCGTCAATACTGGAACCGTAAGATCCGTAGCCGTAAACCAGAAGCGGATTTTGCCCTTTACGAAAATACTTCTGATGATAAACCAGCGATACCGGCACTTCGACGCCGTCGCGCGCGGTGATCCACAGGTGTTCGCTCCGATAACAGCCAGAATCAAACCCAGGCACTTCCGTCTGTTTAAGTACCCGTCGCTCTCCAGTATCCATATCCAGTTCAAACAAGGTATCTGGCGTCGTCATTGAAGAATAGCCGTAACGCAGCCGGGAGGTCTCAGGTTCAGGATTATAGGCAAGCCACGTCACGTAAGCCGGATCGTCAAAGGCGATGCCTATCACTTCACGGGTTTTACGGTTAATTTGCCGCAGGCTGGTTAAGCCACGTTGACGCTCTTCTACCACTAACCAGTCGGTAAATAGGGTAAACCCTTCCAGCATAATATGCTCGCGCGGAGGGATCAGCTCTTCCCAGGCGTTTTCATTGCGTACGCGGGTACGGTACAACCCAAAGTTTTTACCGTTCCGGTTAGAGCGCAGGTAAAATTTGTGCTGATAGTGATCGAGACTATATTCGTGATCTTTGCGGCGCGGTAAGAATGAAAACGGCTCGGCATCGGCCAGTTCCGCGTCAAGTAATAGCACTTCGCTGGTGGTGGCGCTGGCAAGATGAATCACCACATAATGTTGCGAAGTGGTTTTATGCAGGCTGACATAAAAGGTATCGTCTTTCTCTTCATATACCAGCTCATCTTGCGACGACGGAGTGCCAATCGTGTGCCGCCAAACCTGATAGGGCAGCAAGGTCTTCTTATGTTTACGCACATAGTAAAGGGTCAGGGAATCATTGGCCCAGACGAATTCAGGCGCAACGTTATCCAGCAGTTCCGGATACCAGTTACCGCTTTCGAGGTTACGAAAACGCAACCCATACTGACGGCGGGATAAATAATCTTCTGCCAGCGCCATGATGGTATTATCCGGCGTAATGGCAAGTCCGCCGAGCGTATAAAATTCGCTGTGTGCGGCTCGCTGGTTCGCATCAAGCAAGGTTTCCCATCCATCCCACTCTTCGCTTAACGCCGATTGTCGTTGATAGATGGCATATTCGCAGCCGGGTTCATAGACATAACGGTAGCGATAGCCGTTTTTCACATACGGGGCGGAGACTTCTTTGGGCGGGATGCGATCGATAATTTCTTTTAGAATGCGGTCCTGTAACGCCTGCTGAGAGGTCATGACCTTCCGGCCATACTCATTTTCCCGATGCAGGTAATCAAGGACTTCCGGCTGCGAGCGAGTGTCATCTCGCAGCCAGTAATAATTATCAATGCGCGTGTCGCCATGTACGGTCATGGCATAGGGAATTCGATTGGCTTTTGGCAACATGTCGTTTTTTCTTTTGCGTTAATATTTGTTATATATCACGCGGCAAACACAGCGACTTAGCATAGTCATCCCGGTCACTCACCTTGGTAAGCGCCTGAGATGTCACTGCTTCGCCGCTACCCTGCAACATGAATGACGTAAACTATCCATCCTATAAGGGTGGCAAAAGACACGCATGATGCAAGCGAAACATGTTACTTAATGGCAGGTTATCAGCCAGGTAGCGCCTGTTTTTGCTGCTGCAAGTCCTGCTCGATACCGTCCCGAACATCCTGAGGAATTTTTAGCGCGTCTCCTAAAGCATTCAGGTAGCTACGTTCCATAAAGTGGTCAATATCAATGGCGGCGCAGCTCAGGAAGTAGACTTCAAGGGCTTCTTCTTCATTGCGAACGCCCTGCGCCAGACGTTGTGGATCAAGCGGCTGCTCGATAGCTTTCTCGATAAACACACGCCCTTGCTCTTCCACACCTGATTCTCGCAGTTGGTGCTCAATCGCCGCGCGTTCTTTGGCATCAATATGCCCGTCGCTTTTTGCAGCAAAAACCAGCGCCAGGATCAGTCGCTCAGTGCGAACATCCAGCGGCGTACTTTGGCTGCCGAATTGCGGCTCTCCCTGGTGCGCAGCGCGTACTTTATCTTTGTACTTATTCCACAATACGGAACCCGCCACCGCGCCACCGCCCACCAGCAAAGCGCCAGTACCATATTTGGTTAATAATTTGCGCGAAGACTTATTGGCGACCAACAGTCCCGCCAGACCGCCCAGCGCGCCGGGAACCAGCAATTTATTTAGCCCCTGTTCACCGGAAGACGAGGCGGAAGCGCCTTTTTGCCCAAGAAGTGATTGTAATTGGTTCAACCAGTTAGCCATAGTACCCCTCAAATACAGACCAATAATGGTCAAGCGTACCTGAGGGGATGTCAGGAATTGTCTGTTCCGGCAAAAGAAGCGCAAATTACGCTACTAACGAGGCTTATATTCCGCCGTACCAGCTTTGCAATCAACGATGACCTGATAATGAATGTCGGCACTTTTACCGCGAACGGTAAGTGGAACATTCCATTTATCATTTTGACCGACAACGTCCTGCACATTAACCCACGCGACCGGGTCAGCCTGCCCGACCTTTTTTTGGTCGTCTGCCCACCGCACGATACGATTTTGCTGGTAGTCGCGCTTCACGCTTGCCGCAATCCCGGCGGCATCCAGCCCTTCGCACTGCGGAAACTTAACCGATTTACTCTCGGTGGATGCCGCAAATGCCGATACGCTGGCGGATAGCAACAGCAGGCTCAACAACGCTCCTCTTTTATTCATACTTTTCTCCTTAGCACAATGGTTCAGGAAAAGCATGGTACAAAACGCCGGGAGCGCAAGTGTGGGTTCACGCGGCTTGCTTTTTCGTTTTACTCACGGCGTGCTTTTCAACCGCCTGCGGAGAAGGCAACTTACCGGTTTTCAGGATGGTGCTTAACACCTCTTTATGTTCCGCCAGCCACAGCGACAGCGCTTCGCGCTGCCCATCTTCCAGCACGACTGGCGACTGCTCAAGCCAGGTATCAAGAAGATCGGCAGTATCGAGCATTTTGTCCCAGGCGTCGGCTTCCTTTTTACTGGTAAATGACATCTTCTCCTCACCCTCGCGAATGACTACGTATTTAACTTCAACCGCCATTTTGCAGCCCCTTAGTTAACTGTGTTTATATACAGTATATTGTGAGACAGCAAGAAAAGCAATCTATTCGAAAAGACAGACGCAAACGTTTTCGTATATACTGCGCGCAGGTAAATCAGGGGACAGAAATATGACGCTATTAGGCACAGCGCTGCGTCCGGCAGCAACGCGGGTGATGTTATTAGGTGCAGGAGAATTGGGAAAAGAGGTGGCGATTGAATGCCAACGCCTGGGAATCGAGGTTATCGCCGTCGATCGCTATCCTGACGCTCCCGCCATGCATGTGGCTCACCGTTCACACGTCATTAATATGCTGGACGGCGAGGCGCTACGTCATGTGATTACAGTGGAAAAACCGCATTATATCGTGCCAGAAATAGAAGCGATCGCCACCGATACGCTGTGTGAGCTGGAAGACGAAGGGCTGAATGTTGTGCCCTGCGCCCGTGCTACGCAGTTAACGATGAACCGCGAAGGGATTCGTCGCCTGGCCGCAGAAGAATTAGGTCTGCCGACATCTGCGTATCGTTTTGCCGACAGTGAGGCCAGTTTTCATGATGCGGTAGCCGCAATGGGTTTTCCTTGCATCGTCAAACCGGTTATGAGCTCTTCCGGCAAAGGCCAAAGTTTTATCCGCTCAGCCGAACAGCTCGCGCAGGCATGGGAGTATGCTCAACAGGGCGGACGCGCTGGCACGGGTCGCGTGATTGTGGAAGGCGTGGTTAAATTTGATTTTGAAATTACGTTGCTCACCGTTAGCGCCGTCGATGGCGTACATTTCTGTGCGCCGGTCGGTCATCGTCAGCAAGATGGCGACTATCGCGAATCCTGGCAGCCACAGCAGATGAGCGAACTGGCACTGAAGCGGGCGCAAGAGATTGCCCGTCATGTGGTGCTGGCGTTAGGCGGTCATGGTCTGTTCGGCGTTGAACTTTTCGTCTGTGGCGATGAAGTTATTTTCAGCGAAGTCTCCCCTCGCCCGCACGATACCGGAATGGTGACGTTGATTTCTCAGGATCTTTCTGAGTTTGCGCTGCATGTACGCGCCTTTTTAGGGCTGCCGGTAGGCGCTATTCGCCAATATGGCCCCGCGGCCTCAGCCGTGATTCTGCCGCAGCTTACCAGTCAGAATGTGACGTTTGATAATGTACACGCGGCGGTAGGGGCAGGAGTGCAGGTGCGGCTATTTGGTAAGCCAGAGATCGACGGTGCCCGTCGTCTTGGCGTAGCGTTAGCGACAGGTGAAAACGTTGAAGAGGCGGTGATAAGAGCGCAAAAGGCCGTCAGCCGCGTGATAGTAAAAGGCTAATGCGCCATAGCCTGATGGCGACGCTAGCGCGTCTTATCAGGCCTACAGTTCGCAACTCATAGGCCCGATAAGCAAGCGTCATCGGGCATTTAACGGCTTACTGCTTTGCGCCTTCTAGCGCTTCACGCGCCAGTTTGGTGATGCGATCGTAATCACCCGCTTCCAGCGCGTCGGCCGGCACCAGCCAGGAGCCGCCGATGCACAACACGCTTTTCAGCGCCAGATAGTCACGATAGTTTGCCGGAGAGATGCCGCCGGTTGGGCAGAAACGTACCTGAGAGAACGGACCGGCAATCGCCTGTAACGCTTTGGTGCCGCCATTCGCTTCCGCCGGGAAGAATTTGAACTCTTTCAGACCATAGTCCATGCCCAGCATCAGTTCGGAAACGGTGCTAATACCGGGGATCAATGGAATCGTACCTTCCGTTGCGGCTTTCAACAGTGGCTCAGTCAATCCCGGGCTAATCGCAAACTGCGCGCCCGCTTCCGTCACCTCCGCCAACTGTTGCGGATTGAGAACGGTTCCGGCGCCGACAATCGCTTCCGGCACTTCTTTAGCGATAGCGCGAATAGCATCCATCGCGCACGCCGTACGTAAGGTCACTTCCAGAACGCGAACGCCCCCGGCCACCAGCGCTTTAGCCATTGGCACCGCGTGCTCCAGTTTATTGACTACAATGACCGGGACAACCGGGCCGGTGGTCAGGATTGCTTCTGCACTTGTTTTCCAGTTTTTCATCGGAATTCTTCTCTCGCCTGATTACAAATGTGTCATCTTAAAAAGTGATACAGGTTGCGCCTTGCTCCGCACCCGACAGCTTCTCGCGCAGCGCGCCGAACAACTCACGTCCCGTTCCGACGCGCGACGCGCGCAGGTCCGGAATATGAGGCTGGCGAACGGCAAGTTCTGCCTCGTCGACCAGCAGAGTTAACTCACCTGTCTGTCCATTCACGCGAATGATGTCGCCATCGCGCACTTTTGCCAGTAAGCCGCCATCGTAGGCTTCCGGCGTTACGTGGATAGCTGAAGGCACTTTACCCGAAGCGCCTGAAAGTCGTCCATCTGTAACTAACGCGATTTTGAAACAGCGGTCCAATAATACACCAAGTGGCGGCATGAGTTTATGTAATTCTGGCATTCCATTCGCTTTTGGTCCCTGATGACGCACGACAACGACACAATCCCGGTCAAGCAGACCCGCGTCGAACGCAGGCAGCACATCATGCTGACTTTCAAATACCACGGCAGGCGCTTCAATGATCTGATTTTCAACCGGTACCGCAGACGTCTTCATCACTGCGCGTCCCAGATTACCGCTCAGTACCTTAGTGCCGCCGTGGGGAGAGAATGGCTTATCAAAAGAGGCAATCACATCGCTATCCAGTGACGTTTCCGCGCCTTCACGCCAGTCCAGCTCGCCGTTGTTGAGCCAGGGTTCCAGCGTATAGCGTTTCAGGCCGAAGCCTGCGACAGTGTTAACGTCTTCGTGCAGCAATCCGGCATTGAGCAACTCGCGTACCAATACCGGTACGCCGCCCGCCGCCTGGAAGTGGTTAATGTCCGCCGGGCCGTTCGGATACAGGCGCGCCATCAACGGTACCACTTCCGACAAATCCGAGAAGTCATCCCAGTTGATCAGAATTCCCGCCGCGCGCGCCATCGCAACCAGATGCATGGTGTGGTTGGTGGAGCCGCCGGTAGCCAACAGCGCGACAATGCCGTTCACCACGACTTTCTCGTCGATCATTTTACCGAGCGGCATCCACGTATTGCCATTGCCGGTAAGACGAGTTACCTGACGTGCGGCAGCGGCAGTCAATGCCTCGCGCAGCGGCGCATCCGGATGCACAAACGAAGAACCCGGCAACTGCATCCCCATAAACTCCACCACCATCTGGTTGGTGTTGGCGGTGCCGTAAAATGTACAGGTGCCCGGCGCATGGTAAGAGGCGGCTTCCGACTCCAGCAGCGCCATTCTGTCTACTTTTCCTTCCGCATATAGCTGACGAATACGGACTTTTTCTTTATTCGCCAGGCCGCTCGCCATCGGGCCTGACGGAACAAAAATCGCGGGTAAATGACCAAAAGAGAGCGCTGCCATCGCCAGCCCCGGGACGATTTTGTCGCATACGCCGAGGAATAACGCGCCGTCGAACATATTGTGAGAGAGCCCTACCGCCGCCGACATCGCTATCACTTCGCGGCTGAGTAATGACAACTCCATGCCGTCCTGCCCTTGCGTAACGCCATCGCACATTGCCGGTACGCCGCCTGCGACCTGACCTACCGCGTTCACGGAATGCAGCGCCTGGCGAATGATCTCCGGATAATGTTCATACGGTTGATGCGCAGAGAGCATGTCATTGTAGGAAGTAATGATGGCGATATTATTGCGCAACATACTTTTCAGCGAGGCTTTGTCCTCTGGCTGACAGGCGGCGAAGCCATGCGCCAGGTTGCCACAGGCCAATTGAGAGCGGTGAACCGTGGCGGTTTTCGCCTGCTCAATACGGGCAAGATAGGCTTTTCGGGTCTGCTGCGAGCGTTCAACAATTCGCTGTGTTACGCGTAACAAATTAGGATTCATAGAGGCTCCTGAAATTTAGCTGTCCGACTACCGGGTTTACTATGTGTTTCATCAATGTGGAAAGACAGCGAACTACATGATGTCCGGCGATAATGGGGCAAAATCGTTTCAGGCAGTGTAATAAAAAAAGCCTCGCGGGTGAATCCACACGAGGCTTAAAAGTGCAAAAATGATTCTACAATCTGTGTTAGATCATGTTACCGGTAAAATAACACCTAAGAGTAAGTGGCAAAGTTACTCAAACTCATTCCATGAACGACCGTCACGGGTAATCATCGCCACGGACGCTACCGGTCCCCAGGTGCCCGCCTGATACGGCTTCGGCGCATCGTTGTCCATCGCCCATGCTTCGGTAATGGAATCCACCCACTTCCAGGCTTCTTCCACTTCGTCACGGCGGACAAACAGTGCCTGAATGCCACGCATCGTCTCCAGCAGCAGGCGCTCATATGCATCCGCCAGGTGCGTCTGATTGAAGGTCTCGGAGTAGCTCAGATCAAGCTTCGTGATTTGCAGGTTATGCTTATGATCCAGCCCCGGCACTTTGTTAAGCACCTGAATATCTACGCCCTCATCCGGCTGCAGGCGAATCGTCAGTTTGTTCTGCGGCAGGTCTTGCCAGGACTCTTTAAAGAGGTTCAGTTCAGGCGTCTTGAAATAAACCACGACTTCAGAGCACTTGGTTGGCAGGCGCTTACCGGTACGCAGATAGAATGGTACGCCCGCCCAACGCCAGTTATCAATGTCAACGCGGATCGCGACGAAAGTTTCGGTGTTGCTGCTTTTATTCGCCCCCTCTTCCTCCAGATAGCCCGGCACCTTTTTACCCTGCGCAAAACCAGCGGTGTATTGACCACGAACCGTTTTTTCGCGCACGTTGGAGCGATCGATACGACGCAGCGATTTCAGCACTTTCACTTTTTCATCACGAATGCTGTCGGCGCTCAGGTCAGACGGCGGTGACATGGCAATCATGCAGAGAATTTGCAGCAAGTGGTTCTGGATCATATCGCGCATCTGGCCGGCCTGGTCAAAGTATCCCCAGCGCCCTTCAATCCCCACCTCTTCCGCTACGGTAATCTCAACATGATCGATAGTGCGGTTATCCCAGTTATTAACGAATAACGAGTTGGCAAAACGCAGCGCCAGCAGGTTGAGAACCGTTTCTTTGCCCAGATAGTGGTCAATACGGTACACCTGACACTCTTCAAAGTATTCGCCAACCTGATCATTAATCTCGCGCGAGGTTGCCAGTGAAGTACCCAACGGTTTTTCCATCACGACGCGCGCCGGTTTGGCGTTGAGTTTAGCTTCCCCTAACCCTTTACAAATAGCGCCAAAGGTGCTGGGCGGCATCGCAAAATAGTTAATGGTGGTGCGGTTTTTTTGATCCAGCATATCGCCCAGGCGACTAAACGCAGGCGTATCGTTAACGTCAAGATTACAAAAATCCAGACGGCCGCTCAGCGTATCCCACAATCCTTCATCGATTTTTTCCTTCATGAAGGTTTCCAGCGCTTCACGCACGACGTGGGTATAGGCTTCTTTATCCCAGTCCGCGCGCCCTACCCCAATAATACGGGTATCCGGATGGATCTGGCCGGCTTTCTCAAGCTGATACAGGGAAGGCAGCAGTTTCCGGCGCGCCAGGTCGCCTTTCGCGCCGAAAATGACCAGGTCACATGCCTGGGCTGTTTGCGTTACCGCCATGTCATTCTCCTCAGTTAATCTCCTGGTACTTTAGCCAGGAGATCGTTGTAATTTTATTACACAGCACTGTACTGCTTTTACGAGATTACGGAAACCGTAAACGCCTTTTCATGGGTGAACTGACGTTTGACTGGCAATATAATCGGCAAAACGCCTAATAAAATTGTCGTTTTTCCACACAAGCCGGAACCTAAAATCCGACATCGATCATGTAATGAAAAAAAACGACACCTTTTTTAACCATTTTGCTCCCTTCGGCAGTCGCCAGGGGTAATATCTAACAAAACGCGCTCGGTTTCGCGCATCATTGAAATCGCTAATACCCATGAGCCTTGCTAATCATGAATATGCTGGAAAAAGTCCAGTCTCAACTGGAACATTTAAGCAAATCTGAACGAAAAGTCGCCGATGTTATTCTGGCCGCCCCCGGCAGATCGATTCACTTAAGCATTGCCATGCTGGCCCAGGAAGCCAACGTTAGCGAGCCGACGGTGAACCGCTTCTGTCGCAGTATGAATACCCGCGGCTTTCCTGATTTTAAACTGCATCTGGCGCAAAGTCTGGCAAATGGCACCCCCTATGTTAATCGCAATGTGGATGAAGATGACAGCGTTGAGGCCTATACAGGAAAAATCTTCGAGTCCGCCATGGCCAGCCTCGACCATGTTCGCCAGTCGCTGGATAAATCGGCCGTCAACCGCGCGGTCGATTTACTGACCCAGGCAAAAAAAATCGCCTTTTTCGGTCTTGGTTCCTCCGCCGCGGTCGCACATGACGCCATGAACAAGTTTTTTCGCTTCAATGTACCGGTGATTTACTCCGACGATATCGTGCTGCAACGAATGAGCTGTATGAATTGTAGCGATGATGACGTCGTCGTGCTTATTTCTCATACTGGCAGAACCAAGAGCCTGGTGGAGCTGGCGCAGTTGGCGCGGGAAAACGATGCGATGGTGATCGCCCTGACTTCCGCTGGAACCCCGCTGGCGCGCGAAGCCACGCTGGCCATTACCCTCGATGTACCGGAAGATACAGACATTTATATGCCTATGGTCTCTCGACTTGCTCAGCTGACCGTGATAGATGTGCTGGCAACGGGATTTACTTTGCGCCGTGGGGCAAAATTCAGAGATAACTTGAAGCGTGTCAAGGAAGCGCTCAAGGAATCGCGTTTTGATAAAGAATTACTCACCAGGAGTGATGACCGCTAAAAGCAATAACAATGTTCTACCCTTTTCGTCATCCGGGGACGTTCATTTTATACCGTTAAGGTTTCAGAACGACCGGATCAATGTTCACGCAACACCAAGTTGTTTTAGTCAACGGAGTATTACATGTCCAGAAGGCTTCGCAGAACCAAAATCGTTACCACGTTAGGCCCGGCAACTGACCGCGATAACAACCTTGAGAAGGTTATCGCCGCGGGCGCAAACGTAGTACGTATGAACTTCTCTCACGGCTCGCCGGAAGATCATAAAATGCGTGCTGATAAAGTCCGTGAGATTGCCGCCAGACTGGGGCGTCATGTGGCTATTTTAGGCGACCTGCAAGGGCCAAAAATTCGCGTTTCCACCTTCAAAGAAGGCAAAGTGTTCCTCAACATTGGGGACAAATTTCTGTTAGACGCGAACCTGGGTAAAGGCGAAGGCGACAAAGAAAAAGTCGGCATTGATTACAAAGGATTGCCGGCAGACGTCGTTCCCGGCGATATCCTGCTGCTTGATGATGGTCGCGTGCAGCTGAAAGTGCTTGAAGTCCAGGGCATGAAAGTCTTTACCGAAGTCACCGTCGGCGGCCCGCTGTCTAACAATAAAGGCATTAACAAGCTCGGCGGCGGGCTTTCTGCCGAAGCACTGACCGAAAAAGACAAAGCCGATATTCAGACCGCTGCGCTGATAGGCGTTGACTATCTGGCCGTCTCCTTCCCGCGCTGCGGCGAAGATCTGAACTATGCACGCCGACTGGCACGCGACGCCGGCTGCGACGCGAAAATCGTGGCTAAGGTCGAACGCGCCGAAGCGGTATGCGATGAAAACGCCATGGACGACATCATTCTGGCATCTGACGTGGTGATGGTCGCTCGTGGCGACCTGGGCGTTGAAATCGGCGATCCGGAACTGGTCGGAATACAGAAAGCGCTGATTCGCCGTGCGCGTCAACTGAACCGCGCAGTCATCACTGCAACCCAGATGATGGAATCGATGATCACTAACCCAATGCCAACCCGTGCAGAAGTGATGGACGTGGCGAACGCCGTACTGGATGGCACTGATGCGGTTATGTTGTCTGCCGAAACCGCAGCCGGTCAGTATCCGTCTGAAACCGTTGCCGCAATGGCGCGTGTCTGCCTGGGCGCAGAAAAAATCCCCAGCATCAATGTGTCTAAACACCGTCTCGACGTGCAGTTCGACAATGTCGAAGAAGCCATTGCCATGTCTGCGATGTATGCGGCAAACCATCTGAAAGGCGTTACCGCGATCATCACCATGACGGAATCCGGTCGTACCGCGCTGATGACTTCCCGTATCAGCTCCGGCCTGCCGATTTTCGCCATGTCACGCCATGAACGCACGCTGAACCTGACCGCGCTCTACCGCGGCGTAACGCCGGTGCATTTTGACAGCGCGGCTGATGGCGTTGTCGCGGCGCATGAAGCTGTTAATCTGCTGCGCGATAAAGGGTATCTGGTTTCCGGCGACCTGGTGATCGTGACCCAGGGCGATGTAATGAGCACCGTAGGTTCGACCAATACCACGCGTATTTTGACCGTTGAGTAAAACTCACCCAGGCCTGATAAGCGTTGCGCCATCAGGTATTACTGACGAGTCCTGGAATAGGTTGACACTTTTCAGTCTTATAACGCCCGATGAACCTCATCGGGCGTTTTGTATTGTAGCGACAGATGAAGCCGCTATGTGTTGTAAATTTCTACCGACTCCCTGACCATCCTTCTTGCCTGTTCTCTATCTTCTGGTTCCGCACTTTCTGAGTGAAGAGGACGTGAGCCAGTCGGGTTAACCGTTTGTTCAGCCAGTTCAGCACAGTATGGTTGCCCGCGGTTTTGCGCCTGGCAGTATGTCATTTCGCCTTTTCCGACCTGCTCAACGACAGCCAGTTTAAAGGATAGAGAGTGATCGCGCCGTGTGCGTTTAACTTTTTGATTCATCAAACTTTCATCTGTCTATACGTTAAATGTGTCAACGTTATTCAGGGCGGGGCAACGGATATAAAAAAGCGAACCTTGTGGCTCGCTTTTTTATTCGCTGTCAGTTAATAGTTAAATCCAACGTTAATCGGTATTCAAACGCCCAACTGGTATGCCAGTCTTGTCCGTAGAAATGGATCAGTCCAGAGTAATGACCCGGTGGGATAGCCTGATTATCGCTGCGGCTCCATATAAATCCGGCCCGGTACCCGCCTGAGCTGCTACATCCCACGGCAGCGTTAAGAGGACGTTGTGAACAATCCGATTGACGATAGCCTTTGAGATTAACCGTATACTGCTGCCCACTGTTATCTACCAGCGTCACGGGCGTTGAGACTTTAGAATAATTGCCAGAAGGCGCCCAGTCCAGTTCTGTCGGGCCCGTTGTGGGCGCAGAGGTGACAAAACCTAAATCGGGATAACCTTTGATTGCCGAAGACGTATAGGTTGATGAATCCGTTGTGACGTACCATGTATCTTCAATGGTGTTGATAAACTTCACCTGGTCATTTTTTAATGACGACGTATTGATCGATGCTGTTACCGTGGCCTGACCAACATCATTACCACTTAGTTTCACTGTGGCGACGCCAGAACTGTTAGTATTGGTTGTTGACGCTGACAGCTTGTTCAGCGTGGTCTGCCAGTTAATGGCAGCATTAGGCACACTGTTATGGTTCACATCCTCAATTTGAGTGGTATAGGTAACAGTATCAGAGCCATTAGCGAGTGCGTCGGTTTTATCCACTGTCAGTGAAAGCAGCGTTGCCGTTTTCGCGTCGCCAATAAAGGTCACTTTAGCGGCTGACAGCGTTTTGCCATTACCTGGAACGGTTGCTGTCACCACCGCATCACGTGCTTTCAACGTATGGCCTGAAATGGAGGCAATACCCTGCTCGTTGGTTACGCTACTATTGGCCGTAAGCGTCAGATCCGGGTCGTCGCTGCTCCAGTTAATCGCCGTTGACGGCAGAACGTTGCCGTAACCGTCCTTCACGGTAACGGACCAGGTGACCGTGTCGGTGTTGTCCGCTACGGCCTGGGTTTTATCGGCCTTAATGTTTGAGAGCGTTGCGGTGTCAACATCACCGATAACGTTCAACTGTAATTCTTTCTGAGAATCGTTGATACCCGCCCCGACAGTCGTTGTACCGGCTTTGGTATCTGTGTAAGTCACACTGGCTAAACCATTGCTGTCGGTGACGCTGCTGTCGGCTGGCTGGAATGCCCCTCCGCTGCTATCAGTCCCCCAATTTACCGTCGCGTTAGCGACGGGATTGTTATTCCCGTCGGTGACGGCGGCCTGAAGCGTGATGACGTCTTTTCCGGCGACGATATCCGTCGTTTTGCTGGCAGTGATTTGCGAGAGCTTCTCTGTCGT
This sequence comes from Salmonella sp. FC25216, assembly GCF_057751355.1. NCBI lineage: Bacteria > Pseudomonadati > Pseudomonadota > Gammaproteobacteria > Enterobacterales > Enterobacteriaceae > Salmonella > Salmonella sp. FC25216. The sequence goes on along the minus strand of NZ_JBDGON010000002.1, from coordinate 99,164 downwards.
GCTGTCAGCGATAAAACGCATCGTTACCGAGTGTGTACTGATGCCATTGAACGTGGCGACCGCTTTGCATGAGACAATATTCTCTGAAGTAACGGATACGGTAGATTTGCCCTCGGCATTGGTGGGTACGGTGTCGGCAGAGAGCTGTGCAGAACTCGCCGGGTCAAGACTCCAGGCTACGTCGCCCTGATTGATGACGTTGCCGTATTGATCCTTCACGGTGGCCGTTAAGTTAATCGCGTCCATTCCATTGGCTATGGCATCGTAGTCATGTTCCGGAGAGGTGATCGAGACCACTTTCGCGCTCAACTGATCCGGTACGATGTTGAGCTGAATGGTTTTCTCACTGTCATTCACGCTACTCGCCGTCACAGTTGTGACCTGTGCGAGTGTGCCACTAAAGGTGACAATCGCCTGACCCTGGGCATCCGTGGCCGTGGTGGTTTCGCTGAAGTTGCCCGAAGTATTATCGGATGACCAGTTCACGTTAGCGTTCGCAATAGGGTGCCCCGACGCATCCTGTACCGTTGCGGTAAGAGTGATAGTGTCTCTTCCTGCGGCGATATCGTCCGTTTTATTTGCCGTAAGCGTTCGGATGGCGGCCGATCCGGCGTCAGCGGTAAAGTTAACGGTTTCGGCGTTTTCAGGGTTACCATTGACTTCTGCGGTCACCACGTAATTTTCTACCTCGGTAGATGTTAAGGCGACGGTCACTTTACCTGCGATGTCAGAGGTGCTGGTGGTGGCTGACAGCTTGCCCGTAGCCGGGCTGACCGACCATTTTGCAGTAACACCTGCAACAGGATTGCTGTTGGCATCGATAACGGTGCCGGTATAGGTAATGCTATCCACGCCATTGGCGATGGCGGTAGTTTTACTCACGGTGATGTTTTCTATCTGTGCGGTAGCGGTATCACCGGTAAATGTGGTTACCGGCGCATTCCACGCCGCGCCCGTAGTTGCCTGGGCGGTGACGTTTACGTCACCTGCTTTCAGCGTTGTCACCGTCACCGTAGTGGTTCCGTTCACGTCCGTTTGGGTCGTTACTGCAGACAGTTTTGCCGTGGCAGGCGTTACCTTCCAGTTAACGTCCTGTTCCTTAACTGGATTGCCTTTTGCATCCGTCACGGTGGCGGTGTAGGTAATCTGGTCTTTACCATTGGCGATAGCCGTCGATTTATCTACAGTAATGTCAGTCACTTTGGCTGTTGCGGTATCTGCGGTAAACAGAAGGTCGGGCGAATTAACCGCCCCGCCGGTTGCGGCGCTGGCTGAGACGACGACCTTACCCTGCACGGATGAGACCAGCGTTACAATGGCATCACCTTGCTGGTCGGTGCTGTTTTGCGTGGTGCTCAGCGTGCCTTGTCCTTCCACGATTTTCCATTCAATTGCGCTGTTAGCGACAGGGTGCTCATTGGCATCGATAACGTGAGCTGTCAGCGTAATCCGGTCGTTTTGGTTAGCAACCGCCTGGGTTTTGTCGGCATTCACTGACTAAACGGATGCTGTGGCGTCATCGGCGAGGAAATTAACCGTGGGCGAAGTTTGCGATTGTTCTCCCAGTGTCGCGGTCACCGTCACGTTTTCTACGGCGGTGGAAGTCAGATCTACTGTCGCTTCCCCCTGCGCGTCCGTGCTGGTGGAGGTGGCGGACAGACTGGCCTGGGTACTGCTGGTTGCCCAGCTAATTTGTATTCCTTTTAATGGATTTTTATTGGCATCTTCAACCTTTACGTTGAACGTCACAGGATCGTGCCCGTTCGCGAGAGCTGACGTTTTGCTGACCGTTACGCTGCTCAATGTCGCGGTTTTAACGTCTGGCAGGAAGGTTAGCGTATCTGTTTTTAACGCTTCGCTGTCGCCTGTTGAGGCCGAAACGATGCCCTGTCCGGCTTTCGCTGATTTCAGCGTGACAGTGGCGATGCCATTTTCATCGGTATTACTCTGTTTATCCGCCAGGTGAGCGCTGCCGCTGGCCGAATCGATCGCCCAGTTAACGGGCTGGTTCACCAGCGGGTGCTGGCTGGCATCAGTGACCATCGCGCTGACGGTGATAGCGTCCTGATTATCGGCGAGAGCAAGGGTTTTATCGGCATCAATTTTTATGACTTTTGCGCTGCTGGCGTCGGCCGTAAACTGCAGCGTTTTACTCTGCATGGATTCGCCGTTATCCAGCGTTACACTCACCGTTGTGCTTATGATTTGACCGCTGGTGACAGAGGCGACGGCATTACCCTGGCTATCCGTTGTGCTTGATGGTGTGTTTAGCATCGCGCCAGCATTGTCGCTTTCCCAGTGCACGGTCACGCCCTGAACAGGATTATTCATCGCATCCACCACGTGCGCAGTCATTGAAATCGCATCCTGACTATTCGCCAGCGCTGTGGTTTTGGACGCATCAAGTGTGGCGAAATGCGCGGTGTCTTTCACTGCCGTAAGGTTAATGGTGGTTGTGTTGAGCTTGGTCGTCTGATTGTAGAGAGGCTGAACGATAACCGCGCCAGGCTGGGTGCCTGCGGTGAAGGTACTGACGTACACGCCCGGCGATTGCTCTTTAAACTCGCTGATTTTTTCCGCTACCGGCGAGGCCGCCGATGCCCCCTGAATCTGCGTGTTACGAATGAGCTGGGCGCTAAGGCTACTGGCGAGGCCGGTAATTTTTTGCCCGCTACCGGACGTAACAGTAACGCTCACCTGCGTGGTGCTGACGCCGTCTGCCGGCAGAGTTGTGCTGGCCGCTGTGGTTGCGGTAACAATGTCATTAGGGTTAAAGCCGCTCACGGCGACAGTCATATGGCTGACGTCAGATTTATTACCCTGGTTGTCGTATGCCGTGGCGGCGACAACATACATATTCTTCTCGGCACCATTTTGCACGTAGTGCGGCATCGTAACCGTCCACGTCCCATTTTCCTCGGTGATGTTGCCGCCGTTCTGTATCAGGCTATCATCCTGCCAGGTGATATGATCGAGAGGATATTTACTCTTCACAGTTACGTTGACAGGCAGGGTTTCATCTTCCACGCCGGTCATTTTTTCCGGCACTTTCAGCGAAATTAACTCTTTCTTGCGGTATTCCAGCACGATAGTGTTATTGCGATTAACCAAATCAAGGCGACTGCCGAGAAGTGTGCGGCGGTTTTTGACATTATCGGCGTCGAGCTGAGCATTGAGCGGCGAGCCGAGCATCCAGTTAACCGCCATCTCAATTTGAGTATCGTTATGATTGCCTTTCCCCATTTTTTGATTTAAGCCAACGGAAAACAGCGGAACCGGGGTGTAATTAACGCCTGCGGTCAAAGCATAAGGATCACGTTGACGGTCGTCGTCGCTATCGCCAAACAGAGCAACGCCATCGCCATAATACTGCTCCCAAATCAACTGAGCGCCTAGCTGCGGATATGCTGGTAAATAGCCTTCGGCTCGCACATCATAGCCGTTGGCGACACGTTCTTCGTAATCAGTATGGTCTTTCGAATCTTTCCAGCCAGAAAGACGCTGATAGGCGTTGGCGCTCAGCTTGAAATAATCCCAGCCAAGCTCGCCGCCGAAACCCAGACGCTGGTGGGTAACACTGGAGATTTGCTGATCATAAAATGCGTTAACGCCCCACATCCAGTGGTCGGCGAAATAGCGGTAGCCCACGCCTGCGTTGATAATATTACGATCGTCATCGCGTCTTCCGCCTAATTGTGTAAATAACAGGTTGTGTTTCTTGTCATCATAAAGCGGCAACAGTATATCCAGGCTAGCACTTTCCAGCGACAGATCGTTATCGAGACCCAGATTTACCCTCGCCGTACCAAATTGCTGAAGCCAGTTTTGTACTGCATTAGTGGCGTAAGCAGATCCATTATTAATCGCAGAATTGATTAATGCATCCGTTTTGTTATCCTGATTCAACATAGCACCAGTGCTGGAAAGCACATTCGCGAGATTCTTACCTGCATCGTCTTCTTTCGCCGTGTTTGATGCCGCTGTGACCGTTGTCTGTGGCGCTGACGGGGGGGTAGTTTCCGCTCTGATCGGGAATGAAAATACAAAAGAGTTAATAAATAAAAATATTATATGAACACATATTTGTATGCAGGCCGTAAATCGAGTGGAAAAACGCATAGCCAAAGTCCTTTTAGGTTAATGACGAGGTAGAATAAAAACCACTTGAGAGTATATTAATATTTTTTCAGGAAGCAGTTTTATGATTTCTTATTTATAAATTTAGTTTTTCTAACATCATAAAATAACAAACAGTTACATTATTTAAATGATCTAAAAGAAGGAGATTTATAGCTGCCCCCATAATTAATAATAGATCCGGCATTCGCTATGAAGAGACAAAAAATAATATTCTTCAAGAGAGCTATTTTATTTTCTATTATGGGTAATTTATTGATTATCCATAATTATTATAGTAAGCCTTCCATTAACCTTCAGTTTTAGCGACGCGTTCGTTTGTATGCTGCCGCTGGCGGTATGTCATTTCGCCTTTTTCGACCTGTTCAACGACGACCGGTTTAAACAACAGTGAGTCATCGTGTTGTGTGCGTTAACTTATTGGTTCATCACGTGTATAAGCAAAATGTGCCAACGCTATTCAGGACGGGGTATACACAATATAAAGCCTCTCTTACGAGAGGCTTTATTTATTTGATGGGATAAAGATCTTTACGCTTATACGGCTGGATCTCGCCCGGCTTTCGAGTTTTGAGCAATTTCAGAATCCAGGTGTACTGTTCCGGATGCGGGCCAACAAAAATTTCGACCTCTTCGTTCATTCGTCTGGCGATAGTGTGATCGTCAGCGGTGAGAAGATCGTCCATTGGCGGGCGAATCTGGATGGTCAGGCGATGCGTTTTACCATTATAAACCGGGAAAAGCGGTATCACGCGTGCGCGACACACTTTCATCAGCCGACCAATCGCAGGCAGCGTCGCTTTGTACGTTGCAAAGAAATCAACGAATTCACTATGCTCCGGGCCGTGATCCTGGTCCGGTAGGTAGTAACCCCAGTAGCCCTGGCGAACAGACTGAATGAAGGGTTTAATCCCGTCATTACGCGCATGTAAACGTCCGCCGAAACGCCGACGCACCGTGTTCCAGATATAGTCAAAAACAGGGTTACCCTGGTTATGAAACATCGCCGCCATTTTTTGCCCTTGCGAGGCCATCAGCATGGCCGGAATATCCACACCCCAGCCATGCGGCACAAGGAAAATGACTTTCTCGTCGTTACGCCGCATCTCCTCAATGATTTCCAGACCTTCCCAGTCAACACGCTGTTGAATTTTTTTCGGACCGCGCATCGCCAGCTCAGCCATCATCGCCATCGCCTGCGGCGCGGTGGCGAACATTTCATCGACAATTGCTTCGCGCTCAACTTCGCTACGCTGCGGAAAGCACAATGACAGATTAATCAGCGCCCGGCGACGGGAGCTCTTTCCCATACGTCCGGCAAAACGCCCCAGCGTCGCCAGCAAAGGGTCGCGAAATGATGCCGGGGTTAATGCGATCCCCGCCATTGCCGCAGCGCCCAACCAGGCGCCCCAATACTGCGGATAGCGAAAGGATTTTTCAAATTCAGGGATATATTCTCTATTATTTTTTTGGGTTTTCATGCTGTTCCAGGGTCTGCTGACGCGAAAAGGAATTGTGAATAGTGTAGCGGCGTCTGCGCCTCACACAAAACAAAAAAGCCGGTACACATCGCGTACCGGCTCTGTCAGCACATTTGTTAATCGAAACGCAGTTGCGGCAGAACCTCTTTCACCTGCGCCAGGTATTCACGACGATCTGATCCCGTCAGACCTTCCGTACGCGGCAATTTTGCTGTTAGAGGGTTAACGGCCTGCTGGTTGATCCATACCTCATAATGCAGATGCGGCCCTGTGGAACGCCCGGTATTACCAGAAAGCGCAATACGATCGCCACGTTTCACTTTTTGCCCCGGTTTCACCAGCAGCTTACGCAGGTGCATATAGCGCGTGGTGTAGGTGCGTCCATGACGAATCGCGATGTAGTAACCGGCAGCGCCGCTACGTTTAGCAACCACTACCTCGCCATCCCCCACCGACAGCACCGGCGTCCCCTGCGGCATCGCAAAGTCAACGCCACGATGCGGCGCAACGCGTCCAGTAACCGGGTTCAGACGACGCGGATTAAAGTTGGAGGAGATGCGGAACTGTTTTGCGGTCGGGAATCGTAAAAAGCCTTTCGCCAGGCCGACACCGTTACGGTCATAGAATTTACCGTCAGCGGCGCGAATGGCGTAGTAATCTTTGCCATCGGAACGCATACGCACGCCCAACAACTGACTCTGCTCGCGCTTGCCGTCCAGCATCTCACGCGACATCAGAACCGAAAATTCATCGCCCTTTTTCAGCTTCCGAAAATCCATCTGCCACTGCATCGCTTTTATCACTGCGCTGATTTCGCTACTGGTTAAACCTGCCTCTTTCGCGCTGGCGACAAAGCTACCACCTACCGTGCCTTTCAGCAGGCTGTTGACCCAGTCCCCCTGCTGCATTTCACTGCTCATTTTGAAACCGTTTGCAGTGCGATCGTAGGTACGCGTTTCACGGCGGGAGACTTCCCATGTCAGACGCTGTAAATCGCCATCGGCGGTCAGTGTCCATGAGAGTTGTTGACCAATTTTCAGATTTCGCAGCTCCTTATCAGAAGCGGCAAGTCGACTAATATCGGCCATATCGATGCCGTACTGATTCAGAATGCTGCTTAGCGTATCGCCTGTAGAGACGACGTATTCATGGACGCCGACTTCGCCTGAGGTTTTATCGTCCAGCTCATCCTGAGGAATAGCTTCATCTTCCTGGGCGGCCTGATCGATGGGTTCACTGGCCTCAGGTAAGAGGGAACGAATCTCGCTTTTCTCCAGTTCAATAGTTTTAACGATTGGCGCGGATTCCGGGTGGTAGACATATGGCCGCCATACGGCGACGGCCAGTGTCAGAACGGTAAGTGACCCCAACATAACGCGATGGGGTCGGGGCAGATTATTAAATGCCAGGGCGACAGAGCGGGCTATCTGTTGCACGTATTCACTTCCTCATTAATCTCCTTTCAGGCAGCTCGCATACTGGTTGGCTAATTGGCTTAAAAACGCTGAATAGCTTGTTTTACCCAGTTTAATGTTCGTCCCGAGGGGGTCCAGTGTTCCCATTCGAACGGATGTCCCTCTCGCCACGGCTTCCACGACCGCTGGCCTGAATTGTGGCTCAGCAAAAACGCAGGTTGCTTTTTGCTCAACCAACTGTGTTCTTATTTCATGTAAACGCTGCGCGCCAGGTTGTATCTCAGGGTTCACGGTAAAGTGACCGAGTGGGGTGAGTCCGTAGTGTTTTTCGTAGTAACCGTAGGCGTCATGAAAAACGAAATACCCTTTCCCCTTGAGCGGCGCGAGCTCGTTACCGACCTGTTTATCGGTTGCGGCTAATTGTGCCTCAAAATCCTTCAGGTTGGCGTCGAGTTTGGCTCGACTTTGCGGCATAAGTTCCACTAATTTTTCATGGATTGCAACCGCTGTAGCCCGCGCTATCTCTGGGGAAAGCCAAAGATGCATGTTATATTCGCCGTGATGGTGATGTACGTCACCTTTTTCATCATCGGCATCAGCGTGCGCATGTTCATCCTCATCATCATCCGCGCCCTTCATGAGTAATGGCTTCACATCGGCAAGTTGCGCAATGGTAACCTGCTTATTACCAGGAATATTCCTGACCGACTTATCCATAAAGGCTTCCATTTCCGGGCCAACCCAGACGACTAAGTCCGCGCCCTGTAAGCGTTTTACGTCTGATGGACGCAATGAATAATCATGCTCGGAAGCCCCATCCGGAAGTAAGACTTGCGTATCCGTAACGCCGTCAGCAATGGCGGAAGCGATAAACCCAAGCGGTTTAAGCGAAGCGACAACGGCGGCGTCGGCAGCCTGGGTTGCACTCCCCCAAAGCGCGGCGGATAATGCTGCGAAAAGAAGCGTATTTTTCTGTAACATAATGCGACCAATCATCGTAATGAATGTGTGAAATGTGATATTATAACATCCTATCACTTCTGCAAGCCTAAAATTGACATGACAAGTTTAGTTTCACTGGAAAACGTCTCGGTCTCATTTGGTCAACGCCGCGTCCTCTCTGACGTGTCGCTTGAATTGAGCCCCGGAAAAATTTTAACGCTTCTCGGTCCTAACGGCGCGGGGAAGTCAACGCTTGTGCGCGTGGTTTTAGGACTGGTAGCTCCTGATGAAGGAGTGATCAAGCGCAACGGACAACTCCGTATCGGCTATGTCCCACAAAAGCTCTATCTCGATACCACGCTTCCGCTGACGGTAAACCGATTTTTACGTTTACGTCCCGGCACACAAAAAACGGATATTCTTCCGGCGCTTAAACGTGTTCAGGCCGGACATCTGATTGACGCACCCATGCAAAAACTCTCCGGCGGCGAGACACAGCGCGTACTGCTGGCCCGCGCTCTGCTTAACCGGCCGCAGTTGCTGGTACTTGATGAGCCGACGCAAGGCGTGGATGTCAACGGCCAGGTCGCGTTATACGACCTTATCGATCAGTTGCGCCGCGAACTCGATTGCGCCGTGCTAATGGTGTCGCATGATCTACATCTGGTAATGGCAAAAACAGATGAGGTGTTATGCCTGAACCATCATATTTGCTGTTCCGGCACGCCGGAAGTGGTGTCTATGCATCCGGAATTTATCTCTATGTTTGGTCCGCGCGGTGCAGAGCAACTGGGGATTTATCGCCATCATCATAATCATCGCCATGATTTACAGGGCCGTATTGTACTGCGCCGGGGAAATGGTCACTCATGATTGAATTATTACTGCCCGGCTGGCTAGCCGGAATGATGTTGGCCTGCGCCGCAGGTCCGTTGGGCTCATTCGTGGTCTGGCGTCGGATGTCCTACTTTGGCGATACACTGGCTCACGCGTCGCTTCTGGGCGTGGCGTTTGGCCTGTTGCTGGACGTTAACCCCTTTTATGCGGTAATCGCCGTTACGCTGCTGCTGGCCGCCGGTCTGGTATGGCTGGAGAAACGCCCTCACCTCGCGATTGATACCTTACTGGGCATTATGGCGCATAGCGCTCTGTCTTTAGGACTGGTCGTTGTCAGCCTGATGTCCAATGTTCGCGTTGATTTAATGGCTTATCTGTTTGGCGATTTGCTGGCCGTCACGCCGGAAGATCTTATCTCGATCGCCATTGGCGTAGTTATTGTGCTGGCTATTCTCTTCTGGCAGTGGCGCAACTTGCTGTCGATGACTATCAGCCCGGATCTTGCCTTTGTCGATGGCGTGAAGTTACAGCGCGTGAAGCTGCTATTGATGCTGGTAACGGCGTTAACCATCGGCGTAGCGATGAAGTTTGTCGGGGCACTGATCATTACATCACTACTGATTATCCCCGCCGCAACCGCGCGTCGCTTTGCCCGTACGCCGGAGCAGATGGCGGGTGTAGCGGTGGTAACAGGAATGATCGCCGTAACGGGCGGACTGACCTTCTCCGCGTTCTATGATACGCCAGCAGGTCCGTCAGTGGTATTGTGCGCAGCCATGCTGTTTATCTTCAGCATGATGAAAAAACAGGCGAGCTAGGGGATGTTACCGGGTGGCGCAGTTCAACACCGCCATCCGGCATAATCAAGCTTAAGGCATTTCCGGCGGCGTAATACCAAAGTGGTTCCACGCACGCACTGTTGCCATTCTGCCGCGTGGCGTGCGCTGTAAAAAGCCCTGCTGAATCAAATACGGCTCCAGCACATCTTCAATGGTTTCACGCTCTTCGCCAATCGCCGCCGCAAGGTTATCCAGTCCCACCGGACCACCGAAGAATTTATCAATAACCGCCAGCAGCAGTTTGCGATCCATATAGTCAAACCCTTCCGCATCGACGTTCAACATATCCAGCGCCTGCGCGGCAATTTCCGCAGAAATAGCCCCGTCATGCTTCACCTCGGCGAAATCACGCACACGTCTGAGCAGACGGTTGGCTATACGCGGCGTACCGCGCGCCCGACGCGCCACTTCCAGCGCGCCGTCATCGCTCATCTCAAGCCCCATGTGCCGGGCGCTGCGCCCGACAATGTGCTGCAGATCGGGCACCTGATAGAACTCCAGGCGCTGCACGATACCAAAACGGTCGCGTAGCGGCGAGGTCAGCGAACCTGCTCGCGTCGTCGCGCCAATGAGCGTAAACGGCGGCAGGTCGATTTTAATCGACCGCGCGGCTGGCCCTTCGCCAATCATGATATCCAACTGGTAATCTTCCATCGCCGGGTAGAGCACCTCTTCCACCACCGGTGAAAGCCGATGAATCTCATCAATAAACAGCACATCATGCGGTTCAAGATTGGTGAGCATGGCCGCCAGATCGCCCGCTTTTTCCAGCACCGGGCCGGATGTGGTACGCAGATTAACGCCCATTTCATTGGCCACGATATTCGCCAGAGTCGTTTTACCTAACCCTGGCGGACCGAAAATCAGCAAGTGATCTAATGCGTCGCCGCGCAGTTTTGCCGCCTGAATAAAGATCTCCATCTGGGAGCGCACCTGCGGTTGACCGACATACTCCGCCAATAACTTAGGGCGAATGGCGCGATCGGCAACTTCCTCTGCGATCGTGGCGCCTGCTGAAATCAGGCGATCTGCTTCTATCATCCTTTACCTCATAACGCGGCGCGTAACGCGTCGCGAATCAGTGTTTCACTGCTTGCGTCCGGACGAGCGATTTTGCTCACCATCCGACTGGCTTCTTGCGGTTTATAACCCAGCGCCACCAGCGCAGCAACCGCTTCTTGCTCAGCATCGTCCGTTGTCGGGCTGGCTGGCGACGTCAATACCAGATCGACCGCTGGCGTAAAGAGATCGCCATGTAGCCCTTTAAAGCGGTCTTTCATTTCCACAATCAATCGTTCAGCGGTTTTTTTACCGATGCCGGGTAATTTCACCAGCGCCGCAGGATCTTCACGTTCAACCGCATTGACGAACTGTTGCGCCGACATGCCGGAGAGGATCGCCAGCGCCAGCTTAGGCCCGACGCCATTTGTTTTGATTAGCTCTTTAAACAGCGTGCGCTCTTGCTTATTGTTGAATCCGTACAGCAACTGCGCATCTTCACGCACCACAAAATGGGTAAAGACAGTCGCTTCCTTTCCGGATTCCGGGAGCTCATAGAAACAGGTCATGGGCATATGCACTTCATAGCCTACACCCCCTGTCTCCAGCAGCACAATCGGGGGTTGTTTTTCGAGAATAATGCCTCTGAGTCTGCCAATCACATGACGCTCCTGCGTAAAGGGCTGAAAAGGTAAAGCCGTATCATAAAAAAAGGCTGGATAGATATCCAGCCTCATTTGTCATTATCGCAACCTTCCCCGCGCCAGATTGAGTCGGCTCTCGCTCATTTGCATCGCGTTCTGGCTAACGTGGCAATGCGTAATCGCGATAGCCAGCGCATCTGCGGCGTCTGCCTGCGGGTTAGCGGGGAGCTTCAGCAACGTTCGCACCATATGCTGCACCTGGCTTTTCTCCGCGCTACCAATACCGACGACGGTTTGCTTCACCTGACGCGCCGCGTATTCAAACACCGGCAGTTCCTGGTTGACCGCGGCGACAATTGCTACGCCGCGCGCCTGTCCCAATTTGAGGGCTGAATCGGCATTCTTCGCCATAAACACCTGTTCGATAGCGAAATAGTCCGGCTGGAACTGCGTAATGATTTCCGTCACGCCTGCGTATATGAGCTTCAAACGAGACGGCAGATCATCGACTTTAGTGCGAATACATCCGCTGCCCAGATAGGTCAGTTGCCTGCCGATCTGACGAATAACGCCATAACCGGTGATGCGCGACCCCGGGTCAATGCCGAGAATAATAGCCATCACGCATCTCCTGTTATGTTCGGATTCAACCACCTCATTCTAAGGTAGCGGCAACCTCATCAGAGATCTCACCGTTATGGTAGACTTCCTGAACATCATCACAGTCTTCCAGCATATCAATCAGACGCAGCAGTTTCGGCGCGGTTTCCTCATCCATATCCGCTTTGGTTGACGGGATCATGGACACTTCGGCGCTGTCCGCTTTCAGACCCGCCGCTTCCAGCGCGTCACGCACTTTGCCCATCACTTCCCAGGCAGTGTAAACATCAATCGCGCCATCATCATAGGTCACAACATCTTCCGCGCCAGCTTCCAGAGCGGCTTCCATGATGGTGTCTTCATCACCTTTCTCAAAGGAGATGACCCCTTTCTTACTGAACAGGTACGCCACTGAGCCGTCCGTACCCAGATTACCGCCGCACTTGCTGAAAGCATGACGCACTTCCGCTACGGTACGGTTACGATTGTCACTCAGACACTCAATCATAATGGCCGTGCCGCCAGGACCGTAACCTTCATAGATGATGGTTTCCATGTTCGCATCATCATCGCCGCCGACGCCGCGAGCGATGGCGCGGTTCAGAGTGTCGCGGGTCATGTTGTTGGCCAGAGCTTTATCCACGGCCGCGCGCAGACGCGGGTTGGCATCCGGATCGCCGCCGCCCAATTTAGCTGCCGTTACCAGTTCACGAATAATTTTAGTGAAGATTTTACCGCGCTTGGCATCCTGCGCAGCTTTACGATGTCTGGTGTTGGCCCATTTACTATGACCTGCCATAAATATTTCCTCAAAAAAAGCGCGCCTTTTCAGGCGACGTTAATGACAAACTCTTCAATCGCTTGCCGATTACTCCAGGACTTGGTAAGCGCCGCCGCGTCAGGCGCATCAAGCCACTGGTACGTCAGATGTTCTGTGAATATCACCTGACGCTCATGCGGTAGGGCAAGGCAGAACCAGGATTCTGTATTGTGCATGACGCCCGGCGCATAGCGATGACGTAAATGTGAAAAAATCTCAAACTCCACCGTACGTTGGCAGTCGATTAAGGTCAGTTGCTCTGCCGCAACATCAATCGTGACCTCCTCTTTGACTTCACGCACGGCGGCCTGCAACGCGGTCTCCCCTTCTTCCACACTGCCCGTCACCGACTGCCAGAAATCCGGGTCGTCGCGTCGCTGCAACATCAGCACCCGTTTCGTATCTTGCGCGAAGATAATCACCAGGACCGAAACGGGGCGCTTGTACACTTTATCCTTCACGCGGCCTCGTTGTTGGCTGTTAGGTGAAGCCGCTCATTGATGAGACTCGCCCTTGTGGACCGCCGCGATATCGCGCGAATGATGTCGTGTACATTGTTCATATCAGTTATTCTCAGCTTTCTTCACAACCTGAATACCCAACTCCGTCAACGCCGCCTGGTTGGCGAAACTTGGCGCTTCGGTCATCAGACACGCGGCGGCGGTCGTTTTCGGGAAGGCGATAACATCACGAATATTGTCGGTGCCGGTCAACAGCATGGTCAGACGGTCCAGACCAAACGCCAGGCCCGCGTGCGGCGGCGTACCGTATTTTAACGCATCCAGCAGGAAGCCGAACTTCTCGCGCTGCTCCTGCTCATTGATACCGAGAATACCAAATACGGTTTGCTGCATTTCACCGTTGTGAATACGCACCGAACCGCCGCCCACTTCGTAGCCGTTAATCACCATATCGTAAGCGTTAGCGACGGCTTCTTCCGGCGCAGTTTTCAGTTCAGACGCCGTCATGTCGCGCGGGGCGGTGAACGGATGGTGCATCGCGGTCAAACCGCCTTCGCCGTCGTCTTCAAACATCGGGAAGTCAATCACCCACAGCGGCGCCCACTTGTCTTCGTCGGTCAGGCTCAGGTCTTTGCCCAGTTTCAGACGCAACGCGCCCAGCGCATCGGCAACCACTTTTTTGTTATCTGCGCCGAAGAAAACCATATCCCCGTCCTGCGCACCAGTACGTTCAAGGATAGCGTCTACGATGTCGGCGGTCAGGAACTTGGCCACCGGGCTGTTGATCCCGTCCAGACCTTTCGCGCGCTCGTTAACTTTGATATACGCCAGGCCTTTCGCGCCGTAGATCTTAACAAAGTTACCGTAATCGTCGATCTGCTTACGGCTAAGCTGTGCGCCGCCCGGCACACGCAGCGCAGCCACACGGCCTTTCGGATCGTTAGCCGGGCCCGCGAAGACCGCGAACTCTACCGATTTCAGCAGGTCAGCGACATCCACCAGCTCCATCGGGTTACGCAGGTCTGGTTTGTCAGAGCCGTAACGACGTTCCGCCTCTGCAAATGTCATGACCGGGAAATCCCCCAGATCCACGCCTTTCACTTCCAGCCACAAATGGCGCACCAACGCTTCCATCACTTCGCGCACCTGCGGCGCGGTCATGAAGGAGGTCTCGACGTCGATCTGAGTAAATTCAGGCTGGCGGTCAGCACGTAAGTCTTCATCACGGAAGCATTTGACTATCTGATAGTAACGGTCGAAACCGGACATCATCAGGAGCTGTTTAAACAGTTGCGGCGACTGCGGCAGCGCGTAGAATTTACCTTTATGAACGCGCGAAGGCACCAGATAGTCGCGCGCGCCTTCCGGCGTGGCTTTGGTCAGCATCGGCGTTTCAATATCAAGGAAACCGTGATCGTCCATAAAACGACGCACCAGGCTGGTAATTTTGGCGCGAGTTTTCAGGCGCTGCGCCATTTCCGGACGACGCAAATCCAGATAGCGGTACTTGAGACGCGCCTCTTCGGTATTAACGTGGTTAGCGTCAAGCGGCAGTGAGTCTGCGCGGTTGATGATAGTGAGAGAGGACGCCAGCACTTCAATTTCGCCGGTCGCCATATCCGCATTGACGTTTTTCGCGTCACGCGCACGCACGGTGCCCGTAACCTGAATGCAGAACTCATTACGCAGTTCAGAGGCCAGCTTTAACGCGTCCGCACGATCCGGATCGAAGAACACCTGCACAATACCTTCGCGGTCGCGCATATCGATAAAGATCAGGCTACCAAGATCACGACGACGGTTGACCCAACCACACAGAGTCACCTGCTGCCCCACGTGGGACAGACGTAGCTGTCCGCAATATTCTGTACGCATGAGATATCCCTTAACTTAGCCGCAGGCGGATTGTTGCCTGCCATGCAGGCGACGAAGTCGCAGCTTTAGCTGTATGTCACAACTGGATGAAAAAAGGCGGCTATTATACTGGAAATTCTGCCGCACGATAAGAGTCAATCCAGCATGGGAGCGATAACTTGCCCGTTTCATGCGGTATCGACGCCTGGTTCATACTGACTGTACCCGGGTTTTTCACGCGGGTATTGCGTATGCTCACAAAAATTAACAATATTTGTCGCCGCTTTCCTCTTTAATCGTGCTTAAGGTATAGCGAAATCCGCTATTTTTAGGAGAGTGATTATCATGCTGAAACTCAACGCGACCACAACCGCCCTGGTAGTTATTGATTTACAGGAAGGAATTCTTCCGTTTGCCGGCGGCCCGTACACGGCAAACGAGGTGGTCGCCCGCGCCGCGCGGCTGGCGGAAAAGTGTCGCGCCAACGGCTCGCCAGTGGTCATGGTACGCGTCGGATGGTCTGAGGATTATGCCGAGGCGTTAAAACAGCCGGTTGATGCTTCAACGCCTGCGCACGCGTTGCCGGAAAACTGGTGGACCTGGCCTACGGCATTGGGTAAAACTGACAGCGATCTGGAAGTGACTAAACGCCAGTGGGGCGCGTTTTACGGCACCGATCTGGAATTACAACTTCGCCGCCGGGGTATCGACACCATCATATTGTGCGGGATCTCAACCAATATCGGCGTCGAATCCACAGCGCGTAACGCCTGGGAGTTGGGATTTAACCTTATTATTGCCGAAGATGCCTGTAGCGCCGCCAGCAGTGAGCAGCATCAGAGCAGTATGACGCATATTTTCCCGCGTATTGGCCGGGTACGTAGCATAGAGGATATTTTAAACGCCTTATGATCTACATTGGCTTGCCGCAATGGTCGCACCCGAAATGGGCGCGGCTCGGCATCACCAGTCTGGAAGAGTATGCCCGCCACTTTAACTGCGTGGAGGGCAACACCACGCTTTACGCGCTGCCGAAAGCGGAAATTGTTGATCGCTGGTATGCGCAAACTACGGATGATTTTCGTTTTTGTTTCAAATTTCCCGCGACCATTTCTCACCAGGCCGCTCTGCGTCATTGCGACGATCTGGTGCAGGAATTTTTTACCCGTCTGGCACCGTTGGAAACGCGCATTGGCCAATACTGGCTTCAGTTGCCTGCCGTCTTTGGACCGCGAGATCTCCCCGCCTTATGGCAATTTCTTGATGCGCTCCCCGCCACGTTTACCTATGGCGTAGAAGTTCGTCATCCGTGTTTTTTTGACAAAGGTGAGGATGAACAGCGGTTCAATCGCGGGTTACACGAGCGCGGCGTAAACCGCGTGATCCTGGATAGTCGTCCGGTACATGCCGCCCATCCCCACAGCGAGGCCGTCCGCGACGCGCAGCGGAAAAAACCCAAAGTCCCGGTACATGCGGTCGTGACGGCCAGCCATCCGATGGTGCGTTTTATCGGTAGCGATAATATGGCGCAAAACCGTCAGTTTTTCGCCGCCTGGTTGCAGAAACTCCCGCAGTGGCGGCAGACCACCACGCCTTTTCTGTTTTTACATACTCCGGATATCGCGCAGGCGCCGGAACTGGTGAATACGCTTTGGCATGATTTACGCAGCGTCTTACCGGAAATCGGCACTGCTCCGTCCATTCCACAGCAATCTTCTCTTTTCTGAAAATGCCCCCTATCATAGGCAATGCCATCAGCCATTACTTACTCTAAATAATTCGAGTTGCAGGAAGATGGCAAGGGAGAGAATCCCCGGGAGCTTACATTCAATAAGTGACTGGAGTGAACGACAAATCTGCCGGGAGCAGATTTGAACGCGGCTTGCAGCGGCCCCGTATGGGGCGAGACCCAGAGATGAGTCAAGTATCTACAGCCAACGCACATGCAACTTGAAGTATGAAAAGTAAAGGGAGTTTGTATGGTAAGCGCGCTTTATGCCGTTTTGGGTGCGTTATTATTAATGAAGTTCTCTTTTGATGTCGTTCGCTTGCGAATGCAGTACCGTGTCGCCTATGGCGACGGCGGTTTTAGCGAGCTGCAAAGCGCTATCCGTATTCATGGTAATGCGGTGGAATATATTCCCGTCGCGCTGGTACTGCTGCTGTTTATGGAAATGAACGGCGCCGAAACGTGGATGGTGCATATCTGCGGCATCATTTTAATCGCCGGTCGGCTGATGCATTATTACGGCTTCCACCACCGCCTGTTCCGCTGGCGGCGGGCGGGGATGAGCGCGACCTGGTGTGCATTGTTGCTGATGGTGCTGGCAAACCTGTGGTATATGCCCTGGGAGTTGGTTTTCTCCCTGTATTAGCGCACAATACGCGCCTTTATTTTTCCCGGATGTATACGTTATGTCTCACCGCGACACGCTTTTTTCTGCGCCTATCGCCCGTCTCGGCGACTGGACTTTTGATGAACGAGTAGCCGAAGTTTTCCCCGACATGATTCAACGGTCGGTGCCCGGCTACTCTAACATCATCTCTATGATCGGTATGTTGGCTGAACGCTTTGTGCAGCCGAACACGCAGGTCTACGATCTGGGCTGCTCGCTGGGCGCCGCGACGCTGTCTGTTCGGCGCAATATCCGCCATGAGCATTGTCGGATTATCGCCGTCGATAACTCCCCGGCCATGATTGAACGCTGCCGCCGCCATATTGATGCGTATAAAGCGCCTACGCCGGTTGACGTAGTTGAAGGCGATATCCGCGATATCACTATTGAAAACGCCTCGCTGGTGGTGCTGAATTTTACCCTGCAATTCCTTGAACCTGCCGAACGCCAGGCATTGCTGGATAAGATTTACCAGGGGTTAAATCCCGGCGGCGCGCTGGTGCTGTCGGAAAAATTTAGCTTTGAAGACGCTAAAGTGGGCGAGCTGTTATTCAACATGCACCACGATTTTAAACGCGCGAATGGGTACAGCGAACTGGAGATCAGCCAGAAGCGCAGTATGCTGGAAAACGTGATGCTCACCGACTCGGTGGAAACGCATAAAGCGCGCCTGCGTAAGGCGGGTTTCGAACACAGCGAACTGTGGTTCCAGTGCTTTAATTTTGGGTCGCTTGTCGCGTTAAAAGCCGGAGTTGCCGCATGATCGAGTTTGGTAACTTTTATCAGCTCATTGCTAAAAATCATCTCTCCCACTGGCTGGAAACATTACCAGCGCAGATTGCCGCCTGGCAACGCGAGCAGCAGCATGGCTTGTTTAAACAGTGGTCGAACGCGGTAGAATTTTTACCGGAAATTACGCCCTGGCGGCTGGACTTACTGCACAGCGTCACGGCGGAAAGCGAAACGCCGCTCAGCGAAGGTCAGCTAAAGCGTATTGATACGTTGCTGCGTAATCTGATGCCGTGGCGTAAAGGCCCGTTCTCGCTTTATGGCGTCAATATTGATACCGAATGGCGTTCCGACTGGAAGTGGGATCGCGTACTGCCGCATTTGTCAGATTTAACCGGCCGGACGATCCTTGATGTCGGCTGCGGCAGCGGCTATCACCTGTGGCGGATGATTGGCGCAGGCGCACATCTGGCGGTCGGCATCGATCCTACGCAGCTTTTCCTCTGCCAGTTTGAGGCGGTGCGTAAACTGTTGGGTAACGATCAGCGCGCGCATCTGCTGCCGTTGGGCATTGAACAACTCCCGGCGCTGAGAGCATTTGATACCGTCTTCTCGATGGGGGTGCTTTATCACCGTCGCTCGCCGCTGGAGCATCTGTGGCAGTTAAAAGATCAGTTAGTCAACGAGGGTGAACTGGTACTGGAAACGCTGGTCGTCGACGGCGATGAAAATACCGTTCTGGTGCCCGGAGATCGCTATGCCCAGATGCGTAACGTCTATTTTATTCCTTCCGCGCCGGCATTAAAAAAATGGCTGGAAAAATGTGGCTTTATTGATGTGCGTATCGCTGACGTTTGCGTCACCACCACCGAAGAGCAGCGCCGCACCGAGTGGATGATAACCGAATCGCTGGCCGATTTTCTTGACCCGAACGATCACAGTAAAACGGTAGAAGGCTATCCCGCCCCATTACGTGCGGTATTGATTGCACGTAAACCCTAGTCATTTTTGACTGGTGGCACATTTTCTCCAAAATAGTTCGGTTTGCGACAAGGCGGCGACGCAGCAAATCCCCGGGAGCGTAGATCACTACGTGACCGGGGTGCGCGAGGACAAATTCGTCTGGAACGAATTTGAACGCTGTTCACAGCGCCCGCAAGGGCGAGGCCCAGGGATGGGCCGAGTTATTGCCAACGCAGTAGCAGACCGAAATATGCAGGAGAAGGATAAAAAAAGGCCCCTGTTGAAATTGCAGGGGCCTGGTACGAGCAAGCATCATATTGGGCGACATGATGCAACGGTAAAAATCATTTGGCCTGATGGCGAACCATGATTCCTTTCATTTCAGCGACCGCCGCCCCCTCTACCCTATAGCGGGAATACTCGTCCGCCTGAATATCGGCAGACATCGATAACCCCTGATTGCGATAGCGCATCGGCGAAGGCAGTAAGACTCCGGCGGAACTGTGTACTTCCCGTACTCCGGCATCGAGGAAATTCTGCAGGTTATTTGCACGAACCCCCGCACCAGCCATAATGATTGGAGCATCCCTCTGTGCAATAAGTTCCATAATTATTGATAAACCTTGCGCCGCATCGGATTTTTGCCCGGAGGTCAGCACTCTTGCTACGCCTGCGTCAGCCAGATTCTTTAGCGCATTGAAGGAATTAGCGCACATATCAAAGGCGCGGTGGAATGTCACCGCCAGCGGTCCGGCCGCCGCCATTATTTTTTCCATTCGCAACATATCGACATCCCCGTCAAGGGTTAACACGCCAGTAACCAGCCCGGGAAAACCCAACTCTCTGACGAGGCGAATATCTTCCAGCATGGCGGCAAATTCGCCGTCAGTGTAATAAAAATCCCCGCCGCGAGGACGAATAATCGGATGTACGGGAATCGTAATATGCTCGCGCACGCTGCGTAAGACGCCCAGCGAAGGCGTAAGCCCCCCTTCTTTCGGCGCAGCGCACAGTTCGATACGATCCGCGCCGTTTCGCTGCGCGGTGAGCGCGCATTCCATGCTGTAACAACAGATCTCAAGTAACGCCATATTCACTCCTGTCGGCAGGTTAATGGGCAGCCTGTTCACTGGCGACGATCGCTTCAATCGACCACGGATGAAATTTTACCGTGACGCGGCCATCGGTCACGGCCAGCGTAGGGTTTGGCAAACGTTCATGCTCGCCCTGCGGCGTACTGGTTTTAACCACGATCCCCGGCTGACTAAGTCCCTCATCCGACAACAACGCCAGGGCCCTCGCGTTCAAGGTCTCCGGCTCGCCGGGCAGCACGATTTCAATATGCTCCCACCCTTCGTGCGGATAGCGTTTTTCTCCCGGCCACGGTAATTCAATGACAGAAAACCGCCAGTGTTCCACACATACCGGTTCATGCAGTTTAAACAGACAAATCGGCCTGCCGTTGATGATATTTTCCGACAGTAACTCACCGCATTGTTCAAATCCGCGACGCCAACGCTCTGCCGTCGTATTCTGGTGACAGCGCAAGGAAATGTGATCGGCCTCAAGGGCGCTAATATCCAGACCAAGACGAGTGGAAAGTTCTCTGAACGCCAGAGTGAATCGCGGTAAATCTGCGGAAATATCATGCAGTTCGTCAATGTTTTGCCAGTTCGCCATATCAGGACGCTCTTCTTGCTGTGAAAACCGCTAATTTACGCTGTTGCGTCCCGTCAACCAACCTTTGATTTGATTGGGCGTTTATTGAATGCTTATGCAGATTATTGTTGCGTATATTTCAGGCGACGCGCCGCGCGCGCAATGCTGACGCCAACGGGCATTTGCAGTATACTCCCGCCCTAATTCTTAAACTGGCGCGGGCAATACAGCCCGCTTCATAAACGTAAGGTATTCCGGTGAATATTCAGGCTCTTCTCTCACAAAAAGTTAGTCAGGCCATGATTGCTGCAGGCGCGCCTGCAGATTGCGAGCCCCAGGTTCGTCAGTCAGCCAAAGTTCAGTTCGGCGACTATCAGGCCAACGGCATGATGGCAGTTGCGAAAAAACTGGGTATGGCCCCCCGACAACTTGCAGAGCAGGTGCTGACTCATCTGGATCTCAGCGGCATCGCCAGCAAGGTTGAAATCGCCGGCCCTGGCTTTATCAATATTTTCCTCGAGCCGGCTTTTCTCGCTGAACAGGTGCAACAAGCGCTGGCCTCCGATCGTCTGGGCGTTTCTCAGCCGACTCGTCAGACGATTGTCGTCGACTATTCTGCGCCCAACGTCGCGAAAGAGATGCACGTCGGTCATCTACGCTCTACGATTATCGGCGATGCGGCAGTGCGCACGCTGGAGTTTCTGGGCCATCATGTTATTCGCGCTAACCACGTCGGCGACTGGGGCACCCAGTTCGGTATGCTTATCGCCTGGCTGGAAAAACAGCAGCAGGAAAACGCGGGCGACATGGCGCTGGCGGATCTCGAAGGATTTTACCGCGATGCGAAAAAGCATTATGACGAAGATGAAGCGTTTGCCGAGCGCGCGCGTAACTACGTCGTAAAATTGCAGAGCGGTGATGCCTATTTCCGTGAGATGTGGCGTAAGCTGGTTGATATCACGATGACGCAAAACCAGATCACCTATGATCGCCTGAACGTCACCCTGACGCGTGACGATGTGATGGGCGAAAGTCTGTATAATCCAATGCTGCCGGGCATTGTCGCCGATCTGAAAGCCAAAGGTCTGGCGGTTGAAAGCGAAGGCGCAACGGTGGTTTTCCTTGATGAGTTTAAAAACAAGGAAGGCGACCCAATGGGCGTCATCATTCAGAAGAAAGATGGCGGTTATCTGTATACCACTACCGATATCGCCTGCGCCAAATACCGTTACGAAACGCTGCACGCCGACCGCGTGCTCTACTACATTGACTCCCGTCAGCACCAGCACCTGATGCAAGCCTGGACCATTGTGCGCAAAGCCGGTTATGTACCAGATTCCGTTCCGCTGGAACACCACATGTTCGGCATGATGCTGGGTAAAGACGGCAAACCGTTTAAAACTCGCGCGGGCGGTACGGTGAAACTGGCGGATCTGCTGGATGAGGCGCTGGAGCGCGCGCGTCGTCTGGTGGCGGAGAAGAACCCGGATATGCCGGCTGACGAGCTGGAAAAACTGGCTAACGCAGTCGGTATTGGCGCGGTGAAATACGCCGATCTGTCGAAAAACCGCACCACTGACTATATCTTCGACTGGGATAATATGTTGGCTTTCGAAGGCAATACCGCACCTTATATGCAGTATGCCTATACGCGTGTGCTGTCTGTTTTCCGTAAAGCGGACATCGACGAGCAGGCGCTGGCGAGCGCGCCGGTTATCATCAGCGAAGATCGCGAAGCGCAACTGGCTGCCCGTCTGCTGCAGTTTGAAGAGACCCTGACGGTGGTCGCGCGTGAAGGTACGCCGCACGTCATGTGCGCTTATCTGTATGACGTCGCCGGGCTGTTCTCCGGCTTCTACGAGCACTGCCCCATTCTCAGCGCAGAGAATGACGCGGTTCGCAATAGCCGTCTGAAGCTAGCGCAACTGACGGCGAAGACCCTGAAACTGGGTCTGGATACGTTAGGTATCGAAACCGTAGAACGCATGTAAACGCGCCGTCGTTAACATCATCAGGCCTGGCTCCGGGTAGCGGACTCAGGCCTTTTTATTGCCACTGCGGTATATCTGTAACAAATCACAAGGAATGACACATTTCTATAGAGAGATGGAACATCTTTTACCTGTGCTGGCGCTGACCGCCCCGTATCATTAGGCGGCGGATTGTTCAGGTACAGGTAATGACTTTTAAAGACTTTGATGCGGAAGAGAAACTCTTCCTGAGACGTGTAATCGTGGCGTTTGGCGTAGTGGTTGTCTGCTTTGGTATCCTGATCTTCAATCTCTATAACTTGCAAATCCGCCAGCACCACTACTACACCACCCGTTCGAATGAGAACGATATCAAGATGCTGCCCGTCGCGCCAACGCGCGGCATCATTTACGATCGTAACGGTATTCCGCTGGTACGTAACGTGACCTGGTATGATATCGCGGTTACGCCCTATAAAATTGCCGATATGGATGCGCTGCTAAAACAGCTCACCCCTATTGTTGATCTCTCTCCCGATGATATCGCCGACTTCCGCCATGCGCTAAAATCAAGTAGCCGCTACCGTCCGGTAGTGCTCAAAAACGCGCTAACGGATGTTGAAATCGCACGCTTTGCGGTCAATCAGTTCCATTTCAACGGCGTCACGATCAATAGCTATCAGGATCGGCAGTATCCTTACGGCGCCGAGCTGGCGCATGTTCTCGGTTACGTGTCAAAGATAAACGACAACGACCTTAAAGCGCTGGACCAAAAAGGGCTGGCGGAGAATTACGCGGCGGACCATAACATCGGTAAGCAGGGAATTGAGCGTTACTACGAAAACGATCTTCACGGTAAAACTGGCTATCAGGAGGTCGAGGTTGATAATCACGGGCGTATTGTCCGCCTGCTGAAAGACGTTCCCCCCATCGCGGGTAAGAACATTCACCTGACGCTGGATCTCCATTTACAAGAGTACATTGAAAGTTTGCTGGCCGGGCAGCGTGCTGCCGTACTGGTTGAAGATCCGCACGATGGTTCAGTGCTGGCGATGGTATCTATGCCCAGCTACGACCCGAACCCCTTTGTAAAAGGTATTAGCTATCAGGATTACGGCAAACTGCTGCACGATAAAAATCTGCCGCTGATCAACCGCGTGACGCAAGGGCTTTATCCTCCGGCATCAACGGTTAAACCCTATATGGCGATGTCCGCGCTGTTAAGCGGGATTATTACGCCGCAAACCACCTTCTTTGGCGCGCCAACCTGGACGCTTCCCGGCACGCAGCGACATTACCGGGACTGGAAAAAAACCGGACACGGTATGCTGGATGTCACTAAAGCGATTGAGGAATCTGCGGATACCTTTTTCTATCAGGTCGCTTATATGATGGGTATTGACCGTATCGACACGATGTTGTCTCAGTTCGGCTATGGCAAACCGACGGGCATCGATCTTAATGAAGAGTATGACGGACTGCTTCCCAGCCGCGCATGGAAACAGCGGGTCCATAAAAAAGCCTGGTATCAGGGCGATACCATCTCTGTCGGCATCGGCCAGGGTTACTGGATTGCCACCCCCATCCAGATGGTAAAAGCGATGGTAGCGCTCATCAACAACGGCAAGGTGATCGCCCCTCACCTGTTACTCAATGAAGAGAGCGGCAAAACGGTGGTTCCGTATCGTCCTTCTGGTACATCGTCACAGATAGCCGATCCGGCTTCGCCATACTGGGGACTGGTGCGCCAGGCGATGTATGGCATGGCGAATGCACCCAACGGAACGGGCTATAAGTTCTTTCACACCGCGCCCTACGGCATTGCGGCGAAAAGCGGCACGTCGCAGGTGTTTAGCCTGAAAGAAAATCAGACCTACAACGCGAAAATGATCCCCATTCGCCTTCGCGATCATGTGTTTTATACTGCTTTTGCGCCATATAAAAACCCTAAGGTCGCTATTGCCTTGATTCTGGAAAACGGCGGAAGCGACGGTGTTACCGCCGCGCCCGTCATGCGAAAAATCCTTGACCATCTGTTTGATCCGCAGGCTAATACCACGCAGCCGGGCCAGGCTCCATAAATCAAATAAGCGAAGCGCCATCAGACAAGGATACGGCCGGAATATGCGTATAAATCAGAAATAGTTACGCAGGTATTCCGTCAAACACAGCATGGCCATCGCCTGCCCGTAAGGCATAGAGGTCAACGGAATATGGCGGTAAAAATCGAGATCGTGACCCATGCCAGTGCCAAATGAAGTTTGTCGCAGTTCGCCTTCCGGCGAGATATGTTTCACTATCCCCCGAATGGCTTTTTCCGCCACCAGCGCATAGTGCCGCTCGACATAGCGTTTGCGCACCGCTTTAAGAATACCGTAGGCAAAACCCGCCGTCGCCGACGCCTCAAGATAAGAGTGCGGATCGTCAAGCAGCGTATGCCACAAACCGCTTTCATCCTGACATTTCGCCAGCGCGGCGATCTGCGCATTCAGTACCTGGACCAGATAACGGCGCACGGCATTATTTTCCGGCAAATTCAGCAGTTCAAGAAAATCCGGGATCACAATGGTCAGCCAACTGTTGCCACGCGCCCAGCGAGCGTTAGCGAAGTTATGATGACCGTCATAGCTCCAGCCGTGGAACCACAACCCCGTCTCTTTATCCATCAAATTCTGCACATGTAGCAGGAACTGATAGGTTGCCTCTTCCATGTATTCCGGTCGGTTCAACAGTTTACCGATTTTCGCCAGCGGCAGCACCGTCATCATTAGCGTGTCGTCCCACATCTGCTGATGATTTTCCTCCGCCAGCGTGGTGTGCTGCATCCCGCCGTGATCGGTACGGGGCATTTCATTCATCGCCCATTCGGCCCACGTTTCCAGCCACGGTAAATACGCTGGATTACGCGTCTCTTCATAGCGATACGCCAGCGTTAAAAACGGCGCCATCGTATTAACGTTTTTCGTCGTCGCGCCTTCCGCAAAACGATCGGCAAACCAGTCATCAATGATCTTACGCATCGTCTGGTCGCCGGTCTGTTGATAATAGTGATACATTCCGTACAGACCCACACCGTGCGTCCACTCCCATCCTGCCCAACCTTTAGTATCGATCACGCGTCCATCGTCCAGTCGCAATAAAAATTCGCCCGTCTCATCTTTAATATTGACCAGGTTATGCGTCACCTTTTGAATCAAGGCTTTTAGTTCATCTCTGGCGATAAAATGCTCAGGCTGACGCAATAACGGACTGTGTTTGACTGGATAAACCATCATTTACTTACCCTCTGTTTAATGTCGAATTCAGCGCTGCGTGCAGTTTTATCGCCGACGCAGTCGATTCGCCACAGTAAAAGCTAAGCTGGGCGGAAACCTTTTTGTTTCTGCCATTGCCAGGGCATAAATGGCAAAAACACAAAGAGTCCGGCAACCTACGTCACCAATTTATAAAACAGCGTTTCTGTTTATAAAAAAAGGAGAGTCAAACATGCGAAACAGGCAGCAGTATTCCTGCTGCCTGGTGAAAAGATGGGCGGTTAGCGGTAGTTAACAATCACCTGATTGCTCCGCACTTTTAACGCGGGGATGAGTCGGCCGCCGCCGGGGACTTCCCAGACAAAGCGGAGCGGTTCGACTGCGGGAACATGAGCAAAACCGTGGGTCGTGCCACTCTGACCATCAAGTTCTACGCAACGGGACTGGGAACATAAACGTACCCGTAATCCCGCGGGTGTCGGGCCATTCAGTTCATAACGCCAGACGACCAGCGTCATCAAACCGGAAACCGGCTGACGCGCCGACAGCGGCGAAGACGATACGGAAACGCCCCGGTAATTTAAGGTTACGCCCATACCGCTATCCTGCCACGCGCCTTCGCCTGCGGCCTGAACCGTCAGGGGAAAGAGCAGCAACGCCAGCCACTTACGCATTATTTTCCTCCAATGGTCGCTGTCATGCGGATATGACGGTTATCGGAAAGCTCAAGGTTCGATAACACCACCAACTGCGGTAAACTGCGTCGCAAAAAGCGGGACAATAATGGACGTAGCGCATGGTTAACCAGCAATACTGGCGGCGCGCCAAGCATCTCCTGGCGAGAAAGCGCCTCTTGCGTCTGCGCCAGCAGGCGATCCGCCAAACCCGGTTCAAGACCGCCGCCGCCCTGCAATGCCTGAAGCAGCAAACGTTCCAGCGCGGTATCCAGGCCAATCACCTGCACTTCTTCATTACCGGGGAACCACTGTTGCGTAATAGCCCGTCCTAATGCCACGCGTACCACGGCGGTTAATTCATGCGGATCGCTTTGTAACGGCGCATGTTCCGCCAACGTTTCAAGAATGGTTCGCATATCGCGAATCGGGACTTTTTCCGCCAGTAAGTTTTGCAGGACTTTGTGTAAGGTCGTAAGGGTCACGACGCCGGGGACCAGATCTTCTGTGAGTTTAGGCATCTCCTGAGAGACACGATCCAACAGTTGCTGCGCTTCCTGGCGGCCAAACAGTTCGGCGGAGAATTGGCCAATCAAGTGGTTAAGGTGCGTCGCCACAACAGTACTGGCTTCAACTACGGTAAAGCCCTGAATTTGCGCCTGCTCTTTCAGGGCGCTTTCAATCCAGATGGCATCAAGGCCAAAAGCTGGATCGACGGTTTTCTCGCCCGGTAGTGTTCCCGCCGCCGTGCCGGGGTTAATAGCCAACCAGCGTCCCGGATAAGCGTCCCCGCTGCCGATCTCTACCCCTTTCATCAAAATACGGTAACGCGCAGGCTGTAAATCCATATTGTCGCGAATATGGACAACCGGTGGCAGAAACCCCATATCCTGCGCGAATTTCTTACGAATGCTGCGAATACGTCCGAGTAATTCTCCATCCTGTTGAAAATCCACCATCGGAATCAGGCGGTAACCGACTTCCATTCCCAGTGAATCCTCAAGCTGTACGTCATTCCAGGTGGCTTCGACCACCGAGTTATTCTCCGGCATTTTTACCGGCTGCGGCTCCTCAGGCGCTTTTTCTTCGCGCCCGCGCAGCCACCATGCCAGGCCGAGCAAGGCGGCGGTAAAGAGTAAAAATACCAGGTTAGGCATTCCAGGCACCATGCCAAGCAGCCCCAGTACCGCCGCTGCAAGCAGCATTACTCTTGGGTTACTGAACAGTTGGCCGACCATCTGCTCGCCGACATCCTGATCGGTACTGACGCGGGTTACAATGACACCCGCCGCCGTGGAGATGACCAGCGCCGGGATCTGGGCGACCAGGCCGTCGCCAATGGTCAGCAGGGTATAGCTTTCCGCCGCGCTGCTCACGCTCATTCCATGCTGCAATACGCCGACCAGCAACCCGCCGACCACGTTAATCACCATGATGAGAATACCGGCGATGGCGTCGCCACGTACAAATTTACTCGCCCCGTCCATCGAGCCGTAGAAATCGGCTTCCTGAGTGACTTCCGAACGCCGCTTTTTGGCCTCGTCTTCACCAATCAGACCGGCATTAAGATCGGCATCAATCGCCATTTGCTTACCGGGCATACCGTCCAGTACAAAGCGCGCGCCGACTTCGGCAATACGTCCGGCGCCTTTGGTGATGACCATGAAGTTGATAATGACAAGAATGATAAAGACCACAATCCCGATCGCGAAATTACCGCCGACCAGGAAATGACCGAACGCCTCCACCACCTTTCCCGCCGCCGCCGCGCCGGTATGTCCCTCCATCAAAATAATACGCGTTGAGGCCACGTTAAGCGCCAGACGCAATAGCGTGGTAAACAGCAGGATGGTCGGAAACGCGGCAAAATCCAGAGTACGCTGGGTAAACATCGCCACCAGCAGCACCATGATCGATAGCGCAATATTAAAGGTAAACAGTAAGTCGAGGATAAAAGCAGGCAGCGGCAGCACCATCATCGACAAAATCAGCAGAATGAGGATCGGCCCGGCGAGAATTTGCCATTGCGTTGATTTCAGGTTGCTGGGCAGGCGCAGCATCGCGACCAGATTAGCCATCAGTAGTCTTCTCGTTCATAAAATCCAGCGCTTCTGGCACTGGAAGATTCTCAGGTTGTGGAGGACGTTGCCCGCCCGCAAGCCGCCAGCGTTTAAGCTGCCAGACCCAGGCCAACACTTCCGCAACGGCAGCATATAGCTGTCCGGGAATTTGCTGACCGATTTCGGCGTGGCGATATAATGCCCGCGCCAGCGGCGGCGCTTCTAAAGTGGGAACCCGGTGTTCAGCGCCTATTTCGCGAATGCGCAGCGCTATCAACCCGGCCCCCTTCGCGACCACTTTCGGCGCGCTCATTTTGTTTTCGTCATACTGCAGCGCCACGGAATAGTGCGTCGGGTTGGTGACAATGACGTCCGCTTTCGGCACATCGTTCATCATGCGGCGCTGTGCGGCGGCGCGCTGCATCTGGCGAATTTTGCCCTTAACGTGCGGATCGCCTTCGCTCTCTTTAAATTCGTCGCGAATATCTTTACGTGACATGCGCAATTTTTTCAGGTGGCTAAAGATCTGGAAAAAAACGTCAAATCCCACCATCGGGATCACGCCCAGTACCACCAGTAACGCGCAGAGTCCGACCAGATCCAGTGCATTCCCCATTGCGGTAATTGGCGACTCCGCCATCAGGCGCATCATTTGCGGCCAGTTATGCCAGAGATAAAATCCGGTAACGCAGCCTACCAGCGTGGATTTCAACACCGCTTTTAGCAGCTCCGCGCCGGTCTGCGCCGAGAACATACGCTTAATTCCCGGTAGTGGGTTTAATTTAGAAAATTTGGGCTGTAGTGACTTACCGCTAAAAATCAGACCGCCAAGCATAACCGGCGAGATAAGCGCCACCAGCACCACGCCCGCGATGAGCGGTAGCAGCGCCATCATCGCCGCTTTAATCAGCAAAATTATCTGTCCCAGGATCAGGTTAGGATCGTTCACCATACGGTGATCGAAGTGCAGGCCTGCTGAGAGCATTCCCGCCAGTTGCCGCGCCAACGACTCGCCGCCGAACCAGATAATGCAAACGCCCACCAGCAATATCAGCAGTGAGGTCAGTTCTCTGGATCGGGGGATCTGCCCTTCTTCCCGCGCTTTTTCAAGTCGGTGGGGTGTGGGGGCTTCTGTTTTGTCGTCGTCGCTCTCTTCTGCCACGCAGCAAACCCTGGATAAATTGATAAGCGAGAATGATGCCAGAACCGCTTTACGCCAATGGGCAGAGTAAGCGGTAAAAAAGGCGGGGTTTATGGCGTTAATATGGATAACCGGATACGATAAGAAGGTATCGTATCCGGCCTGGTTGACGGATTCAGACCCGATAAGCGCAGCGCCATCAGGTCAAAAAGGCTTAAAACCCAAGGCTGTCCAGTAGGTCGTCCACCTGATCCTGGCTGGCGACTACGCCAGCTTTCGAGGTATCCACCTGCGGGCCGTTGAGCAAGCTTTCGTTCTCGCGTTTTGGGCGCGCGCCCTGTTCCGGGATGTTTTCCAGCAGCACCATTAACAACTGGCGCTCAATCTCCTGAATCACGTCCATCATGCGTTTGATCACCTGCCCCGTCAGGTCCTGGAAATCTTGCGCCATCATGATGTCCAGCAGTTGCGCATTCGTAAAGCTGGTATGGCCCGGGACATCCTTGAGAAACTGGCGCGTATCTGTCACCAGCTCACGGGCGTCGGAAAGCTCGATCGGATTTTCAAACCACTCGTCCCAACGTTGTGTCAGCGCTTTCGCCTCTTTTTCCATCGCATCCTGATGCGGCTGCGAGGCCTCTACGCTGTTTAGCGCGCGTTCCGCCGCCTGCGCCGTCATCTGGACGACGTAATCCAGACGGTCGCGCGCATCGGGTATCGCCTCCGCCGCTTCGGCAATCGCCTGGTCCAGCCCCAGTTCGCGCAGGCTGTCGCGCAGCATTCGGGTCAGACTACCGATGCGCGCAATGATGTCTCCTGCTGAGCCTTCATCAACAGGCTTGATAGATGGTTGCATCATCATCGCATCCTCACATGCCCAGTTTCTCAAAGATTTTGTTTAGCTTCTCTTCCAGAGTCGCTGCCGTAAACGGTTTTACGACATAACCGCTGGCGCCAGCCTGCGCGGCGGCGATAATATTCTCTTTCTTGGCTTCCGCCGTTACCATCAACACGGGTAACGCCGACATGGCGCTATCGGCGCGAATGGTTTTCAGCAGCTCCAGACCATCCATGTTCGGCATGTTCCAGTCGGAGATAATGAAACCAAAGCCGCCCGCCTGGAGCTTATTCAGCGCATCGACGCCGTCTTCGGCCTCTTCCACATTGTTAAATCCAAGCTCTTTTAAAAGGTTGCGCACGATACGACGCATGGTCGAAAAGTCATCCACAACCAAAAATTTAAGCTCTTTATCCGCCATAAAATACTACTCCTGGTTCAAATACGTATCGCCTGTCCGGCACTGATTTTCGCCAGCATTTGCTGGCTTACCTGGCTAAGATCGACCACTTCGCTTACGCCACCCATATTGATGGCCTCGCGCGGCATGCCGAACACCACACAACTTGCTTCGTTTTGCGCAATGGTCCAGGCACCTGCCTGGTACATCGCTAACATTCCGGCGGCGCCATCGTTGCCCATCCCCGTAAGAATGACGCCTACGGCGTTGCGCCCCGCGTGTTTCGCCACCGAATGAAACAGCACATCCACGGAAGGCCGATGCCGGTTCACCGGCGGGCCGTCATGAATTTTGATTTGATAATTCGCCCCGCTACGCGCCAGCTCCATGTGCTTGTCGCCGGGCGCAATGTAGGCATGACCTGGCAATACGCGTTCGCCATCCTCGGCCTCCTTGACGCTGATTTGACAGAGTTTATTCAGGCGCTCGGCAAACGAGCGGGTAAAGCCAGGCGGCATATGCTGCGTAATAATCACTGCCGGACTGGAAAGCGGCAGCGGTTGCAGCACATGGCGGATAGCTTCAGTACCGCCCGTTGAAGCGCCGATAGCAATCAGTTTCTCCGAACTGAGCAGCGGACCGGCTTTTAAAGTTGCCGGGGCCGTCATCGGTTTATGCGCGGCGATGCGGGCTCGCGCGGCGGTACGCACTTTTTCAGCGATCATCTCGCTATACGCCAGCATACCTTCACGAATGCCAAGCTGCGGTTTAGTGACAAAATCGATGGCCCCCAACTCCAGCGCCCGCAGCGTCACCTCGGAACCTTTACCGGTCAGCGAGGAGACCATCACCACCGGCATCGGACGCAGACGCATCAGTTTTTCAAGGAAATCGAGGCCATCCATACGCGGCATCTCAACGTCCAGCGTCAATACGTCCGGATTAAATTTTTTGATGAGATCCCTGGCGACCAACGGGTCCGGCGCGGTCGCCACCATCTCCATATCGCTATGGCTATTAATAATTTCAGTCATGATTTGACGCATCAGCGCAGAATCATCAACCGACAATACCCTGATTTTACTCATGCTTTATCCTTACTTAGCGCATACACCGTCTGTCCGCGCAGGCTAAACTCGCGCACGAGGTTGCTAAAGTTTTCTGAGTGACCGGCAAACAACAGTCCGTCAGGTTTAAGGAGTGGAACAAAACGGCGCAGAATGTCCTGCTGTGTCGTTTTATCAAAATAGATCATGACGTTACGGCAAAATATCGCGTCAAAGGGGCCGGGTATGTTGTACTGCTTTTCCAGCAAATTAAGGGAGGAAAATTCAACATAATTGGCCAGTTCCTGACGCACGCGCACCAATCCGTCATGCGGCCCCGTACCGCGCATGAAGTAACGCTGTAACTGCTGCGGCGATAACGTTTTCAGTTCGCTGAGGCGATAAATACCGCTTCTCGCTTTTTCCAGCACTTCAGTATCAATATCGCTGGCGAACACTTTCCAGCGACCGGGAGCCATCCCCAACGCATCCGCCAGCGTAATGGCGATGCTGTAAGGTTCTTCTCCCGTCGATGCCGCCGCACTCCAGACGCGGTACTCGCCGTGGCGGCGACGCGCATGTTCCGCAAGGATCGGAAAATGGTGCGCCTCCCGAAAAAAAGCGGTCAGGTTGGTGGTCAGAGCGTTGATAAAAGCCTGCCACTCAGCGCTGTTTTGGTTAGCCTCCAGCATACTGAGATAACGGCCAAAATCATCCAGTCCCAGGGTACGCAGCCGACGGACCAGGCGGTTATAAACCATATCCCGCTTATGGTCGGCCAGCACGATCCCTGCGCGCTGGTAGATTAATTGACATATCCGACGAAAATGCGCGTCGGACAGCGCGAGGCGCTGTGTCATCTGTAACAATAATGACGTTTGCCCGGAGGGCAGAGATGATGTCATAGCGCCTTCTTAATCACATTCAAAATACAACGGGCGCGCCCTGCGGCAGCGCCATGCTTCCCGTATTACACATTTTTTGCTTTTATCTATCGCGAACCAGTCGAAAAGTATCGGCAGGTTCGCAAATTAATCGATAACCGATAGCACACAGCGTATGTCGATCAGAAGGTTTCCCAGTTCGCATCATCCCCGGCGGCTAACGGCCGCGGCGTATTGCCAGACTGAACGTCCACTGACGGACGCGTCTCATGTTTATTTGCCACCAGCGGTCGCGACGCCAGGCGGAAAGCCGATACCGCCTGGGTAAGACGGCTGGCCTGCTCTTCCAGCGCGGCGGCCGCCGCCGCAGACTCCTGAACCAGAGAGGCGTTCTGTTGCGTTACGCGATCCATTTCGGAAACGGCCAAAGCGACCTGATCGATACCCCGGCTTTGCTCATCCGAGGCGGAAGCGATTTCGCCCATGATATCCGTGACGCGCGTAACGGCATTGACGATGTCAGTCATGGTTTCCCCGGCGCTTTCCACCAGCACAGAACCGGTATCGACACGCGAGACGGAATCTTCAATCAACGCTTTTATTTCTTTCGCCGCCTGGGCGCTGCGGCTGGCCAGATTACGTACCTCGCCTGCCACTACCGCAAAACCACGGCCCTGCTCGCCCGCGCGCGCCGCTTCTACCGCCGCGTTCAGCGCCAGAATGTTGGTCTGGAAAGCAATACCGTCGATAACGCTGATAATGTCAGCGATCTTTTTCGAACTGTCGGCAATTTCGTGCATGGTGTTCACCACGCCATCGACAACTTTACCGCCATGACGCGCGGTATCGGAGGCGCTTTGCGCCAGTTGCGAAGCCTGACGAGCGTTATCGGCGTTTTGCTTCACGGTAGCCGTCAGTTGTTCCATGCTGGCGGCCGTCTCTTCCAGCGCGGAAGCCTGCTGTTCGGTACGAGAAGAGAGATCAGTATTACCGGCGGCAATTTCGCTGGTGCCGGAATAAATCGCATCCGAACCTTCGCGAACCTGCGTCACGGTGTTAATCAGCGAGCGTTGCATATGATCAACCGTCCCCGCCAGTTCGCCGATTTCATTACGCCCTGAGACGGTGAGCGTTTTCGTCAGATCGCCGCTGGCAATTTCACGGATATGGGCAATCACTCGCACTAATGGGTTAAGCAGGGCATGACGAATGCCGTACCAAACCACCACCAAAATCAGCACCAGCACAACCGCGAGAATCCCCAGTTGCCATTGCGCAAAACGGTAGTCATGAGCGCTTTGCTCAAATGTCTGGCGGTACAGGTTTTCGCTCACCCGGGCGTAGTTGCCCAGTGCTTCACCCAACGCGTTTTGCATTCCCTGGGTTGGCTGGGCGAAGTAGGCCTCCATATTACCGTTATCCAGGAACTGGATAAGTTCGGTTAATGCGGCCTGATAACGCTGATATTTTTCATCGACGTTGGCGCTGGCCTCCGCCATCGCAGGCAATGGAGTTATGTTTTTGAAATTGGTGTAGTGCGTCGCCGCCTGTGCGAGGGTCGTTTTTGCGTTCTGGAGTAAATCCTTTTTGGCGCTGCTCTGCTGGTTAGAGGCGTCCATCATCATGCGTGCGGCGGAGCGGCTCAGGTTAATGCGCGTTTGCAGCATTAAGTCCCATGTCGACGTGAGTTCACTTTGCTGCTGGCGTAATTCGTTAGAAATAACAAAACCCTGCTGGTTATGCTGTAATGAAGAAAACAGCAAACCACCGGAAACAAGCTGTAGCAGTGCGAAAACCCCCAGCACCATCATCAGCATTGTGACAACGCGGATACGGTTAAACATAAGGCACCTTCCTGATAACGAGTTATCAACGTTATCGGCACCTGCGGTGATAACTTTACATTTGCGAAAAGGAAAAACGTTATCCCGGAAGGCGATATTGACCATACCGGTGTCGCGGCGGCGATGCTGACGCAAAATGCAGGAGTTCTGGGCGTGGGCGATGAAGAGGCAATATACCGCAGGTGGAAGCATAACGGTTAATATTGCCGGATGGCGCAACGCCATCCGGCAACGTCATTACGCGACGTGTGATGCTGCGATATCCAGCAGCGCCATCTCTTCGCTGTTAAGCAGTTTTTCGATATTCACCAGAATCAGCATACGCTCGCCGAGCGCGCCCAACCCCGTCAAATACTCCGTTGACAAAGTCACGGCAAATTCTGGCGCCGGACGGATTTGTTCCGCCGTTAACGACAGTACGTCAGACACGCCGTCCACCACGATCCCGACGACACGTTGCCCCAGATTCAGTACGATCACTACCGTATTGTCATCATACTCCACGTCGCCTTCGCAGAATTTCACGCGCAGATCAACAATGGGTACAATCACGCCGCGTAGGTTAGTCACCCCTTTAATAAAGGCCGGTGTATTGGCGATGCGCGTCACCTGGTCATAGCCACGGATCTCCTGCACTTTCAGGATATCGATACCGTACTCTTCATCTCCCAGTGTAAACACCAGGAATTCCTGACCTGACGGCTCGCCGGCCAGTTTGCTTACATTACTCATACCGGTCATATTATTCCCTTCTCACTCAATCAGGCGGCTGTGATCGCCATACGTTGTTCGCGGTTTAAACCCTGCAATGCGGAAACATCAACAATCAGCGCGACGCTACCATCGCCCAGGATCGTCGCGGCGGAAATACCCGGTACCTTGCGATAGTTGCTTTCCAGGTTTTTAACCACCACCTGGTGCTGGCCGATGAGCTGATCGACCAGCAGCGCGTAACGGCGTCCCGCGCTTTGCAGAATCACAACAATGCCCTGCGTGGCTTCGGTTTTCGCCCCTTCCACGTCAAATACTTTCCACAATTCGACCAGCGGCAAATACTCGCCGCGGACTTCCAGAACTCGTTCGCCGCCCGCCAGCGGATGAAGATCTTCTTCACGCGGTTGCAACGACTCCATCACCGCATTCAACGGCAGGATAAAAACTTCCCCCGCTACGCGAACCGACATGCCATCGAGGATTGCCAGCGTCAGCGGTAGCAGAATACGAATCGTGGTGCCGGAGCCCTGTTTTGACTGGATCTCAACGTGACCGCCCATCTCCTGAATGTTACGTTTCACGACATCCATGCCAACGCCGCGACCGGAGACATCCGTGACCTGTTCCGCAGTTGAGAATCCCGGCGCGAAAATCAGCATGCCCACTTCATCGTCGGTCATGTTTTCGTTCACCGCCATGCCCTGCGAAATGGCCTTCGCCAGGATACGCTCACGGTTAAGTCCCGCGCCGTCATCGGTTACTTCAATACAAATATTCCCGCCCTGATGTTCTGCCGAGAGAATCAGGTTGCCGACAACATTTTTTCCGGCCTCAAGGCGTTTTTCCGGCATTTCAATCCCGTGGTCGAGACTGTTGCGCACCAGGTGCGTCAGCGGGTCGATAATGCGTTCGATCAGGCTTTTATCAAGTTCAGTGGAGCTCCCCACCAGCGTCAACTCTACCTGCTTGCCCAGTTTGCCCGCTAAATCGCGTACCAGACGCGGGAAACGGCTGAAGACGTACTCCATAGGCATCATGCGAATCGACATCACCGACTCTTGTAAGTCGCGGGCGTTACGTTGTAACTGTCCCATACTGGTAATGAGATCGCCGTGGTTTACCGGGTCCAGCTCATTAGAACGCTGGGCCAACATTGACTGGGTAATCACTAACTCGCCGACCAGGTTTATGAGCTGATCCACTTTCTCTACCGCCACGCGAATACTGGTGGACTCGCGTTCACGCGCAGGTTTTTCGCGCCCCGCATGATGTTCATGCGCCGCGCTTTTGGCGGCAGGCGCAACCACCGCCGGAGGTGCTACCGGCGCCACCTCGATGTTCTCTTGCACTTTTGCAACCGGCGCGGCGACAACTTTTTCAAAAGCGATCTGATCGGCCTCGATGACAAAACAGAGCACTGCGACAATGTCATCTTCCGCAACACTGCCATCCAGAGTCGCCGACAGTGAATCCGCCCCCTTGACGACATCCGTCAGAGTAGCCAGATTACCCAACTCTTCTTCAAGCAGATCGACCTCACTGGCTTTCAACCGCGAAAGTACAATGCGCAGTTTACTCTCGTCACAAGGCGTTTCGGTTTCGGCTACGTTCTCTTCCTGGATCGCGGCGCTTAATGCCGCGGGTTCTACGACCGCCGGCGCGGTTTCGCCTTTCGCTTCCAGTGCCAACTGGCGTAGCGCATTGCAGATATATTCGAAGCTTGCGGCATCCGGCTCTTCGGAGTTTTTATAGGCGTCGAGCTGTTCCTGCATAATATCTTTCGTTTCCAAAAACAGGTTGATAATGTCGGTATTGAGCTGCATTTCACCGCGTCGGGCTTCATCCAGCAGGTTTTCCATTAAATGCGTGGTTTCCTGCAGAATAGTGAAGCCGAATGTGCCCGCGCCGCCTTTAATAGAGTGCGCCGCGCGAAAAATGGCGTTCAGTTGTTCAGCGTCCGGGGATTCCGGCGCCAAATCCAGCAGATGCTGCTCCATATCTGCCAACAGCTCGTCAGCTTCATCAAAAAATGTCTGATAAAAATCGCTAATATCCATGCTCACGCTATCACCTCGGTTCGGCTTGTGGCGATGTGGGTACGCTTGCCGGCGGGACTGCCGCAGGCTGTTGTAATACACTTACCGGCTCATTCTGGCTTTCAGCGTTTTCATGCAAAATGGCCTGTTCCGCCTGTTTGTTTAACACCAGCAGGCTTATACGGCGATTGATGGCGTCATCAGGACCGCGATCGCTCAGCCGCATCGTGGCGGCCATGCCAACCACCCGTAATACTTTTCCGTTATCCAGCCCGCCAGCAACCAGTTCACGACGCGAGGCATTGGCGCGGTCGGCAGATAACTCCCAGTTGCTATAGCCTTTTTCGCCGTTCGCGTAGGGAAAGTCATCGGTATGGCCCGCCAGGCTAATTCGGTTAGGAATACCGTTTAACACTGGCGCAATCGCGCGCAGGATATCGCGCATATACGGCTCAACTTCGGCGCTGCCAGTTTTAAACATCGGACGGTTCTGGCTGTCGATAATCTGGATGCGTAACCCCTCCTGAACTAAATCAATCTTCAGATGCGGACGTAACGCGCGCAGCTTGGGATCGGATTCGATCAGTTGATCCAGATCGCCGCGCAGTTTGTTTAACCGACTCTGCTCCATCCGTTTTTTCAGTTCGTCGATATTCGGTTGCTTTTCCACTTCACCCTGCTGTTGGGTGTAATCATCGCCGCCGCCTGGTATCGGGCTCTCGCTATTGGCAATCCGCTTACCGCCCGTTACCGCGGTGGCCAACGGCGTACGAAAATATTCGGCAATCTGAATTAATTCTTTAGGGCTGGAGATGGAAATCAGCCACATCACCAGAAAAAAAGCCATCATCGCCGTCATAAAATCGGCGTAGGCAATCTTCCAGGAACCGTGAGCCCCGCCGCCATGCGGTTTGTGCTTGCGGCGTTTTACGACGACAATGGGATGAGCCTGATTTTTCATGCTTCCTCAGTCGTCTGCTGCTGGTTTGGGTTTCTCACCGCGCGAACATGTTCTTCCAGCTCGATAAACGACGGACGCTCACTGGAATAAAGCGTTTTACGTCCAAATTCCACGGCAATCGGCGGCGCATAGCCGTTCAGATTAGACAGCAGTGTGATTTTTACGCACTGCATCATCTTGGTGGTTTCGGCGCTCTTCTGGCGCAAAACGGTAGCTAACGGTGAAATGAATCCATAAGCCAGTAAAATACCGAGGAACGTTCCTACCATGGCATGGGCAATCAGCGCCCCCAACTCCGCTGCAGGGCGATCGGCTGAAGCCAGAGCGTGAACCACCCCCATTACCGCCGCTACGATACCAAAGGCAGGCAGTGAATCCCCCACCATCGCCAAACTGTTGGCAGGGACCTCCGCCTCGCTTTCATGGGTTTCAATCTCTTCATCCATCAACGCTTCAATTTCGAACGTATTCATGTTGCCGCTGATGATCAGACGCAGATAATCGACAATAAAATCAAGCATCACCGCATCAGCCAGAATACGCGGATAACTGGCGAAGATTTCACTCTCTTTCGGATTTTCAATGTCGCGCTCAAGGGAGAACATACCCTGCTGGCGTGATTTGGCCATCAGGCGATAGAGCAACGCCAGCAGATCCATGTACATGGTTTTCGTGTATTTCGAACGACGAAACAACAACGGGATCGCTTTCATTGTGCCCTTGATGGCCTTCCCGTTGTTGCCGACAATGAACGCCCCTATCCCCGCGCCACCAATGATGACCAGTTCAGCGGGTTGATAGAGTGCCCCAAGGTGTCCGCCGGTCATGACATAACCGCCGAAAACTGTACCGATAACCACCAGGTAACCTAATAAGATAAGCACGACATCATCCTTCCGCTGTTGACTATGACAGGATGCGCAGTCGGGCGATTAACGCGAAGGTAAGGCAAAAAAAAGCAGCGGTAATGACTTACCGCTGCTGGAGTGTTTGTCCACACCGTTTCGGTTAAACAGCCTGTTCGATCTGTTCATCCAGCAGTTGTGGAATAATATCGGCAGCATCTCGGGAAAGTTTACGTCTTTTTACTGCGCGGGATGGCGGCTGGCACAAACTACACGCAAAGCTACCCACGGGCTGATGCGCATGGGTGATAAAGTTTCCGCCGCAGCAGTTGCAGCTCGACAATTCGAGCAATCCGCTTTCAACAAAACGCACCAGAGTCCATGCGCGGGTCAGCGCCAACAACGGCCCTTCAGGCGGTTGCGGACACTGCTCAAGATAAAGCCGATAAGCTTTAATCACCGCATCCACACCGCTACATAAGCCAGTTTTAAGTAAAAATTGCCAGGCATTGCAGAACATGGAAGCGTGAATATTTTGCTCCCAGGTCATAAACCAGTCTGTCGAAAATGGCAGCATCCCTTTAGGCGGCGGACTACCGCGTAACTCTTTGTACAGCCTGATGAGGCGACCACGGCTGAGCTGTGTTTCGCTTTCCAGCATTTGCAGGCGAGCGCCAAGATTGATCAACTCCATCGCCAACTGGATATCGCGAGCTTCCTGAACAATGCTTTTTTCACTCATTATCACGCCCTTTTCTTACGCGCCGTATCGTCCGCTTCATTGAGCAGACGCGTTGAAAGCATGATACCTGTGTGAATCTGCTGTAAATCGTCGACGCGCGAATCCTGAGTCAAACGGGTGATCGTCTGATGATCGTCAAACCGGAAATGACAAACTAGCTGATTCGTCTCAGCCAGTTTGACCATCTGCGGCAGGGTCAACGCGCCCAGTGTGTTTGCCATCTCTTCGTTGATACCGAGGCGGAACATCGCAGATGCTTTGTCCTGGACGATCAAACGCTGTGCAAGGAGTAAATATGACAAATTGATGTCATAAATGTGTTTTAGCAACTCGGATGTATGCATTGTTCCCATCCAGAATAACCAACTTTATTTTTGTGCGGCGTAGCCGCACCCCGTGATGTCGCCGGGAAGGCCCGGTAAAAGAAGCAAAAAGGTCAAATGCATAGCAGTGCTCAGACATTGTGACGTATAACACAGCCTCCCGCCGGGATTCGCCTTACACGTTTACATCAATTTTTACAAATGCCTAAGATTTTTCCTAATTCGACGCAACTCTACTCGTCAGCTTCGTCACATACAACGGAGCGGGACAGCGATTTTAGAAAATATGTGATGTAGATCACATATTTTAGCGGAATACTTACGATAAAACCATCAGCATGGCTTTTATTTTGTTTATTTAATCACCTAATGTTCACTTTTTCTATTCCACACTGATGAATAGAGGGACGTCAACACCAAATTATTTTTTGTTTCTCTGTGTTAAAATAACGGCAGGGTAATAGATAACACGCTATTATTTCTATTATAGAAACGATTTTATTTTACCTTTAGTAAACAGCAGGTTAAATATTAAATGTTATTAATTAATCATACCCCAGCACAAGCCCTGTCACATTAAAAACAAGCTCAATTAATTTAACTTTTAGCTTTTATTATTCATCGGCTCAATCAAAGTATCTTGATGGTGTGTAAAAAGCATCTTATAACGCTATTCTTTTCATAAGAATAATTAATGATTAATTATGATGCCCTTCACATTATTGTGGTATTACCACATTGCAGAAATGAGATAAACAGAGTAAAGCTAAAGGACAACCTCATATTCTTGCAATTAAGGAGCGAGTTATGAGCTACACCCATATTCTTGTCGCTGTTGCCGTCACCCCGGAAAGTCACCAGCTACTGGCTAAAGCCGTTTCTATCGCCCGTCCAGTTCAGGCGAAAGTAAGTCTGATTACCCTTGCTTCCGATCCTGAGCTGTATAACCAATTCGCCGCGCCTATGATGGAGGATTTACGCGCGGTTATGCATGAGGAGACTGAGAATTTTCTTAAGATGCTGGGTGAGAGAGCGGATTATCCGATTGAACAAACCTTCATCACCTATGGTGAGCTAAGCCAGCATATTTTGGATGTGTGCCGCAAACACCATGTTGATCTGGTCATTTGCGGCAACCATAACCACAGCTTCTTTTCGCGAGCGTCCTGCTCAGCAAAAAGTGTGGTTAGCGCCAGCCAGGTAGATGTATTGCTGGTGCCGTTAGCGGGTGACTAGTCGCCGCTCGCGATATATCAGGCCAGCTTAGGGAACGTCGCTACTTTATTCTGCTGTTGACGCTCCGCGCTGCGCGGCGTGACCTCCTTTAGGTCATGAATAAAACGCTCCTGCCAGCGGCTAATGTCATTTTTAACGATTACGTCAAGCATTTCCGCATGACGCGAAATACGCTCGGCAAGCGGCATCGTTAAAGCGCGATTAAGCGCCGCCGCTACGTCATCCCGATCGTAAGGATTGACGATAAGCGCTGACGTCAGTTCATTCGCCGCGCCGGCAAACTGCGACAGTACCAATACGCCAGGGTTAGCGGGGTCCTGCGCGGCGACAAACTCTTTCGCCACCAGGTTCATCCCATCACGCAGCGGGGTGACGAGCCCAACATCTGAATAACGGAATATCTTCATTAATAGCTTACGGTCGAAATGCTGATTCAGATAATAGAGCGGCGTCCAGCCCAGTTGTCCATATTTCCCATTAATACGGCCTGCTTCCGTCTCAAGCTGGTGGCGAATATCCTGATATGCCTGTACTTCGCCGCGTGATGTAGGCGCGATTTGGGTGTAACGAATTTTTCCCCGGTGCTGCGGATAGTTTTCCAGTAGCGCTTCATACGCCAGAAAGCGTTCCGGCAACCCTTTCGAATAATCCAGTCGCTCAACGGAAAAAATATTCTTCACATTTTTCAGTTCCGCTTTGAGCTGCGCCAGTTTAGGCGGCAACGGACCGGCAGCCTGTAGGGCAATCTCATCGGGTTCAATACCGATAGGATACACTTCTGTCTGGAAGTCTTTACCCCACGCGATATGCTGCTTGCCACTGCGAGTCGTAACTCGTGTCTGACTTGAAAGGCTATCCAGAAAAGCCAGGCGATCATTTTCCGTCTGGAACCCTAGCAGATCAAAGTCACACAACTGCTCCAGCAGTTCATCATACGGTGGTAAGGCGTTAAAAATCTCCGGGGTCGGGAATGGAATATGCAGGAAAAAACCAATTCGGTTGTTCACGCCGCGTTTACGCAGTTCGCTGGCAAACGGTAATAAGTGGTAGTCATGCACCCAAATGATGTCGTCCTCTTTAACGAGAGGCAATAACTTATCCGCTAATAACGCATTAACCCGCATGTAGCCTTCCCATGCAGGACGCTGAAACTGCACCAGATCCAGACGATAGTGGAACGCAGGCCAGAGAACCGCATTGGAAAATTGACAGTAATAATCTTCGTAATCTTGTTCACTCAGGTTAAACGATGCCCAGGTAATATTACCTTTTGTCACCTTTTTTAATGGCTCATCCTCGTTACCTGTCTCGCCACTCCAGCCGAACCACAACCCGCCAGCCGCTTTTAGCGCGCCAAGCACGCCAACGGCGAGGCCGCCGGCGCCGCCTTTATTATCCGGGGGGGCAATTCGATTAGATACTACGACTAAACGACTCATAGCCATCTCTCCTGTTATTCATTACTTGTTGTTCTTGTTGTGGATAATTGATTTGCTCCAGCCAGCGCCAGACATCGGGTACGCTTTCCAGTCGCCATGCCGCCTGGGTTGCCCCGACGCCCACTTTTACGGAAATTCCGCCAGCGTGATTCACCACGCCAAAGCCAGCCTCGTCGGTCAAATCGTCTCCCACAAAAACGGGAATCCGTCCCGCAAAGGGGGCTTCCTGCATAAAGGCGGCAATCGCTTCGCCTTTGTTGGTTCCTTTAGGTTTGATTTCCACTACGCATTTACCGGGCTGCAACGCCAGTTGTGGCCAGTGCTGCGTAACGTGTTGCGCAAGCGCCAGCAGTGCCGCTTCATGTTCAGGAGCCTGACGGTAGTGCAGCGCAAACGCCATGCCCTTCGTCTCCAGCTCCGCCCCGGGCAGCGCCACTAGCATCGAACGTAATAACGCCTCTACCTCGCGGACTACCGATTCAGGAAGGCGTACGATATGGGTTTTACCATTGATATCACGGCGCTCTGCCCCGTGAACGCCAGCAAGCGGAAAGCGAAAAGGTTTCGCCAAAGCATCCAGCTCGGTCATTGAACGCCCTGAAATCAATGCCAGTGCCCCTGCGTTGTGCGCCGCGAGACGGTCTAACAACTGAAGGATTTTATGCGGTACCGCTACCTGATCGGGATGAGGCTTTATCTCTGCCAATGTGCCATCAAGGTCAAAAAAATACGCATAGTTCGCAGTGAGTTCGGGGGATACGGTTAACGGTTCTGCCACCCTGGTCTCCTCCTTATCATCATATTGAGACTCACAAACGGTCTCATTAGTCATGTAAGTATAGACAGTGTGACGCTGCTCGCCATTTAGAAAGGCCATCGCCAGCCGGGGTAGCGGTTAGCGATGGCGTGGGGCTATACTGTTTAGTTGAATGTTAATTCATCAAATCGTACCCTTCGCTTTTTGCTTATAATGGTCGAAAATGACTGCTGCCAGAAGGATTAAGCCGCGAACCACATACTGCGCAAAGGGTGAAATGTTGAGCAGGTTCATCGCGTT
Organism: Salmonella sp. FC25216; assembly: GCF_057751355.1. Taxonomy (NCBI): domain Bacteria; kingdom Pseudomonadati; phylum Pseudomonadota; class Gammaproteobacteria; order Enterobacterales; family Enterobacteriaceae; genus Salmonella; species Salmonella sp. FC25216. The sequence continues at coordinate 54,924 of NZ_JBDGON010000002.1, read as the reverse complement.
CTCCACCGTCCCTAATATCAGTAACCCCGCCACCACATATGAGATTTTTCCGAGACCGCCTTTCAGGGATGCCCCCCTAATACGCACACAGAAATAATGATTAACTCATAATCCAGGGAGGTCATTGGCTGACCGCTGGTCATACGCGAAGCCAGAATGATACCCGCCGACACCAGGCCAGAGAGAATAAAAATGATAATTTTGGTACGTACAACCGGTACGCCGGCCAGCCGTGCGGCCTCCTCATTGCCGCCTATCGTCAGCGTGTTACGCCCGAAAGTGTTTTGTTCAGAAAAGCTCGTCTTCAATGCCTACCGATTTACCCTCGGAGATGATATAAGCCAGACTGCGCACAATCTGCATTGTGGCGAGTGCGGCAATTTCCAGATGCGCAATCACAAAGCCACTGACCAGTCCGCACAGTACGCCCAGCAGCAGCCCGGCGCCAACACCTTAGTAAATTTGTGCATGGTTAACTCCAGCTTTAGCATTCTTTTATGTAGGGTAAAATCGAGCGATTCTTGTTAGATAAATACTGATGGCTGGAATAGTTTTAGTGGGAACTTGATTCCCCACAGGAGAGCAGCACAGCGCTGAATTACAGTAATTGCGTACATAAATTCAGCGGAAAATAACATAAACCAGATCAGGTTTGTCAGACAAGTGGCAGGAAAGCCAGCATCACATCTGCCAGCTAATCCTTACGTCTCTGGGCAAATAACGATTACCAGGAATAATAGATATGTCCGGCTTGTTCGCGAACCGGTGCGTCGTCTGCCAGCAGTCTGGCGGCAAGGGTTAGCGCGAAATCAAAGACATGACCCAAACCTTTGCCGCTAATTAAATTGCCGTCTTCAACAACAGGAGCATCCACATAGACACCTTCCTGAACCGCTTTCCACAGATCGCCGGAGCAAACATAACGACGCCCCTTCAGTAATCCGTGGGCACCCAGTACCCTTGCCGCAGCGGAACAGATAGGACAAATTAATTTACCTGCTGCGTCATGACGCGCAACGAAAGCGATCGCTGCCGGATTAGCGGCCAGATTGGCACTACCCTGCGGACCACCCGGTAGAACTACCGCATCGAAAAGCGCCTGCTGGCGTTCACTCAGCGTGCTGTCCGCAACCATGGGAATATCATGGTAACTCACCACCGCCCGAGATTCAGCACACGCCAGCATTTCTACGTCGATATGCAAACGCCGCAGGATATCAATAGTAACAATGGCCTCTGCCTCTTCAAATCCTGGCGCCAGCAGCACCGCGACCTTTTTCATTGACTGCTCCTTGTTAACGTGTCACCCATCAAAACTATGCTCAACCGAATAATGTGCCCGTATGATTAATGACATTAAAAATGATCTACAGCAAAATCAGTTTTTTTATAAAAACAGGTAAATTTGCTATCAACCGTTCATGCGTGTGACAACCAGATCGGATAATGTTTATTTTATTGATACTACCACGATTCAAACGATTATTCTATGATCTGAAACAATGTTTCATAAAACAAAACAATAATTATATATCTATTGTTTTTCAATTAGTTATAATTACAAAAGCACAACAGAAAACATTACTATTGAAAAAATCGCGTCACTGAAAATGTAAAAAAAGATAAACAATTGCATTTAAGGATTTTCTTATTTTTATTGACGCGCTATTCTCGTTACCGATCGATAAACAGGAAATCAGATCGCATAAGGGACTGGCGGAACGGAGTTCTTCTGCTAAGAGTATTTATTGTGCATGGATGTAAGAGTGTGACAACGGCCTGTTGCATTTTCGTCCGTCATGCACATCAACACTTTCTGGAAATAAGGATATTGTTATGGCAGCAGTAGGAATGGTTCAAAAGCTCAACACGCAAATGAACCTTGAATTTTACGCATCAAATCTTTACCTCCATCTAAGCGAATGGTGTTCTGAACACAGTTTAACAGGCACCGCCACCTTTCTTCGTACCCAGGCGCAAGGCAACGTGACGCAAATGATGCGCATGTTTAATTTTATGAAAAGCGCTGGCGCCACCCCTATCGTCAAAGCCATTGACGTTCCGGGCGATGAGCTCTGTTCTCTGGAAGAACTGTTCCAGAAAACTCTGGAGGATTATCAGCAACGCGCCAGCACGCTGTCGCGTCTTGCGGACGAAGCGAAAGCGCTCAATGATGCCTCAACGCTTGATTTTCTCCATACCCTGGAAAAAGAGCAGCAGCAGGATGGCGTACTTTTACAAACTATTCTCGAAGAAGTTCGCAGCGCTAAACGAGCAGGGTTATGTCTGGCGCAAACCGATCAACATCTCCTTAACGTCGTGACCTATCAGCATCACTGATAACAGCTACCTGAACGACGATATTGAGACGTTATTACGCCGGATAGCAACGTGAAGCGGCTAATCCGGCCTACAGTCAGCGGTTGTTAGTGAGAGTCACCCTGGGGCGTAAATTTCAGTTCGATCAGAGCTATCGCTTTTTGGATGGCGCGCATCGTGACCGGATCAGCGGCGGCAGGATGATTAGAAAAGTCGATATTTTTCAATTGGCTGGACATTTTTTCGCGTACTTCCACTGGCGCAATCACATCGATTACGTCCAGAATCTGCTTGATAACCAACTGACAAGCGACAACGTCAGAAAGCAGTTCCTGGTCGGCATTAAGTGTATGGGGCATGATGAACTCCTTATAGTCAGGACGTCATAGTACCCATTCATAGCCAGAAACGGTAGCAACACCGTTTCTGGTCTGTATGCCAGGAATAGAACCTGTCGCTACTGGTCTTTTATCGACACATCATGCCTGGCGACAGGGCGAAACGCTTCTGACTTGTCGGGCGGGGCATTACCCCAGAATCTCACGTACAAACGCTTCTATTTCTTTATTCTGGCCGTTTTCAAACAAACATTGCTGGAAACGCGGCCCTGAAACCGCTGTTTTAACCAGCTCAGGATCGATAGCCCGTAATGTATCCAGATAATTCTCTTTGACGACCGCAGCTTTAACCTGATTCAAAATGCCCGCATTGCGAACCTGCGGCGCTTTACGTTCAGGCGGATAGCCCTCGCCTTTACGACCGGTAAACGCTTTTTCAAAGATGAAACGCACGTTCAGCTCAGCGCCCCAGCCAAAGCCTTTCGCAAATGGCAGGGACAACGCATTACCGTTGTTGATCTGCGCAAACAGAAAAGCATCTGCCGGATCGATGCAATAGCCACAAATGACACCAGGATGAATATTTAGCGACATGAGCGCGCCCTGACCTGTACCGCAGCCGGTAACGACGAAATCAACCGCTTTTGAATTAAGCAGAATACTCGCCATAATGCCTAAATGAATGTACGTCAGATGATGGTCATTTTCGTCGCACATACCGACGTTAAAAACGGGAAATCCCTTTTCATCGGCGACAGCGCTAAGTTCGTTATAAATGATGGCGTTTTTGCTGGCCTGGCTGTTTTCCATCATCAATGCGATTTTCATGGTGTTCCTCCTGAATGCAGGCGATCGCGCCTGTGTAAATCATGACGTTTCGCCTACACTACACGCTTACAAACATACTTTCAAATTTAATGAAACCAAGTTTTAAAAAACAAAAAGGCGCTCACACATTTTCTGCTCCCGCTGTAAATCTCCTGCCGTTACCTTTAATCAAGGCGAATCCGTAAGTTATTCCAGCCATTGACGGTGAAAGACACGAGGTAGCATGGTCCGATACCGAACTGTCGGAGCGATTTTATGAAGCCTCTTATTTTTACTCTTTCACTGCTAGCCCTGACGGGGTGCACCATTACTCGACAAGCGCAGGTCAGCGAAGCCAGCCCGATAAGCGGCATTGTGCGCCTGACGTATAACCAGCCGCTATTTTTTACGTCACGGACAGACGACTATGTTTCTCACGGGACCGCAACTCGCGAATGCCAGCAGATGGGCTATGCCGATGCCGTGTCGTTTGGTCAGCCGGTAGGAACCTGTAGCATTTATGCGGGCTCTTTGTGCCTGAACACCCGATTTACCCTCTCCTGGCAGTGCCGGGGCGTAGCCGTCCCGCAAATCATGCCGCTTTATTATTAAGGTTGCTGGCTTAACGCCGACACCATGTACAATGGAGGATAGTGCATGGTCGCTATTGCCAGCATGAAGGTGCTGGCTTTCCTTTATTTATATACTCGTCATATTTCAAGCGGCATGTGCGTTGGCTTTCCTCGTTTCCCCAGCCACTTAATTATGTCCCCCCCTGGGATTCGCCGCGCCGCCTGCCTGCAACCTGAATTATTTAGAGTACACAATGGTGCTAATGCGTTTTATTCCCATTCGTATTTTTAATAATTAATTTTAATATTTTACCTTTTGCAAATAATAAAATAACAAATTATAGTGGCGCACATCACTGTATATCTTTTGCTATTTGTGGAGCGGAACCATGCTGAAAACAGAAATGATCGACAAGCTGAATGAGCAAATGAATCTGGAGCTGTATTCCTCACTGCTCTATCAACAGATGAGCGCGTGGTGCAGCTATCACAGTTTTGAAGGCGCCGCCGCATTTCTTCGTCGCCATGCGCAAGAAGAGATGACGCATATGCAACGCCTGTTCGACTACCTTACCGATACCGGAAGTCTGCCGCGCATTAATACCGTTTCTTCGCCCTTCGCTGAGTACGCCTCACTGGATGAACTGTTCCGCGCGACCTATGAGCATGAGCAACTTATTACGCAAAAAATTAATGAACTGGCTCATGCCGCAATGACCAGCCAGGATTATCCGACATTTAATTTCTTACAGTGGTATGTGGCAGAACAGCATGAAGAAGAAAAATTATTCAAATCCATTATTGATAAATTAACGCTGGCGGGAAAAAGCGGCGAAGGGCTTTATTTCATTGATAAAGAACTCTCAACACTGGATACGCAAAATTAATCCAACACGTCCTTACACGGTGAGACGAACTCTCACCGTGGTGTATTAATGGCGGCAGATCTTACTCTCATGCGTTGAAAAACCGCCATCCACGGCAATGAACTTTCCTTTCGCCGCCAGAAACGCGACCAGTTCCGCCGCCGTCATATCTGACGCTGAACAGGTGTGAAATCGTGCCCGCTCGCCAAAGCGCGCTTTAATTGCCGCCTCCAGCGAAGTATGCGTATACTGCTCGCCAGACTCAATCATCATGTTGAGCACCTCGTGACCATGAATGGAATCCATAACCCCTCCTGAATAAAACCCGTAGCCTAATGTGTCCTTGTGCGAGCGACTTTGCGCTAGCGCAGGTTTGCGGTGGTTGTACGCGTCTCTTCCCATATTCGCTTTTATGCCCGGAACTGTAAAATTTACAGTACACATATTGTAACGACCATTTGACGAAAATAGCGTAATGGCTTACCCTGCGCCGCGGATATCACCGTTCTTTTTTACCGGGGTAGTAGAAAGCGTGAAAAACAGAACTCTGGGCAGTATTTTTATCGTGGCAGGCACCACTATCGGCGCCGGGATGCTGGCAATGCCGCTGGCAGCGGCTGGCGTTGGTTTCAGCGTTACGCTGGGATTGTTGATTGGACTGTGGGCGCTGATGTGTTATACCGCGTTACTATTACTGGAGGTGTATCAACATGTTCCGGCGGATACCGGGCTGGGCTCGTTGGCAAAACGCTATCTTGGACGTTACGGACAGTGGCTTACGGGATTCAGCATGATGTTCTTAATGTATGCGCTCACCGCCGCCTACATTTCCGGAGCCGGTGAATTACTGGCGTCCAGTATTAACAACTGGGTCGGCGCCACGCTCTCTCCTGCCGCCGGTGTGCTGCTGTTCACCTTTGTTGCCGGTGGTGTGGTGTGTGTGGGTACCTCGCTGGTCGATCTTTTTAACCGCTTTCTGTTTAGCGCGAAGATCATTTTTCTGGTCATCATGCTTGCGTTGCTAACACCACATATTCATAAAGTAAATCTTCTTACGCTTCCTTTACAGCAGGGACTGGCATTATCTGCAATACCGGTCATTTTCACCTCCTTTGGTTTTCACGGAAGTGTACCGAGTATTGTAAGTTATATGAACGGCAACATTCGCAAGCTGCGTTGGGTCTTTATGACGGGCAGCGCCATTCCGTTAGTGGCCTATATTTTTTGGCAGCTTGCCACGCTGGGAAGCATCGACTCGCCGACATTCAGAGGGCTGCTAGCCAGCCATGCCGGGTTAAATGGTCTGCTGCAGGCGCTCAGAGAAGTGGTCGCTTCCCCACATGTCGAACTGGCGGTCCACCTGTTCGCCGATCTGGCGCTGGCAACCTCTTTTCTGGGCGTAGCGCTAGGATTATTTGATTACCTGGCCGATCTATTCCAGCGTCGCAGTACGGTGTTCGGGCGTATGCAAACCGGGCTGATTACCTTTCTGCCGCCGCTGGCGTTTGCGCTTTTCTACCCACGCGGATTTGTGATGGCATTAGGCTATGCCGGCGTGGCGCTGGCAGTGTTGGCACTGCTAATCCCTGCCATGCTGGTCTGGCAATGCCGCAAACAGAATTCTCAGGCGGGATATCGTGTGGCAGGCGGCACCCCGGCGCTGGCGCTGGTGTTTATCTGCGGCATTGTCGTGATTGGCGTCCAGTTTTCGATCGCAATGGGATTCCTGCCCGATCCAGGTTAATGCCAGGAAAAGATTACCGGGCCCGGACCCCATCCAGGCTCGATAATCATCACGCTATGTCGTTTATGAGGAATTAATGCAGGCAGCACTGCTTAAATTTTTTGCCGCTCCCGCATGGACAAGGATCGTTACGCCCCACTTTCACCTCTACTTTTACCGGCATCTGTAGCGGCGTAGTCTGCGGATGCGCCATCCACCAGGCATGCAGCTCAAGCGCCGCGATACGGATAGCGTCAACGCTTTTATCGAACGCTTCCGGGCTCATTTTATCCAGCAGGTCAAAGTTTTCTTCAGTGCCGTGTAATGCAATCGCTTCCAGAGCCGGTTTTAGCGTATCTGGCAAATCTGACCAGTCGGACAGCGACACTCCACGCATATAACCAAAGCACCATTCTTCAACAATCGTTAGTTCATGGCCATCAACTTCTCGCAGGCCAAACAGCGGCTCGAACTGTTCTGGATAGTCTTCAAGCCGGGCGGCTGTGTCCGCCATGTGCTGGAACACCAGGTCCATAAATCGCGTCATTTCTTTTTCAGATGTCCAGCGCGGTACGTACGCGGGTCCACCCCATATCGCTACCAGCCACTGTTCCGGCTCAATTGGACGCGGAGAACTCAGTACCGCAGTAATCAAACCGTCCAGTTCCGCGACATCCAGAATGGCCTGATCGGTATTGTATTTCGTCAACACATCATCCAGCCATTCCAGCTCGTTCTCATTTAATGGTTCCATTTTCATAACGCTTTTCCTCAGTGATGACTTCCGCCTGTGGCTCTCTTACATTGCAGCGGATAAAAATAATTTTTGCAGGCAGTTTGGATGGCAACCATCAGGGGCCAGATTAACACGAAATGGGGAGGATTCCGGAAGTTAACGCACAAAAGGAGGATCGGGAAGCAGGTTTTCCGCTAAGAAGCGCTCAAATCCACATAAAAGCCAGGCATCTGAACTCGCGTTCGCGACGGTCATTGCCCGCGCATTCTCTACCATGAGATACTCTCCACTGCATATTTCTCATAACGGCGGGGGCGTCACTGTCCTATATGAGTACAACATCCTCTTCCCTTATTGAAATCAGACATTCTTTACTCAGTGTAATAATCGCTATGCTGGCGGTGCGCAAGACGGGACAGGCATTCTAAATGTTTCTCGCTATATTATACTCATGCTAACTTATACCACCGCCGCGGACAGATAAAATCGTCCTCTTAAATAGAGCTTATTTTCAGTAAAAAAGTGTTTGATGAGTTCGTCTACCGCTTCTCTGTCAGCAGAAAAGGTTATTTCCATAAACAGAGTATCATACCCTATTTTGATATTTTTTTTCTTACAGTAAGCACGGATCTCATCCTGCACACTCAGCAACGGCAGGCTAAATGTGTATAGCGGTTGCGGTTCTTTTTTCGCCGCTTTCTCAAAAACTTTAGTGACCAGATCCCCAAGATCGCGCTCCGACCGGGTACGGTTATTAAAATGCAATAAACTACGTCTTTTTACCACCCAGCCTCCAGCCAGATACCGCTAACAATAACTCTCACTTCAATGTGTGAGGCTCATGACCACATCCAGAATCAACTCCAGATAGTATTTCAAATAAACAGACCGCACTATAGCGCATACCTTTTTCAGATACAGTTTACAGGGATACCATCTTTATATCCACTGCGCACAGTTGCCTCAATCACGTATTCCGCGATAGCACAGCCTGTCAACCTTATTCTATATAACCAAGTTTAAACAGAACCTTACCAGCCAGCGATACCAGTTCAGGATTTTCAGGATAAAAATGGAGTAGTGGGAAAAATACTGCCTCGCCGATAATGCTCCGGCTATTGGCATTGTTCGGGCGCAATCCCCAGATATTTTGATAAGTGACCGGTACCACCTGCCCGTTCATGGTTGTGTTACCGATATACAGCATAATATGCCCTGGAATATAGACCAGCGTAGTAAACGGTTTTCCGTACCTGGTGAGATAATCGATCCGCATTTGGGTGCTTTTACTGCTGAGATCGACGACTCGTCCAGCAGCCTCTACCTGCGCGGTTGAATGTCTGGGTAGGAATATGCCAAACGGCATCATCAGGCTGCGGATTTCGGCTGAACAATCATTATAAAAGTTAAAATTTCCCCAGCCGTAGGGGGTGCCGCCCATTGATTTCATTAATACGGCAATATTTTCCGGCGTCATTTTCCACGGCATAGCCGTAAACTCTTTGTCACTTAGCCAGACCCAATGGATAGACGCACGACCATTGCTGTCGCGAACTGGCGCCGCAATCAGGAAAAGACCCGCTCGTTGATTCCGGAACGGTAAAATAGTGCCCGGTCGCCCGGTGAAATAATAGACGCCTGCGGCATGGACAGAAACTGGCGAGTTGATAAATGCTCCCAGTTGCTTATGAGCGAGCGAAACCCACTGGGTTACAAATTTCTGATCCACACTGGCAATATCCTCACTATGAACCCAACCTGTTACCGCCGGTGAAACGACATATTGCCAACGTTGGTCTTTGCTCTCCGTTAGCGTATAGACCGGCGTGCCGGGGCGCAGCGAAGACATTTGTAAATTATCAAAAGGGTACCCCTCGCCCGCCCGACGGGGATCGTTAAAGAGCGGATCGTCCGTTGGTAGTGCTCTGACTAAACTCTCTCTGACCATAATGCCACGTCGGGAGGCATGATATATATCATCAATCTGCGTATCCGCATTCCCTCTTACCCCCGCTTTCCAGTGTGAGGAATACAATCTGAAATTTTCCCCCCAATAAGCACTGCCGTCGCTAAGGAACTGCTTAATACTGGCATCCCGGGCCTGCCCTGCGTTTTTTTTCAGCAACGTGGTGATATAAAAAACATTCCACGGCGAGTGTGCTTCACTGTCCATTCCGAAATAATGGGATTTCAGTGCGCTAAAGTAGCGTTGTTGGGTAGCACTATCAATAACCGGAATAGTGTAATCAGCCGAGTCCGGAGGTATCCATTTATCGACCGACTGTGAATAATCCGCTAACGGAAAGCGCGTTTTTGTTGGGTCAATATAACTCCCCGCGGGGATTTCACCTTTGGCCGTTGGTCGGTACGTCGTCTGGTGACAAGCGGTAAGGCACAGCGGCATCAATAAAACGGCCCAGGCTTTGTTTTGCATCATCATCTCCGTAACGTAGGGAAAGCACAATATAGAGACTGACCAAAATCACCATTTACGAAAACCTAAAATTGTCTGTAGTTGACCTGTTATTAAGACATTATTGCAAAACGTGATTAAAGCATGATGCCAATCACATTATCTTATGATGAATGTTAGTCTGCTATTTACCTTTAATTAAATTGTGCAAAAAACATCCATTATGTAGCGATATACTCGTTTAATTTGCATAAATACCCCACTGACCAGCCCCCGTTTTTTTCAGACAATACATACTGTAGCGTGTCGATTCTGCTATTTTTATATATCCTGCAAAATCATTTGCATCGACGTAGCCGATAAAATTACGCGCATCACACGTAGAAGATGAATACTCACCCGGAAAAACATGGGTTACAACTTCCGTATCAGGTTCATATAAAATAAAAAAGAGTAGAAAAGTGCAACCTACAATTCCAATATTAATGAAGCTAATAAAGAATTTTGCATTATCGGTATATTTCACTGGCATATCTACCCTCTTCATAAATCAGGAATAAAACATATCAGTATTTTTTATACAGATTAATGAATTTTACCGGCTGATTTACCTGACGTTTAGTATTTGCCAGCATGGTCCTGGAGGGCGGTAACACGATAACTGCTATACTGGCAGAAATGCCGCTACCAATGTTTTTTACTGTGAATAGCACTGGAAAGTTCACGCTCATGACCGGCGTGTGAATTAAAGGCACAAAAAAACCACCCGTAGGTGGTTTCACGACACTGCTTATTGCTTTGATTATTCTTGTTTTTCCCATGGTACCCGGAGCGGGACTTGAACCCGCACAGCGCGAACGCCGAGGGATTTTAAATCCCTTGTGTCTACCGATTCCACCATCCGGGCTCGGGAAAAATTGGAGGCGCGTTCCGGAGTCGAACCGGACTAGACGGATTTGCAATCCGCTACATAACCGCTTTGTTAACGCGCCAAATTTTTCATCCAGCATCCGCTTTACGCCAATGCTTTTAAACTGGAGCGGGAAACGAGACTCGAACTCGCGACCCCGACCTTGGCAAGGTCGTGCTCTACCAACTGAGCTATTCCCGCATTATCAAGCAACTTGTTAATCACTTGATTTTGTTATCGTCTGGCAATCAGTGCTGCCGTTCGATGCGTTGCATTCTACTTACCTGACGCACTGAGTCAACGATATTTTTCGTCACTCACGATCGTTTGCTGAAATTTGCGGCGAAACGATCACTGATCAAGCAAATCTCCACGTGCCGCGCTCAAATATTGCAACATGGACCACAACGTTAACACTGCTGCGACAAAGAAAAGCGCGATACCCGCATACTCCACCCAGATATTCGGACGCCACAAGAGCCACGCCAGCGCCACCATCTGCGCGGTAGTTTTGACTTTACCGATCCAGGAAACCGCTACGCTACTTCGTTTGCCCAGCTCCGCCATCCATTCACGCAGAGCAGAAATAATAATTTCGCGGGCTATCATCGTCGCCGCAGGTAACGTCACCCACCAGCTATGATAATGCTCGGTGACCAGCACCATGGCGATCGCCACCAGTACCTTGTCGGCAACGGGATCGAGGAAGGCGCCGAAACGCGTACTCTGGTTCCAGCGTCGCGCCAAAAAGCCGTCAAACCAGTCGGTAATAGCGGCAATACAGAAAATCAGCGCGCTGACCATCGGCGCCCAGGCGAACGGCAAATAAAACACCACGACAAAGAATGGGATCAGGATGACGCGAAACAGCGTGAGCAACGTAGGGATATTAAATTGCATAGTGACGGGTAACTATCTGTTGTCAGTGAAATTACCCCTATGTTGCTACAGTGGCCTCAATGTTTCAACGACCAGAAGATCTTTTCTGCCAGACCTTGCGAAATACCCGGCACTTTTGCAATTTCTTCTACGCTGGCGTTACGTAGTCCTTGCAAACCCCCCATATATTTCAGCAGCATTTGACGGCGTTTAGGCCCAACGCCTTCAATAGTTTCCAGCGTACTGGTGTTTTTTACCTTCGCCCGTTTTTTACGGTGCCCGCCGATCGCGTGATCGTGCGACTCATCGCGAATATGCTGAATGACATGCAGCGCTGGGGAGTCTGGCGGCAGGCTAAACCCCTCGCCTTCCGGTTCAAAAAAAAGCGTTTCCAGCCCGGCCTTTCTGTCCGCGCCTTTGGCAACGCCGAGCAGCAACGGGCGATGCTTATCCCAGGGAACATCCAGCTCAGCGAAAACGGCTTTCGCCTGGGCGAGTTGCCCTTTTCCGCCGTCGATCAGAATTACGTCCGGAATCTTACTTTCTTCTATGGCCTTGCCATAACGTCGACGTAGCACCTGATTCATCGCCGCGTAGTCATCACCCGGCGTGATGCCCGCGATATTATAACGACGATACTCGGCGCGTAATGGCCCGTTAGCGTCAAATACCACGCAGGATGCGACCGTTTGCTCCCCCATGGTATGGCTGATGTCAAAACATTCCATTCGCATGACCGCAGGAAGTTTTAACACCGTCGCCAGCGCGGTCAAACGCTGCGTGACGGTGGACTGCTGCGAAAGTTTAGTGGTTAAGGCCGTCGCCGCGTTGGTCCGCGCCAGCTTGAGATAACGGGCGCGATCGCCGCGCGGCTTTGTCTGGACATGAATACGCCGTCCGGCAAGTTCCGACAACGAATCGGCCAGCAGCATTTTATCGCTCAGGTTAAAATCGAGTAGTATCTCGCCCGGTAGCGTGCGCATCTGGCTACCCTGCAGGTAAAACTGGCCGACAAAGGTTTCCACCACTTCGCCCAGTTCCGTACCGCCAGGCACTTTTGGAAAATAACTGCGGCTGCCCAGCACCTTACCCTGGCGAATAAACAGCACATGCACACAGGCCATACCGGCATCAAAAGCCACGCCGATAACGTCGAGATCGTCGCCCGTATTGGAGACAAACTGTCTCTCCGTAACACGGCGTACCGCCTGAATCTGATCGCGAATACGCGCCGCCTCTTCAAATGCCAGATTCTGGCTGGCCTTTTCCATCCGGGCAATCAACTGTGTTAACACCTGGTCGTCTTTGCCGGACAAAAACAGCCGGACATACTCCACCTGTTGCGCGTACTCCTCCTCGCTGACCAGTCCTGCAACGCATGGGCCTAAACACCTGCCAATCTGGTATTGCAGGCAAGGACGCGAACGGTTGCGATACACGCTGTTTTCGCACTGGCGGATAGGGAAAATTTTCTGTAACAGCGCCAGCGTTTCCCGCACAGCATAGCCATTAGGAAACGGACCGAAGTACTCGCCTTTCGCATGTTTGGCGCCACGGTGCATCGCCAGACGTGGATGAGTATCGCCGCTCAGGAAAATAAAAGGATAGGATTTATCATCACGCAACAACACGTTGTAACGCGGTTGATACAACTTGATGTAATTATGTTCAAGTAGCAGCGCTTCCGTTTCGGTATGCGTTACCGTGACATCAATGTGTTGAATTTGCGCGACTAACGCTTCGGTTTTACGCGAAGCCAGGTTGCTGCGAAAGTAGCTGGAAAGACGCTTTTTCAGGTCTTTCGCTTTGCCGACATAAATAACCGTACCACCAGCGTCATACATACGATAGACGCCGGGTTGACTGGTAACGGTTTTCAGGAACGCCTTTGCGTCAAACATTTCACTCACTGGCTTGTTAACGTCTCCGCATTACACAGGCCATGGCGGATTGCCAGGTGAGTCAGCTCAACATCACCATGAATGTTTAATTTACTGAACATACGATAGCGATAGCTGTTCACCGTTTTAGGACTGAGATTAAGCTGTTCTGAAATCTCATTGACCTTCTGACCCTTAGTGATCATCAGCATAATCTGCAACTCGCGTTCAGACAAACTGGCGAACGGCGTTTCCGTTTTTGCAGGCTCGATCTGACTGAGCGCCATCTGCTGGGCAATATCGGAAGCGATATAGCGTTGTCCGGTATACACCGAACGAATAGCGCTCACCACCTCCTGAGGCGCGGCACCTTTACTGAGATAGCCTGCTGCGCCAGCCTGCATCACTTTGGCGGGCAACGGGTTCTCCGTATGGACGGTCAGCATGATCACTTTGATATCCGCTGTCGATCGGGCAATTTTACGCGTCGCCTCAAGGCCGCCGATACCAGGCATGTTCATATCCATCAGCACAACGTCAACGGCGTTAGTACGGCACCATTTTACCGCATCCTCTCCGCAGCACGCTTCACCGACAACTTTAATGCCCTTTATATCTTCAAGAATGCGTCGTATCCCTGCGCGCACCAGTTCGTGGTCATCAACAAGAAGAACGTTGATCAAAGGAATATCTCCAGAATAGGGATAACGCTACTGATAGTTAATCGCCCTTATATTAGCTGGTTTTATCTCAACTTTGAAACGTAAAAAAACGCCGGCTATTCGATTTTGCTCTCGTTTTTGGAAATTATGTTGTACGTCATGCGGAAACCGCCAGTGCTGTAGCCCCTTCTGGCGCAACCGCCTCAGTCAGGTATTTCATAATGGTGACAAAAATTTCACGTTCCGCTGTCTAAACACTAATTAGGAAATCAACTTTGTAACAATAATTAACGAGTGAAATACGCGTAATAAACAAAGAATGAAGAAAATATATGCATCACGCGGCAACGTTTATTTTATGGGTAAATCTTCGGCTTTTTGATCAAAAAACAACCACTGCTATTTTTAGCGTAGCTTATGGTATACTCCGCCGCCTTAACATCTGCTATCGCACATTTTCACTGAAACATAACGAGGAAAATAAATGAGTACGCCTGATTTTTCCACCGCTGAGAATAATCAAGAACTGGCTACTGAAGTCAACTGCCTGAAAGCCATGTTAACGCTGATGCTGCAGGCGATGGGCCAGGCCGATGCAGGCCGCGTGATTCTTAAAATGGAAAAACAGATCGCGCAGATGGATGATGAAGCACAAGCGGCGGTATTTTCCAGTACGGTTAAGCAAATTAAACAGGCTTACCGCCAGTAGTAAAAAACCGGCTGTTAGCGTTGCTTTCAGCCGGTTTCGCGTCTGACGTGAAGAATCGTCAACGCGTCATATCAGACCTGTCGCCGCAGCGTAGCAGGCAATCTGCGTTTTATTCGGCGCATTGAATTTCTTCTGCATGTTTTTCTGGTGGAAGTTAACGGTATTTTCAGAAATCGACAGAATAATAGCGATCTCCGATGAGGTCTTCCCCTCCGCTGTCCACTTCAGAATCTCTTTCTCACGTTTACTGAAACGCATCTCCGGCGCCATCACCATGTCGTCTTCCAGTCTTGTTAGCGCCGAAAGACTCTCCCGCGCCAGCAGTTGCAACCTCAGCTCCACTTCATCGTAGGTAAAGGAGGAGCAACGCAGACTGCCACGAGAGACAGACAAAAAGCCCAGCGCCCGATTCGGCAACATCACACACTGGGTTACGCTTCTGCGTAACCCGAAACGCCGGGCTGCATCCCACATCGCCTGTGCCTCATGAAATAGCACGTCATCCCAATGTAAATGGCCCTGCCTGAAATTTTCCGGCTTTAATACCGGATCGATCGCGAAATAGTTTTCGGACTGGTAATGCGTTACCCACGCCTGAGGATAAGTGGTACGAAGCGATATTTTAGGCCGGGTAAAGGGAATGGGATGACGAACACATAGTGCATAATAATCAAATTCCAGCCGCTGTGTCTGATATTGCAATTCAGTATAAACATCTTCTGCTGTCGCCATCTCCTGAAAGCGTAACAGCATTGCGCGTCGCCAGGTGAAGAAATCATTTTCCTGCATATTTTGTGGTCACGCCTTTGATATTGATAATCATTATTATGAATGATTCAAATTAACACATAAATAGCGTTTATATGTAAGAAATATCGGACGAATCGTAGAATACTTGAGCGGCATTACAGTTTTCTGCTTGCGCCTGAGGGAGTAGCTAATATTCTGGCAGAATTAGTTCATAATTATTCATTGCGCTCGCCCGAAGCACGGTTAATTCGGGCGAGCGTTGAAAAGGCATTATTTCATTAAAAATTTCTCAAGGAACTGGCGGGTACGCGGATGTTTAGGATCAGCGAATAAGGTTTTCGCAGGCCCTTGCTCAACAATTCGCCCCTGATCCATAAATATTGCCCGGTCAGCCACGTCGCGCGCAAAGCCCATTTCGTGAGTGACAATCACCATTGTGCGCTTTTCCTGCGCCAGCTGGCGAATCGTATTGAGCACCTCGCCAACTAATTCAGGATCAAGCGCCGAAGTGGGCTCATCAAACAGAATCACTTCCGGGCGCATCGCCAGCGCGCGCGCAATCGCCACGCGCTGCTGTTGCCCGCCCGACAAACGACGCGGATAGCGGGTCTCTTTTCCGGCCAATCCGACTTTGGCTAACAGTTCCCGCGCCAGCGCCGTCGCGTCGGCTTTCGGCTCCCCCTTTACAATCACCGGACCTTCAATGATATTTTCCAGCACAGTACGATGCGGGAACAGGTTAAAACTCTGAAAGACAAAGCCGACATGCTGGCGCAACTGGCGAATCAGCCCTTTCTGCTGGCTTAATGGGCGGGCGGTATCAATGACAATGTCGCCCACTTTAATGGTGCCCGCTTCCGGTTGTTCCAGCAGGTTAATGCTGCGTAATAACGTTGTCTTCCCTGAGCCGCTCGGGCCGATAATGGCGACGACTTCTCCGGGCTTCACCTCAAGGTCGATACCGTGCAGCACCGTTTGACCATGAAATTTTTTGACCAGGTTGGTGACTTGGATCGCACTCATTTTGGCTCTCTCTCCTGGCGGTTAAGCTGGTTTTCAAAATAGTTTTGCAGTGCCGATAAGACGGTCGCCATCAGCCAGTAGATTAACGACGCAGCCAGATACATGGTAAACACCTCCAGCGTTCGCGAGGTAATTAACTGCGCCTGGCGAAACAACTCCGGCACCTGAATCGTCGCGGCGAGCGATGTATCTTTCACCAGACTGATAAAGCTGTTGCTCAATGGCGGAAGCGCGACGCGAGCCGCCTGCGGCAAAATAGCGCGGCGTAGCGTTTGCCACGGCGTCATGCCAATACTCGCCGCCGCTTCCCATTGTCCCTTGTCGATAGCCGAGATCGCCGCGCGCAGCGTCTCAGACGTGTAAGCCGCGGTATTGAGCGATAAACCAATCATCGCCGCCGGAATAGGGTCCAGCTCAATACCAAATTGCGGCAGGCCGTAATAGATCATAAATAGCTGGGCGATAAGCGGCGTACCGCGAAAAATCGAGATATAAAAGCGCGCCAGCCAGCGAACCGGCCATAGCGGCGACATCCGCATCAGCGCCAGCACAAATCCCAGCAGCAGGCCGAAAAACATACCGCCAATACTCAGTTGCAGGGTAAATACGGCGCCTTTAAGCAAATACGGCAGCGATTCAATAACCAGTTGGATACTTTCTTGCATTCGCGTTGATTACCTGGAGATTATACATGAGGATGGTAGGCAAACAGCGCAGGCGCCCCACCGGTGTGAATAAAGAGAATCGGCCCGTCATCGTTAAAGCGTTTCTGGCTGATGCCGTCTATCAGACCCGCCATCGCTTTGCCGGTATATACCGGGTCCAGCAGTACCCCCTCCAGACGCGCCAGCAGTTTCACCGCCTCCATCCCCGCGTCATTTGGCACGCCGTAACCTGGAGCAAAATAGTCATCCCATAAATGAATATCCGCCGTCGCCGTCAGCGCCAGCTTACCGGCAATAGCCTGCTGCAAGGCAATCACTTTTGGTTTCTGCTCGACGACAGAACGTGAAACGGTCACGCCAATCAGTTCGACATCAGGCATCAGGTGTTCCAGCCCGACGGCTAACCCGGCGTGCGTACCTGCGCTGCCGGAAGCCACCACCACCGAAGAGAGTCCGACGACCTCTTCACACTGCCGGGCGATTTCCAGAGCGCTCTCTACGTATCCCATTGCGCCCAGCGCGCTGGAACCGCCAACGGGAATCACATAGGGCCTGAACCCTTGCGCTTCAATGCGCGTCGCCAGCGTTTGAAGTTGCGCATCCGGATCGGTCAGCGCATCGCACATCTCAATTTGCGTATTAAATAAATCCAGTAACAGGCGATTACCATTCGTCAGGTAATTTTCCGCGGTAGTACCGATGGGATTTTCCAGTAAGGCGACGCAATGCAGTCCCAATTTAGCCGCGACCGCCGCCGTCTGACGGACATGGTTCGACTGAATCGCCCCTGCGGTTACCAGCGTATCCGCCCCTTCCCGCAGCGCGTCGGCCACCAGAAACTCCAGCTTGCGCAGTTTATTGCCGCCCATCGCAATGGGCGTAACGTCATCGCGCTTAATGTAAATCTCACGGCCAAGATAATCAGACAACCGCGGCAGGTATTCGAGCGGGGTAGGCGCGCCGATAAACTCCAGACGAGGGAAGCGCGTTAAGTGATGTAGTGGCATTAAGCCTCCGGTAGTGTTGTCGTGTGTTCTTTTTATTATGCACGTTGATTCAACGGAAATAAAAAAGGCGCCGATTAACGCGCCTCCGTTTGCTGACATAGTATGAGATGGGTATTGCCCGGCGGCGCTCTGCCTGCCAGGCAACGTAGAGGATTATTGGGTCACGTCAGCGCCAAACCATTTTTCGGAAAGCGCTTTTAAGGTGCCATCTTTTTGCATTTCCGCAATCGCGTTATCTACCGCCTTCAGCAAATCTTCGTTACCTTTACGTAATGCAACCCCGGACTCCTGACGCGAAAAAGCATCACCGGTGACAGCCAGCGTCCCTTTGGTTTTTTTCACCAGATCCAGCGCCGCCAGACGATCGACTAAAATCGCGTCAATACGGCCTACGCGCAGATCCTGGTATTTCGTAGGATCATCGTCGTAGGTACGGATATCCACGCCCTGAACATGTTGACGTAGCCACTCTTCATAGTTAGTACCCAGCCCGACGCCTACTTTTTTGCCCTGCAGATCGGCAGCCGTTTTGATCGTGCCTTCATTCCCTTTTTTCACCAGCGCCTGAACGCCGGAGACAGTATAAGGTGTAGAGAAATCATATTTTTTCTTGCGGACGTCTGAAATCGTGACCTGGTTTATCACCACATCAATACGTTTAGAATCCAGCGACGCCAGCATTCCGTCCCATTTGGTCGGCTTCAGCGACGCTTTAACGCCCAGATGTTTTGCTAACGCCTCGGCGAAGTCGACTTCAAAACCGGTTAATTTGCCGTTGTCGCCCTGAAAGCTAAACGGCGGGTAGGTGCCTTCCAGCCCTACCAGTAGCGTGCCGCGTTCTTTAACTTTGTTCAGCAAACCCTCATCGGCAAAGCTCTTCGCGCTCATTCCCGCAACCAGCGCCACAGCCATTACTCCCATCAGTGCCTGACGTCCCAGCAGTGCTAATTTCATAGTAACCCCGAATATTGCCGTTAATGACCATAGACTGTGTCCCGCCATGGCGCATCGTCACGTCTCATGAACCTTGGGGGGACTCAGCCTAATGTA
The DNA here is from genome assembly GCF_057751355.1 of Salmonella sp. FC25216. Taxonomy (NCBI): domain Bacteria; kingdom Pseudomonadati; phylum Pseudomonadota; class Gammaproteobacteria; order Enterobacterales; family Enterobacteriaceae; genus Salmonella; species Salmonella sp. FC25216. The sequence continues at coordinate 35,615 of NZ_JBDGON010000002.1, read as the reverse complement.
GAAGGTTTACCGCAATTCACCAACACGACTCTGCTACATCTTATTCTTTTTTAATATATATCAGAACTGGCGGTAAAGGGGGATATCTGTCTGGGCGCAATCTGTTTATGCGCTTTATATTGCTGGTATTTACGCAGTGCGATACGGTAATTATTGGTGCTGGTTTCCGGCAACCATGGCGCCAGGCTTTCGTCGAGAAAACCGTCCCGCAGCAGATCGTGGGAAATGTTTTGCTCGCTGAGATAATTGCCAAGACGTCGCAAACGCACTACATATTCCCGCACCGTGCCATGGCTCATCTCGGTTTGTTCAAACAAATACTGTTTAAAACCGATAATATCGAAAAAATCGCTCTGTTTTTTGCAGTGTAAATCGCCGCAAAAGCGACACAGCGCCACCCACTCTTTTTGCTCTCGCTGCCAGGCAGCGTCGTCAAGCAGCATATCCAGCTGTGAAATGGCGATTTTATTAACGATCTTGCCACGACGAACCAGCGTAATGCGATCGAGCAGTTTGTGACAATGCGCGCAATGCGTCTGGCTGTGTTTAAAGTCTTTAAGATAGCGGCTCAGGGGCCGCCTTTTAGGTTGCTGCACCGTCATGAGAACTCCTGGTAGTCTATACGTTGTGCGGCACTTTTCGGGTGCGATCATGCGCTACCTATAACTTACCCAGTTTGGTACGTAATCGTTTGATGGCCTGACTATGCAACTGGCTGACCCGCGATTCGCCGACTTCCAGTACCGCGCCAATCTCTTTCAGATTGAGCTCTTCCTGATAATACAGCGTTAACACCAGTTGCTCGCGTTCCGGCAGCGATTCAATCGCGTCCATTACCCGCTGTCGCAGGTCACCCTCCAGCAGTTGATGTAACGGGTTTTCCTGTTGATGTTCTTCAGTCACCAGTTCGATGCTATCGCCATGCTCTTCCCGCCACTCATCGTAAGAGAAAAGTTGGCTGTTATTGGTGTCGAGCAACATCTGACGATACTCTGCAACAGGAATGCCAAGACGTTCCGCCACTTCGGTTTCCGTCGCATTACGCCCCAGTTCCTGCTCCAGTTGTCCCATCGCCTGCGCCACTTCGCGGGCATTACGCCGGACGCTACGCGGCACCCAATCGCGGCTGCGTAATTCATCCAGCATCGCCCCACGAATACGCTGCACTGCGTAAGTGGTAAATGCCGTTCCTTGCAAAGCGTCATATCGGTCGACCGCATTTAATAACCCGATGCCGCCCGCTTGTAGCAGATCGTCCAGTTCCACGCTCGCCGGCAATCGCACCTGCAGGCGCAATGCTTCGTGACGCACCAGAGGTACATAACGCTGCCACAGCGAGTGTTTATCCATTACACCTTCAGCGGTATACAGTGAATTCACGATAAACAGCCCTGCGTTAAATGAGTTATCGGCATGATTATCCGTTTCTGCAGAGGGTTCTATCGAAGGAATAAGGCTATAAAAGAAGGGTTATTTCACTTATGTAACCTGTAGCGCCTTTTTTGCGGATAAAAGAGCAGAATAAAATCAGCCAGATAGAATTAACGGGATGCGCAAGAGCCCACCCCGAACAAAATTATGTCAGAAGATGAATCATCGACAGATCGTCGCCAGTACGCACCGTTTCTATATGGCGATGAAAATTCTTCGCCACCTCGCTGTTATGCTGACTGCGGGAGTGAAAACTATACACAATGTTGGTAACGTCATCCCACTCAAGCCGCCCGCGCTCATGCACGCTGGCCGCCGTTAATAGCTTAATAAACGCATATTCCGCCACGATAATATACAGCGCGCGTAACGGGTCAACATTCGGCTGATTGGGGAAATTATTTTCCCAAATTTTATAGAGAATTAAATTCCTGAAGGCCCAGCACCCCTGCTGCTCATCCGCCTGCAAACAACGTGCGAACGAGGTCTCAATATCGCCGACCTTCTGCTCCATTGAAACGCCCTCTTCCGCCGTCAACACCCGCAGAAGACACTGGATGTAGTGATCAAGGATAATACTGCCGCGATTAAGCGGGAGCGAGCGGAAATAGTTCTGCATCTGCAATACCAGCGAGGTTTTTACCTTGCTATCCGGCGCGATATTCATCAACTCCTGCGCCAGCACGCCTGTCTGCAATTGCTCAAGTAACGCGGCATACACTTGTTCCAGTTCACCCAGCGCCGCATCATCAATTTTGGCAAATTTCTGCGCATACATGACAAATTTAATTAACGCATAGAGCGCGGCTTCCGTACTGCTGTTGGCATGGTTGATCAAACTCAGGCAAAACAGATTGAGTAACTTTTGCTGCGGTGGAAATAACGGCGCAGTATTGAATGTCTGCTGAATGATTGTTTTTTCGCCAAGCGCCATCGCGTCAGGGTCGTTTAAAATGCGGGACGTCACCTCCGGGCAGGCAAGGCTCAGAGAGTTACGTACCTCATTTTTATAGGTATGATGCGCCCGCGGGAAAGAGGAACAGGTATGACTTAATGCCTTTGCTCCCAACGTTTTTTGCACCCGGCACAGACGGTCCTCATCCAGATAGGGGCAATTTCCCAGCGCGGAAGGCAGTTTAATTTCCCCCCAGTGGCTGTTGTTCTTTTTCAGCAGAATAATATGGTCTTGCGCTATGGTACGAATCGTCGTGTCTTTACTGGCGAGATACTTTTTGACCGTCGTCTTATCCAGCGTGATTTTCCAGCCCTTACAACAGTGGTCGCGACAGGCCGAGCCAGAACAGGAAAAGCGGGTGACAAAGGCAGGTTCAGTGACGGTGATTTCTTTCATTACACAGGCTCCGGAATTAAAAAAGGCAGCTTTCGCTGCCTTGATTGTGTACCACGTGTCGGTGAATCAATCGCCGGATTAACGCAGTAAAGAGAGGACGTTTTGCGGAACCTGGTTAGCCTGCGCCAGAACGGAAGTCCCTGCCTGCTGCAGAATCTGCGCACGAGACATGTTAGAGACTTCGGTCGCATAGTCGGAATCTTCGATACGGCTACGGGCAGAAGTCAGGTTGTTTACGGTGTTGCCCAGGTTGGTGATAGCGGAGTTGAAACGGTTCTGTACCGCACCCAGGTCAGAACGTAACGTGTCAACCTGTGCCAGCGCAGCATCAATTTTCTGCAGCGGGTTTTCGGTGGTTGTGGTAGCCGCTTCCGCCAGATCGGGCTGTGCTTTAAAGTTGTGACCTTCGGCTTTACTCGCAGCGTAAGTTTTACCACCAATAGAAACAACTTCGGTTTTGCCGTCTGCGCCACCCAGTTGGTTTAGTGCGGATTTAGTATTGCCGTCTTTATCGGTATATTTAGTGGTGTTAATGCTGATCGATCCATCTTTATTTTTTGTTGCAGCATAAATATCTGCCCCAACTTTAACACCGAAACCGCCATCAATAGTCTTACCGTTTTTATCAGTATAAGACATTGTGACTAATCGGCCTTTACCAGCGTCCGCTACGCTAACGCCACTATCAGTCAATTGTTTTTTAACATCAGCACTGAGAGCTACGGGTTTTGACTGCACAGATGTAACTTCTTCAGCACCCGCCGGTACCGTTGCGCCAGCCGTTGTTAACCCTGCACCAATTTTAAGAGCACCAGTTGTTGCATTTGCGCTAACTTCATAGAAGCCATTACCACTACTTAGCCCATCAATCTCGACGAAATATTTATCGTCAGCGCTGTTATAATATACTTTATCATCTTTTACTACAGCGGTTCCTGTCGGAGCAGGAGTCCCACCAACTGCAGCCTTAAGGTTAGTATCATTAAGCGCGGTGAGATCAAATGCCTTACCACCACTACCATCAGTAACAACTTCGCTCTTCACATCATATTTTTTCTGCACATTCAGCGTATCCAGACCCAGGGTCTGAGAGTTGATCTGCTTCAGATCGATGTCGATAGTTTCACCGTCATTGGCGCCAACCTGGATGGTCAGGGTGTTGTCCTGCGCCAGAACTTTCACGCCGTTGAACTGAGTCTGACCGGATACACGGTCGATTTCGTTCAGACGCTGGGTGATTTCAGCCTGGATAGAGTCGAGGTCAGACTGGGAGTTGGTACTGTTAGCAGACTGAACCGCCAGTTCACGCACACGCTGCAGGTTGTTGTTGATTTCGTTCAGCGCGCCTTCAGTGGTCTGCGCAATAGAAATACCGTCGTTAGCGTTACGGGAAGCCTGAGTCAGGCCTTTGATGTTCGCGGTGAAACGGTTAGCAATCGCCTGACCTGCCGCATCGTCTTTCGCGCTGTTGATACGCAGACCGGAAGACAGACGCTCAATAGCGGTGCCCAGTGCGGACTGGGATTTGTTCAGGTTATTCTGGGTCAACAGCGACAGGCTGTTTGTATTAATGACTTGTGCCATGATCTTTTCCTTATCAATTACAACTTGATGTTATTGGGCTGTTGCCCACGGTTTCTCACCGTAACCCTTGTATCGGCACCTGAATTTCGAACTTTAGAAAATTTTTCACTTCCCCCGATCTTTTTCTTAGCCTGCGAAATAGCCGCTTTATGCATCATTATTCCGCGCATTATTTTTGCAAAATTAACATTAAACTTTGCCTCCAGATTGCCGATAACGCGCTTAACTACTGTTTGCAATCAAAAGGAAGAAGGCATGGCTTCAATTTCATCATTAGGTGTGGGATCAAACTTACCGTTGGACCAGTTGTTGACAGACCTGGCAAAGAACGAAAAAGGACGCTTAACGCCAATTACCAAGCAGCAGAGCGCGAATTCGGCAAAGCTTACTGCCTACGGCACACTGAAAAGCTCATTAGAAAAATTCCAGACGGCAAATACCGCGTTAAATAAAGCGGATCTGTTTAAGTCTACCGTGGCGTCCAGTACTACCGACGATCTCAAAGTCAGTACTACCGCTGGCGCTGCCGCAGGTACTTATAAGATCAGCGTAACCCAGCTTGCCGCCGCACAGTCGCTGGCGACAAAAACCACCTTCGCGACCACCAAAGAGCAGTTGGGCGATACGTCGGCCACGTCCCGGACAATTAAAATTGAACAGCCGGGACGTAAAGAGCCGCTGGAAATTAAGCTGGATAACGGCGACACCTCAATGGAGGCGATTCGCGATGCGATCAATGACGCCGACAGCGGTATTTCCGCCAGTATCGTTAAGGTCAAAGAGAACGAATTCCAGTTGGTGCTTACCGCCGATAGCGGTACCGACAATACGATGAAGATAACGGTGGAAGGCGATAAGAAACTTAACGATCTACTCGCCTATGACAGCACCACCAATACCGGCAACATGAAAGAGCTGGTGAAGGCGGAAAATGCAAAGCTGAACGTAAACGGTATCGATATTGAGCGTCAGAGCAATACCGTAACCGACGCCCCTCAGGGAATTACGCTAAACCTGACGAAGAAAGTGACCGACGCGACCGTGACGGTAACGAAAGATGATACTAAAGCGAAAGAGGCGATTAAATCCTGGGTTGATGCCTATAACTCGCTGGTGGACACCTTTAATTCATTAACTAAATATACTGCTGTCGAGCCGGGCGAAGAGGCCAGCGATAAAAATGGCGCTCTGTTAGGCGATAGTGTGGTTCGTACTATTCAGACCGGGATTCGGGCACAATTTGCCAATAGCGGTAGTCACTCTGCGTTCAAAACGATGGCGGAAATTGGCATCGCCCAGGATGGGACTTCCGGCAAACTGAAGATTGATGATGATAAGCTGTCCAAGGCACTGAAAGATAACACAGCCGCAGCACGTGAGCTGCTGGTGGGCGATGGTAAAGAAACGGGGATCACCACCAAAATTGCCACCGAAGTAAAAAGTTATCTGGCGGATGACGGCATTATTGATAATGCGCAGGACAACATTAACGCCACGCTGAAAAGCCTGACCAAACAATACCTGTCCGTTAGCAACAGCATCGATGAAACCGTTGCCCGTTACAAGGCCCAGTTTACCCAACTGGATACCATGATGAGTAAACTGAATAACACCAGTAGTTATTTGACCCAGCAATTTACAGCAATGAGCAACTCCAGATAACAGAGGTCACCATGTACACCGCGAGCGGTATCAAAGCTTATGCGCAAGTCAGCGTGGAAAGCGCCGTGATGAGCGCCAGCCCGCACCAGTTGATTGAAATGTTGTTTGATGGCGCGAATAGCGCCCTGGTGCGCGCTCGCCTGTTTTTAGAACAAGGCGATGTTGTCGCGAAAGGTGAAGCGTTAAGCAAAGCTATTAATATTATCGATAACGGTCTGAAAGCCGGTCTCGATCAGGAAAAAGGCGGTGAGATTGCGACGAATCTTTCCGAACTATACGACTATATGATTCGCCGTTTACTGCAGGCTAACTTGCGTAACGACGCTCAGGCCATCGAAGAAGTGGAAGGGTTACTCAGCAATATTGCAGAAGCCTGGAAGCAGATTTCACCGAAAGCATCTTTCCAGGAGTCTCGTTAATGACCTCAACCGTGGAGTTTATCAACCGTTGGCAGCGTATTGCGCTGCTCAGTCAATCGCTGCTTGAACTTGCGCAGCGAGGTGAATGGGATCTCTTACTGCAACAAGAGGTCTCCTATCTGCAAAGTATTGAAACGGTGATGGAAAAGCAAACTCCACCGGGCATTACGCGAAGTATTCAGGATATGGTCGCCGGGTACATCAAACAAACGCTGGATAATGAGCAGCTCCTCAAAGGGCTGCTGCAACAGCGACTGGATGAACTCAGTAGTTTGATCGGACAATCCACCCGCCAAAAATCGCTCAATAACGCTTATGGCCGTCTTTCCGGTATGTTACTAGTGCCAGACGCGCCTGGCGCCTCATAATATTTTCCCGTCTCGTATGAAAACTCCTCCATACTCCAGAGGTCGGCTAAACGACTTCTGGAGCGCGGAAGATGAAAAACCCCACCTTATTGCAGTACTTCCACTGGTATTATCCCGACGGCGGTAAACTCTGGCCTGAGCTGGCGGAACGTGCTGATGGGCTGAATGATATCGGTATCAATATGGTCTGGCTACCGCCCGCCTGTAAAGGCGCCTCCGGCGGCTATTCCGTAGGCTATGATACCTACGACCTATTTGACCTCGGCGAATTTGACCAAAAAGGCACCGTCGCGACAAAGTACGGCGATAAACGCCAGTTACTGACAGCGATAGACGCGCTCAAAAAAAATAATATTGCGGTGTTACTCGACGTGGTTGTGAACCACAAAATGGGCGCAGACGAAAAAGAACGTATTCGCGTCCAGCGCGTGAATCAGGATGACCGCACGCAAATCGATGACAACATCATCGAATGCGAAGGCTGGACGCGCTACACCTTCCCTGCCCGCGCGAGCCAATATTCCAACTTTATTTGGGACTATCACTGTTTCAGCGGCATTGATCACATCGAAAATCCCGATGAAGACGGCATTTTTAAGATCGTCAATGACTATACCGGCGATGGCTGGAACAATCAGGTTGATGATGAGATGGGTAATTTTGACTACCTGATGGGCGAAAATATCGATTTTCGCAACCATGCGGTTACGGAAGAGATTAAATATTGGGCACGCTGGGTCATGGAACAAACCCACTGTGACGGCTTTCGCCTGGACGCGGTAAAACATATACCCGCCTGGTTTTATAAAGAATGGATTGAGCATGTACAGGCCGTCGCACCAAAACCGCTGTTTATTGTCGCAGAATACTGGTCGTATGAAGTGGATAAACTACAAACGTACATCGATCAGGTTGACGGGAAAACCATGCTGTTCGACGCGCCATTGCAGATGAAATTTCACGAGGCCTCCCGCCAGGGCGCGGATTATGACATGCGCCACATTTTCACCGGCACGCTGGTAGAAGCCGATCCTTTTCACGCGGTAACGCTGGTCGCTAACCACGATACACAACCGTTACAGGCGCTGGAAGCCCCGGTAGAACCCTGGTTCAAACCGTTAGCCTATGCGCTGATCCTGCTTCGTGAAAACGGCGTACCGTCGGTATTCTATCCCGATTTATACGGCGCCAGCTATGAGGATAGCAACGAAAATAGTGAGCCCCGTCGGGTCGAAATGCCGGTCATTAACCAACTGGATCGGCTGATCCTCGCTCGTCATCATTTTGCGCACGGCATACAAACACTCTTTTTCGATCATCCTAACTGTATTGCCTTTAGCCGCAGTGGTACTAAAGAAAACCCAGGCTGCGTGGTCGTACTTTCTAATGGCGACGACGGTGAAAAAACCCTCCTGCTCGGCGACAATTACGCTAACAAGACCTGGCGTGATTTTCTGAGAAACCGGGATGAGCATGTTGTAACTAACAAGCAAGGCGAAGCGACTTTTTTCTGCAACGGAGGCAGCGTCAGCGTGTGGGTTATTGAGGACGCGTGATGAACTTTCCCGGCGGCAGAACGCTGCCGGGAAGCAAAATTACGGCAGTGGCGTCGGCAGTGGCGTTTTTTCTAACGCGGCGGCGCACTCCGGCGTCGGACGAGCGACCCGTTGCAGCGTCATACCATCATATTCCAGGGTATTCCCGTCGCGCTCAATCTCATAAAGCTCACGCTTAACCGTAACATTGGTTAAATCATCGGAGAGCATGGTCAGCTTACCCGGCAGGGCAATAACGCGCTGCCACTGGCGACAGTCCAGCGTATCGCCGTCTTTAGTTACTACCAGGCTGGCGATAGCTTCAGGACTCACCAGCTTACGTTGCGGGCCTTTTGACTGCCAGTACCCTTCCAGACCGGCCGGCGCTGGCGTTTTCACCACATCATTATAATTTTCCACCTCAGCGCATCCGGCCAGAACCAGCAATGCGCCAACGATCGCTACTTTTTTCATCATTCATCCTGCATCAGAAGAAAGAGGAATTGTGGCATTAAAGCCCTGATGCCGCCAGCCTTTCCAGGCTCTGGCCGCAATTTGATCCAGTCGGTATTACCGCTTATTAGGTGTGGGCAAATTCTGTGATCGGTGTAGTATGCACACTTCTTGTTTCACACCTTCTGAGTTCAGAGGCTAAACACATGTCATGGCAACACTTCAGGCAAACCTGGTTAATTAAATTCTGGGCCCCGGCCCCTGCGGTGATCGCAGCCGGTATTCTCTCTACCTACTATTTTGGCATCACCGGTACTTTCTGGGCCGTGACGGGCGAATTTACCCGCTGGGGCGGGCAAATTTTACAGCTTTTTGGCGTTCATGCCGAACAGTGGGGCTACTATAAGCTGATTCATCTGGAAGGTACGCCGCTGACGCGTATCGACGGAATGATGATCCTCGGCATGTTCGGTGGCTGTTTCGCCGCCGCGCTGTGGGCCAACAACGTAAAACTGCGTATGCCGCGTAGCAGAATCCGTATCGTGCAGGCGGTGGTCGGAGGCATTATCGCTGGCTTCGGCGCGCGTCTGGCGATGGGGTGTAACCTGGCCGCCTTTTTTACCGGTATTCCGCAGTTCTCCCTACACGCGTGGTTCTTTGCGCTGGCGACCGCTATCGGCTCCTGGTTCGGCGCCCGCTTTACGCTGCTGCCGATATTTCGTATACCGGTGAAAATGCAGAAGGTCTCCGCGGCTTCCCCGCTGACGCAGAAACCGGATCAGGCAAGACGGCGTTTCAGGCTCGGTATGCTGGTCTTTATCGGCATGATGGGCTGGGCGCTGTTAACGGCAATGCATCAGCCGAAACTGGGACTGGCGATGCTGTTCGGCGTCGGATTTGGACTACTGATCGAGCGCGCGCAAATCTGCTTTACCTCGGCCTTCCGCGATCTGTGGATCTCCGGACGCGCCCATATGGCAAAAGCGATTATTTTCGGCATGGCGGTCAGCGCCATTGGTATTTTCAGCTACGTGCAGTTGGGCGTTGCACCTAAAATTATGTGGGCAGGCCCGAATGCGGTCATTGGCGGACTGCTGTTCGGTTTTGGCATCGTGCTGGCGGGCGGCTGCGAAACCGGCTGGATGTACCGCGCCGTAGAGGGCCAGGTGCATTACTGGTGGGTGGGACTCGGCAATGTCATCGGTTCGACCATCCTGGCTTACTACTGGGATGATTTCGCGCCCGCGCTGGCGACCAGTTGGGATAAAGTGAACCTGTTGAGTACCTTCGGCCCGCTGGGTGGTCTGCTGGTCACGTATCTGTTGTTATTTGCCGCGCTGATGTTAATCATCGGTTGGGAAAAATGTTTCTTCCGCCGCGCCGGGCTAACTCTCGCTAAGGAATCCACATGAAAAATATCGTCCCTGATTACCGTCTTGATATGGTTGGCGAACCCTGTCCGTATCCGGCGGTAGCGACTCTGGAAGCGATGCCGCAGCTAAAAAAAGGGGAGATTCTGGAAGTGGTGAGCGATTGTCCGCAATCTATTAATAATATTCCGCTGGATGCGCGCAATCATGGCTATACGGTGCTGGATATCCAGCAGGATGGCCCAACAATTCGTTATCTGATTCAAAAATAAGCGCATGCTCCCGCTGTACGTTACGGCGGGAGACATTTTTTACGGCGTAACAGGCAAAAATCTAAAACACATAAAATAAATCAGACAAGGTTGTCTTGTGCGCCGCTGCATAAATCTATTATTAATAGATACCGCTTTAATTTTTTCTGAGATGATGAAAAATTTATGACTATTTGACCAAAATATAAAGTAATTATTATTTTTCGCCCACACCATAAAAACTATCGGATATTGATACTTTTACTCACTGATGCCATCAGGTGAGATTTATTTATGCGCAGCAAAAGTCAAAAAAATGATAAAAGTTATTCTCATTTCTCTTATGGTAACCGTCAGCCTTGCTGCTGCCCGTTACTCACCCGTCACAGTAGTCAATGCGTATCCCAGCGTCATTGCCCGCTGTCTCGCTGATAATCTGTACCAGTATGGTTATATACTGGATCTCCATGAAACAGATTTTCCAGGCGTTAATAAAGAATTTACCGTGTATTATCGCAACGGCGCGCACATTGCCGGAACATTCTGGATCGCAAACTCAATGTCAACATCGCCAGAACGAACGGTAGGGATGTATGGCGTCAGTAAACAAGCGTACCCTATTTTTAATAAGTCCCTGCAACAATGTGCAACCCGCTTATCAATGAAATGAGCTCGCCTCGCAAAAAATAAATCCACTTTCTGACGCACTAGTTACATAAGTCACGCCCCCAGCCACTGACTTATGTAAACGCCTGGGAGCTCGCTGCCGATGTGTTGTCAGCTCTGGCTTAAACCTGCATCGACATTACTTCCTGGTACGCAGCCACCAGCTTGTTGCGCACCTGAATTCCCATTTGCATGGAGACGGACGCTTTCTGCATATCGGCCATCACATCATTAAGCGCAATGCCCGGCTCACCCAGAGTGAATTTTTCAGCCTGAACGCGCGCCTCCGTCTGCTTGTCGCTAATACGATCCAGCGCAGCATGTAGCTGACCGGCAAAACTCACCGTCGGCTGCGAGTGCGTTTCTTGCCCGCGCGCGGCCACCGCCGTCGCCTGTAACTGGCTAATAACCCCTTCAATCCCCTGTATTGCTGCCATGCTATTCCCCTGGATGATTTTTTACGCAACAGAGATTACCAGTTTGTCAATAAGATAAAGGCGTTAAATAACGATAAAAAACCTCGGTTTTTAGCGCATAGAAAAATTCGAAACCGCAAATAATGAGACCGTCAATTTTTCGAGTTTGCTGACCCGGGAGTGAGTCTTGTTCCACTTTGCAAAAAACGCCGTCCACGATCAGTCACGAGGTGCGAGATGAGTGCGACTGCATCGACTGCAACCCAACCTAAACCTCTCGAGTGGCTTAATCGCCTACGCGCGAATCCCCGAATTCCATTAATTGTGGCGGGTTCCGCTGCCGTGGCGATCGTCGTTGCGATGGTGCTGTGGGCCAAAACGCCCGATTACCGCACGCTATTTAGCAATCTTTCCGATCAGGACGGCGGCGCGATCGTCGCGCAGTTGACCCAGATGAATATCCCCTATCGCTTTGCCAATGGCAGCGGCGCGATTGAAGTGCCAGCCGACAAAGTGCACGAACTGCGTCTACGTCTGGCACAGCAGGGGTTGCCCAAAGGGGGTGCGGTAGGCTTTGAACTGCTTGATCAGGAAAAATTCGGTATCAGTCAGTTCAGCGAGCAGGTGAATTATCAGCGCGCGCTGGAAGGTGAACTGGCCCGGACGATCGAGACGCTGGGTCCGGTAAAAAGCGCCCGCGTTCACCTGGCGATGCCAAAACCGTCTCTATTTGTGCGGGAACAAAAATCCCCTTCCGCCTCCGTCACCGTCACACTGGAACCGGGCCGGGCGCTGGATGAAGGACAAATTAGCGCCGTAGTACATCTGGTTTCCAGCGCTGTCGCCGGTTTGCCGCCAGGAAACGTTACTCTGGTCGATCAATCCGGTCATCTGCTTACGCAATCCAATACCAGCGGTCGCGACCTTAATGACGCACAATTAAAATTCGCTAATGATGTGGAAAGCCGTATCCAGCGCCGTATCGAAGCCATTCTGTCGCCTATCGTCGGTAACGGTAATGTTCACGCTCAGGTAACCGCCCAGTTGGATTTCGCCAATAAAGAACAGACGGAAGAGCACTACAGCCCGAACGGCGATGCGTCGAAGGCCACCCTGCGTTCACGTCAGTTGAATATTAGCGAACAGATAGGCGCGGGCTACCCCGGCGGCGTGCCTGGCGCGCTGTCGAACCAACCAGCGCCGCCGAACGAGGCGCCGATCGCCACGCCGCCGACCAATCAGCAAAACGCGCAGAATACGCCACAAACCAGCACCAGTACGAACAGTAACAGCACTGGTCCGCGCAATACGCAGCGTAATGAAACCAGCAACTACGAAGTGGACCGTACCATTCGTCACACCAAAATGAATGTGGGCGATATTGAGCGTCTCTCAGTGGCCGTCGTGGTGAATTACAAAACGCTGGCGGATGGCAAGCCGCTGCCGCTGACTGCCGATCAGATGAAACAGATCGAGGATTTAACCCGCGAAGCAATGGGCTTTTCCGATAAACGCGGCGATACGCTAAACGTGGTGAATTCACCGTTTACCGCAGTGGATGAAACCGGCGGCGAACTGCCCTTCTGGCAACAGCAATCCTTTATCGATCAACTGCTCGCGGCAGGTCGCTGGTTACTGGTGCTGTTGGTGGCCTGGATTCTGTGGCGCAAAGCGGTACGTCCGCAGTTGACGCGCCGCGTTGAAGAAACGAAAGCAGCGCAGGAACAGGCGCAGGTTCGTCAGGAAACCGAAGAAGCTGTGGAAGTACGCCTCAGCAAAGACGAGCAACTCCAGCAACGTCGGGCTAACCAGCGTCTTGGCGCCGAGGTGATGAGTCAGCGTATTCGCGAAATGTCAGACAACGATCCGCGCGTGGTGGCGCTGGTCATTCGCCAGTGGATGAGTAACGATCATGAGTAATCTTAGCGGTACCGATAAAAGCGTCATTTTGTTGATGACCATTGGCGAAGACCGGGCGGCAGAGGTGTTTAAACACCTCTCCACCCGCGAAGTACAGGCGCTAAGTACGGCGATGGCTAACGTGCGTCAGATCTCCAACAAACAACTGACGGACGTACTGTCAGAGTTTGAGCAGGAAGCGGAGCAGTTCGCCGCGCTGAATATCAATGCCAACGAATACCTACGCTCCGTACTGATAAAAGCGCTGGGCGAAGAGCGCGCCTCCAGCCTGCTGGAAGATATTCTGGAAACGCGCGATACCACCAGCGGTATCGAAACGCTCAACTTTATGGAACCGCAGAGCGCCGCCGACCTGATTCGCGACGAACACCCACAGATTATCGCCACCATTCTGGTCCACCTCAAACGCGGCCAGGCCGCCGATATTCTGGCGCTGTTTGACGAGCGTCTGCGTCATGATGTGATGCTGCGTATCGCGACGTTTGGCGGTGTACAGCCGGCGGCGCTGGCGGAGTTGACCGAAGTGCTGAATGGCCTGCTCGACGGTCAGAACCTGAAACGCAGCAAAATGGGCGGCGTAAGAACCGCGGCGGAAATTATCAACCTGATGAAAACGCAGCAGGAAGAAGCGGTTATTACCGCTGTGCGTGAATTCGACGGCGAACTGGCGCAGAAAATCATCGACGAGATGTTCCTGTTCGAAAATCTGGTGGATGTGGACGATCGCAGTATTCAGCGTCTGCTGCAGGAAGTGGATTCCGAGTCGCTACTGATCGCCCTGAAAGGTGCCGAACCGCCATTACGCGAGAAGTTCCTGCGCAATATGTCCCAGCGCGCCGCCGATATCCTGCGCGACGACCTTGCCAACCGTGGCCCGGTTCGTCTGTCTCAGGTGGAAAACGAGCAGAAAGCGATTCTGCTTATTGTGCGTCGTCTGGCGGAAACCGGCGAAATGGTGATTGGCAGCGGCGAGGATACCTATGTCTAATGAATTGCCGTGGCAAGTCTGGACCCCCGACGACCTCGCCCCGCCGCCAGAGACGTTTGTGCCGGTTGAAGCTGATAACGTTACCTTGACAGAAGATGCGCCAGAGCCCAAGCTCACTGCCGAACAACAGTTGGAGCAGGAACTGGCGCAGCTAAAAATACAGGCCCATGAACAAGGTTATAACGCCGGGCTGGCGGAGGGACGGCAAAAAGGACACGCACAGGGATATCAGGAAGGGTTAGCGCAGGGGCTGGAGCAAGGACAAGCCCAGGCGCAGACGCAGCAGGCGCCGATTCATGCCCGTATGCAGCAGTTAGTGAGCGAGTTTCAGAATACGCTTGACGCGCTCGATAGCGTCATCGCCTCACGGCTGATGCAAATGGCCCTGGAGGCCGCGCGTCAGGTCATCGGCCAAACGCCGGCAGTGGACAACTCAGCGCTGATTAAACAGATCCAACAACTATTGCAGCAAGAGCCGCTCTTTAGCGGCAAGCCGCAGTTGCGCGTGCATCCGGACGACTTACAGCGGGTGGAAGAGATGCTGGGCGCCACGCTCAGTCTTCATGGCTGGCGGTTGCGTGGCGATCCGACTCTGCATCACGGTGGGTGTAAAGTGTCTGCCGATGAGGGCGATCTGGACGCCAGTGTCGCCACTCGCTGGCAAGAGTTATGTCGCCTGGCGGCGCCGGGAGTGCTCTGATGACCACGCGTCTAACCCGCTGGCTTACCGCGCTCGACAACTTTGAAGCAAAAATAGCGTTATTGCCGGCGGTGCGTCGTTATGGACGTTTAACCCGCGCCACTGGACTGGTACTGGAAGCCACCGGTCTCCAGCTTCCGCTGGGAGCAACCTGCATTATTGAGCGCCAGGACGGCCCTGAAACCAAAGAGGTGGAATCGGAAGTGGTCGGTTTTAACGGCCAACGTCTGTTTTTAATGCCGCTGGAAGAAGTCGAAGGCATTCTGCCCGGCGCCCGCGTTTACGCCCGTAACGGGCATGGCGATGGTCTGCAAAGCGGCAAACAGTTACCGCTCGGCCCGGCCCTGCTTGGTCGGGTGCTGGATGGCGGCGGTAAACCGCTGGACGGACTGCCTGCGCCGGATACGATGGAGACTGGCGCGTTAATCACACCGCCGTTTAACCCGCTACAGCGAACGCCAATCGAACATGTGTTGGATACCGGCGTGCGCGCTATCAACGCGTTGTTAACCGTAGGGCGCGGTCAGCGTATGGGGCTATTTGCCGGTTCCGGCGTCGGTAAGTCGGTTCTGCTTGGCATGATGGCGCGCTACACGCGGGCGGACGTGATTGTCGTGGGACTTATCGGCGAACGTGGCCGCGAAGTCAAAGATTTCATCGAAAATATTCTCGGCCCCGACGGTCGCGCGCGCTCGGTGGTGATTGCCGCCCCGGCTGATGTCTCACCGCTGCTGCGAATGCAGGGCGCCGCCTATGCCACTCGCATCGCCGAAGACTTTCGCGATCGCGGACAGCATGTGTTGCTGATTATGGATTCGCTGACTCGCTATGCGATGGCGCAGCGTGAAATTGCGCTGGCGATCGGCGAACCGCCAGCCACCAAAGGTTATCCGCCCTCGGTGTTCGCAAAGCTGCCGGCGCTGGTCGAACGTGCCGGTAATGGCATCCACGGCGGCGGCTCTATCACCGCGTTTTATACCGTGTTGACCGAAGGGGATGACCAACAAGATCCCATTGCCGACTCGGCACGCGCAATTCTTGACGGGCACATTGTCTTGTCCCGCCGTCTGGCGGAGGCCGGACACTATCCGGCCATTGATATCGAGGCGTCAATCAGCCGGGCGATGACCGCGCTCATTACCGAGCAGCACTATGCGCGGGTACGGCTATTTAAACAGTTGCTTTCCAGTTTCCAGCGTAACCGCGATCTGGTCAGCGTCGGCGCCTATGCCAAAGGCAGCGATCCGATGCTCGATAAAGCCATTACCTTATGGCCGCAATTAGAAGCGTTTTTACAGCAAGGCATTTTTGAACGGGCCGACTGGGAGGACTCTCTCCAGGCGCTCGATTTAATTTTCCCGACGGTGTGATAAAGCAGGAGGGCGACGATCATGGCACAACATGGCGCTCTGGAAACACTCAAAGATCTGGCCGAAAAAGAGGTAGATAACGCGGCGCGTTTACTGGGAGAAATGCGTCGCGGCTGCCAACAGGCGGAAGAACAGCTCAAAATGCTGATCGATTATCAGAATGAGTATCGCAGTAATTTGAACACCGATATGGGCAATGGCATCGCCAGTAATCGCTGGATCAATTATCAGCAGTTTATTCAGACACTGGAAAAGGCGATAGAGCAGCATCGCCTCCAGCTTACGCAGTGGACGCAAAAAGTTGACATGGCGCTGAAGAGCTGGTGTGAAAAAAAGCAGCGTCTTCAGGCCTGGCAAACCTTACAGGACCGACAAACCGCGGCAGCGCTGTTAGCTGAAAACCGCATGGATCAGAAAAAGATGGATGAATTTGCTCAGCGTGCAGCAATGAGGAAACCCGAATGATCACCCTGCCCCAACTGATCACCACCGATACCGACATGACCGCGGGTCTGACGTCAGGAAAAGCCACCGGTTCAGCCGAGGACTTTCTGGCGCTACTGGCGGGCGCGTTAGGCGCAGACGGCGTACAGGGCAAAGACGCCCGCATCACGCTGACCGATTTACAGGCGGCAGGCGGCAAATTATCAAAAGGGTTACTGACCCAACATGGCGAACCGGGTCAGGCGGCGAAGCTTGCCGACCTGCTGGCGCAAAAAGCGAATGCGACGGATGAAACGCTTACGGATCTGACACAAGCGCAACATCTACTGTCTACGCTAACGCCATCGTTGAAAACCAGCGCTCTGGCCGCATTGAGTAAAACAGCGCAGCATGATGAGAAAACGCCAGCGCTGAGCGATGAGGATCTCGCCAGTCTGAGCGCCTTATTCGCCATGCTGCCCGGACAACCTGTCGCGACGCCTGTCGCCGGAGAAACGTCGGCTGAAAATCACATCGCCTTGCCGTCACTTTTACGCGGCGACATGCGATCGGCGCCGCAGGAAGAGACACATACGCTCTCTTTTAGCGAGCATGAAAAAGGGAAAACAGAGGCGTCGTTTGCGCGCATCAGCGACGATCGCGCCACGGGTCAATCACTGACGCCGCTGGTTGCTGCCGCCGCCGCGACCAGCGCGAAAGTGGATGTTGATAGCCCACCCGCGCCAGTAACGCATGGCGCGGCAATGCCGACTCTCAGCAGCGCCACGGCGCAACCGCAACCGCTACCTGTTGCCTCAGCCCCGGTTCTCAGCGCGCCGTTAGGCAGCCATGAATGGCAGCAAACGTTCAGTCAGCAGGTCATGTTATTTACACGTCAGGGACAGCAAAGCGCGCAGCTTCGATTACATCCGGAAGAGTTAGGTCAGGTGCATATTTCGCTCAAGCTGGATGACAATCAGGCGCAGCTCCAGATGGTATCGCCGCACAGCCATGTCCGCGCCGCGCTGGAAGCCGCGCTGCCCATGTTGCGGACCCAGTTAGCGGAAAGCGGCATTCAGTTGGGACAAAGCAGCATCAGTAGCGAAAGCTTTGCCGGACAGCAGCAGTCTTCATCGCAGCAGCAACAGCCTGCCCGCGCCCAACATGCGGACGCGTTTGGCGCTGAAGATGACATAGCGTTAGCGGCGCCGGCCTCGCTTCAGGCCGCCGCACGCGGCAATGGCGCAGTGGATATCTTCGCCTAACGCCAGAGGTAGCATGATTATCCGCGTCTTTTCCACGCTTTGTCGTGGACAGGACACGGGATAATCAGCCAATAAGCAGTACCGAAACAGGAAGCCCGTATCAGATGACTGACTCCGCGATTAACAAAAAGAGCAAACGCTCGATTTGGATACCTTTGCTGGTGTTGATTACCCTCGCCGCCTGCGCAACCGCAGGTTATAGCTACTGGCGTATGCAGCAACAACCGACCCCGAACGCTAAAGCGGAACCGGCTCCGCCGCCTGCGCCGGTATTTTTTGCGCTGGATACGTTTACCGTCAATCTGGGCGATGCGGATCGTGTGTTGTATATCGGCGTAACCCTGCGTCTGAAAGACGAAGCGACCCGCGCGCGATTAAATGAATATCTGCCGGAAGTGCGCAGCCGTCTGCTGTTGCTGTTTTCCCGTCAGAATGCCGCCGAGCTCTCAACGGAAGCAGGCAAACAAAAACTGATTGCCGCCATTAAAGAGACGCTGGCCGCGCCGCTCGTTGCCGGACAACCAAGACAGGTCGTCACCGACGTGCTTTATACAGCTTTTATTCTGCGGTAACGATATGGGCGATAGTATTCTTTCTCAGGCTGAAATCGATGCGCTGTTGAACGGCGACAGCGACACTAAAGACGAACCCACTCCCGGTATCGCAAGCGATAGCGATATTCGCCCTTACGATCCCAATACCCAGCGTCGCGTCGTGCGTGAACGCTTGCAGGCGCTGGAGATCATTAACGAACGTTTCGCACGCCAGTTCCGGATGGGATTATTTAACCTGCTGCGCCGCAGCCCGGATATTACCGTGGGCGCTATACGTATTCAGCCGTATCACGAATTTGCGCGTAATCTGCCGGTACCGACCAACCTGAACCTTATCCACCTGAAGCCGCTACGCGGCACCGGGCTGGTGGTGTTCTCGCCGAGTCTGGTGTTTATTGCCGTCGATAACCTGTTCGGCGGCGACGGTCGTTTCCCGACCAAAGTCGAGGGCCGCGAGTTTACCCATACGGAACAGCGCGTCATCAACCGTATGCTGAAACTGGCGCTGGAAGGCTATAGCGATGCTTGGAAAGCCATTAATCCGCTGGAAGTGGAGTATGTTCGTTCCGAAATGCAGGTGAAATTTACCAATATCACCACCTCGCCGAACGATATCGTCGTTAATACGCCGTTTCATGTGGAAATCGGCAATCTGACCGGTGAATTTAACATCTGTCTGCCATTTAGCATGATCGAGCCGCTGCGTGAGCTGCTGGTGAACCCGCCGCTGGAAAACTCGCGCCATGAAGATCAGAACTGGCGTGATAACCTGGTACGCCAGGTTCAGCACTCCGAACTGGAGCTGGTGGCGAATTTTGCCGACATTCCGTTGCGTCTTTCCCAGATTTTGAAGCTGAAACCCGGCGATGTACTGCCGATTGAAAAACCCGACCGCATTATTGCTCATGTGGACGGCGTGCCGGTACTCACCAGCCAATATGGCACCGTAAACGGACAGTATGCGCTACGCGTAGAACATTTGATCAACCCAATTTTGAATTCGCTGAATGAGGAACAGCCCAAATGAGTGACATGAATAATCCGTCCGATGAGAATACTGGCGCATTGGATGATCTGTGGGCTGACGCGTTAAACGAGCAAAAAGCGACCACCAATAAAAGCGCCGCCGACGCGGTTTTCCAACAACTTGGCGGCGGCGATGTCAGCGGCGCCATGCAGGATATCGACCTGATTATGGATATCCCGGTAAAACTGACCGTAGAGCTGGGCCGCACGCGAATGACCATTAAAGAACTGCTGCGCCTGACGCAGGGGTCGGTCGTCGCGCTGGACGGACTGGCGGGCGAGCCGCTGGATATCCTGATTAACGGCTACCTGATTGCCCAGGGTGAAGTGGTCGTCGTGGCGGATAAATACGGTGTACGTATCACCGATATTATTACGCCATCCGAGCGTATGCGTCGTTTGAGTCGTTAATGATGAAGACACAGGCCACGGTTTCTCAGCCCGCCGCGTCAACCGGATCGCCGCTAATTCAAGTGAGCGGCGCATTAATTGGCATTATAGCGCTCATTCTGGCGGCGGCCTGGGTGATTAAGCGTATGGGATTCGCCCCAAAAGGAAATAGCGTGCGTGGACTCAAGGTATCAGCCAGCGCCTCGCTCGGCCCGCGAGAACGCGTGGTGATTGTTGAGGTCGAAAATGCACGTCTGGTACTGGGCGTAACCGCCTCGCAGATTAACCTGCTGCACACTCTTCCTCCCGCGGAGAGCGACACGGAAGCGCCTGTGGCCCCACCGGCAGATTTCCAGAACATGATGAAGAGCTTACTCAAGCGTTCCGGGAGATCCTGATGCGCCGCTTGTTATTCCTTTCGCTGGCGGGCCTGTGGCTTTTTAGTCCCGCCGCCGCTGCGCAACTGCCGGGGCTTATCAGCCAACCATTAGCGGGCGGAGGCCAAAGCTGGTCATTATCCGTCCAGACTCTGGTCTTCATCACCTCGCTGACGTTCCTGCCAGCGATTTTACTGATGATGACCAGTTTCACCCGCATCATCATTGTTTTTGGCTTGTTGCGTAACGCGCTGGGCACGCCCTCGGCGCCGCCAAATCAGGTACTACTCGGACTGGCGTTGTTTTTGACCTTTTTTATTATGTCGCCCGTCATTGACAAGATTTACGTGGACGCTTACCAGCCGTTTAGCGAGCAGAAAATTTCTATGCAGGAAGCGCTGGATAAAGGCGCGCAACCGTTACGCGCGTTCATGCTGCGCCAAACCCGCGAAGCCGATCTGGCGCTGTTTGCCCGTCTGGCCAATAGCGGCCCGTTACAGGGACCGGAAGCAGTACCGATGCGTATTCTCCTGCCCGCCTATGTCACCAGCGAATTAAAGACGGCGTTTCAGATCGGTTTTACGATTTTCATCCCTTTTTTGATTATCGACCTGGTGATCGCCAGCGTACTGATGGCGTTAGGGATGATGATGGTACCGCCAGCGACAATCGCCCTGCCGTTTAAGCTGATGCTGTTTGTACTGGTCGATGGTTGGCAATTGCTTGTGGGGTCGCTGGCCCAAAGCTTTTACAGTTAGAGGCGCAAAATGACTCCAGAATCCGTCATGATGATGGGCACCGAGGCGATGAAAGTCGCCCTCGCCCTGGCTGCGCCGCTGTTACTCGTCGCGCTGATTACCGGCCTCATTATCAGTATCTTGCAGGCCGCCACTCAGATTAATGAAATGACGCTGTCGTTTATCCCTAAAATCGTCGCCGTATTTATCGCAATTATCGTTGCCGGCCCGTGGATGCTCAACCTGCTGCTGGATTACGTACGCACTCTGTTCAGCAATTTACCTTATATCATCGGATAAACAGAACGATGATACAGGTCACAAGCGAGCAATGGCTATACTGGATGAATCTTTATTTCTGGCCTTTGCTGCGCGTGCTGGCGCTGATTTCAACCGCGCCGATTCTCAGCGAGCGCGCTATTCCCAAGCGTGTAAAGCTGGGACTGGGAGTGATGATTACCCTCGTTATCGCGCCGTCGTTACCGACAAACGATACGCCGCTTTTTTCTATTGCCGCCTTATGGCTGGCAATGCAACAAATTCTGATCGGTATTGCGCTGGGATTTACCATGCAGTTCGCCTTTGCGGCGGTTCGTACCGCGGGTGAATTTATCGGTCTGCAAATGGGGCTTTCCTTTGCCACCTTCGTCGACCCGGGCAGCCACCTTAATATGCCGGTCCTGGCGCGTATTATGGATATGCTCGCCATGCTACTGTTTCTCACCTTTAATGGTCATTTGTGGCTTATTTCGCTGCTGGTCGATACCTTCCACACCCTGCCCATCGGTAGCAACCCGGTGAACAGTAATGCGTTTATGGCGCTCGCCAGGGCCGGAGGACTCATTTTCTTAAACGGACTGATGCTGGCATTGCCGGTCATTACCCTCCTGCTTACGCTCAATCTGGCGCTGGGGCTATTAAACCGCATGGCACCACAGCTTTCTATATTCGTTATCGGTTTCCCGCTGACGCTCACCGTCGGCATTATGCTGATGGCCGCGCTAATGCCATTAATTGCACCGTTTTGCGAACATTTATTCAGCGAAATTTTCAATTTGCTTGCTGATATTGTTAGCGAGATGCCGATAAATAATAACCCATAATCTTTATCATGTTTTACTAAGGTTTATCCGAAAATAAATTTTAAAAAACATTCACCAGGATATATCTGTTGCCACTTATTTGTTTTTACTTCACTCACATAACACAATATTCACTTTACTTTAAGATGATTCCTGGCAAATTATATGCAACTTTACGGGATAGTAAGTTCGCCTGAAAAACGGCGTAAGCGTTATCTAAGGTGACTATTCGTGTTCCGTCTGATTATGGTGAGTTATTCAGGTAAGGGGAATTATCGTTACGCATTGAGTGAGGGTATGCCATGTCAACGATTATTATGGATTTATGCAGTTACACCCGGCTAGGGTTAAGCGGGTATCTGGTCAGCAGAGGGGTGAAAAAAAGGGAAATCAACGACATCGAAACCGTTGACGAACTCGCTATCGCTTGTAGCGCGCATCAGCCTTCGGTGGTGTTTATTAATGAGGACTGTTTTATTCATACGCCTTCAGACAGTCAACAAATAAAGCAAATCATTAATCAACATCCTGACACGTTATTTATTGTTTTTATGGCAATTGCTAATGTACATTTTGATGAATATTTATTAGTAAGAAAAAACTTACTGATTAGCTCAAAATCGATTAAACCTGACTCGCTGGATACTATTCTTGGCGATATTCTGAAAAAAGAGTCTGGTATTTCAGGAACCATAAATTTACCAACGTTATCGTTAAGTCGAACTGAATCCAGCATGCTGCGAATGTGGATGGAAGGTCAGGGAACCATTCAGATTTCTGACAGAATGAATATTAAAGCCAAGACAGTGTCCTCCCATAAGGGGAATATTAAACGAAAGATAAAAACGCATAATAAACAAGTGATCTATCACGTAGTACGACTGACAGATAACGTCACTAACGGCATTTTTGTTAACATGCGCTGAGACATCCGGACTGGCAATGCACCTCCAGTCCGGCTCAATTAGTCCTGATCCGCCTTCTCGACAAAAATGCCGTCCTGATGACCTGACTCATTGAAGAACCAGATGCCGAGCGGGTAATCTTCCAGCGAAACCAGATACATTGTGCCTTCACTAAATTCTTCCACTGCCAGTACCACGCCCGGTCGGCGGGGACCGCCGTCCGTTTTAACGGTTACCCGATCATTCACCTTCATCATTTTCCTCCTGTTACTTTGTGCCAGTGTAGAACAATTTTCCGCGTCTGACAGCGCCTTGCTGACGTGTTTGCTGGTTTTCTCAACGGGCTATACTTAGGCTGTCAGGAACCAGCGAGGTAGTGAAGATGAAAACGGCAAAAGAGTACAGCGATACGGCCAAGCGCGAAGTCAGCGTCGACGTAGATGCGCTACTGGCGGCAATAAATGAAATCAGCGAAAGCGAGGTTCACCGTAGCCAGGAAGATCCTGAGCGAGTGAGCGTAGACGGACGGGAATATCATACATGGCATGAATTAGCTGAAGCATTCGAGCTGGATATTCATGATTTTAGTGTAACGGAAATAAACCGTTAAAAATGGCCGAAAAAAATCCCGGCCTACGGGTCGGGATCAAACTTGCTTATGCAAGAAGCACTTGAAAATTCGTTACACCAGGAAATCTGATGTGAGATTTACCTTATCTGCAATTTTTTTGCATGACAAGTAAATATTTTTTACATGAATGATTAAGCCTGCTAATGGTTCGGTAGCAAAAGTGTGACAACGCATGCGCTGTCTGGAAGCGACGGGATCGGTTCCAGTTAGCGTTCTACTTCTTTCGGATGTGCTTTAGGATTTTTCCTGGAAATAAGCCCGCCGTTGCAATGGAAAATGAGGAAAAAATGCTCTCAATCCATGACCCCTTGCTGATTTTTACCGATCTGGACGGCACGTTGCTGAACAGCCACACCTTTGAGTGGCAGCCCGCAGCCCCCTGGCTTACGCGCCTGCATGAAAGCGGCGTACCCGTGATCCTCTGTAGCAGTAAAACCGCGGCTGAAATGCTCCAGCTCCAGACGACGTTAAATCTACAGGGACTGCCGCTGATTGCGGAAAACGGTGCGGTGATCCAACTGGACGCTCATTGGGAAGACCATCCCAACTATCCCCGCCTGATAGCCGGTATTTCTCACAACGAAATCCGCCTCGTCCTGCATAAGTTGCGTGAAAAGGAACAGTTTAAGTTCACCACTTTTGATGACGTTGACGATCAGGTAATAAGTGAATGGACGGGCCTGAATCGGGCACAGTCTGCCCTAACCCGTCTGCATGAAACTTCGGTGTCGCTGATCTGGCGCGATAGCGATGAACGCATGGCGCAGTTTGTCGCCCGTTTAAATGAACTGGGGCTGCAATTTGTCCATGGCGCCCGTTTCTGGCATGTGCTGGACGCCTCCGCCGGTAAAGATCAGGCCGCCAACTGGCTGATTGAAGCATATCGTCGCCAGTGGCACGCGCGTCCTCTGACGTTGGGACTGGGAGACGGTCCCAATGATGCGCCCTTACTGGATGTGATGGATTATGCGGTTATCGTTAAAGGGCTAAACCGGGAGGGCGTACATTTGCGTAACGACGATCCTCAGCGCGTCTACC
The DNA here is from genome assembly GCF_057751355.1 of Salmonella sp. FC25216. Taxonomy (NCBI): domain Bacteria; kingdom Pseudomonadati; phylum Pseudomonadota; class Gammaproteobacteria; order Enterobacterales; family Enterobacteriaceae; genus Salmonella; species Salmonella sp. FC25216. The sequence goes on along the minus strand of NZ_JBDGON010000002.1, from coordinate 10,703 downwards.
GTAGCCAGAATGAAGGACCGAATGGCTGGCGCGAAGGAATGGACTATTTCTTTTCCCGCTCCTGAGTCGCGTCGCTGGCGCAAATACGGTTACGTCCGGACTGTTTGGCGTAATAAAGCCGTTTGTCGGCCAGCGACTGCAACTGTTCAAAGTCATAGTCGCCGTATTCCTCCGCGCTGCTGATCCCCATTGACGCGCTGATACGAAGCGTCGTGCTTTTCGTCACCAGAATCTCTTTGTCATTAATGCGCTGGCGTATGCGTTCGGCAATCTGCAGCGCCTGCGCTTTCGTCGCGCCGGGCAGCACGATACAAAACTCTTCGCCCCCTACCCGTCCGGCGATGTCGTGCGATCGAATGGTGCTGCCAATGAGCCCAGCGGCATGGGACAACACGCGATCGCCGGCCTGATGGCCAAAGCGATCGTTAACGCTTTTAAAATAATCTAAATCCAGCTGTACCACAGAAAAAGGCTGGCGGGATTCCCGGTAACGCTTTGCCAGCCTGGACGCTTTTTCAAACAGCGCGCCACGGTTATAGAGCCGGGTCAGCGGATCGTGCCATGCCTGCCATTGCAGCGAATTTTGCAGAACAAACATGTTTTTGACCATATGTCGAATAACGCCCCAGGAGATCAACAGCATCGCCGTAAAAAGTACCCATAACAGCGTCAGCGCGATACTAATACTGCCAAAATTCCCTTGTATGCCTTCACGAAATGTATGCACGCGCAGCAGGACGCCATCAAAATGATCCAGCCGCTCCCAGCTTACATAATGCGTTCCTAAACGCAGCCCGCCGAGGGTATCTTTTTCTATTTCACGCGCCAGTAAGGCGCGTTCACGGTCATTTAACGTATTAGCGGTTTGTTGTTCCGGCGTGGAGTCTGCCAGCAAACGGAGATGGTTATCGTATAGCTGATACTCTCCTTCGATATCCTTTTCAGCCGCATCGCGCAGGAATCGCTGGAATGACGCGACGGGAATATCCATTGCCAGTACGCCATACCAGTAATTATCGTGATCCAGCGGCACACTGGCTGTCACTTTTTGCTGCTCAACAGCAATATAGGGCTGTGAGGAGGTAAACCACTGCACGCCGCGCTGTGGGTTACGCCGTTGACTTTGCTCAATAAACCAGGGCTGGGTCACGTACTGATAGTAACGTGATACGATATCGCTACCGTATGCCGTAGGGAGGGTTGAGAGATAAAACCCTGAGCGAGAAACATACATCGTCTCCAGCGTCAGCATGGCGGATGAGCGCGCCAGACGCGCCAGATACCCCAGCTCCAGCGTGGCGGTTAATTCATTTGCCAGATCGCGATTATCCCGCGAAAGGAGCGTCGTCCGGGCGACAAACTGATCGGAAACGCCATATAGCGGCAATGTCCGCCGCTTATCCAGCTCCAGTTGCCAGAAATGCCGGGCGCGTCGTTGCTCAAACTGCGTTACCGCACTTTGCAATGCGGCAAAAGCCAGCGGCGCCACCAGCGCTTCATGCATACCGTTACGTAAAAAGATCAACCTATCCATGTTGAATTGCAGTTGGCGGTCAAGGGCATTCGCGACGCTCCCCAGATGATTGCGCTGACTGGCGACATAGGCGTCTTTCAGTATCATCACTTCCCGCCAGGTAAGTAGCGTCGAGAACAGCATCACGATCAGAAAGCAAGTGTTGACGACATGGCCGGGACCAAAACGCCGCGCCAGCTTTTTAAACCAGCCTTGATTTTCTAACAGTGTCTCGTGCGGCACCCTGGTAACTCCTGGTTATTTATACAACGCCCCTTGATGGCTTACGGTAGTCAGACATCACTAAGGGATACCGCTAAATCCTGGCATAACCTGATAGCAGCATGTCGCCGCGCGACGACTCTCTTTATCCACAACAAAACGCCCGGCGTTAACCGGGCGTTTTGTCATCGGGCTTCGTCCCGCACGCGCCTTTCCTTGCCTGGCACGAGCTCATTCTCATGGAATGCCTCCCGCTTTACGCCAAAACCGTCATACCAGCGGCACTCTACCATTCCGCTGGAATAACCGGTGACGATCATCCGGGGTCCCCCCTCTTTCACCGTAACTTCCTCACTGACAGAAAAGACCATACCTGCCTCCGGTATCAGATGAAACGTTTTCACCTTAGACGACAACGGGCAATTTTGCACAATTCATTGCAGAAAATCAGTGCGAAACACCGCGAATTTTCGCCACACCTTTCACCAGCGCCACCACAATGGCGCCGATAATAAAACCGAGCACCAGATTCAGCCCCCCGGGAAGCGTATGCGCCATGAAAGTACCCTGTTGCTGCGCAAGATGTTCAATGGCATGGTGTAACGGCGCAATACCGTGTACGACAATCCCGCCGCCGACTAAAAACATCGCCAGCGTACCGACAATGGATAACGCTTTCATTAACCAGGGCGCGATAATCAGTAATCCTTTACCGATGCCCTGCGCCAGTACACTACGCTTTTCCGCCAGCCAGTATCCCATATCATCCAGTTTTACGATAATCCCCACCAGGCCATACACGCCAATGGTTACGACCAACGCAATCCCTGCCAGTACCAGTACCTGATTAAGCAGCGGCGCCTGCGCGACAATCCCCAGGGTGATAGCCACAATTTCAGCAGAAAGAATAAAATCGGTACGTACCGCCCCTTTCACTTTATCTTTTTCAAAGGCCAAAGGATCTTGCGCAGCCAGCGCCTCAAGACGTTTTTGCCGCTCCGCCGGGTCTTCTTTGTGTTTTCGCGCTTCAAAGGTATGAAGGACTTTTTCTACCCCTTCAAAGCAGAGAAACGCGCCGCCTAACATTAATAAAGGCGTAATGGCCCACGGGATAAATGCGCTTATCAGCAGCGCCAGCGGCACCAGAATAACCTTGTTGATCAATGACCCTTTCGCCACGCTCCATACGACTGGCAGCTCTCGGTTGGCGCGAACGCCGGTCACCTGCTGCGCATTGAGCGACAGATCGTCCCCCAGTACGCCCGCGGTTTTCTTCGCGGCCAATTTGCCCATTACCGAAATATCGTCCAGCAACGTGGCAATATCGTCGAGCAATGTCAGTAAGCTACTTCCTGCCAAAATGATTCCCTCGGTTTTTTCTTCTAAAACGTTAAGTATGTAGCAAAACGCGCAATGCCGAAACCAGCGGCACGGGTCAACGCCTTTTTATTCAAAAAGGACAATTATAATGCTCGCCAGCATAATAATTTTGACGTTTACTATATTCACCCTTTTTATTTCACCGTGAGAGATTATGCGTTTCCGGCAGTTGTTACCTCTTTTTGGCGCGCTTTTTGCCTTGTACATCATTTGGGGGTCTACCTATTTTGTTATCCGAATAGGCGTTGAAAGCTGGCCGCCGCTGATGATGGCAGGCGTACGTTTCCTCTCAGCGGGTATTTTGCTTATGGCGTTTTTGCTGCTGCGCGGCGAAAAACTTCCGCCGCTGCGCCAGTCCATCAATGCTGCGCTGATTGGTTTATTATTGTTGGCGGTGGGTAATGGCCTGGTTACGGTGGCGGAGCATCAAAACGTGCCATCGGGCATTGCTGCAGTTGTGGTCGCCACCGTCCCGCTATTTACGCTGTGCTTTAGTTACTTTTTCGGTATTAAAACGCGCAAATTAGAATGGGTGGGGATTGCCATTGGGCTTGCCGGGATTATTCTGCTGAACAGTGGTGGCAATTTAAGCGGCAATCCGTGGGGCGCGATGTTGATCCTGATAGGCTCGATGAGCTGGGCGTTTGGTTCCGTTTACGGCTCGCGCATCGCCCTCCCCGTAGGCATGATGGCGGGCGCGATTGAAATGCTGGCGGCGGGCGTGGTCTTGCTTTGCGCGGCGTTTCTTTCCGGCGAGAAACTCACCACGCTGCCTGGCTTATCGGGTTTTATGGCCGTCGGCTACCTGGCGCTGTTCGGTTCTGTCATCGCCATTAATGCCTATATGTACCTGATTCGCAATGTCAGCCCGGCGCTGGCGACCAGCTATGCCTATGTGAATCCGGTTGTCGCCGTGTTGCTTGGCACCGGATTGGGCGGCGAGAGGCTCTCGCCCGTTGAATGGGCCGCGCTGGGCGTGATTGTGTTTGCCGTAGTGCTGGTGACGCTGGGTAAGTACCTGTTTTCCGCCAGGGCGGTGGTCACGCCGTGTAAAACGGAAAATTCACGCCAGTAGATGCATACCCTGGGTGTCGATCTGCGCGCTGGCACCGCCGCCGCAGATCCACTCTTCCAGGCGCTCCGCCAGCGCCGCGTCGCTCAATTTCGCCCGCCCGCGCAAGGCGCACTCCCAGACGATCAGTACCCGCCAGCCAAGCGCCTGTAAACGCTGAATATCGCGCTCGTCTCGCTCAACGTTCTTACCGATTTTTTCCAGCCAGAAAGCCGTTCGCGTGGCCGGTACTTTGAACAGATAACAGTGGTGATGATGCCAAAAACAGCCGTGAGTAAAAATCACACAATCATAGTCATTCACCACAAAATCCGGCTTGCCCGGTAATGTCGCGTCCTGAGTATGAAACGTAATCCCCTGCGCGGTTAACAGGCCGGCAAGACGTTTTTCAATGGCCGTATCGCGGGTCGCTATCGCGCGCATATTTTTACTGCGCGTGGCTTTATCGTGAACGTCCGCCATCTACCGCCTCTCTCTGACGCAGCGCCACCGCCTGGTGAATTTTGGCTTCCAGTAGCTTTGCTACCGCGGCAAATACCGGCACCACCACGGAATTGCCAAACTGGCGATAAGCCTGAGTATCCGAGACGGGTATCCTGAACTGGTACGTTTGCGGCGCCTCAAATCCCATTAAACGCGCGCACTCCCTCGGCGTGAGTCGGCGGGGACGATGTTGTTGATTACCGATATCGTCGAAATTCGCTTCGCCTTTCGCCATGTCCCAACCACGATCAATCAGGATTTCGGCGCCATCTTTGTAGTAACGTGCAGATAACGTGCGCGCCACACTTTCTGGATTGTCAGGATAAACCATGCCATAGCCAAAACCGTTTCCCCGCGCCTGGTGCTTTTTTGCGTAGCGATATAAATATTTCCACAGTACCGGCGTCAGGATATATTTGGCTTCGACGACGGGCTCCAGCAGCTCCGCCAGCGCCGGACGGCGCGGTGGATAACAGCGGGCGATATTGCGTAACGTAAAATCGGTTTTCAGGTTCAAATCGCGGCGGAATCCCACCAACACAATACGTTCCCGATGCTGAGGAAGAAAGTGCTGCCCGTCGATAATTTTCGGATCGTCCGGGCCATTGTCAGCGGCATCCGCCACGTCATATCCCAGTTCATTGAGCGTTTGCATAATAATGCGGAAGGTGTTGCCCTGGTCGTGACTTTTAAGGTTTTTCACGTTTTCCAGCACAAACAGCGCGGGGCGGCGGGCGTCGATAATTCTTACGACATCAAAAAATAACGTCCCCTGAGTCTCGCAGGCAAAGCCGTGGGCCCGGCCCAGCGCATTTTTCTTGGAGACGCCCGCCAGGGAAAATGGCTGGCAGGGAAAGCCTGCCAGCAGGACATCATGTTGCGGAATATGCTGGCGAATGTGTTCCGCCGCCTCCTCATCGCTGACCCCTTCCCGGTGGCTCAACGTGATATCGCGGATATCTTCATTAAAGCGATGTTGCAGCGGATCGCAAAAATAGTTCGCTTTATATGTCCGTACCGCGTGCTTATTCCATTCGCTGGTAAACACGCACTGTCCGCCTATCGCTTCAAATCCGCGGCGAATACCGCCGATGCCAGCGAAGAGATCGATAAAACGAAAGGCGTAATGCGGATGATGCGCTGGCGGCGTCGGCAACCCTGTTTTAAGACAGGCGAGTTCATTGTCGCTCAAACGATGCCATGCCGCGTTCATCATTACGCGCTTTAAGATGGCCGGGCTCCAGTGCTGTTCGCCCAGGCTGTTAAGGTGCGCCACCAGCGTTTTAACATCATAGATTTCCAGCAATTGACTCAGCATCGCCTGGATCTCGCTTCCGGCGTCGTCGGCGATGAGGTTCCGGGCGTGTGTTACTGAAATATTTTCCTGCATACATTTAACCGGCCAAAAATAATTGCCGACAGACTAACATAAAATGACGCGGTTTACGTTTCAGCGACAGGGGTTACTGATGCGTAGCAAACCTCTGGATGACCGCCTGGTCCTGCGTTTCATAGTCGCCTTTCAACTCAGCGCTCAATTTTGCCATGTACGACACCAGAAAATCCGCATTACGCTGCGCCAGGTACTTGCCCCGTTCGGTCTGCATCGTCAGCGGCAGTTTCAGCAGTTTGGTTTGAAAATGGTCGAGCGCGAATTGTTTATCGTTAAGAGGCCGTCTGTCAGCAAAGGGATCGTCGGCATCAAACAGCGCGACGCCCAGCGCGCCGGAGACCGCAAAGACCCGCGCCAGACCAATGGCGCCCAATGCCTCCAGTCTGTCTGCATCCTGCACGATTTTTGCCTCTGGCGTGGCGGGCGCAATGTTTGCGCTGAAACTATGCGCTTCGATAGCATGACAAATACCCACCAGTTTTTCTGCCGGAAAGTCAGGAAAATCCCGCAGAAAAATACGCCGGGTTTCTGCCGCCGCCAGAATGGAAGAGCGATGCCGCTGCGGATGATTTTTCGCCAGGCTGACAATGTCATGAAAATAACATGCCGCCAGAACCACCAGCCAGTCGACAGGACCGTTTTCCCCGAGCGTTTGCGCGGTTGCCCAAGCACGACGAAAATGGAAGATGTCATGGGCGGCATCCTGCTCCTGGTGGTGGTGACGTAGCCAGTCTTCAAACTGCGATTGCCAGTATCCTGAGTCCATACGCCCTCTCTTTATAGCAGACCATTTTTATTACATGCCTGAGCATGTGGTTCGCTATCCTGACATATCCGTCACCACTTTACATCCCTGCTTGCTTGCGCGTTTCTGGCTTAGTGTTGGAGGGATAAGCCAGTTTTTTGCGAGGCCGGGTGTACCAGGCAATACTCCCCAGAATAAGCCAGACGACGCCCAGCGAGAGCGCGTTAAGCCATTTTTCCGTTGCGCTGCCAGGCGCGCTGGTTGGGCCGAGAACCGGCTCGGTTTGTATGGCGGACATCAACCAGATGCAACGTGCCATCGCCCAGATGAAGTAGCCGCAAAAGGTATAAAAAACCCATAACGCTAATTTACCGCCCATGCTACGGGTGGCGTTGTCCTCCCTGGTACTCAAACTTTACTCCGCTTTTGTGATGTAAGTCATATGACATTAATTACATTATAATGTGATATCAGTCACATTTCGACCATGAAATACCTTCTCCGCCTGTTCTGGTTATTCATGCCACAAATAGTTTATTCTCAGACAATGTTGCGCCTGGCGCTGAACCTGCTGTTAAATAAGATAATGGTGATTGAATCGCATTCTGATGCAGAATAACCTATAACCAGAACAACTTATTTTTACCTATTGAGATAGTGTTTTATTTTATTGGTATTAAATGTCAAAATGATCCGGTTATTAGCCTTTTATTATTTATTTTTATTATTACCCATATTGCCGGCGCTTATGCCGGTTTTTTTTATGTCTTTTCATAATCAAAATATAAAATACATATAAAAAACAAATTATATTCGCAACAAAAATCCTCAAATAAAAATCAATAAATCATTGATAAAAATGATAATTATAATGTATATATTCATTACTATCTATATAGTTTACATTATAAAAAATCGAATAGAAATAATTTGAAATGTATTTGTTGCATGTTATTTTCTAAATTCGCGAACTTAATAGAATAGTATCAGATTATGATTTTATTGAGGTGGCTATACATTCATATAAATTATTATCACAAGGGAATACATAATGCACAGAAAAATTTTGACACTACTTGTCCCGACGTTATTAGTGGCAGGCGCAGAAAATGCGGCTGAAGTTTATAATAAAAATGGCAACAAGCTTGATCTGTACGGCAAAGTTGATGGTCTGCAAGTATCGCTAACAAAACCCAGAACGTTGTAGTAGTCGCACAGTATCAGTTCGATTTCGATCTGTGTCCGTCTGTCGCCTGTTTGCTGTCTAAGGGCAAAGATTTTTGGCGGTCAGAAAGTCCATCGTGGCCACTGGCGTTACACTGACAAAGATCTGGTTAAATATGTTGACGCCGGTATGACTTATTACTTCAACAAAAATATGTCCACCCTGGTTGATTATAAAATCAGCCTGCTGGATGAAGATAACGACTTCTACACGAAAAGCGGTATTGTAACCGATGATATCGTAGGTGTTGGTCTGGTCTACCCGTTCTAAAACGCTTTAGGTTATTCGAGTCCGCATTTATCGCGGGCTTATTATTATAATAGTGAGAATTGAATAACGGATAACAACGCAAAGATAGGCTGACCTGGTTTCATCCGATAGATGAAAACAACCTTAAGTTTTTTAGGCGCTGTATGAAAGAGAGAAGAATATCACTATAGATGCCAGCTTCCATAGATTATAATCATCCGGGTATAAAAAAAGCTCCTGTACGGAGCTAATGTGAATTATTTTCTAAAATCTAGCGGAACCTGTCCTGAGCGAATGTATAGCCCAACATTATCAAAAGTGATCATGGTTGACTTACAAAAAATACATTTCGCGCCGAACGGGTTTTGCTCAGTAACATCGAATGTCGATGTTCTGTATTGTGAACCATGACAACATGGACACCTGAAGTGAATTTTATTAGTGATATCAGTTGCCTTAAAGCGCCACAACGTTGACCGCTGATGGACCTTTTGGTCCCTGCTCTACTGAAAACTCAACTTCCTGATTTTCATTAAGAGTGCGGAAATCATTACTTTGGATTGCAGAAAAATGTACAAATACATCTTTGCTACCATCTTTAGGCGTAATGAAACCAAAGCCTTTTTCAGGGTTAAACCATTTTACTAAACCAGTGATTTTCGTCGTCATAATATTGTTACCTTTTGAATTAGCCCTTGGGCAGAATGGCCTGAAGAAAATTATCAGAGAGAAAAAAACCTAAAGGAGATCTCAAGAGGAACAAATAATGAGAAATATTACAATCACTACTTCAGATAAGTTTGTATCAAACCGCACAACCATTAACGCACGGTTAACTGAACATAGCAAGCTTTAGTTTTGTTAAAAAAATATTAATTGCTTTTTTGGCATTATCGCGCTGATTGCCATACGTTTTTTTAGCTATGTCCGCCGCTGCAGGTGAACCTGGCGTAAATAATCTTCATCAAATATCTATTAATAGCCAGCTACGTCTCACAACGCCTACCTACCCTGGTAATAAACGCGCCACTCTCCTGATATCGTAAACCGGAGACGTGCCACCATTGCGAAGCGAAGATTTCTTCAACACTGACACGTGCTGTTTTGAGGAAATCAGAAGATGATGATGGTAAGAAAGAGATCCAGCGCGTATACCAACACTATATACCAGGATATCAGGTGTGACATACCAAGTGTGACGAGGGTCGTTGAAAGCAGTTAAGCTAAGTGTTTGAATAGTGGCGGAGAGAGGGGGATTTGAACCCCCGGTAGAGTTGCCCCTACTCCGGTTTTCGAGACCGGTCCGTTCAGCCGCTCCGGCATCTCTCCGTATATTGCAATGATGCCAGGTAATTTGGCATTTTAACAGACCCTGTTTGGGTAATTTTGTTCAAGTGACGAGTTTACGAGCAAAACGATGATTAAATGGCCCTGGAAAGCACAAGAAATAACCCAGAACGCAGACTGGCCGTGGGATGATGCGCTGGCTATACCTCTTCTGGTAAACCTCACTGCGCAAGAACAGGCCCGGCTCATTGCGCTGGCCGAACGTTTTTTGCAGCAAAAAAGGCTGGTAGCGCTACAGGGATTTGAGCTCGACTCGTTGAAAAGCGCGCGTATTGCGTTAATTTTTTGCTTACCGATCCTGGAGCTCGGTATTGAGTGGCTTGATGGTTTCCATGAAGTACTCATTTATCCCGCCCCCTTTGTTGTAGATGATGAATGGGAAGATGACATAGGTCTGGTGCATAGTCAGCGCGTCGTACAGTCGGGGCAAAGCTGGCAACAAGGGCCAATCATTTTGAACTGGCTGGATATCAAGGACTCGTTCGATGCTTCGGGTTTCAACCTCATTATCCATGAAGTCGCGCACAAACTGGATATGCGCAATGGCGATCGCGCCAGCGGTATTCCTTTCATCCCGTTGCGGGACGTGGCCGGCTGGGAACACGATCTCCACGCTGCAATGAATAATATACAGGATGAAATCGATCTTGTTGGCGAAAGCGCTGCCAGTATAGATGCCTATGCCGCCACCGACCCAGCAGAATGTTTTGCCGTGTTGTCAGAGTATTTTTTCAGTGCGCCAGAACTGTTTGCTCCACGCTTTCCGTCGTTATGGCAGCGTTTTTGTCAGTTCTATCGCCAGGACCCTTCTCAGCGCTTACGGGTACACTCAACCGAGGGCGACTACGGGAAAGCATCAGAGCATTAATTCCTCATTTTGTAGGTTAATTAACCAATTGAATTACCGCGTTAATTTTACTATTGACACGGTATAGCTGGCCCAGTATTATGCGCCTCGTTGAAACGATTCCTCTGTAGTTCAGTCGGTAGAACGGCGGACTGTTAATCCGTATGTCACTGGTTCGAGTCCAGTCAGAGGAGCCAGATTTTAGTATTAAGACGCCTCAGTGAGTC